>CAZOPF010000031.1:0-41595 GCA_964581605.1 uncultured Ardenticatenaceae bacterium
TACCAACCAACACCGTTTCCGCTTCTTTGCCAACCGATACCCCTACGGCCGTGCCTATAACCCCCACCCTAACCAATACTCCCCAGCCCACAGAGATGCCAACAAACACTCCAATACCTCTGCCACCACCGCCCGGAGAAATCTACTTTTTCCTAGACCCAGACCCACCACCAAACACCGAATCCTTAGAGCAACAACCTCCAAGAACTTATGACTTGTACCGGGCTATTCCGGGTACAACAACAAACGAATGGTGGGTTGAAACAATTTGGGCAGAAACACTTCTCGCGGGATCGTCCATCATGGTATCACCTGATGAAACAAAACTGGCTCTGCTTTTACTAGAAGATAGTAATGGCGATGGAGAACTTAACGATGATCCTGGTGAGGATGTAATAAACATCTACATTTATGATCGGTCGGATAATTCAATAGAGCGTTTGACCAATAATGAATACAACAGTTTTAGCGTAAGCTGGCTACCAGATAGCCAAGCTGTCACATACTCTCAACGCCCAGATATACTGAATGTTACACTTGATCAATCTACGCCAGAACTTTTGCTTTCTATGCCAGAAAGCGCTGTAGGGCAGCTATCATGGTCGCCAGATGGTCAACTACTGGTTTTTCATTCCAATACCCAACAGCTTCACGGTTATCACTCCGATACTGGAGAAATAGAGCTTATTTCTGATTCAGAAGCGGCTTTGGACTTTACTGGTAGCACGTGGTCACCTGATGGTCGTTGGCTGGCCTACATGCAATTTGGTTTTGACGCAACCCGCCGTTTATATATGGTGGATATAGAAACACTCACTCCCGCCTTATTAAACCCCATTGAAGATGTAGTTAGTAAACCTGTCTGGTCAACTGATAGCGACTATCTCGCCTTCACCAGAAATGAGAGCACACTTTCAATCTGGTACACAGATACCCTGACCTTTACAGATGTCATTAGCAGCCAGCAAATGAGCCCACCTATTTGGTCACCAGTTGCCTCTCAAGTTGCTGTGGGATTGGTACAAGATGGTGCTGCGCGACTGATAACGGTTGACACAATATCGGGTGATATACAAACAATTTTTGAAAGCACAGAGATTCAAACTATCAAACCATATAGCTGGTCACCAGATGGGGAATGGGTTTTGTTTTACGCTGAATCAGGTTTGTATGTCCTCCATGTGACCAGCGGCATTTATTACCCGATTATGGATACAAGTGGCAGCAAACCTCCCTGGGAATTAGTATGGCTGCCAACTTTACAGCCCATTTCCAAATAGATGTTTTATTCCGTGCTTTTCAACTTCTCTTTAGGAAAAACAATGAACCAAAAATCAAACGTGAATTTAATTGCCTTAACGTTCGTCAATCTGTCTTTATGTTTAGTGGTATTGGCCTGGTTGTTTTCCCCAAGAACAACCATATTTGCACAAGCTCAACCACCAGACCCATTTCTCGGCCCAATTTATTATGGTACTGACACGGTCAATACTGTTTTTGATCATTGGTGGCCTTATCTAAGTTTAGGTCAACAGGATCCCAATGACTGTACTCAACATTATGATGGTAGTGACTGTCTCCTCAATCCACCTTTTGGTTTGGGTTACGACGAACATGATGGCATTGACTATGGCATCAATTATAAACCTGTGTTGGCGGCTGCTGATGGTGTGGTATACCAAGCTGGTTGGGCTAATGAAAGTAATCATAGGGACGGCCTCGGTTTGCGAGTACGCATTGAACATGACAATGATTATCGCACAGAATACGGCCACCTAAGCATTATCCAGGTACAAACAGGCGACCCGGCAAATGGGGAAGGCATCATCGGCATTAGTGGCAATACCGGAAATGTGGCAGGTTCTAACTGCGATCCTGATGAACTTCCAACATGCGGCGCACACCTGCATTTTGGCTTGATTAACCCGGATGGTATTCGCGTGAATCCCTACGGCTGGATTGGAGCGCCCGGCACAGACCCTTGGGAACTGGCTCTAGACGGCGCACCTAGCTATGACGTTTGGCTAGATTATCCGTCCATCACCCAGGTCTCTGGTCTTCCTCTGCAATTCCCTGATGGGGTTGCTATACCCAGACCGGCCGTGAACAATGCGCGGATGATTATTGATGACGGTTCGGCCGATTTTGTTACGAGCGGGCCATGTACCTGGAACACAATCAGCGGTGCCAATGAGGCCTATAACAACGCTTACCGTCGAGTAACTACCGGAATATCTGAGGCGTGTATGGCTACGTGGTATATCAAGCATGATGCCTTTACCCCGGCGGGTGAATATGATCTCTTTGTCCACATTCCCCAGGATGTAGATGCTTCGTTAGGCGTCGAATACACCGTGCAGCATAATGGAGAAAGTACGGTAGCCGTGATTGCCCAGGCGTCTTATGTGGGCAACGATGAACATGATGCCTGGGCTTACCTCGGCCGGTATGATTTTGCTATGGATAACGCTGTGAATGAGTTTGTTCGCCTGGATTCACAGACTATTATTTCTGATTCTCTTACCTATGTGCTGTTCGACGCGATCATGCTGTCCCCGGCCGGTGACCCGGTGACGCCACAACGGTATCTCTATGTCTCCTTTGCCGGGAATGGTTATGCAGGTAATGTGCCTTACAGCAACGAGGACATTTTGCTTTTTGACGGAGATACTGGTGTGTGGCGACTCTTTTTTGATGGTTCAGATATTGGCCTCGACAGCCTGAATCTGGACGCTTTCACCTACCATGAGGGGGATATTTACTTCAGCCTGAATGCAGCCTGGGGCGGTTATGATGGCGCAGACATCATCCGTTTTGCGCCTACATCGCCGGGCGACAATACCAGTGGTACTATATCTCTCTACCTGGATGGCAGTACCGTTGGCCTGAACCAACCTGATGAAAATATTGACGCCTTTTCCTTTGATATACAAGAACGTTCGTTGGTCAGCGCCATTGGCCCTGCACTGGTAAAGATCAATCCCAACGCCAATTGCTCCTTCATCCCACCCGTCAATGATTGTTTTGCCGATGAAGATATATTTGCTTACGATTCGCCAACAGTTACCCCACCGGCTATCTATTTTGACGGTTCTGATGTCGGGCTGACTGATACCTATGAAGATGTGGATGCTATTTCTTTTGATATGGAGAGCGGTGAGATGTATTTATCCACGGAGCGCTCCTTTGTGGTAAATGGCAGCAGTGGTGATGGAGCAGATATATTGGTCTGTACTCCCGGCAGCACCGGCCAAAACACAACCTGCACTTATTGGCTGTTGTGGAATGGCTCGGCGCATGGCATTCCCAATACGGGGATAGATGGTCTGACTATCGGTGATTACATTCCCCTGCCGGGTGAGTGTGGCAATCTGCCCCTCAATTGCAGCTTTGAAGAACAGTTTGCCAATTGGGAAGAATATACGCCTGATCCCGCGAATGCTGATTGGGAGCCAACGATGAGTGAAGCTCATAGTGGCTGGTACAGTGCTATGGCAGTGGTGGATGACATGGTAAATAGTGGCCCCGTCACCATAACCAGCTCACTTATCCCTATCCAATCAACCGATGTTGAATATAGGTTTAGTTTTTATGGAAAGGGTGACCCCGATAACATTCGGGTTGTTGGATATTACGTGTGGAATAATGGCGAGAGTAATTATATTAATAGTGGCAGCTTCAACGAAGACTGGTCCTTGTATTCAACCGCTTTTATGTGTCCTCCCGATGGTGCGTCCACTGCTAAATTCGTTTTTTATATTGTGAATGATAATCTGACATCGTCCATAACTGCTTTGATTGATAACCGGCAAATCTTTATAGATGATGTGCGGGTGGAAAGTCGGCCGAATGCCAATTGTCCTACACTGAATTCGGATGGGGATTGAGATATTGCCAGACATCCGATTTCGGCAACCAAAGGTTGCTTGAGAAATCGGATGTCTCATTACAAGTGTATTCAATTGATGAACTGCTGCGCGTAATCAGCGCCCCAGATGAGAAAGGCGATGCCGGAAAGGGCCAGATATTGGCCGTAGGGTAGGGCCGTGCCGCGCCCCACGCGGCGTGTGAGCAGCAGCAGCAGGGTGATTACGCCGCCCAAAATAATGGCCCAAAAGAGGCAAAAGAAGATGCGATGAAAGCCTAACATCAGCCCCAGCAAGACGGCCAGTTTGACATCACCCATGCCCAGTGGGACGCGCTCACGGCCGTAAATCAAATTCGCCAGCCCATACAATGCCCCAAACAGCACCAGCCCCACCAGGCCACCTACCAACGCCAGCCGGATGTTATTCTCGTCTGGGGTGACAAAAAAGCTGCCCGCCACGGCCAGCAGCATGGCCGGGTAGACGACCACGTTGTAGATCAGTCGGTGTTCCAGATCGGTGACGATGATGAGGATGAGAATGGCGATGTAGAGGCTGTTGATGACCAGATTGACTGTTTCGGTGATCCAGAAGGGCAGGCAGAAAAACAACACGGCCGTACCCAGCCATACCAGCAACGGCCGTTTGCGCTGCTGCCAGCCCCAACTCCGCCACGACGGCCGTTCCCCCGCCGGTAAATAATCAGCCAGCCAGTTGACGGCCGTGCCCACCAATAAACCGACCAATAACCAGATAAAATTGAACAGTGAAATCGCCATTCGCCAATTATATGCCACATTTTTGGCCTGTCCCAAAAGCGGGTATGATTGTGTAGCAAGTGGCAAGTAGCAGGTTGCAGGTTTCTTACTTGCCACTTGCCCACCTGCAACTTGCAACGCACATAGGAGAAGAAAATGAACCGTGTACTTCAGATATTGGCTTATATTTTTGCCGTGATTTTTGTTTTGTTACTGGTGGTGGTAGGCGCGTTGTTGCTGGTGCAGCGACGGCCGTTGCCCCAGACCGATGGCACCCAAACCGTGCCCGGCCTCCAGGATGAAGTCACCATTTACCGGGACGAATTTGGCATTCCCCACATCTACGCTGGCAGCCTGGAAGACCTCATGTTTGCTCAGGGCTACGTCCATGCCCAGGATCGTTTCTGGCAAATGGAGTGGTGGCGGCATATTGGGCAGGGGCGCATTTCTGAAATTGCCGGCGAGGCCACGCTGGATAACGATAAATTTATCCGCACCATGGGCTGGAACCGCATGGCCCAAAATACGGTAGATTATTACCAGGAGAATGAACCGGAATACTATGCCCTGTTAGAAGCCTATGCGGCCGGCGTTAATGCCTATATCAGCGACAAATCGCCCGGCGAACTCTCTATCAACTACACCATTCTCCAGGCTGTCAACGAACCCTGGGACATTGAACCCTGGGAGCCGGTGGATACGGTTGGGTGGGGGGTAGTGATGTCCTTTGATCTGGCAAATGACATCAACCGGGAGATGACCTATGCCCGTATGATTGACCAGTTTGGTGAAGAGGCGGTGGCTGAACTGGTACCCCCCTATCCCTACGACACCCGCCCCGTTATTGCGCCAACCGACCAACTGGTGAGTGAGATTGCCAGAAAGGGGATACCAGCGGGATGGGATACGGCCGTGAACTGGCAAAACGTCAACACCACCCTCATCGGCCAAATCCCAGAAACGTTGGGTAGCGACCTGTTCGTCGGCTCCAACAATTGGGTCATCAGCGGCCAGCACACCGATACCGGCCTGCCTTTGCTGGCAAACGATCCCCATCTCGGTATCCAGATGCCCGCCATCTGGTACCAGGTGGGGCTGCACGCCCCCGGTTATGATGTGGTGGGGTTCTCCTTTGCTGGCGTGCCCGGCGTCATCATCGGCCACAACAATGATATTGCCTGGGGCGTCACCAATACCGGCGCAGACGTGCAAGACCTGTATATTGAGCGCATCGAAGGCGACCAATACGAATACATGGGCGAAATGCACGACCTGGAAATCATCGAAGAGGTCATCAAGGTCAACGGCGGCGAGGATGTGCTATTGCCGGTGCGTATTACCCGGCACGGCCCCATCATCAGCGATGTGCTGGAAGATGCCGAAGATGTTTTGGCCGTGCGCTGGGTGGCCCAGGAGCCATCTCGCGTTCTGCAATCTGTATTAATGCTCAACCAGGCTGAAAATTATGAAGATTTCCGCAATGCGCTGCGTTATTGGGACATCCCTTCTCAAAACGTAATCTATGCTGACCGTGAAGGCAATATCGCGTATCAAATGCCCGGCCTGACCCCCATTCGCAAAGCCGGGTTTGGCATTGTGCCCGCGCCCGGCTGGACGGACGAATACGAATGGACGGGCTGGATTCCCTTTGAGGAACTGCCGGCTCTGTTTAATCCTGACCAGGGTTACATCTCCACTGCTAACCATGCTATCGTAGACCAGGCTTATCCGCACTACATCACCCGCGATTGGGCCGATGGCGACCGGGGGCAGCGTATTGTGGAAATGATTGACGCGATTATTGCCAATGGGGATAAAATTACGGCCGCTGACATTGGAGCCATCCAAAACGATAACATGTCTTTATTAGCCCGCACCTATGTGCAATATCTGGCGAATCTGCAAACCGACGACCCGCGTGTGCAAGAAGCCATTGACGAACTGCGTACCTGGGATGGGCAGGAAGGGCGTGATAGCCGTGCGGCCGCTATCTTTGAAATTTTTGTGGTCAAATTGTACCCAGCCATCCTGGCGGATGAGATTGGCGAAGAGAATGTGGCCGATATTCGCAACAACATTTTCTTGCATTACATTGCCAGCGATCCAGGCGCGATTTGGTGGGACAATGTGAACACACCAGAGACGGAAAGCCGTGAGATGATATTGCTGCAAGCGATGACGGCGGCGCTGGATTGGCTGGATGAAAACAAGGGGGGTATTGTGGCGTGGGGTGATTTGCACACAGCTACCTTTGCCAGCCAGCCGTTGGGCGAAAGCGGCATACCGGATATTGAGGCGCTGGTGAATCGTGGCCCGTTTGCGGCCGATGGCGGCGACAGTATTGTGAATGCGAATGGTTGGTCGGCCGATAATCCGGCTATCGTGACCGCGCATCCATCCATGCGGATGATCCTGAATTTGAGCGATTTTGACGCCAGCCAGGCGGTGATTCCCACCGGGCAGAGCGGCCACCCTGGCAGCCCGCTGTATGACAGTGAAATTATGTTGTGGCTGAACGGGGAATATCACCCGCTATGGTGGAGTCGTGAAGCAGTGGAGGCTCATGCGGTGGAAGAGTTGGTGTTACGGCCGTAACTGCCAACCGTGAGTATGCGCCCCAAAAAAGAACGGCCGTTGCGGTGACGGCCGTTCTTTTTTTATTGCGTTAACTCTCATGTTTCATCAGGAAATGATGGGGATTTTAAGCACCTGGCCGGGCACAATGAAATTCGGGTTGGCGATACCATTCGCTTCGGCAATCAACACCCAGCTCATGCCAAATTGTAGCCCAATGCGGAACAGATTATCACCCGGCTGTACCACGTAGTTGGTATAGATTCCACCCGGGGGCTGCCCGCCAGTGCCGCCGCTGCCGCCGGCTGGCGGGATGCGAATTTGTTGGCCCACTACCACAAAATGAGGATTGGGAATGCCATTGTGTTGGGCTAACACCACCCAGGAATAGCCATATTGCAGACCAATACGGAACAAGTTCTCGCCGGGCTGGACAATGTGAATCACTTCCTGTGTAGGCGGTATGCCTACCGTTCCCCCGCCTGGCGTTGGGGGGACGCTAGTGGCCGTTGCTGTAGGGGTTGGCTGACTGCTGCTGGTTTCGGCAGTAGGTTTCACTTGCTCAACGGCCGCCGTGGTGGGTTCTGGGGTAGGTTGTGCCTGGCTCTCTGGTTCAGGCGTGGGTTGGGTTTGGTCACTGCTTTCTGGAGTGGGCTGGGGCGTGCCATCTGTGCCGCCGCCCACATTGGGGTCTGGCGTGGCAGTTGGGGAATCGCCGCCGGGGAAGGGGAGTTCGCAGGCAGCGAGCGTGAGTGTCATGGACAGGAGTAAAACGAGAAGGATAACTAATTTTCGAGGGGACACGGTAATTGACCTCCACTGAGTTTTGATGGCCGTGCGGCTGCGATGCCCGACCACCTGATTGATTTACATAACAGGTGAACATAATATAGCACGTTTTTATTGTTACGTAAAGTTGTTCAGGCGATGGGATCAACAGGCAGCATGGGAATTTGAACGCCGCGCTCTTTGGCGGCCCGGATGGCCTCCGGGTAGCCCGCATCAACATGGCGGGCCACTCCCATGCCAGGGTCAACGGTGAGGACTCGTTTTAAGCGCACGGCCGCTTCCGGCGTACCGTCGGCGACAATAACCTGGCCGGCGTGCAGGCTGTAACCAATGCCCACGCCGCCGCCATGATGAAAGCTGACCCAGGTAGCGCCGGCGGCCGTGTTAATGAGAGCGTTCAAGATGGGCCAATCACCAATAGCGTCAGAGCCATCACGCATCGCCTCTGTTTCCCGGTTGGGGCTGGCAACGGAACCGGCATCCAGATGATCTCGGCCAATGACGATGGGTGCTTTGACGGCGCCACTGGCCACCAGATCGTTAAAAAGCAGTCCGGCCTTGTCCCGTTCGCCATAGCCCAACCAGCAAATGCGGGCCGGCAGCCCTTGAAAGTGAACTTTCTCCTGGGCCATGGTGATCCAGCGCCGCAGGGCTTCGTTTTCAGGAAACAGGTTTAGAATGGCGCGGTCTGTTACATAAATATCTTCGGGGTCGCCGCTGAGGGCAACCCAACGGAATGGCCCTTTGCCTTCACAGAATAACGGCCGTATATAAGCTGGCACAAAACCAGGATAGCTAAAAGCCTCGGTGACACCTTCATCCAGGGCGCGTTGCCGCAAATTGTTGCCATAGTCAAAGACAATGGCCCCCCGTTTTTGGAACTCTACCATAGCGGCACATTGGGCGGCCATTGAGTGGGCAGACAGGCGGGCAAATTCGGCGGGGTGGCTCTGGCGCAGGGCACGGCCGTCGGCAAAGGAAAGCGTGTGCGGAAAATAGGCCAGATAATCATGTGCCGATGTCTGGTCAGTGACCATATCTGGTATCTGCCCTTCAGCCAGCAAACGCGGGAAAATTTCGGCCGCATTGCCAATAAGGCCAATCGAACGAGGCGTACCTGTGTGAACGTAATGTTCCACCCGTTGGAGGGCATCAGCATAATCTTCGGCCACTTCATCAATATAGCGGTGTTCCAGGCGGCGGTGTGCCCGCCATTCATCCACTTCCACCACCAACCCCACCCCGCCATTCATGGCAATGGCTAATGGTTGTGCGCCACCCATCTCGCCCAATCCGGCCGTGAGCACCCATTTGCCTTGCAGCGAGGGCCAACCAGCCTGGCGTGCCGCTTCCGCAAACGTTTCATACGTCCCCTGCAAAATTCCCTGCGTGCCAATGTAAATCCAGCTTCCGGCCGTCATTTGCCCATACATCAGCAACCCGGCCGCTTCCCATTTGTCAAAATTTTCTTGGGTAGCCCAGTGGGGCACCATGTTAGAATTGGCAATGAGCACACGGGGGGCGTCGGGGTGGGTGCGGAAAACGGCGACTGGTTTACCGCTTTGCACCAGGAGGGTTTCATCATTTTCCAGCTTTTGTAAGGTTGCCAGGATGGCGTCAAATGCTTCCCAATTACGTGCGGCCCGGCCTCGGCCGCCATACACAATGAGATTTTGGGGATCACCGGCAACATCGGGGTCTAAATTGTTTTGTAACATGCGGAAGGCGGCTTCTTGCAGCCAGCCCTTGCAGTGCAGCCTGGTGCCTCTGGGGGCACGAATGATGCGGTTCATGTGAACTTCTCCATTTTTAAGCCAAAATGATAGTGAGTGTGGATAGGATGATGGCAAGGATTATATGCTTCTAGGCCAGGAGCTCAAAGTCTGTGTCTCTAATCAACTGCTTATGTTATAATCCCACCCGAAGAGGGTTTGAGCAGGTTTCATGATTGTTACGAACTTTGGACTGAAATGTATTGTCAATTTTGCCGGTTCTGCCACCAGGAAGTAGATGGAGTTTGCTGAGAGGGGGTGGGAAGTATCTGTTGTGCCATCTCCAAAAGATTGATTTATGAGCGGCGAAACAATTCTCATCATTGACGATAGCAGGGAAATTGTAAAACATCTGACCGAGTATATGCTGCCAACATTTGGTTACCAGACGCTCTATGCGTATGACGGGCAGACGGGGTTGCAGCTTATCCGGGATAAAAAGCCAGACCTGGTGATGCTGGATTTGCATTTGCCGGAAATGACGGGGACGGATGTTTTGCAACAAATGGCGAAGGAGTCATTGAGTACGCCGGTTGTTTTGATGACGGGATATGGTTCAGAGCAGAGTGCGATTGATGCGTTTCGTCTGGGGGCCAAAGATTACATCATCAAGCCGTTTACGGTAGATGAAATTGTGGACACGATCGATCGGGCGTTGGTAGAACCCCGGCTCTTGCATGACAAGGAAGAGCTGGCAGAGCAACTGCGCCGGGCCAAGGTGGAATTGAGCCGGCAGGCGCATGAGATGGAAACTTTGTCGAACATTGGTAAGGCGATAGCTTCTTTGCTCAGTGTAGACCAGGTTTTAGAGCGGGTATTGGAAGCGGCGACGCAGTTGACGGGCGCGGAAGAAAGCACCATCTGGAAGTTGGAGGAGGACGGCCGTTACCTTCTGGCTTATGGCAAGAAAAATGGGGATGCGCAGCAAAAACCACAAGACAAAATTTTGATAGCTGATTCCCAAATTGGGCAGGTGTTACAAACGGGGCGGCCATGGCGTCAGTCCCGATCATCCGGGCAAGGCATTAAATTGCAGGAAGGCGTTTTTGCGCGTGCCGTTTTGTTTGTGCCGCTCAAATTGCGTGGCCTGACGCTTGGTGTGTTAGGTGTAAGTAACAAAGTTGCCTTCCGTGCTTTTAGTAAACAAGATGAATTTCTGCTTTCCTTTTTAGCTGATTATGCGGCCATTGCCCTGGAGAATGCCCGTGTATTTCAGGCGGCCGACCAGGCATTGGCCGGCCGTTTGGTGGAACTGAATGTACTGGGGGAGATTACTCGTACCATCACTTCTACGCTGGAATTGGATGAGGTGGTGCGCCTGACCATTAACCAGGTGCATGATAGCTGGCGGATTGAGGCTTCCTCTTTATGGTGGCTTGATGAGTCTGGCAAATTGCTCAAAGTGCTGGCGAATGTAGGCACCCCGTCGGAGATATTAAGCGATGTGCGGCTGCCGGTGGATGAAGGGATTGCGGGGGCGGTGGCCCGGACGGGTAAATGGATTTATTCCAATGATGTAGCCACCCATCCTTTGCATTTTCGTAAGGCGGATGAGCTGACCGGTTTTGTTACCCGGTCTCTGTTGTGTGTGCCGCTGGTTTTTCGGCGGCAGGTGGTGGGGGTGATGGAGCTTCTCAATAAATTGGATGGGGATTTTGATGATCAGGATGTGGAACGAGCGCTTTCGATTGCTTCGGCCGTCGCCATTGCGGTTTCTAATGCGTTGCTTTTTCAGGAGGCAGAAGCACGTAAGCAGCATTTGGAAGCGACATTGGAGCATAATAACAGCCCTATTTTGATAACGGATGTCAGGGGGCGAGTTCTTTTATTGAATCAGGAAGCACGCAAACGGTTAAACCTGGCGGCCGAAGCCATTGGCAACCCGGTGGCTCAGGTGATTCACCCCCCAGAGGTGGTGGCTCTGCTGACGGAGCCGATTGTGGAAACGGCCGAAGACCTGGTTTTGCCTGATGGCTCGGTGTGGTTGCCCAGAGTAGCGCCTATTCCCGGACACGGCCGTATCCTCATCCTGCAAAACATCACCCACCTGCGTGAGCTAGACAAAGCCAAAGACCATTTTGTGGCTACGGTATCCCATGATATGCGCGCCCCCTTAACCCAACTCCGCGAGCTGGTGCGCAGTCTGGATAAAGCTGGCCCTTTGAATGAGAAACAGAGCCAGACGGCCGCCCAGATATTACAGGCTACCGAAAAAATGATGGGCCTGGTAGATGGACTTCTAGAATTAGCCAAAGTAAATACTGGCCTTGAATACGAATCACGGCCGTGTGATTTGCTGGAACTGGTCACAGAAGTTGTAGATGATTTTCAGGTGCAGGCATTAGCCCGACGTGTGGCGCTCCTGCTCACCGCCGAACCGGGTATCTGCATTGTCAACGGCAATCCCACTCAGCTACGCCGGGCTATCAGCAACCTGCTAGATAATGCGATCAAATTCTCCCCGGAAAATGATACAGTCGAAATTATGGTGGTCGGAGATGACAGCCATGTCCTGGTTAAAGTGTGTGATAAAGGGGAAGGTATCGCTGAAAGCGATAAACCCTATATTTTTGAGACATTTTACCGGGGCAAAGATGTAGCCGGATATGAAGGCTCTGGCCTGGGATTGGCGCTTGTGTATTCCATTGCTCAAGCGCATGGCGGCAAAATTTGGGTGGAGAGCGAAAATGGCGGCGGCAGCACCTTTGTTTTAGATTTACCTGTCGAAGGTTCACCGGGTTAGCCGCCCAAAAGTACCAGTCAATCATGCGATTGAAGATCATCCAGCCTGCAATCGCCAATTTCTAAGGTAGTGTTGGGACTCATCAACTATGCTGGCAAAAGTGATAAGCTGCGCTATTGTTGGTTTGGAAGCTGAACTGGTGCAAGTGGAGGTAGACCTCTTGCGTGGCGGCCCTATATTTAACCTGGTGGGTTTGCCGGATGCGGCCGTGCGTGAAAGCCGTGATCGCGTTCATAGTGCCATCAAAAACAGCGGGCTGGAATTTCCTGGCAATAAACGCATTACAGTTAATCTGGCCCCGGCCGATCTGCGCAAAGAAGGCCCCGCGTATGATTTGCCTATCGCCATTGGCATTTTGGCCGCTTCCCAACAAATCTGGCCGGACCAATTAGAAGGCGCTCTTTTTCTGGGGGAACTTTCCCTGGACGGTTCCACACGCCACACCAAAGGCATTCTGCCCATGACGGCATTGGCACGAAAAGAGGGGTACGGCCGTGTCTATGTTCCTATTGCCGATGCTGAAGAAGCCGCCCTGTTGACCGATGTCGAAGTGATTCCAGTGCAAAATCTGCAAGAACTGGTAGGCCACCTGACTGGCCTGCACCCTATCTCGCCCCATTCCGTCAATCTACAAGAAGTCTTCGGCCGGGATCCCTTTTATGCGGCCGATTTTGCCGACATCATGGGGCAAGAGCATGTCAAAAGGGCCATGGAGATTGCTGCGGCCGGCAGCCATAACTGCCTGATGACCGGCCCCCCTGGCGCGGGCAAGACCCTTATTTCCAAATCATTGCCGGGCATCTTGCCACGCATGTCTGTGGACGAATCGTTAGAAGTGACCAAAATTTACAGCGTAGCTGGTCTGTTGCCCGCGGATACACCCCTGATTCGGGAACGGCCGTTTCGCGCTCCCCATCACACCATCAGCTATGCCGGGCTGGTTGGCGGCGGCGCCTGGCCCCGCCCCGGCGAAATATCCCTGGCCCATCGCGGCGTTCTCTTCCTGGATGAGTTGCCCGAATTTGGCGAAAGGCTCATTGAAGTGCTGCGCCAGCCCCTTGAGGGGCTGCCTCGTGAAGTCTCTATCTCCCGCGCCTCTGGCACCGTCACCTACCCCGCTAATTTTATGCTCATCGCTGCCCAAAACCCCTGCCCTTGTGGTTATTTTGGCGACCCCACCCACGCCTGCACCTGCTCCAACGCCATGATCGCCCGTTATCAAAAACGCATCTCCGGCCCACTCATGGATCGTATTGACTTGCATGTAGATGTGCCTCGCGTCCCTTTTGACAAGTTAACCAGTCTCAAACGTGGTGAGCCATCGGCCGTTATTCGGGAGCGAGTCGAAGGTGCCCGGCAACTACAGAGCCAACGGCTGCAACCATATAGCTTGCACAGCAATGCCGATATGGGGCCAAGTGAAGTGCGCGAAATTTGCCAGCTTGATGAAGCAGGAAAACGTTTAATGAAAAGCGCCATGTCGCAAATGAGCCTCAGCGCACGGGCATATCATCGAGTATTGAAAGTAGCCCGCACCATTGCTGATCTGAGCCAAAAGAGCCAGATTGAACCCACACATTTGGCTGAAGCTTTGCAATATCGGCCACGTCACGCGGAATAAAAAACGGCGCGATTTTCCGTCGCGCCGTTTTTTGTTTTGGGGTAAGGGAGAGTTCAGGCAATCGCTCCCACATGGTCTTGATACTCGCGCCAGGCTTTATTAAACGCTTCTATTACATCATCAGTTGCCCTTTGGTCAACCAGCCAGGTGGCCCATAACATGTGACCACTGATTTTCTTGCGGTTTGGCTGTGGTTCAGCTAACTGGCCTACCGTAAAGGCAAAATCCCCTACGATGTCTTCCCGTTCTTTTTGGCATATAAGCCACTGGTAAAATGATGTCATGTTCACCCTTTTCCTTGTCGTTTAATGTGCCTGTTAATCCTTTAACTGAGCAAAGCTATTTGTTAATATACTTTGCCCTGGATGGTTACATAATATCATCAAGATAAGGGTAATCAATCAAGAAGTTGTGAAAGTTGGGGGAAGATACATAGTACATTATGACTACTAACGGCCGATAGACAACAGCAAACGGCCGTGATGGGAGCAAGATACAGCCGTTGTTTGCATTCACCTATGGAGAATTAGTACAATTCCTCTTGCGAAGCCGGCGGCCGTGTTATATGGTAATGCTCGTGCTCAGGGGATAGCCGGCGTGAAGAAAATAAAACATCCGGAAACCAGGGGCTTAGAGATCCCTGTTTCTCCAGACGAAGTGACATAGTAGTTATGGCAAAAGATCGCACCAAATACCAAAAAGCAATGAGAACAGGCCTGGCATATAACAATGCCCAACGCTGGCAAGAAGCGTTTGGCGCATTTCGTGTGGCTATCGCTGAATTCCCCAATGAGCCTGCCCCCTACGCAGGTTTAGGCGAAGCCTGTCTGGGACTTAAACAGTTAGACCGTGCCCTGGAATGTTTCAAACTGGCTGCCCGTTATTCTCAAGGTGACATTACCTATCTGAAAAAAGTGGCCGATATTCAAGAACGGCAGGGTCAACTGAGCGAAGCCGGCCGCACCTACATGGCAATTGGCGAAATTTTGCTCAAACAGCGCAAACTGGATGAGGCCATTGGCAACTGGCAGCGTGCTATTCGCCTGGACCCCAATTTGCTGGGGGCACATCGCCGTCTGGCGATGGTCTTTCAGCGGCAAAACAAAGTGCGGGATGCTGTTCGCGAATACCTGGCTATTGCCCGTATTCTGCAAATGCAGGGCGAATCAAAAAAGGCTATGCAGATGGCCCAGGCTGCTCTGCGGCTTGACCCTGGTAATGATGATGTGTTGAAAGCATTGGAACTCATTCAGCATGGAGAGGCCGCTTTCCGCGAAGAGGAAGAGGAAGAAAAAGCCACGGCCGCAACTCAAATTTCTGAGGAAGAACAAGCAGAGGCAGACAGTCTCACGGAAACTGTACGCCAGATGGCTGCTATTTTTGAAGCCGAACGCAGCAAACATGTCCAGCCGGAATTAAAAATAGATGATCCTATCATCTTTGCCAAACGAACGGCACAAGAGCAACTGGCCGAAGAAATTTTCCGCGATGAAGATGACACCGACGCCTCTGCCGAAAATGGTTTGAGTAAATTGGAACGAGACGCCGCGCTGGGGCAAGGTATGGATTTTGAGGCGAGGGGGCAGGTGGCTGACGCCATTACTTCTTACAAAAAAGCGATTGATGGGGGGTTGCGGTTGCCGGCCGCTTATTTTGCTATCGGGTTGTTATATCTGGAAAGCCAGCAAAAGGAACATGCCCGCAAAATGTTTGATCTGGCATCCCAGGAGCCTGTGTTTGCTGAAGCGGGACGTGTGGCACTCTCCCGGCTACCGTAAGCGTTTCTACCCTGGCGAAAGATTATTCCACAAAAATTTCGACGCGCTCCCCACCTTCTTCATCGGTCACGTCCAGCACTTTGCCCTGCTGGCCGTTGCGCACCGCTTCCATCAGTTCATCAAAATTAACCCCTTCCATTTCTGGAGCAAAACGGGCGCCCATTTTCAGGCCGACATTCACTAACCCAAACGGGATATTCACATTTACTTTGTTACGGCCGCTGTTCAGGTCGGTGACGCGCACGCGGAACCAACGGGGATTGCTGGCGCCCTTGAGTGGCTCGACTGAGGCAGGAGTTTTCTCTCGGCTGAGCGCCCGCAGCAGTTCCGCCCCTTCGGCGGCGCTGATTTTGCCATCTTCAATCATTTTTAGAATTTGTAAGCGTTCTTCTGCGGATGCCATGTCGCTCCTCTCTTCAACAGTTGCTAAAGTGTTAATCGCATGTGGGTGAGTGTGCGCCGGGGCGAAAAGTTGGCCTCGCGCAACAACTCGCTCATCGTAGTGTCCTCGTCTGGATGATCCAGACGAATGTTGCGGTGGGGCAAATCTTGTAAACGGTAAACCAATTGGGTCATTAACGGCCGTTCCACTTGCCCCCGCCACAGGGGATGAATACGCGCCAGCACCTGGTGCGGTTGGCCCCATTCACTAAAAATATGCACCAGGCCAACCAATTCATTTTGTGCTGTGGCCGCCACCAAACAGTCGGCGCGACGGCCGTTCACAAAATCGGCCATCTGCCCCCACCACGATGTTTTGTAAAAGTCAGGCGGCGGCAGTTCCGGCCAGTTCAAATCGGCGGGCAGGCTGGCCCTGTCCAGCGCATATGCCTGCTCCCATTCTTGCCGCCGCAGACCACGAATGTGCCATGCTGGCGGCTGGGGCGCCACTCGTTCCAGGCTGCTGAGAGGTTTGGGGGTGGGCTGAATGGGGCGTAGCCGGGAAACGGCCGTCTGCCAGTTTGTCATGCTGCCCAACGCTTCATACCCTATGGATTGGTAAAGTGTGATGGCGGAACTGTTGTTCCTCTCCACCTGCAACAGGATTTCTCGGCCGTTACGCTGCTGCACCATCGCCGTTACCTGTTGCATGAGTCCCCGGGCAATGCCCCGTCGCCGAAAATCCGGGTGGACGGCCACATTAACGACCTGGTACCGCCCCTCGGTTTTAGTGGTGAGAAGGGTGACATTGCCGACGATACGGCCGTTCGTCTCCCACACAAACCCCAATGCCAGTTTGCTGGAAGCCGGATTGAGCCGCCACAGAAACGCTGGCCCCTGGCTGGCGCGTGTCGAATCGGTCAACATGCGCTGCCCTTCGGCATCCAGCGTTCCGCCAAAAACCAGTTCCAACAGCTTCATCACCTGGGGAATATCCCGGTTCAGGTTTATCTGGCGGGGGCCATCGTGATTCGATTGGTCATGTAAGGGCGCGGTAACGATCATCTTGACGATCAATTCTATCGCATCCGCGCCAGTTCGGGAATTATCCCGTGATGTGTGATTCGTGACTTAGAGCCGCCGGTTCACGGATTACGCATCACGCTATCTTTCTAACGCTTCCAACAGGGTCGCCGCTTCGTCTGGTGAGATGATGCCCTGTTCCACCATCTTCAGAATTTTGATCTGTTCATCAGGCGAGGCTTTGGCGCGGGAGGGTGGAGGTGGTGTAGCTGGACGGCCGTAGCCACCCATTGACCGTGCGTTTTGCCGTTCGGCCCGCTGCCGGGCGCGTTCGGCGGACTGTTCGGCTTTACGAGTGGCCTCCTCGGCCTTGCGGGCTACCTTTTGGGATATTTTCTCACCAAAATCCGGGCCGAATTTTGTTTCAATACTGGAGGTGAAGCGGTTAATTTGTTCGCTCACCTGGCGGCCGATCTGCTCACCCAGGTCAGCAAAATCAAAGGCAAAGACGAAGTCGCCATCACGTTCGTCTTCCCAGCGGGGGTTTACCATTTGTTCCTCCTTGAGGACAATGCGCCCGCCGGCGGTGAAGGTGGCGGTGGTTTCGCCATCACCCAAACGGCCGGTCAGGGTATGATCCACCTCCAACGCTTTATCTAGCGGCAGCCGATTTACAATTTGGGGTGCGGTGGCCGACAGATTCAGCGGGGCGTTGGCCGGCCAGCGCACGATGATGTCTCCGGTGGCGACGAAAGTATGTTCGGCGGCGCTCAGGCCACCTACCAACCGGATGTCACCTTTTACATTTTGCACGGCCGTGCGCCCACCCAGATTGCGCAGATTCACATCGCGGGCGCATTGGTTGATGGTTACATCACCGCTCACGGAGCGCAAACTGATGTCACCATAGCTTTCTTGCAGGTCTATACGGCCGTTTACCACCTGCGCCGACAGATCACCATGAACCACTCCCACCGCCACATCAGCCACCCGGCGTAAAGCCGCGTCGCCATGTAAGGTCTGGATGCTGAGCGGGCCATTCCCATTTTTGACGGAAATGTCGCCATGAATGGCGTTGATCTTGGCCTGGTTCAGCCCGACGAGAACCACATCACCCCGCGCTGTGTCCAGGCTCAAATCGCCCGTCAGGTTGCGGATGACCAGATCGCCGCCGACGTATTCGATGCGGACGCTGGCGGAGGCGGGCAGCAGCAATTTCAAGTCCCCATCGCTACTGGCGGTGAAGCTGCCCGTTGCTTCCTGCACCTCCACACCGCTGCCAACGGCCGTGACCGCGTTTTCCATACCGGTGTTGATAACCAGGTCGCCACCACAGCGGGTGATGCTGATGTGCGGCGAACTGGAGGTGTAATACTTTTGTTCAGCCATAATAACCACCTGTTTTGTCTGCGAAGGACGCCAAGTTAATCTACAAATACCTGCACGTGTTCGCCACCTTCTTCATCCTGCACGTCTACCAGTAGGCCGGACTCTATTTCGTTCATCATTTCTTGTAGTTCGTTCCAATCCAGCCCATTGAGTTCGGGTGAAAAATGGCCGCCAATCTTCATG
The DNA here is from genome assembly GCA_964581605.1 of uncultured Ardenticatenaceae bacterium. Classification (GTDB taxonomy): domain Bacteria; phylum Chloroflexota; class Anaerolineae; order Promineifilales; family Promineifilaceae; genus CAADGU01. The sequence continues at coordinate 18,878 of CAZOPF010000031.1, forward strand.
CCAAATTTGACCATACCCAGGGGGATATTGACGGTGACTTTGTTACGTCCGGACTGCATATCACGCACGCGCACATGTAGCCAGCCTGGTTTTTTGCCGCCATTGCGGGCTTGTAGGGCTTCTTCTTGTTTGAGAATTTGCACATCGGGCACGGCCGTATCTTCCACCACAGGCGCAGCGGGTTGGCTGAGCAGTTGGGCGGCTTCGTTGGCCGTGATTTTACCGTTGGCTAACAGTTCCAAAATTTCCTTTCGGGATGTTGTGGACATGATATTTCCTCCAGGGTGATAGGTCGTGCGGGGCACGGCCGTATCGTTAATTGGTTGCTGGGGCGGCCGGTTCAGTGACGACGGCCGTGTAGCCCAACTGGGATAATGCTGCCAGCAGGGGAGCGGGGTCTGCCATGCGAATAGCGCCAATCCACCACCGGCCATTGCCGCCTAAAAAGACTAACCCGCTACCAGCATGTCGTCCTTCGACGGGAATGAGCAGTTGAGTTGGTTTGCCGGTGCGGGCCATGCTGTTAAAAATGACCGGTTTGTCATAATACAGTTCCAGCGTTAACCCTGTGGTGGCATAGTCGGCCAATGTTTCATCGGAGAGGCCCACATCTACCAGGGCGGAGTTATTCAGATGACTCAGTGAGCTTTCAATGGCATCTGCCAGCAGGTCATAATCAGGATGGCCTGGCTGTATCATGATGCGTTCCCCTTCATGCAAGATGAGGATGCGGGACGGCCGTACATTAACGGCATTGTTCTGAAACCAAAACCAATTCTGCGTATTAAAGGCATTGATCAAGTAAAAAACAGCTACGATAAAGATAACCATCCAGATAAATGGCTGGATTACTTTCCATGTACTTTGTGGTCTCATTTTTTATTCCTTTGTAACCGTGCAGCAATTATGCAATTGAGTAATGTTGGTAATTAGCCGCTTCAATTACTTAACTACCCAATTACCCAATCGCTAACTTATTTGCAAACGATCACTTTGCTTTTTTAACTGCCACCGCGCAAGAGATTGAGCGCTTCTTCGGCAGAAAGTTTGCCAGAACTCAGATCGGCCAATACGCTACGCCGCTGCTCTTCCGAGATTTCTGGCTCTGGCTCACCAACTTCAAAGCCCATTGCTTTAATAACTTCTGTCAAACGGCTGCGTACCGCCGGGTACGAAAGACCAATTTCCTGTTCCACCCGGTTGATTTTGCCTTCGCATTTGATGAAGATTTCGATGAAGTTGAGCTGTTCTGCGGTTAGCTGATACAGCCGCCCCAAAGCAAAATGCCCTTCAATGGTGGTGTCGCAGTTGCGGCAGTGCAGCCGGGTGACGTGTAAGGTGTCGTGGCAGATAGGGCATTGGCCGATAACGGAATTCATAAACGTTTCTCCGGAGGGCGATTTTGCAAAATCGCCCTACATTTTTCAGGCATGTTTTAACTGGAAACTGCCGGTGGTCACTTTGGCTTTGATGTTACCGTCGCCGCTGCCCAGGGTACCCCGCAGCCGGCCACCCGTCAGATGCCTCTTGTTTTGGGATTGGCTAAGGGGGAAATCACATTTCACGTCGCCAGTCACGGCCGTTGCATCCAGATGGGCGTTCGGCTCTTTGGGTGTGCGCAGGCTGATTTGCCCGGTGATCGTTTCAAAGCGGTGGCTGGCGTTCACCAGAAGGCCATCATAACGCAGATGGCCGGTGAGACATTTGGCATACACGGGGCCGCCAATATCGGTGAGAACCAGTTCGCCAGTAATAACACGCGCTGTCACAGGGGCATTGATGCCGGTGATACACAGTTGCCCGGTGATCACGCTGGCCTGTACCTCACAGTCAGTGGGCAGGTGAATGGTCAGGTACACTTTGCTGTTGAAACTACCATGCAGCAGCCGTTCCAGCCAGGAAGCTTCGCCATTCTTTAATCCATGCTGCGATTTGACATGCACGGTATCGCCGGTGCGGGTGACGGTGACATCGGCATTTTCTACGCGGGTGGTAGCGGTGAGGGTACGGCCGTCATGTGGCATTATCTGGATTTGTCCAATTTTCACATCAACATCCAAAACGGCCGGCGATTTGGCTATAGTTTCTTCAAAATAGAGTTCTTTCATTTCTTTGTCCCAACCTCAGAAAAATTGATAGCCTATGTAGATTATTCGAGGTATGTGCCCATAATAATCAATAATATCAAGAAAGTCAATAATATTCTTGACATTCTTTCGGTTGCTATTGTGATTTTTGATATTAGTTCAAAAAATTTTGATTTTCGGTGGTTTTGAGGGGGTGTGTAGGGCCGGCGCTGGATGGCGTTAGCTCTTGCCAGCTTTGCCAGCAGACATAGCTATAACCCAAAACACCGGCGGCCAGAAAGGGAATAGCGCCCAGGTGATCATGTGTTATTGCTACCATCAGGCTGAGGAAACAGTAAAAGGCAAGGAGTAATTCCACCACCATGATCCCATCAAAAGGCACTGTAGCCGAAGTCTGGGTGGCATGGCGGCCGCGTTTGGGGGTGCGGATGAAGGGGTGCTCACGGCCGTAGCCCACCTGCAAAACGGCCCGCGACATCACGGCCGTCATACCTAAAGCGATGATAAACATGGCCGGAAAATGGCGCAGCCGCCACAGCCAATCCCGATGCAAAAGCGGCTGTGCCAGGGCAAACAAAAGCGGCTGCCCCAGACCAGGCAGCGTAAAAAACCACATCCAGGCCGACGGCTGATAATCCAGCAGCATGAGCGGCAGTTGCAGCAGCAGCAGCAAGATAACCAGCAAATTGGCCGTGTAGGCCTGCATGGCCAGCAGCGCATACAGCCGAGCGGCCCACGAATGGCCGGGTGTGGTCAGGATGGGGCGAGTATATTTGCGTAAACATTGGGTGGAACCTTTGCCCCAACGTGCCTGCTGAATTTTGTAGGCGCTTAATGTGGGTGGTAGTTCAGCCGGGACTACCACATCTGGCAAAAAGCGGAATTGCCAACCTTTCAGCTGGGCGCGGGTGCTGAGGCACAGGTCTTCACAAATGGTGTCTGCCAGCCAGCCACCCGCGTCTTCCAGGCAGGCGCGCCGCCAGACGCCGCCAGCGCCATTGAACTTGGGAAAGAGGTCAGCACGGTGACGCACGGTTTGTTCCAGGACAAAATGTTTGTCTAGCGCCAGGGCTTGCACGGCCGTTAACACCGATTCCTGGTCGTTCAAATGTCCCCAACGCGCCTGCACCATCCCGATACGGCCGTCGGCCAGAAAATGGGGAATCGTTTGCTGCAAAAAGTCAGGCGGGGGCACAAAATCGGCGTCAAAAATGGCAATGAACTCACCGCTGGCCTGGGCCAGCGCCTGGGCCAGTGCACCTGCTTTGTAACCCACACGCTCCTCTCGCCGCACCAGAGAAATGTTCACCCCTTTTTTTTGGTAGTGGGCGACGAGACGGGCGGTTTTGACGGCCGTGCTGTCTGTGGAATCGTCAACTACCTGAATTTGCAATCGGTGGGCGGGGTATTGTTGTTGCACGGCCGTGCGGATGAGCCGTTTTACCACAAACGGTTCATTATAAATGGGAAGCTGGATGGTAACGTTTGGCGGGTCGGGTGGGAGTGGCGGACAGGAGAACTGGGCGTGGCGATGACGCCAGTATTGCCAGAGGGTGTAAAAACCCAGTAAACCATAGACAGCTAACATGGCTACGGTCAGCCAGTATAACGCGATGAGCAGGGGCATCATGCTGTTTCGTCTGGTCTTGCTCGCTTGATAAAGGTCTTGAGACGTTTGTTAAAGTCACCGCGGGGTAGCAATACCCGCCGCCCGCATTGCTGGCATACCAGGCCAATATCTGCGCCAATGCGCACCACTTCCCATTCATAACTGCCACAGGGGTGGGGTTTGCGCAGACGAACCACATCGCCCACATGAACTTCCACAAACATGAGCGGGAATTATAGGCATGGCCCTGGCAGCGGCAACTATCATTGGGGGAGATTTAATGCCATTCGCCGTTGGGTAGGGGGAACGGTATACTTTACGGCCGTACCCTGGTCGGTAATCGGTAATCGGCAAATTTATGACGACAAGGACACCCGTATGTTACTTTTTTTGCGCGGCTCTGAATATCCTGTTCCCACAGCGATAACTTTTGCGATTGTCTTGATTTTTGCATTTGCTTATCACGAATTGGCCCATGCGGTGGTAGCTGACAGGTTAGGCGACCCCACACCGCGTTCTTACGGCCGTATCACCCTCAACCCCTTTCGCAATTTAGACCGCACGGGCTTCATACTGGCCTTGCTCATTGGTTTTGGCTGGGCTTTTACGCCCATCAATCCGCTTTATTTTCGCGGTAATCCGCGCCGCGCTTTTGCCATTGTCGCCATTGCCGGGCCGCTGGCAAATCTGGTCATGGCGGCCTTGATGGGGCTGCCGGTGCGGTTGGGGTGGGTGACATACATGCCGCCCATGGAAGTGCTGCCATCGCTCTATTCCTTTTTGACATTTGGCGTTTATTACAATTTGCTGCTCTTTGCTTTTAACCTCATTCCCATTCCGCCGCTGGATGGCTTTCGTATTTTGTTGGGCATTTTGCCGCCGGATATTTCCATTCAACTGGAACAACTGTACCGTTACAGCATGTTTATTTTCCTCGGCGTTTTTTTCTTGTTACCAACGGCGGGCGTGGATATTGCCGGTGAAATCTTGTGGCCGGTGATTGGCTTTTTTTATCCAATTTTTACCGGCGGTTGGCCGCCCATCTTTTAGAAAATGCGGTACCGGCTCTGGCAGTTTTGGCAGATTGTACGCGCCAAACCTTTAACAACAGCAGCATGGGCAGAGGTCACGGCCGTACTCACCCTCACCGAACAGCAATTATTCCGCCGCTTCTCAGCCAATGATCAATGGCACAGTGTCCGGGTATTGCGGCTGGTGCGAGCGTCTGGCAGTGATGAACCGGCCCTGCAAAAGGCAGCTTTACTGCATGATGTGGGCAAAACACAGGTGCGGCTGACGCTGGTTGACCGGATTGTGATAGTGTTGGGTGATGGGTTGTGGCCGGGCAAGGCGGCAGATTGGGGCACAGGCGAAGCGCGGGGGTGGCGACGGCCGTTTGTGGTCAAAGCACAGCACCCTGCCTGGGGTGCAGAGATGGCCGCCGCCGCCGGTTGTGACGCCCTCACCATCACCCTCATCCGGCGGCACCAGGATTCATTGGCTGATGTGCAAGAGTCGGAACTATATAAACTACTGCGTATTTTGCAGTGGGCCGACGATCAAAGTTAGTTGTGAAACCTCCCGGAGCTTCAAAAGCTCCGGGAGGTTTTAGGAGCTAAGATGAAAGCACAAACGATTTCTATTATTGGCCTGGGGCGGACGGGTGTTGCGGTGGGGTTAGCGGTGAAGGCCAAATTACCGATGACGGTAATAGGCTACGACCCCAACCCAGAGTTGGCGCGGGCGGCGCAGGAAAAAATGAAGGCCGTAGACGCTACCGAAATGAGCCTGTACAAAGCGGCCGCCAAGGCGGACATTCTGGTTGTCATGCTGCCCGTAGCCGAATTGGAAGAGGCGTTTCAGGCCATCGGCGGTGACTTGCAACCGCACACGCTGGTGTTGGATTTCTCTGGTCTAAAGGGGCCGGGGCTGAAATGGGCCAGGAAACATTTGCAACAGGGGCATTATGTAGGGGCGACGCCCATATTGGCTGCCCAATGGCTGGCCGACGGCCGTACCGACATCACCGCCGCCACCCCTGACCTGTTCCAAAATAGCCTTTTTTGCCTGATGCCTTCACCCGACGCTGACCCGCAGGCGGTGGAAACGGCCGTGAACTTTGGGCTGGTGTTGGGGGCACGGCCGTACTTCATTGACCCCATGGAATATGATGCGCTGGTGCAGGGCACAGAATCGCTGCCCGGTTTTGTAGCCGCCGCCCTGTTCAAATCGCTCAAACAGTCCACAAGCTGGCAAGATATGTTGCGTTTTGCCGGCAGCTCGTTTAATCTGGCCACGCTGCCGCTGGCGCAGCCCAAAGATATTGCCTTTATGGCGCTGCATGATCAGGCGTCGGCGATGCGCTGGCTGGACGCGCTGATTCAGGAATTATCCACCCTGCGCCGTCTGGTGTATGAAGCCGAACCGCAGGTGTTGACGGCCGTGTTTGAAGAACTGGCGAATGAGCGGGACAAATGGCTGCTCAAAAGGCAAGATAATGATTGGGACGAGCGCACCATGCCCGAAATTGACCGCCCCTCCATGATGGGGCATATGCTGGGCGGGTTAGCGCCGGATACGCGGAAGAAAGGTGGTAATCGGTGATGCGTGATACGTGATGCGTGACAATGGATAACCACTCACGCATCACGCATCACGCATTACGCATGAACTATGACCCAACCCGAACTCACCGTCACCTCCCCCACTCAGGCTGCCGAAGCGGCAATAACACGGCCGTTACGCATCTTGATGATCGCGCCCACCTCCTTTTTTAGCGACTATGGCGGTCATATTCGCATTTTGGAGGAAATGCGGGTGTTGCAGTCTATGGAGCACGAAGTAGCCGTCGTTACCTATTATAAAGGAAGCGACATGCCGGGACTGGATATTCGTCGCACACGGCCGTTGCCCTGGCGCACCGATTACGAAGTCGGCTCTTCTCGCCATAAACTGGTATTTGATGTGTACCTGGCAGCACAATCGTTAATCGAGGCCCTCCGTTACCGGCCAGATGTGGTGCATGGGCATATGCACGAGGGGGCGATCATTGGCAGTGTGGTGGCCAAGCTGCTCCGGGCGCCATTAGTCTTCGATTTTCAAGGCAGTCTGTCGGCGGAAATGGTAGATCATAAGTTTCTGGCAAAGGGCGGCCGTGTCTACCCCTGGGTCTTCCGCCTGGAAAAGTTCATCAACCGGCGGCCATCGGCTATCCTCACCAGTTCCCGTCAGGCCACCAACCTGCTGCAAGATGAATTTGGCGTGCCTACCCAACGCCTCCAGCCATTGCCCGATTGCGCCGACACCACCCGTTTCAACCCCGAAAACTTTACGGCTGAGGCCAAACAAAACCTTAAGCAAAGACTCAGGTTGCCGCTGAATGTTCCCATTGTAGCCTATCTTGGCCTGCTCACCGACTATCAAGGTATCCCCCACCTGCTACAAGCCGCCGCCAAACTAAAACAAACGGGTGAATCAGTTCACTTTCTCATCATGGGCTACCCAAACGTAGACCACTACAAGCTGCTGGCAAAGCAGCATAAGGTGGCGGATATTGTCACCTTTACTGGCAAAGTGGAATATCGAGACGCGCCACTGTATCTTTCACTGGGTGATATTGCCGTTGCGCCAAAAATGTCCAGCACAGAGGGCAGCGGCAAGCTGCTGAACTATATGGCGCTGGCCCAGCCAGTGGTGGCCTATGATTCCCCCGTCCACCGGGAATATCTGGCTGACCTGGGTGTGTATGCGCCATCAGGAGATGTGAATGCGCTGGCGGAGGCGATCAGGGGATTGTTACATGCGCCGGATTACGGCCGTGCCCTCGGCCAACAGCTACGTCAGCGCGCCATCACCGAATATAGCTGGCAACGTGCCGGTGAAGAGATCGTCAGCCTGTATCGCCGTTTGACAAAGTAGACGGCCGTCAATATAATCCTCGCTCGCAGTTTAGCAGGGGTGATGAATTGAAGCCTTCTACACCAGGATGACACCAAAGGGGTGCGACAAACAAAAAAGGTTGCACCCCTTCTTTTTGGTTATAGGGATTGTTTGTTATTGGGGCGTGGCCTCATGTCCGCCCACATTTTTCAGGGAACAGGGATATTAAATGTCTAAATTACCCATAAAAAGTTATGCCCGCATGACGGATTTGTTGGAACTGCCAACATTGATTGACGTGCAATTGAATTCCTTTCAGCAATTCATTGACGAAGGTCTGGCAGAGTTATTTGATGAAGTGTCACCTATCGAAAGTTTTAGCGGCGACCTCAAGCTTTATTTCCCCAGCAAACACAAAGAAACCGAAGGTTTTGACCTGAAATACTGGTTTGGCGAGCCAAAATACTCCGTGGAAGAGTGCGTCGAACGGGATATGAGCTATGCTGCGCCGTTGTATGTAAAGGCGCTCCTCTACAGCACCGACCTGGATCAGCCCATTGTGCAAGACATTTTCATGGGTGACTTTCCGCTAATGACCCAGGCGGGCACGTTTATCATCAATGGCACGGAGCGCGTGGTGGTGAGCCAGTTAATCCGCTCGCCAGGCGCCTATTTTGAAGCCCAGGAAGAACGCACCACGGGACGGCCGTTGGCCATGGCCAAATTGATCCCCGACCGGGGCGCCTGGATTGAATTTGAAACCCGCAAAACCGATTACCTGACCGTCAAATTTAACCGCAAACGCACCGTCCCTGTGACGCTCTTTCTGCGGGCGCTGGCGGCCGTGAAAGATGGCCTGGACAACCCCATTCTGAAATCTGGCAGCGATGAAGAGTTGTTTGCCCTGTTTGAAGATGTGGATACCAACGGCGAACATCTTTACATTCAAGGCAGCATTGAGCAAGAACCACCCTGGAACCAGGACAAACCGCTGGCGCAGCAGGCGCTCATTGAGTTTTACAAACGAATGCGCCCTGGCGACCCGCCCACGCTGGAAAATGCAGAACAATATCTCTTCGAGCAATTGTTTGATCCCCGCCGTTATGATCTGGCGCGGGTCGGCCGTTATAAGCTGAACAAGCGCCTGAATTTGAAGGAGATTATCCCCGAAGAACACCGCACCCTGACGCAACATGACATTGTGAAAGTGGTGCGCCACATGATTCGCATCAACAACGGGCTGGAAGGGCCGGATGATATTGACCATCTGGGCAATCGGCGCGTGAAAACGGTGGGGGAACTGCTGCAGGCCAAACTGCGTGTGGGGCTGCGCCGCATGGAACGGGTGGTGAAGGAGCGCATGTCTATTCGGGACAGCGAAACCATTACCCCCATTTCGTTGGTAAATATCCGCCCGGTAGTGGCGGCCGTGCGTGAATTTTTTGGCAGTTCGCAGTTGAGCCAGTTCATGGAGCAGGCCAACCCATTGGCAGAATTGACCCACAAACGCACACTATCCGCCTTAGGCCCCGGTGGTTTGCGCCGGGAACGAGCCGGTTTTGAGGTGCGTGATGTGCATCATAGCCATTACGGCCGTATCTGCCCCATTGAAACCCCGGAAGGGCCAAACATCGGGTTGATTGGGCGGTTGGCGGCTTACGGCCGTGTCAACCGTTACGGCTTCATCGAAACCCCCTACCGCCGGGTCTACAACACCCTGCCCGCCAGTTCGGATGCCCTGGTTGGGCACACCGCCTTTACCAACATCGTCAACCCCGATACCGGCGAAATCATTGTCGCCGCGGAGGAGGCGATCACGGCCGATCATGTAGCGGCTTTGCGGCAGGCGGGCATTGAAACCGTCGCCGTCACCCCCTTCGTCACCAACGAAATCACCTATATGTCCGCCGACGAAGAAGACCATTACACCATCGCCCAGGCCAATGCTCGCCTGGATGAGAGCGGTCAGTTTATTGACAAACGGGTTTCTTCCCGCCGCAATCAGCAGTTCCGCTTCTCATCCGTGCAGCGTATTGATTTTATAGATGTGGCTCCGCGCCAGATTGTGGGCATTTCCGCCGCTTTGATCCCCTTCCTGGATCACGATGACGCCAACCGCGCCCTGATGGGTTCCAACATGCAGCGCCAGGCCGTACCCCTGCTCAAGCCGGATGTGCCAGTAGTCAGCACGGGCATGGAACGACATGCGGCCGTGAACTCCGGTCAGATTATCCTGGCGGATCAGGATTGCGAAGTGGTCAGCGTTACCGGCGACAAAATTGTGGTAGTCAGTGAAGATGGGCCGCGCACCTACAATTTACGCAAATACACCCGTTCTAACCAGAGTACCTGCATTGACCAGCGTCCCGTCGTCGTGAAAGGGCAGCGCCTCAAGAAGGGGGATGTGTTGGCCGACAGCTCGTCTACGGCCTATGGCGAACTGGCTTTAGGGCAGGATGTGGTGGTCGCTTTCCTTTCCTGGGAGGGTGGCAACTTTGAAGACGCTATTCTGGTAAGCGAACGGCTGGTACGCGAAGATTTCTTCACTTCTGTCCACATCGAAAAGCACGAAGTAGAGGCGCGTGATACCAAATTGGGCCCGGAAGAGATCACCTACGACATTCCCAACGTCAGCGAAGACGCACTGAAAGACCTGGATGAGCGGGGCATTATTCGCGTCGGGGCCGATGTAAACGAGATGGATATTTTGGTGGGCAAGATTACTCCCAAAGGTGAAAAAGAACTCAGCCCGGAAGAAAAGTTGTTGCGGGCCATTTTTGGCGATAAGGCCCGCGAAGTGAAAGATTCCAGCCTGCGCCTGCCGCATGGGGCACGCGGCAAGGTGGTGGATGTGCATGTCTTTGATCGCCAGCACGACCGTGACTTGCCGGCCGGTGTGGAGACGATGGTGCGGGTGAGTGTAGCACAACGCCGGAAGCTGGCCGTTGGGGATAAGATGGCCGGCCGACATGGCAACAAAGGCGTCATTTCTAAGGTGGTGCCGATAGAAGATATGCCCTATCTGCAAGACGGCACGCCGATTGACATTATCCTCAGTCCGTTGGGTGTGCCCGGCCGTATGAACATTGGGCAGGTGTTGGAAACGCATCTGGGTTGGGCCGCTTCACGCCTGGGCTTCCGCGCCATTACGCCTGTGTTTGACGGGGCCAATGAGACAGAGATTGCCTCGGAATTAGCCCGTGCCTGGTTGATGGAACGCGCCTGGCAAACGGCCGTTGAATGGGCCTGGGATTGGCTCCAGGAAATTGATTACAACCTCCATTCGCTGAAAGATGACAATGAGGCGCGTCGTCTCTTTATTACCAGTTGGCTGGGTGAGCAGGGATACGACATTGAGCGGTTGGAGGTGGACGAACCGTTTGCCCGTTACGCCGTAACCAAAGAATGGCTGAACGGCCGTGACTGGAATGGTGAACAAATTTTGCCCGATGATTGGAACACCTCACGCAAATTAGACCGGGCGTTGAGCAATGAATCGGCCATTGAATGTTGTGTGCGTGAGTGGTATGGCTACATGCTCGAAAAATATGGCGACGATTTGCCCGAATCGGTGAAAGTTGACCCACGCCAGGCAGAACTGGCAACTTTGCAAGAACTGGCAACTGTGATCATGACCGAAACGCATGAGCCACTGCCCACTTTGGGCAAAGAAAAACTGATTGCCGGGCAGTCAGGCAAACCGTTTGATCAACCTGTTACGGTGGGCGTCTTGCACATGCTTAAGCTGGCCCACCTGGTTGAAGACAAAGCCCACGCCCGTTCCACCGGCCCGTATTCGCTGGTGACACAGCAGCCGTTGGGTGGTAAGGCGCAGTTTGGTGGGCAACGGTTTGGTGAGATGGAAGTGTGGGCGCTGGAAGCGTATGGGGCCGCTTACACGTTGCAAGAAATGTTGACCGTTAAATCAGATGATGTGCAGGGCCGGGTGAAGACGTATGAGGCCATTGTGAAAAATGAGCCAATTGAAGAGCCTGGCGTACCGGCGTCATTCCGTGTATTGGTCAAGGAATTACAAAGCCTGGGCCTGGCTGTGGAAGCGGTTACTGAATCTGGTGATGTCGTCCGGTTTGGCAAGGAAGATGACAAGCGTAACCGCAAACATGCCGGCACGGGGTTAATGGATCTGGCACGTAACCGCAGATAAAAAGCCCTGAATGGGCAGCAAGAGATGGTTGCGTAACTATCTGGTGAAGCCAGGCCAGATAGTTACGCACCAAAAAACTTTTGGCCTGAAAACCAAAGTTGTGTTATTTTCTCCTCTACGATAGCCTGCCATTCTCGGCGGCAGGTTGCCCGATAAAGCAATTGACAAGCCCTATATTTTCTGAAAAGAGGTGAAACGATGGCTAAAGGAATCGCGCCCCCCGAAGTGCGCACCACAGCTGGTGTGGTGCAAGGTTTGCATCAGGACAGAGATCAGATCGCCGTTTTTAAGGGTATTCCCTATGCAGCCCCGCCGGTTGGCCCGCTGCGCTGGCGGCCGCCCCAACCGGCCATCCCCTGGGAAGGTGTGCGCCCGGCCACATCATACGGCCCAACCGCTTTTCAGTTAGCAACGGGCTTTGAGAAATTTATGAATGCGCTGGTGGTGGGGCAGGGGTGGAATGGCTTGAAGACCGAGGCGGTTAAGCTGCTCTTCAAAGTTGTGCCCAAACCCAAAGAGAGTGAAGATTGTTTATACCTGAATGTGCGCACACCGTTGTTGGGTGGCGACGGCCGTCTCCCGGTTATGGTCTGGATTCATGGCGGCGACCATCAGGATGGCAGCGGCGGCGAGATTTTTTATGACAGTAACGCCCTGGCGCATCGGGGCGTCGTTGTCGTTACCATTAACTATCGTCTGGGCCTGATGGGCTACTTTGCCCATCCAGAGTTGAGCCAGGAATCGCCACAGGGCGTCTCCGGCAACTACGGTACGCTCGACCAGATGGCTGCCCTGCGTTGGGTGCAGGAAAACATCAGCGCCTTTGGCGGCGATCCGGATAATGTGACCATTTTTGGCGAATCGGCCGGAGGCGAATCGGTGGCGCACATGCTTACCTCGCCACTGGCGCGCGGGCTGTTCCACAAAGCGATCATGCAAAGCCCCGGCAATTCCGGGCAGATGATGTTCTTGCAGCAGCCTTTCTTGAACCGGCCAGCGCTGGAAACGATTGGGCGCGATTTTGCCACGCAGTTGGTGGGTGATAACCAGAACCAATTAGAGCAACTGCGCCAGATACCGGCTGCCACGCTGTATAAACAGTGGCGGGCGTTGGAAAAATTCCATCGTTTCCATCCGGTTGTAGATGGCTATGTGCTGCTGAAGACGCCGCCCGCTGCCTTTCGGGATGGCGATCAGGCACGCGTGCCGCTCATCGTGGGCAGCAACGCCGATGAAGGTACCTTGCTGTATCCCATTTTTCCCTCGCCGGTGGCTGAATTTGGTCGGGACGAGATTCAACCAACACAAATTGCCGATCTCATTCGCCAGGAGTTTGGCGCGGATAGTGACGCACTTTTTGCGCTCTATCCGGGTCTGGAAAAGGGTGAGGAACGGGCGAGTATGGCGCTAATGGGTGATAGTTTCTTTGGCGCGGTGGTGGATTTTTATGCGGCGCAGGCGGCCAAAGCCGGGCAGCCGGTTTACAATTACTTTTTCACGCGCACGCCGCCATCTGCCAGACAAACGGCCGGGGCTTACCATGCGGCCGAGCTTTCGTTTGTGCATGGCAGCAAAATACCGCTGTTTGACCACACGCCAGATGACGAGGGGTTGGCGCAGGTGATGGGTGATTATTGGACGCAGTTTGCCGGTAAGGGCGACCCTAATTTGCCAGGGCGTCCGGCGTGGCCGCGTTATGATGTTATGGCCGTGCCCCAACAAATGCGCCTGGGCATTGGCAATCAATTGGGTGCAACGGATATAACCCGCGCCGCGCAGTACAAAATCATTCAACGGCGGTTGCACCGCCTGCTGGACGCCATGCCGCAACTGCAAACCGCGTAAGGCGATTTTGCAAAATCGCCCTCCAGTAAAGACAGGAGGCCAATATGCCTTCTGTAGATGAAATGACCCAGACGATGATGCAAAATTGGCAGACAAAAACGGGCAAAAGTCTGGAAAAATGGGTGGCGATAGCCCGCAGTTTGGGGTTGAGTAAAAACCGTGACATTCTGAACCGCCTGAAAGATGAATATGGTCTGACCTATGCCTATGCCAATCTGATAGCCATCAAGGTGAGGGAGCAGAAGGGTGGGCCAAAGGAGGCAGGCGATCTGGCGGCGGCCCAATATGCGGGGGTGAAGGCAGGACTGCTGCCGGTGTATGCGGCGGTTTGATACGTGAGGCGTGACACCTGAAACATGACACCTGAAACCCACTCCCTGACCACCACTAACAAACGCAAAGCGTGGATTAGCGCCATGCGGCTGCGCACGCTGCCGCTGGCGCTGGCCTGCATTATGCTGGGCGCATTTCTGGCGGCGGCGGATGGGAAGCTGGACGGGGTGGTGGTGGCGCTGTGTGTGCTGACGGCCGTGCTGCTGCAAATCCTCTCCAACCTGGCCAACGATTACGGCGACAGCCAGCATGGGGCCGACCATAGTGAACGGCTTGGTCCCGCCCGCGCCGTGCAATCCGGGGCGATTACCTCTCAGGCGATGAAACGGGCGATGGGTTTGTTTGCGGCGCTCTCGGCCGTGTCCGGGTTGGCATTGGTCGTGGTGGCGTTTGGGTTAGAGGCGCTGCCGCTGGTGCTGCTGTTTTTGGCGTTGGGTGCGGCGTCCTTGTGGGCGGCGGTGAACTATACGGCCGGTAAACGGCCGTATGGTTACGCCGGGTTGGGCGATTTATTTGTGCTGCTGTTTTTTGGCTGGGTGGGTACGATTGGTACGTACTTTTTGCAAACGCAAACCTTTTCCTGGGCCTTGCTGTTACCTGCCAGTAGCGCCGGGCTGTTGGCGGTGGCCGTGCTGAATGTGAACAATATCCGCGATATAGAGTCTGACAAACAGGCGGGCAAACAGAGCATCCCGGTGCGGTTGGGGCCGGAACGCGCCCGTATCTATCATTGGTGTCTGCTCATCATGGCCTTTATGCTGGCGGGCATTTATGCCTGGTATACGTATCAATCGCTGTGGCAATTTTTGTTTGTGCTGGCGGCGCCGTTGCTCATGCGAAATGGCACGGCCGTCAGCCGCACCCACGACCCCCTCCGCCTCAATCCCCTGTTGAAGCAGATGGTGTTTACGGCCGTTATCTTTGACTTCCTGTTGGGTCTGGGGCAGGTCATGGGGTAACACGGTAGTCCCGGCCAACCTCTTCACTCACATTCCTTCCACACATGGAGAGTCCAGCAGAAAGCAGTTGCGAACAGGTGGGCCAGGCGAACAGGCGGCAACCTGAGCAGCCGCCATCACCCCGCTGGAGTTCACCGGCAAAGAACACAAAGAACACGAAGTTTTTCTCCTGGTCTTTGTGCTCCAGGTGCCCTTTGTGGTGAACAATTAGTACGGGTTTATGCTTTTGTGAGAATAGCCTGCAGGGGCAGGCCATTTGGTGAGGGGGACGTGGCGTTTTCCTTACGCAGCAAGGGGCCACCCACGGCCAGAAAATCATACCCTTTCTCAACCAGGGTCATATAGTCGGGGATCATGCGACGGCCGTCAATGACCAGATAGGGTGGCTTGACCGCTTTTTCAATGGTGCGCGAAAGACCGCGAAACTCTTCCCAATCTGTAGAAATGAAGACGGCGTCACTGCCATTGAGCGCTTCTTCCACCGATTCGTGATAAGTAATCCGCTCAAATAGATGATTCTTTTCCGGGTTGAACCAATACTCTTGTGCGGCTTGCATGGCCAGTGGGTCATACGCCCGAATTTCCTTCACCCCTTTGCTCAACAGCGATTCCACCGCCTTGAGAGCGGCCGAATCCCGCATGTCGTTGGTGCGCTTTTTGAAGGCCAACCCCAACAGTGCCACTTTCTTCTGGTTGAAGTTGAAACGCGCTTCATGCACGGCCCGGTCAATCAGGTAGGTTTTCTGGTATTCGTTGATGTTGTAAACCGCTTGCAGCAGGTCAGTAGAGCAGCCGGCCTGGTTCAACTGGTAAATGAGGGATTGAATGTCTTTGCCAAAGCAGCTGCCGCCGGCGCCATTGCTCACATAAGACCCCCAGGTGCTGATACGGCCGTCGGCCGTCACCCCAATCTTCAAATCCTCCATGCGCACATTGGGCAGGTTCTCCGCCACCCGCGCCCCTACCCCATTCCAGAAGGAGATGTAGGTCAGCAGCAGCGTATTACCCATATACTTGATGGCTTCGGCCGTTTCCGGCGTCGTTTCCACATATTTTATCCGCACATGATTCACAAATTGGGAATATACCCGGCGCAAAATCTGGTAATCCTCTTGCGTATCCGCCCCCACCACTACCCGGTCTGGCCGACGGGAGCCGTCAATCGCATTCCCTTGCGCCAAAAATTCCGGGTTCGAGGCCACACCGAAATTTTCCACGCCATGTTCCGTCAGAACACGCTCCAACAGGCGGGCCGTGCCAATGGGCACGGTACTTTTGTTTACCAACACCACTCGATTTGAGGTAGCACGATTGGCTAACAATTTGGCAACATCGTTAGCCGCCTTGAGGTAATAGCTCAGGTCTGTAGAGCCGTCCCGGTTAGGTGGGGTATTGATGCACATGAAGAAGACGTCGGTCTCGTCAATAACATCACTGATGCTGCTGGTGAAATGCAGGTAACGGCCGTGTGTCTCCTGAATCGCCTCATATAAACCGGGTTCGTTCACGTAATACTCAATTTGCGCCCGGTCACGGCTTTCATAGGCCGCAATCTTCTTGGGGTCAATGTCGTAGGCATATACTTCATGTCCCGCTTCCGCCAGAATAGCTGCATGGGGCAAACCTACAAAACCTGTGCCAACAACAATTATTTTCATAATAAGTCACTCCTGTACTTGTAATTGGGTAAATGAGTAATTGAGTAATTCCCCATTTACTCAATTACCCCGGATTTTTAAAAGTTTTTGGGATTTGAAATGTCAGGGTGTTCCCCGCCGAATTCAATTATTTGATTATACACAAACGGGGCTACGCAAGCGCAGCATGGATAAGGAAACAGGAAAACCCTTATGAACTGGCTTACCGGGGGATTAGGGAGTAGTGAGCAGTGAGTAGTGAGCAGGGAGCAGGGAGTAGTGAATGGTGAGTGGTTATGGGCGGCGGCGGGTGAGCCAGTAGAGGCTGCCACCGATTATGAGCGTGAACAGCAGAGCTAGTGGCCACACGGCCGTACCCATCCCGGGCCTATCAGGTTCTGGCGCGGTGGTGGAGGGTGGTAGCGGTTGAGGGGTGGGGGGGGCGGGCACGGCCGTAGCTGTGGGCGCAGGCATGGCGGTGTGGGTGGGCGTGCCTGAAGGGGTGGCGGTAGTGGTGACAGTGGGCGCCACTGTACTGGTTGCTGTGGGCGGGGCGGTGTGGGTAACGGTCACAACCGGGGCTTCGCCAGCCCGAAACCAGCCGGTGGTGCTATCGGTCAGGAAAAATTCCAACAACATCTGCGCCACTTTTTGGTTGCCACTGCGTGACGGGTGGGTGCAGTCAATAGCTAAATCTTCAGCCAGCCAGAGACGGCCGTCAGCCCGCTCATTCTCCCCGTCAATCCATAAATAAGGCCCCCAACTCAGATAAGGGGCCATCACCGTACCTTTAGTTGGGTCAAAGTTCAAGGCAGGGTCGCCGTTGATCTGCTGCTCAATCAGCCACCGGACGGCAAAACCGGTCTCATAAGCGGCCGGTTCTGGGCTGAGTCCCCGGCCAATCACATAGGATCGGGTGCGGCTGGAGAGGTAGGCCAGCTTCAAGTTCGGGTATCGCGCCTTTAACTGTTGCACAATCGTGAATAAGTTTGCTTGCAACGCTTCCGCTTTTTCTGGAAATGAGCCGCCATCCGTCAGCGTCAGCTTAATCCAGGCTATCTGTACCTGCGCCGGACTGCTATTCGCTCGCGCCAGGATCGTATTCAGATTATCCCAGGTGTCAGTGTCGGGAGCGGCCCAGTCATTGGCCACACGTCCACTTTGCGCCCCATTCACCGCTTTCACGGCCGGATGCACCGCCGGGTTCTGGTGAATGGCCTCCATGAACTGGTTGAACTCGGAATTGGTGTTGGACATGCCTACGGAAATGAGGACGATACGGCCGTTCGCATCCGGTTCGCCCAGTTCATTCAAAGGCACAATGGTAGCGGCAATGGCCTGGCCGGCGGTTTCATGGTCAGGGGGGCGTTGGTTACGGCCGTCGGGGTACAACCCACCCATAAAACCTGTTGCCTGCCCGTCCAGGCGGATATACTCGTTCGCGCCTAAATCGGTGAGCGGCGCGGCCACCGGCACAAAGGGGAGCGGGCAGGGTTCTTGTTGGGCGGTTACGGCCGTGACTGTGCCTAACAGCAAACTGCATACCAGCAACCCACTTAAGGGGCGCATTCACTCACCGTGCCTTGGGGATCGGCCGCGTCGCCAAACCAGAGAACAGCATAATGTTCGTAGAGTCCCACGCCCATGGCCGGCCAGTTGTAACCGGCCCATACGCCTTGCTCTAAAATGACGGCGTTGTGTGCCGGGCTGTTTCGCCAGCCATCAAATGCGCCCTGTGCAGTGGCCTGCCCGCCATGCCAATAGCCATTTTCAAAGCCATTGCCCGTATACAGATTGTCGGTGATTTCACGGGGCTTGTCCCACATACCAGAGGCATAAATGTGGCTGCTTACATAACATACCGGCGACCACAAATCTGGCTGCCACTCTGACCAGCTATGCAGGTTACACTCCAGCCCGCTGTTGGGGTCGGTGCCACTGTCCGGGTTGTTGGTTTCTAAATCTAACACATGCCATTGGGCTACCATGACCATGGATTTGGCAACGGGCACATCAGGCAGCCCATTGTCATTGCGGTAATTGTTGATCAGGTTAGCCAATTCGTTTTCTTCGGCCGTCAGGCAGTCGCCGGGCTGGGGTTCTGTTGGTTCTGCTTCGCCACCCAGCACCAGCGGCAGGTAAGCCCGCGGTTGCAGCTCCCCTGCCGGGGAATCGGGAGTTTGTTGGGCGTTGAGTACGGCCGTGCCGCCCACCCATATGGCCACTACCAATAGGAAAAAGAGTCGTTTACCCATAAATATGATCCTCCTCAACCCTGACAGGTCTCAAAAAACCTGTCAGGTCTTGACGGTGCGTGTAAAAAACCGGATTTGCAGGATAATACAAAAGAATCAATTTGCAAAACAGGAAGAATATGATTGAAACAATGGCAGAAACTTATTCGTCAGATGTGGAGATAGTGCAGCTAGATGACGACCCAGGAGCGGCTTCAGGCCGTACCTTCATCATCGTCGGCACCGCCCACATCTCCCAGGAATCCACCGATCTGGTGCGCCAGGTCATTGAACGGGAACGTCCAGACATCGTGTGTGTAGAATTGGATGATCAACGTTACCAGACCCTCACTGACCAGCGCAAATGGGAATCGCTCGATTTGCGCCAGGTTATTCGCCAGAAGCAGATGATGACCCTGATCATCAATCTCATGCTCTCCTCCTACCAGAAGCGGCTGGGGCAAAAACTGGGCGTAGCCCCCGGCGCCGAACTGCTGGAAGCGACCAAAGTGGCCCAGGAAATGGGCATCCCCGTCGAACTGGTAGACCGCGATGTGCGCATCACCCTCCGCCGCGCCTGGAACAGTATGTCCTTCTGGGAAAAAAGCAAACTACTCGGCGCCGGATTGGCGGGGATGATGGAAGGGCAGGAAATCACAGAGGAGCAACTGGCCGAACTACGCCAGACGGATGTGTTGACGGAGTTGATGCAGGAGTTGGGGCGCTTCATGCCCAAGCTAAAAACCGTGCTGATTGATGAGCGGGATACCTACATCACCCAGAAAACGCTGGCGGCAGAAGGGCAAAAGGTGGTAGCCATCGTCGGCGCGGGGCATATGCAGGGCATTCGCCAATCGCTGGCGGCCAATCAGCGCCAGGACCTGGCGCCGCTGGAAACAATCCCACCACCCTCCAAAACGGGCACGATCATTGGTTGGGGGCTGCCACTGTTGATGGTGTTGATGCTGGGGTACATTGGCGTGACGCAGGGGGCGGCGGCGTTTGGGCAAAACCTGGCCTACTGGATTCTGGCGGGCATGATTTTGTCGGCCATTGGCGCAATTGCGGCGTTGGCGCATCCTGCAACGGTGGTGGCGGCTTTTCTCACGGCGCCCTATGCTACGCTGAATCCGCTGATTGGCGTGGGCTATATTGCGGCGCTGACTCAGGTGTATGTGCGCCCACCCACGGTGAAGCAGTTGCAGACGGTGGGTGATGATGTGAGCCAGCCCGCTCAGTGGTGGCGCAACCGACTGTTGCGGGTGATGCTGGTATTTATCTTTACCACTATTGGTAATCTGTTGGGCAACTTTTTGGGGGCGAGCGAGATTATTCGCAACTTGTTCTGACCGTACCATTCGTAGTAGGCAATTCATCGCCGTTAAAAGGCGATGAATTGCCTACTACGAACAAGCAAGGAGGAGTGTTGGCCGTGAACGAATCCCATACCCATTACCGGACGTGCAATTTGTGCGAGGCGATGTGTGGCCTGGAAATTAAGGTGGAAGGCACACACATTCTTTCGATCAAGGGGGACAAGAATGACCCGTTTAGCCGGGGGCACATTTGCCCGAAGGCGACGGCGTTGGAGGATATTTACCATGACCCGGACAGGTTGAAGTTTCCGGTGCGGCGCACGGCCGTTGGCTGGGAACGCATTAGTTGGGAGGAGGCGTTTGACGAGGTGGTGCGTAATATCCAGCGCATTCAGGCGGCACACGGCCGTAACGCCATCGGCGTTTATCTGGGCAATCCCAATGTGCATAACCTGGGCCTCATTTTGTATAACGCGCCGTTCATTCGCAGTTTGAAAACGAAGAATCGCTTTTCCGCTACATCGGTGGACCAACTGCCGAGCCAGTATGCGGCGTATCTGATGTTTGGCCATCAGTTGTTGTTCCCGGTGCCGGATGTGGATCGGACGCACTATTTTTTGATGTTGGGGGCCAATCCGCTGGCCTCCAATGGCAGTTTGATGACGGCGGCGGGCATTGAGAACCGGCTGAAGGCGCTGCAAAAGCGGGGTGGGAAGCTGGTGGTGATTGATCCAAGACGGACGGAAACGGCCGTGCTCGCCAACGAACATCACTTCATCCGCCCTGGCACGGATGCGCTGTTTTTGCTGGCGCTCATTCACACGCTGGTGGCGGAGGGGCTGGTGAAGCCGGGGCGGCTGGCGGAGTTTACCGATGGGCTGGAGGTGGTTGAACAGTTGGCGGCCGATTTTGCGCCGGAGGATGTGGCCGGGTACACGGGCATTGCCGCTGAGGAGACAAGGCGGATGGCCAGGGAGTTGGCGGCGGCGGAGAGTGGGGTGGTGTACGGCCGTATTGGTGTTTCCACGCAGAAGTTTGGCGGGCTGTGCCAGTGGTTGATCAACGTGCTGAATGTGCTGACGGGCAATCTGGATGCGCCGGGTGGGGCCATGTTTACGCGGCCGGCGGTGGATGTGGTGGGGCTGACCACGCTGACGGGGCAGACGGGCAGTGTGGGCCGCGCCCACAGCCGGGTGCGTGGCCTGCCGGCAATGGGCGGCGAGTTCCCGGCGGCGGCGATGGCCGAAGAGATTTTGACGCCAGGCGAGGGGCAGATTCGGGGGATGATCACGGTGGCAGGGAATCCAGTGTTGTCTACGCCAAATGGGGCGCAGTTAGATCGGGCGTTGGCGCAGTTGGATTTTATGGTGGCGATTGATATTTACATCAATGAGACGACGCGCCACGCGAACATTATTTTGCCGACGACGACAGGGCTGGAAACGGAGCATTATGATCTGGTTTTCCACCTGCTGGCGGTGCGCAATACGGCCAAGTTTTCCCCGGCGTTGTTTGAACCGGAGGAGGGGATGTGGCATGACTGGCAGGTGTTGGGGGAATTGCGGCGGCGGCTGGAGGGGAATGGCAAGATCAATCGTAAAACGCTGCCAGGTAGGTTTGAGTTTCAGAAGCGGCTGCCGCCGCATCAACTGATTGACCTGGCGCTGCGGTTTGGGCCGTATGGGGCACGGCCGTTAAACGGCACACCCAGCGGGCATAATCTCACCCTATCAAAGCTGAAACGCGCGCCGCATGGTATTGACCTGGGGCCGCTGGAGCCGATTTTGCGGGAGCGGCTGCTGACGCCGAACCGGCACATCAATCTGGCCCCAGAGCCGCTGGTGGCTGATCTGGCGCGGTTGCAGGAAACGTATGCGATTGGCTCTGGCCGGTCTGTGACTGGGCCAGATGAGTTGGTGTTGATTGGGCGGCGGGATTTGCGGACGAATAATTCGTGGATGCACAATGCGCCGCGTCTGGTGAAGGGGAAGGAGCGGTGTACGCTGCTGATGCACCCGGCGGATGCGGCGGCGCGGCAGTTGGCGCAGGGGCAGTTGGTGGCGGTGGCCTCGCGGGTGGGGCAGGTGACGCTGCCATTGGAGGTGACGGAGGCGGTGATGCCGGGGGTGGTGAGTATGCCGCATGGGTGGGGGCACGGCCGTGACTCTATCCAACTCTCCGTCGCCCAGGCGCACCCTGGCGTCTCCATCAATGACCTGACGGATGAGTGTGAACTGGATGCGCTGACGGGGAATGCGGCGTTTAGTGGCACGGCCGTAACAGTCATGCCGATTCGTGTATAATGTGTCGCAGAGGTGAACTGAAATGAGTTATGCAGCTATCCTGGAAGAACTGCCAGCCGAGTGGCGACTGCCCATGCTCAAGTTAGTTGAAGCAGTAGAACAGAATATGCGCGAGCAGTTGGCCGTTCGCCGCGAAGATTTTGATGAACTCCGAGAAACGATGGGTGAATTGGCCGAAGCGCAGCAGCGCACCGAACGGCGTGTGGAAGAATTGGTCGAAGCGCAGCAGCGCACCGAACGGCGTGTGGAAGAATTGGCCGAAGCGCAGCAGCGCACCGAACGGCGTGTGGAAGAATTGGCCGAAGCGCAGCAGCGCACCGAACGGCGTGTGGAAGAATTGGTCGAAGCGCA
>CAZOPF010000031.1:41695-54003 GCA_964581605.1 uncultured Ardenticatenaceae bacterium
CGAAGCGCAGCAGCGCACCGAACGGCGTGTGGAAGAATTGGTCGAAGCGCAAAAGGGTACAGAGGAGCGGATGGGACGCCTGGAAACGGCCGTAACTGAATTGGCGGAAGCGCAACAGCGTACAGAAGTTGAATTGCGCCGGATTGACAATGCTTTAGGCAGGTTGAACGGCCGTGAACTGGAACGTTATTACCGGGAGCGTGCCCATGCCTATTTTGGCCCTCTACTCAAACGTATTCGTGTGGTTTCCATTCAGGAAATTGAAGATGATTTAGAGATTCATTTGTCGGCCGCAGAGATTGAGGATTTGTCGTTGTTGGATGTTTTGGTGCGGGGGAGTTTGCGGCAGGCGGATGCGCCCGAGGTATGGTTAGCAATTGAGGTTTCGGCCGTTATTGATCGGCATGATGTGGAACGGGTTGAGCGGCGTGCCGGTTTGCTACGTAAGGTTGGCTATCGGGTGGTTCCCACAATGGCGGGGCAGGACATGACGGAGGGGGCGGAACGTTTGGCGGCGGAGCATCAGGTTTTTGTGGTGCAGAACGGCCGTAGACAACACTGGGAAGCCGCCTTAGGCAAAGCATTATCCGTGTAAACGGATATCCCCCATATCACCCATATTCAGGATGGTGTTTATGTTGGCCGCACCAAGATCAGGGGCGGTCGTAGACGCCGATTTATGGAAGTTATACTGTCAAAGGCCATAAACTGGCATTTTGTCCTTTGGTTGCAGGTAGCAAGTTGCCGGTTGCCGGTAACTTTTGCCAGAGTAACTTGCCACATGCTACATGCCACTTGCCACAGGCCACCCAATAAAATGTAACTTATTGAGAATTATTGCCATTCCGTCTATTTACAGATCGGGGAGGGGTACTATTGGTATCTGTTATGGCTCCTTTCTTGCCGATATACTTGATGCCTGGGAGGACATTAATTCTGCATGACCGCCCGATTGACCCTGAGAGATGATTGATGGTTGACCTGACTGTTGTGATCCCCTTGTTGAATGAGCAAGATAACCTGGTGTTGTTGTATGAAAAACTCACGGCCGTACTCGTTGAACTGGCACGGCCGTATGAGTTGATCTTTGTAGACGATGGCAGCACGGATAACTCCCTGGCGCTGGTGCAGGAGTTCTATAAAACAGATTCGGCGCATGTGCGCATTGTGCAGTTGCGGCGCAACTTTGGCAAAACGTCCGCTATGGTGGCCGGCTTCCAACTGGCGCAAGGGGATGTGGTTATTACCATTGATGCTGATTTACAGGATGACCCGGCGGAAATTCCAGCCATGCTTGCCAGGCTGGAGGAAGGGTATGACCTGGTGGTAGGCTGGCGCAAGGAGCGGATGGATCGGGCCAAAAAGAAGTTATCGTCGCGCCTGTTCAACACGGCCGTTACCCGTCTGGCGCGTACCGATTTGCACGACATGAATTGTGGTTTCAAAGTCTACCGGCGGGAAGTGGTGGAAACGGTGCGCCTTTACAGCGACTTACACCGTTTCACCCCCGTACTGGCAACCTGGCAGGGCTTTCGCGTTACCGAACTGCCAGTGACGCACCACCCCCGCCATGCTGGTGTGTCTAAATATGGCACCGGGCGGGCCGCACGGGGCATGATGGACCTGCTCATGGTGCTGTTTATCACCCGTTACCTGCGCCATCCCCTGCGGCTGTTTGGCTGGATAGGGGTGTTTGTTTTTGCTTCGGGTGGGCTGATCAACCTGTACCTGGCGTTCTTATGGTTGGTTCGTTTCCTGAATCTGGCTGAGGTGCCGCCTATAGGCACACGGCCGTTATTTTCTGTGGGCATCCTGGCGATGATTTTAGGAGTCCAGCTTATCTCCCTGGGTCTCATCGGTGAGATGATTCGATATTTCACCTATCGTCCCCATGAGGAATACAGTGTGAGGAGAATTTGGCAATGAATACCCTGGGCCGCACCGAACACGGCAACCGGCAAAAACATCTAAACCCTAACAAGCTCCAGCAGCAAATGATTGACCGCTTTCACCGGCACGTGGCTAACCTCATCCGGCAAACAGGGGCCACACGGCTGCTGGATGCGGGTTGCGGCGAAGGATTTGGCTTGAAGCACCTCCTGGCCAACGGCTTATCGCTCGATTATGTGGGCTGTGATTTTAGCTGGGAGGCATTGCATTGGGGGCGGGCTAATTTGTTGCCAGACTTTCCGGCCAGTGTGGCGGATGTGCATCATCTGCCTTTCCCCAATGACAGCTTTCCGCTGGTCATTTGCCTGGAGGTGCTGGAACATCTGCCCGATTCCCAGGCTGGCCTGCGTGAACTGGCGCGGGTGTCGTCTGACTATTTGATTTTGAGTGTGCCGCACGAACCATTGTTTCGCGGCGTGAATTTTCTGCGCGGCAAACATGTGGGCCAATGGGGGAATGACCCGGAACATTTGCACAATTACAGCGGCCGTGCCTTCCGGCAAATGGCGATCGGGGTGGTGGATATGGTGTGGCACGGCTATTCATTCCCCTGGCAGATGGCACTGGCACGCAAACGGCCGTTGCCCACGCCATAATGTTTGCCATGTCATCCCCATTTCACCCTTCTCCCCATCGCCGGGGACTCTATGGACTGATTGGCCTGCTCTTGCTTTTTGGCGGATTGATGGCCTGGCTGAGTGTGGCCCGGTTTAGGGGTTATAACCTGCAATCGTTTGACATTGGCAATATGGGGCAGGCAATCTGGAGCGTGGGGCAGGGACGGCCGTTGGTTTTTACAACGGAAGGTATTGCCTGGAGCCGCCTGGCTTTTCATGTGGAACTGTTCTATTTGCTGTTGTCGCCTTTCTATGCCTTACGGCCGTCACCGACAGGATTGCTGCTGTTTCAGGCAGTTTTGTATGCG
Organism: uncultured Ardenticatenaceae bacterium; assembly: GCA_964581605.1. Taxonomy (GTDB): domain Bacteria; phylum Chloroflexota; class Anaerolineae; order Promineifilales; family Promineifilaceae; genus CAADGU01. Next base: position 44,571 of record CAZOPF010000031.1, read on the forward strand.
CTGGGGGCGGTGCCGTTATATCGGCTGGGGCGGCGGCAGTTGGAGCATGAGGGTGCGGCGCTGTTGCTTACGGCCGTCTACCTGCTCTACCCGGTGGCGCAAACGGCCGTATTATTCCAATTCCATGCGGATACGCTGGCGATGCCGTTGTTGCTGTTTGCCATTGATGCGCTGGACAGGCGGGCGTGGGTGGCGTATACGTTCTGGCTGGCGCTGGCATTAAGCTGTAAGTTTTATGTGGCCGCGCCTGTCGCGGCTCTGGGGGTTGTCCTCTGGGTGCAAGGCGAGCGGCGCGCCGGTTTGCTGACGGCCATAGCAGGGGTGGTATGGGGGGCGGTTGTTTTTTTGTTGGTACGGCCGTATTTTGCCCCCAACGAATCGGTGCAGGCGGCCGCCACGACGGGTGGCTATCTGAGTTATTATTTCGGGCAGTTGGGCATGTTGTGGCAAACCCTGCCGCTGCGCCTGTCTCATGGCCTTGTTGTGTTTGCCCCTGTTATTTTGCTCGCCTGGCGTGCCCCTTTGTGGCTGCTGCCGGCGGCGGCGGTGGCCCTGCCCACGCTCATCAGCAATGGGCCAGGCCCGACCTATGATTATCGTTACCATCATTATGCGCTGGCCGTGCCGTTTTTATTGGCGGCGGCAGTCTATGGCGCGGCCGCCATGCGCGCCAGGGAGGTACCAGGCGACGGCCGTCCGGCCTGGTTGGGGCGGGTGTGGCTGACGTTTGGCCTGACGTTGGTCTTTAGCCTGCTGCTGGTGAATACGCCGTTCAGCCCATTGTTTTATCTGGCCGGGCCGGGCAGCGGTGGTGGGATGGATGGCTCTGGTTACGGCCGTACCCCCCGCGACGCCTTCAAGGATGCGTGGCTGACTCAGAGTGTGCCCGCCGACGTGCCGCTGATGGCCGATGATCGCCTGGGGACGCGCCTTTTTCACCGGCCAGTTTATTACCGCACCCATCCCCAATTCCGCCCGCGTGAGGAACTACTGCCCAAAGTGGATTACGTGGTGGTAGATGCACTCAACGATTTTAATGCCGATTATTCCGGGGTGATGGCTGAATATGACACGATTGCCTGGCTGTTGGCGCAGCCAGATTGGCGGTTGCTGCAGGCGGATGATGGTTTGCTGCTCTTTGGCCGGACGGATGCAGGGCTGACGCAAACGGTGACAACAACATCGGCTGCTGGGGCAGGCACACCCCAGGCGGTTTTTGGCGAAGCGATTGCGTTGCTGGCGGCCGATGTGATACGGTTGGGGGAGAATCGTTTCCGGTTGGAACTGACCTGGCGGGCACAGCAGCCGGTGTTGGCAGATGGGTTGACGGCCGTTTCCCGTGTGGAGGGGCTGCCTTTCAGCCGGTTTGTCCATCTACCAACGGCCGTGTTGCGGCCGCCCTCTGCCTGGCTGCCCGATCAACTTATTCAGGAAACGGTAGATATTGCCCTGCCGCCGGATACGCCACCAGGGCGTTACTCATTGCTGGTGGGCTGGTATGATATGACCCATCTGTTAGCCGCTGAGACTAACGGCCGCAGCCGCCTGGGGGCAGAAGTGGCAATCGGCCAGTTGGAAATTCCTTGACGAGAGGGATGGTTGCCTGGAGTGAAATATGACATTGGGCCATCGCATGAAGAAATTATTGAAACCGGCTGTGCCATTTAGCTGGCCGGTGATTTCGATTTCGCGGCGGGAATGGGTGACGGCCGTGATCCTGGCTGTTATCGTGGCCACGATGATGGTCTTGCCCTATTTGCTGGGCCATTGGAGTGCGCCGCCAGATACCATATTCACCGGCTTGCTGATCAATGTGGAGGATGGCAGCTACCTCTCGGCCATTGAACAGGGGCGGCAGGGGGCCTGGGTGTATCGCAATTTTTTTACGGCCGAACCGCACCAGCCAGTTTTTATTCAGGGTTTTTATCTGGGTGTGGGGCAGTTGGCGCGGGTGTTGGGAATCTCAGCAGTTGCAGGTTGGCATCTGGCCCTCTGGCTGGCGGATTTTTTCCTATTTCTGGTCTTGTTTTGGTTTATTGGTGGTTTTTTGGAACGGCCGGATTTGCGCCTCACCGCTTTTTTGCTGGCGATCTTTGGCTCCGGGTTTGACTGGTTTCAATTCCCATTGGCTTTTGAACGCGCCAATACTCTGGAAGCTGTGCCACTGGATATTTTTGTGCCAGAAGCCCATATATTTTTCAGTGTGCTGACGTATCCCCATTTTGCGATGGGGATAGCGGCGATTTTGCTGGTTTTTGGCTGCCTGCTGCGTAGTTGGTTTGCCCAGAACCAAATCGCTGGCTGGTTGCTTGCACTGCTGGCCGGTTTGGCGAATGTGCTGCTGGCGGTGGTGTATCCCTTTTTGATTTTTTTGGTGGGGCCGGTGTTAGGTGTTTATTATTTGTTGCTGTTGTGGCAGGCGCAGCGGATTTTGTGGCGAGAAGGGTTGATGCTGGTGCTGGCTTTTGCCCTGCCTATCCCGCTGTTTCTATATTATGGCTGGGCTATCCGCACGGTGGAGGTGTTCCGCCTGTGGAATGATCAGGCGGTGACGCTGACGCCAAACCCGCTGCATCTGTTGCTGGCTTATCTGCCGTATCTGGTGTTGGGGTTTTTGGTGTGGCGCGGCTGGCGGGCACGGCCGTTGGCGCAGCGCTGGTCGTTGGCGTTTTTGTGGGTGTGGCTGGGAACGGTGGCTGTGCTGCTTTATTTGCCGCTGAATCCGCAGCGGCGGTTTGTGGAGGGGCTGCAAGTGCCGCTGAGTATGTTGGCGGCATTGGGGTTGTTGGAAGTGGCGATCCCCTGGCTGTTGGCACGGCCGTTCTTCGTCCGGTTAGCACAGCGCCCCCGTTACAGCACGGCCGGCATTCAGAAACTGGTTGTGGCGATGGTGTTGTTGGCCGTCAGCCTGATCAATCTCTATATTTATCTGGGCACCGTGGCTACGCTGGCCTTGATCCGGCCGTATCCCCTTTTTCGCCCCCTGGCAGAAGTGGAAGGGATGCAGTGGTTACAAGAGCATACAGAGCCGGGTGCGGTGATCCTGAGCCGGTATTGGAGCGGCAGCTATATTCCCTCCCAGGCAATGCGCCCCGTTTTTGTGGGCCAGCGTTATGAGAGCGTGCAGTTTGAGGCGAAGCGCACGCTGGCCGATGTTTTTTTTGCTGCCGGGCATGACGATCGCTGGCGGCGGGACTGGCTGGCAGAGCATCACATTGCGTACCTGTTTGTAGGGCCACATGAACGAGAGTTAGCAGGCTGGCCTGCGGCATCGCCCCCTTTTTTACAATCGGTTTATCAGAATACGGCCGTCACCATTTACCAGGTTAATTTTTCAGAGTAAGAGCTGGATGGGCACGGCCGTTATCAACCCCCGGAATGAGTAAACCTATGAAACTATCCATTATCATCCCCGTGTATAACGAAGAAATGACCATCGCTGAACTCATCAGCCGCGTGGTGCAGGTGGATATTGGCGACATTGAAAAAGAGATCATCGTCGCCAATGATGGTTCCACCGATGCCAGCGCCCTCATTATCGAGAGCAAACGCCAGGAATTGCCCGACCTGATTCACGTTTATTCGATGCCGATCAACCTGGGCAAGGGGGCGGCCGTGCGCCTGGGGCTTTACCACGCACGGGGAGATATTTTGCTCATTCAGGATGCCGACCTGGAACTGGACCCAAATGAATATGGCCTGCTGCTCCAGCCCATCCTGGATGGCAAAACAGATGTTGTCTATGGCTCCCGCTTTCTCAACCGCCAACATGAAGGCATTCCCCGGCGCACCCGCCTGGCCAACCGCTTTCTCACCACCCTGACCAACATCCTCTATGGCGCGCATCTCAGCGACATGGAAACGGCTTATAAACTGTTTCGCCGGGAGGCGTTGGCGGGTGTTCGTCTACGCTGTGTCCACTTTGACTTTGAACCAGAGATCACCGGCCATTTGTGCAAAGCCAAACATCAAATCCTGGAAGTGCCCATCTCTTATAACCCGCGCCGTGCTGACGAAGGCAAAAAGGTGTCGTGGGTGGATGGCATAGAGGCGATCTACACGCTGTTGCGCGTCCGTTTTTCTGATTAACGCATCTTTACGCAGGCGGCGTGGCTTACGGTGCCGGTGGGGGGGTGCGTGTGGGCGGTGGCGGTGGGGTGCGCGTGGGTGGTTCGGGTGTGGCGGTTGGCGCTGGTTGAGTGGGTGGTGGATTGGTGGGCGGTGGGGCTGATGTGGATGTGGGGGGGATCGGGGTGGGCGGCACGGCCGTCGCTGCCCCGGTATGGGTGGCTGTGGGGGATTGAATTGGCCGACGGGTGGCAGTGGATGTGGGGGGGGGCGAAGCAGTAGTCGTGCTTTTCCGGGTGGGACGTGGGGTGCGGGTGGCCGTTTCGGTTGGCGCGGCCGTTGCCGTAGCTGAGGCTGTGGCCGAAGGTGTCACAGTTGCCGTGGGTGATGGTGTGGGTGATGGCGTGCTGGAAGGTGTGGATGTTTCTGTGGCAGCCAGTACAGTCGGGGTGATTGTGGGAGTTGCTGTTTCCCCCATCAGGCCATTCACAATGAGAGGTGCATTCATTTGCCATAGGTAGGCTAACGAGCAGGCCAGAAGCAGAATGAGCGGCAGTAGTGCCAGCCATTTCCGCCGGGAGTGACTGGCAGTGGTTTTACCAGAAGGGGAGTGGGAGACGGCCGTGAGTTCATTCGCTTCAACTGTGCCATTCATAATCCCGGCAAAAGCCGTTTTCATAGCGGCTACGTTGGCAAAACGAGCCTGTGGTTCAATGGCCATCGCTTTCAAGATGAGATTGCTCAGAGCGTCAGAAATGGCCGGGTTGAATATCTGCGGTGGCGGTGGGGGGTCTTCAATTTTGCGCAGGATGAGCGCCAACACATTATTGTCTTCATAAGGTAGATGGTTGGTGAGCATCTGGTAGAGGATGGCCCCAAGCGCATAAACATCCGTGGCAATTGTTGTGGTGCTGTTTTCTACCTGCTCAGGGGCCATGAACACAGGTGTTCCCAAAGTTAGACTGCTGCGCGTTTGCAGGTCTACACCCATGAGTTTGGCAAAACCAAAATCGGTCAGATACACATGATCACGGCCGTCGAGCAGAATGTTAGCCGGTTTCAAATCCCGGTGAATGGTGCCCTGTTCATGGGCATAGTGCAGCGCATCCGCAATCTGGTTAAATACGAGATGAGCCATGCCGATAGGCATCGGTGTTTCGCGTCCGCCCACCAGCTGATCAAGCGATACCCCATTCACATACTGCATCACGATGTAATACAGCCCATCCTCTGTACTGGCAAAGTCATACACCTGTACGATGTGCGGATGGGCCAGGGCAGCAACAGTCTGGGCTTCCTGGCGAAAGCGTTTGACGAATCCAGGATCGTTGGTATAGGAGGGGTATAAAATTTTAATGGCGACCTCACGCCCTAAATCTGGATGCACAGAGCGGTATACTTCGGCTGTTCCTCCGCTGCCTACCAGTTCTAGTAATTTGTAGCGACCAATCGTACGGCCGGTATGGTAAGCATAAACGCTTTGCATGAGCTGGTTCATATCCACTATCTGGGGTATGGCAGCGCGTTTCAACTACGCTTTTGTGCCGCCTTCCAACCAGGATTATAGGAAATGCGTTCAGCTAACTGTGTGAAGAAGCCGTGACCGTTTAGAGGGGGAGGTGAGAAATTAGGGGGATGAAAGAAGAGGCAACCTCTGGTCTGTTTTTGCTCTGGCCTAAAGGAGAGCTGCCAGCAAGAGCACGGCCGTACCAACCACACCGGCTGCCTGCCCAACAATAGCCATGCCCCAGGCCGGTTGCCCGGAACGCCAACTGATGATGAGAGATAACAAGATGCAAACGGCCGCCAGTGCCAATAGCGCCACACCGCCTAATGCCAGCCCCGACCACCAAAAAGAAGCGATACCGGTGAGAACGGCCGTCCAAAACACGGCTATCATCCAACAGCTATGGTTGGCTCCTATGCTGTCACTTTCATTTGAGTAACTGTTTGCCGGGCTGATCATCATGTGCCTCCATCTGCATGTTGAGTTAGCCCAAGTATGCCTGTGTGCGACGGCCGCTACTCGTCGGGAAAACGGTATTTCGGCAATGCCTGCCCTACGCTGCTGCCGTGACTCGTAACCCGTGAGCGGATAACGGATTGCGCATCACGAATGACGGATGACCGCTACGCCCACTGGCTCCTGGCAAATGATGGTGGCGTCGCCCGGCAGACGGCCGTTCACCACCACCTCTTGCGCCCGTGTAATGCTCATCAGGTCGGCCTGGCTTTGTTGCAGCCAATGGGCCATCTGGTCATCCTCCGTTTGCAAGTAAAGGGCAGCCAGGTCAACCCCCGGTGAGAGGTTGTGTGTGCTTTTGTGGCGGCGCACGGCCGTTGCAATTTCCACCAACAGTTCCCCTGCCGCCAACGCCTCTTCATCCAGCCAGGCCAGATTAACAACAGGCCATTGCGCCAGGTGAATGGAGAGAGCGCCATCAATGGTGGCAAACAAACCCTGATAAATCTCCTCCGTGATGTGTGGCAGTATGGGCGCAAACAACTTCAGTGTTGTCAGCAGGGCATGATAAAGAGCATAAACCGTGCCAGACGCTTCTTCGTTTCCGGCGTACAACCGCATTTTTGCCATTTCCAGATAATTGTCGGCCAGTACCCGCCAGAAAAACGCTTCCGTTTCACTGCGGGCCGTGGCGTAATCATACTGCTGCCAGAGGGTGGTGTTGCGCTGAACCAGATGGGCGGTGTGAGCCAGAAGCCAGCGGTCGGCAGGGGTGAAATCCGTAATGCGTGAGCCGTGAGCCGTGAGCCGTGACGGATCAAGGAATTTTTCGCTGAATTTGGCGACGTTGTAGAGTTTGTTCACTAATTTGGCCCCGGCCTGGATTTTTTCTTCGCTGATGATGGCGTCTTTACCCAGTGAAGTGCTGGCCGCCCAATAACGCACGGCATCGGCCGAATACTGCTCAATCATTGCCAATGGCGACATCGGCCCACCTCCCCGGCTCTTGCTGATTTTGCCCATGCCTTCGGCGGCTAATCCCCAACCTGAAATGGCGACCTGCTTAAACGGGACCTTGCCAAAGTGATGGTGCGATTTGAGGATGGTGTAAAACGCCCAGGTGCGGATGATCTCATGTGCCTGCGGCCGCAGCGTGAAAGGGTATACCTGATCGTATAGCTCGCCGTTACGCAGCCATCGCCCGGCAATTTGGGGCGAGAGGGAGGAGGTAAACCAGGTATCAAATACATCGGTTTCTGGCGTGAAGTTGGTGTGGTGGCAGTGGGGGCAAGGATGGGACGGCCGTGTTACCATCGGGTCAACCGGCAAATCTTCCTCTGCGGCCAGGACGGCCGTGCCACATTGGGCGCAGTACCACAGTGGAAAGGGCACGCCAAAATACCGCTGGCGGCTGATGCACCAATCCCAACTGAGATTTTCTACCCATTGACGGTAACGGCCGTGCATATGGGCGGGATGCCAGGTGATCTGCTCCCCGGCCGCCAATAGTTCCGGTTTGTAGTCCAGTACGCGAATAAACCATTGCGGTGTGACCACATATTCCACCGGCGTATCACACCGTTCATGCACCCGCACCGTCTGGGCAATGGGTTGTTCGGCCAACACAGCCCCTTGCTCACGCCATGTCTGAATAATGGCCTGCCGTGCTTCGGTAACAGTGAGACCAGTAAACGGAGCGGCGGCCGCCGTCAGACGGCCGTTGCGCTCTAACACTTCGATGATGGGTAACTGGTGTGTCTTTTGCCAGGCCACATCGGCCGTGTCGCCAAACGTACAGCACATCACCGCGCCTGTGCCCTTCTGTGGGTCGGCGGCGGGGTCAGCCAGCAAAGGCACGGTTTGCCCCAATGGCGTGACAACAGGTTGGCCGATGAGAGATTGGTAACGGCCGTCGGCCGGATGCACAAAGACGGCCACACAGGCGGGCAGCAGTTCGGGGCGAGTGGTGGCAATGGGCAGGGCATCCCCATCTGGCAGGCGGAAAACGAGCGTGTAAAAGATAGTTTCCCTTTCCAGATCATCCACATCCGCCTGGGCGATAGCTGTCTGGCACTTTGGGCACCAGATGGTGGGCGACTGTTGCCGATACGCCAGCCCTTTTTGGTGCAGGTCAATAAACGACCATTGTGCCAGGCGGCGGGAATGTTCATCAATAGTCCGATAGCTGTAGCGCCAATCTACTGACAGCCCCAACCGCTGCCATAATTGGCGATATTCCTGTTCGGCTTCTTCGCTGGCAGCCAGACAATGGGCAGTGAACGTCGCACGATCCACATCGGCCGCACGAATTCCCTGCCGTTTTTCCACCAGCCGCTCGGTGGGCAAGCCGTTATCGTCATTGCCCATGGGGTAATAGACGTTACGGCCGTTCATGCGCCAGAAGCGGGCAATGAAATCTGTCTGGCTATAGGAGTAAACATGCCCCAGGTGCAGATGGCCAGAGGCGGTGGGTGGGGGTGTGTCAATAGTGAAGCGTGGTGTGATGGCCGCCGGGTCATAATGATAAACGCCCTGTTCTTGCCAGCGCGTCTGTTGGCCGGGTTCGGCCGTTTGTGGATGGTACCGTTTAGGTAAAGACATGATAACCTCCGTAATGGGGTAATTGAATAACTGGGTAATTACGTAATTACCCAATAACTAAAACGAGCCTGCTCATCCCTGAGGACGAAGCAGGCTCGACTCCGTGGTACCACCTCAATTCAGCCATCTGTTTGTGGTAACTGCTTGAGCAGGTGGACGGTTGCAACCGTCACTACAAACCTGGCCGCACTTTTCCCGACGATCATCGGGTCAACGCTGTAACGGGCGCTCCCGTACCGATCTACTCTGGTTGGTACAGAGCCTAAGGGTTTTCTGGAACCCTTAGGCTCTGTGTGTGCTATCCATTTCTGCGGTATTCATTCCGGGTGACTTTCTGCTGGTGATGCCTGTGGGAGCTTTCAGCCGTGGCTCTCGCTTTTCTGTCAGGCTCTTGCCCGCATACTCCTCCCGGAGCCTATGAATAATGCGTTTGTGGTGGCATTATAACCGGATGCAAAGCGTGTTGGCAAGGATGAAGGGCAACCGGGAACGGGGCAACGGCCGGGCAGGTATTTTGCTTGACACAGTCGGGCATTTGCATAAAATTAGAACATATGAGCGATAACTGGATTCGGGCAAGCGAAATTTCTACCTATCTCTACTGCCGCCGCGCCTGGTGGCTGAAGCGCACACGGGGCGTGCAACCGCAAAATGTGCATGAGTTGAAAAAAGGAACGGCGCATCATCAGGCACACGGCCGTGTTGTGGGCCAATCCATTTGGGCGCGGCGTGTGGCCTATGTTTTGCTGTTTATCACCATTGCCTTCTTCGCTTACCAACTCGTAATTGGGTAATTAAGTA
>CAZOPF010000032.1:0-28301 GCA_964581605.1 uncultured Ardenticatenaceae bacterium
CTCAGATGCCAAACGGTTCGCATCTGAGGGCACGAACTCCTCATTGATTACCGAGATAAATTTATAACTTTCATAAGTGCCAACGGAAGGCAATAAATTGCCTGCTACGAACCTTTAGGAACCTATCGGTTCCGGCTGCATCTTGTGTAAATCCCCAAAGCCGATCAAGCGATTATTTTCTTCATCCCACAGCCGGAAACGGACGCACCGAAAACTCTCGCGCAATGTAATTGGTGTGATCTGAAATGCCGGATTCTCATCGTGGCAGGCCGGTAAATTGTAGTTAGGGATCCGCGGGCTGAGGTGGTGAATGTGATGATAGCCAATGTTGCCAGAGAACCATTGCAACACTGCGGGTAATTTATAAAACGAACTACCCTGAATGGCCGCCTCTGCATAATTCCACTCGTTATGGCGCTGCCAGTAAACACCCTCATATTGATGCTGTACGTAAAAGAGCCATACCCCTAACGATGCTGCCACCAATAAGACAGACAATTGCAGGAAGACAAAATTCCAAAAACCAATCAGAAAACTCATGCCGATGAAGATACCCAGTAATGCCAGATCGGTGTAATAAATGCTGTGAACTTCCCGCAGCCGCCGCGCTTTCACTGGATAGCGGTTCAAGATGAGAAACATGGTCATGGGACCTATGAAGAACATGAATATGGGGTTGCGGTAAACACGGTAGGCAAAACGTATTCCTGGGGAAGCGGCCTGATATTCACTCACGGTCATCATCCACACATCGCCGTGCCCGCGCCGGTCTAAATCGCCGGACGAGGCATGGTGAATGGCATGTTCGTGCCGCCAGGCAAAGTAGGCGGTGAAAACGAGCGTGCCGGTAATGAAACCGACAATCTCATTCGCCCGCCGAGATTCAAAAAATGAGCCGTGCCCGCAATCGTGGAAGATGATGAAAATGCGCACGGCAAATAATCCGGCCAGGATGATGAGGGAGATGGTGAGCCAGAAAGAGATTTTAAGCGTGACGATCATCAGCGCCCAGACGATGAAATAGGGCACAAGGGTGTTGACGATCTGCCACACACTACGGCGGGGATCTGGGGTCTGGTAACGGGCCACGATTTTTTGCCAGTTACGCAATGTTTGCTGAGACTGTATTGCGGGGGTCTGTTCGGCCATTAAAACTCCTTCGTCAAGGTAATGCGATTTGACAAATCGCGTTACGAATTCCTGATCACTTCTTGATATACCGCTTCTATACGAGCGGCCATTTCTGTCAATGTAAATTCAGCGCAGGCACGCTGTTGGCCGGCCTGCCCCATTTGCCGCCGTTTGTCCGGGTCAGCCAGCAGAGAGGCGAGTGCGGCCGCCAGTGCTTCTGGGTTTTTAGGCGGCACCACCAGGCCGTTAATGCCATCTTGTACCAGCCAGGAAGTGCCGGTGCCTAATTCGGTGGTGACACACGGCCGTGCAGCGGCCATTGCTTCTTGTAACACCAGACCAAACGATTCGGCGCGGCTGTTGGAAGGTAACACAAAGATGTCGCCGCTGGCATAAAATCCCGGCAAATCCTCATCTGGGATGCGCCCCAGGAATTGAATTTTGTCGGCCACGTTGAGTTGCTGCGCCAGGTTTTGCCATTCACCACGTTTTGGGCCGTCACCACCGATGAGCAAACGCGCATCCAGTTGGGACATAGCCCGGACGAGGTCATCTACGCCTTTGTAGTAGCGATGTTGGCCCACAAAGAGGAGGGTGGGCCTGTCTGCGGCAGGCAACAACGGCCGTGCCCCGGCAAAACGGGCCACATCTACAGCAAAGGGGATGGGGGTGCATTTGGCGGCTAACGGCCGTAAAAATGGCGAGCTCTGCACATAATTGGCATTGCTGGTAATAATCCGCCCCGCCCCTGCCAACACCCTTTTTAGAAGTGGCCGATACAAACGCAATATCCCTTGTTGTTTGATGACATCGCTGTGATAGGTGATGACATACGGCCGTTGGCCCCCTAATCCCCACTGGCTCATCTCCCCCAATGGATATGGTGAATGCACATGCACGATATCGGCTGGCAGGCGATAGGTTTGGAGGGGCAGCATCGCGCTGAGAGGGGTGGAGGCTACTGTCGCCAGCCGCCGGGCACGCACCAGGCGAACCCCATTTAATTGTTCTTGTGCAGGCTGGCGGCCAGGGTTGGTGATAAGCACGGTAACAGAATGGCCGGCGGCCGCCTGTGCTTCTGCCAGTTGCCGAATATGGTTTTCAATACCGCCCCAAACAGGATAATAATCTTTGTAAATGTGTAATATCCGCATCCTTGCGCAACTCTGGTTGGTTTGATTCCCGGTGACTTCCGGGTATGATCGCTGCCGATTTCATATTTGATGATCGGCAAATAATACCGTATGAGCGAAGATAAGAACAATATCGCCCAGCAGGCTGCCAAAGGGTCACTTTATAGCGTTTCGGCCTCAACAATGACCATTGTGTTGGGATTTGTCCGCACAACCATAATGCTGCGACTTTTGCTACCGGCCAACTTTGGTGTGACAGCTTTAGCGCTCTTTTATGTGAATTTAGCCCTGACACTCTCCAGTTTTGGCTTCGACAGCGCGTTCATTCACCACAAACAAAGCGATGAAACGGTGCGACGCACCTATTTTACGCTGCGATTTGGTCTGGGGCTGGCCGGGTTGGCGCTGCTGGCACTGTTCACACCGTTCATCAGCAGCTTTTACCCGACGATGCCACTGTTAACGGCCGTGATGCTGGCTTACACTATCATTTACATCTTTCGGGTCTTCAATATGGCCCAGGTCACGATTCTCAACAAACGGTTGGCCTTTCGCCAGATTGCCTTTGCGGATGTGATCAGCTCTATTACCATGACGATTGTTGGCCCTGGGCTGGCCTGGCTGGGCTGGGGTGTGTGGGCTATTGTGGCCGAACAGTTTAGCGGTATTTTTGTTCGGCTGCTGATCATTCAGATAGGGTATCGCCCCTGGCGGCCGCGTTTTGGGTGGAACCGGAGGCAGGCAGGCTGGTTTTGGGCTTATGGCAAAAAAGCGTGGCACAGTTCCAATCTGGCATTTTTTTTGGATAGGTTTGATGATTGGTATACCGGCACGTTTTTGGGCAGCGTGGCACTTGGGTATTACTCACGCGCTTATGAATATGCCGGATACCCGCAAAAGGTCATTGCCACTCCCATTCTGACCGTCTTTTTTCCCACATTTGCCCATGTGCAGGCAGATCGGCAAAAACTTTCACGTGCGTTTTTCCGTCCGGTGAGTTTGATGGTGCGCACAGGTGGTTGGTTCTGCCTGATCTTCGTGCTGACGGCCCCAGAGTTTATTCCCCTGCTCCTGGGTGAGAAATGGCTGCCCATGCTGGCAACTTTTCAATTGATGATCGCATACACCTTGCTTGAGCCGTTGAGTATGGCGGCCCGCAATTTGCTCATGGCGACAGGTTATCCACAACAGGTATTACATGCGCGTATTGTGCAGGTTGTGGTTTTTGTGCCGGCCGTTTTTTTATTGGGGGCCACCTGGAACATTGAGGGGGTGGCACTGGCGACAGGGCTGATGGCCCTGGCCGGCACGGTGTTGCTGTTCCGATATACCGGTTTGGTGGTGGATTATTCGGCGCGGTTGTTGTGGTTTTGGCCGCTGATGGCTACGGCCGCAACCGCTTTGCTCATCCTGTCCCTGACTCCCATCTGGGATAGCCTGAACCTGTGGCTGAGTATGGGGCTGAAGATAGTGGTGATTACGGCCGTCTACACCCTCATCCTCTTCCTCACCGAGCGGGAACAACTGAATTCCGGGCGCAAGATGATTTGGAGTATAATCGCGCCCATGCTCAAAGAACGAATAAGAAGGAAACCCCATGTCTCCTAAGGTATTACTGGTCGGCTTTGATGGCGCGACTTTTGATATTATTCGGCCAATGATAGCTGACGGCCGCGGCCAACACAGCGGTAGCCGTTTGCCCACGCTGGCGCACATTTTACAATCCGGAGCACACGGCACACTCCGCTCAAACATTCCCCCGGTAACGCCATCGGCCTGGACATCTGTCTTCACCGGCAAAAACCCCGGCAAACATGGCATTTATGATTTTGAAGAAATTGATCCGGCCACGTACCAGTTCAAAACCGTACAGACTGACAAACACCACGAAAAAACTATCTGGCAACTGCTGGGAGAAGCAAATAAGCGTTCCATTGTAATGGACGTGCCCTTTACGTATCCGCCCCGGCCGTTAAATGGTTTAATGCTCACCGGCTATGGCACACCACGCACACCTGGCACCGTTTTCACCTATCCTGACGATTTGGCCGCCCATTTGCCGCCTGAACTACACCCACACATTCGGGTGGCGCTGCCCCGCTACAAATTCGACCGCAGCCAGCAATTTATTGATGAGTGGCAGGAGGTGATGGCCGGGCGGCGAGAATTGCTGAAGCACCTGATTAGCCAGCAAGAGTGGGAGTTCTTTATGGTTGTCTTTTCCATCACCGACAACATGGCCCATGTATTCTGGACATATGTTGACCCGGCTCATCCTAACTATTACCGAGAAGAGGCAGAGAATTATCGCAATGCCTTTTTGCATGGCTATGAAATGTGTGACCAACTTTTGGGGGAACTCATGGAAAAAGCCGGGCCGGAAACGACCACATTAGTTCTTTCTGATCATGGGTTTGGCAGTGTACGGCCGCGTCAATATATCCTTCAACGGTTGTTAGAGGGGGGCTATGTCACCTTGAAAGGGGCCTCTCATAATTTATCCGTCAGGTCGCGGGTGCTGCGAACGGCCGTTACCACCTATAATCGCTTCCCCTTCCTGCGTGAATGGGTGAAAGGGATGCGCCCAGATAACCTGAACACCTTCAAACGCACCCTGCGCCAGGCCGGCATCACCCCCTCCTCGCCTAATAACTTCGACCACGAAAAAACATATGTCATTCCATCCAGCTTTGGCCTCCGCCTTTGGGTAAACGAAGCCGGGCGGTTTTCTCAGGGAATTGTGACGGCCGCCGAAAAGGAACCCTTCCTGGCCGAATTATCACACTTCTTGCTGGCCGACCGGGACAAAATAACCGGCAAACCCATTATTGCTCATACCTACCAGGGAAAGGATTTGTATCATGGCCCATTTGCTAACCTGGGGCCAGACCTGGTGATTGAGTACGCCAACTTTTACCGGCCCGATGCCGGAACGCAAACACGCAACCCCCACGTGGAAGGAGGGCATACATTGGATGGCATTTTTCTGGCACATGGGCCAGCCATTGCCCAAACCGAGGTACAAGACGCCAGCCTGATCGACCTGGCCCCAACCATTTTGCATATACTGGGGCAGCCCATACCGCCCGATATGGACGGCCGTGTGCTCTCCACCATTTTTGATGCCAGCTACCTGGCACAACATCCTATCCAACCAGGCAACCAACCAGCTCACTTCGCCACATCCACCAGTTCCAGCGAATATACAGAAGCCGAAGAAGCTGAGATCATAGAGCAGTTCCGCCAGCTTGGGTATGTGGATTGAATGAAACAGCACCGCCCCAAACTCCTGGTCATTGGCCTGGATGCCGCTTCCTATAACTACCTCGATCCCTGGTTCGCTTCAGGTGAGCTTCCACATCTCTCGGCCCTGTTCAAACGTTCAGCATATGGCACTCTCCGCTCTACGGTCCCGCCTGTTACTTCAGTTGCCTGGACAAGCATGACCACGGGCCTTGATCCCGGACAGTTAGGAATTTACGACATGGTGGGGCACTGCCCAGGCAGTTACAACTTCCTCCCGGCTACATTCTTGAATACCCATCACCGGGCTATTTGGGATTTACTGAGTGGCAAAGGGTTGAAGTCGGCCGTCGTCGGCGTCCCTTCCACATACCCCGCGCACCCCATCAATGGCGTTCTGATCACTGGTTTCGACTCGCCCATCAATGGAAATGCGCACACCTACCCGGCCGATTGGGCGCAAGAGCTGACAGCGCATAACCTCCGCTTCCCCTGGGAAACGTTGGACAAACTGCTCAAAATGGAAAACCATCGCCAAGTAGGCCAGATAATGGATACCTACATTGCCTGTTGGCGCGAAATCACCCAGGCCAAGGCGGCCATCACCCGCCATGTCTGGCAGGAGAGCGAACCTGATTTTTGCATGGTGGTTTTTTCAAGTACAGACCATATTGTGCATCATGCTGCCAGCCGAGATGATGTCTTGCGTGTTTACCGGGATGTTGATCAGGCAATAGGGCACATTCTGGAAAGTGTAGACCAGGAAAACACCTGGGTCATGCTGACTTCTGATCATGGCTCGCTGGAAACAGATTATCTGGTCTCCATCTATCGCTTATTGCATGATCACGGTTGGATCAGTTTTCGAGATGAAGTGGCCCTTGAAAATTTGCGCTGGCTCGTTCGCCGGGTGGCGCCCCGATTTGCAGCACCGCTGGCAAAGTTTTGGGAATGGGCCCCCGTGCTGTTGCGCCGTTTGTTATCCTGGCCGGTTATCTATGTGGAGCCACGATTGCAAAGCAGCTATGGAAACATTGATTGGTCGCGCACGGCCGTATTCGCCCGCGACAGCCATGGCCCACTTTACCTGAATGTGCGCGGCCGTGAGCCTCAGGGCTGTGTTGAACCGGGCGAACCATATGAACAACTGCGTTCAACCATCATCGCTGCCATGGAAAATACACAAGACCCACAAACCGGGCAGCCCCTGTTTGCCTGGGTGCAGCGCGGCGAGATGGTCTACCGGCCGCCCTATGCCGCACCTCCGCCAGACCTCGTTTTTGAACCGGCGGATTGGAAATACAAGTTTGTCATGGGATTTCATACTCATGCTCTTGTCCGCCCGAACCGGCATGATGCCCATCACTACGTGGAACATGGGTGGCACACACCCTGGGGGATATTTGCCATTGCCGGGCCAGAGGTGCAACCAGGACGATTGCGGGAAGCAGCCATCGCCGACATTGCCCCTACCGTATTACATTTGCTGGCCCAGCCATTACCGGATGATCTGGCAGGTAAGCCGATAGAATCAGCACTTTCACCTGCCTGGCAAGAAGCCCACCCTGTGCAATATGAAACATATACGCCGGTTCAACCATCGGGCACGGCCGTAGCCACTGAAGAAGAGGTCGCCGTGATTGAAGATCGCCTGCGAACTCTGGGATACCTGGAATGACGATTCGTGTGACATATACTCAGGCGGCCAAATTGGGCGGCGCCGGTATTGGTTCCATTGCCTATCAGTTCATCAAGGGGCTGTATCGGGCCGGTTTATTGCATAAGGCGGTAGTGGCTTATGAAGGGGTTCATGACATTCCGCCCAGCCATCTGGCCTCTTTTCGCTGGATGCGGCTGGTGGCCCGCCTGGCGCGTGATAATCACCCCATACGCGATGCTATTTTTGATCAGGCGGCCGCCCGGCATATACCTCCCTGTGATATTTTTCATGGCTGGTCACATCAATGCCAGCACTCGTTACACAAGGCAAAATCTTTTGGTGCAATTACCTTTTTGGAGCGGCAGAATTCACATGATCGTTGTCAAAACGCATTGGTGCAGGCAGAGTATGACACCTGGGGATATCAGGAGCGGCCGGCTGTACGGCCGCACGGCATGAAACGTGGGTTAGCTGAATATGAAACGGCCGATTACATCACCGTCCCTTCCCCCTTTGTGTATGAAAGTTTTATTGCTGAAGGTTTTGCTAAGGACCGTCTGTTTCTTGTACCTTATGGTGTGGATATTGACAGGTTCAAACCGGACCCTAATTCATGGCGTGATCACAAAACATTTCGGCTCCTTTTTGTGGGTCAGGTGAGCCTGCGTAAAGGGGTTCCTTATTTGTTACAGGCCTGGCAAAAATCAGGCTTGGCCCATGCAGAATTATGGTTGGCCGGGCGAATTGTGCCAGACGCGGAGAGGGTGATAAAACCGTTTCTGAATGAGCCAACCATCAAATTTTTACAGCACGTCCCAGACACCGCCCGTCTTTATCAACAAGTTGACGCCTGCGTTTTGCCAAGCATAGAAGAAGGCAGCGCCCTGGTGACGTATGAAGCCATGGCCTGCGGATTGCCGTTGATTTACACCTATCACACCGGAGCGGTTGCCCGCCACATGAGCGAAGGAATTGAAGTGCCCATCCGCGATGTAAACGCCCTGGCAGAAGCGATTTCCCGGCTGTATGAAGATAAATTGTTACGGCAATTTTTGGGAGCGGCCGGACGGCTGAGAGCTGAGGAATTTAGCTGGGATCAGGCTGTGCAGAAATTGATCGCTGCATATGAAACGGTGATGCCGTCCCCTGCTTAAACAGGACATTTTGTGATGAATCGTATCTTAATCATAGGGCTAGATGGGGCTTCGCCACATCTGATTCAGAAATGGCAAAGTGATTTGCCTCATTTGTCATCGCTCATTGAACGGGGCAGTTTTGGCATCCTCAAAAGCTCTATCCCGCCGCGATCTATTCCGGCGTGGTACTGTTTCGCCACCGGCATGAATCCGGCTAAATTAGGCGTTTTTGGCTTTAGCCAGCGCCGGCCGGGCACCTATGATTATACCTTTGCCAATTTCACCTACTGCCAGGCGCCCCCCTTCTGGCAATGGCTCAATCAGCAGGGGATTCCCACCGCCATTATCCATTTGCCAGGCACCTACCCCCCTCGGCCGTTACACGGATTCATGGTTTCTGGCTGGCCTGGCCCACTGAACCGGGGCAACCTGACCTACACCTATCCTGAAAAATTAAGCCGGGAGATTGATGCGTTTCTGGGGCGGCCGTTTGAACTGGTTAGCCCCAAAAGCATCCGGCGTGACAACGACGCGGAAATGCTGGCCGAGCGGCTGCGCATCCTGCAAATGCATGGCGACGTAGCCCACCACCTGCTGACTACTAAGGAATGGCAGGTGGGCGTTGTTGTCCTCAGCCCGTTAGACCGGGCCAGCCATCAGTTTTGGCGGCACATGGATGCCACTCACCCCCACCATGATCCCGCTTTGGCCCCTCAACTGGGAAATGCTTTACAACAAATCTATGCTGCCCATGATGCGCAAGTCGGCCGTTTATTAACTCTGTTAACAGAAAATGATTGGGTATTTGTGGTGTCAGATCATGGGTTTGGCCCTGTACACCGGACATTTTATCTAAACGAATGGCTCCGCCAGAACGGGTACCTGGTATTAAAAGACAAAGGAAAATCAGGAGATGTAACTCTTGGTAAGCAGTTAGTGGGAAAATTAGCCACGCCTTTGTTTTGGCTTAATCAAGCCTCGCCTGGTTTCCGCAAGTTGATCGAGCCATTCAAAAAACGAACGCTATCAAACCTGGTGCGGAACTCTTATGTGCAAACAAAGGAACAGGGGTTAGTCAGAATCAATCACCTTCCCGTAGACTGGCAACTGACAAAGGCATATTGCCCAGATGAAAGCAGTTTGTATTTGAACCTTCACGGCCGTGATCCGCAGGGCATCGTATTTCCCGGTACAGAAGCTGACAATCTGCTGGCAAAAATTGAGTGGGAACTGAACCAGCTAAAAGAGCCCCAAACCAATCAACCATTGCCTGTGCATATTCATCGTAAAGAGTCAGTCTATCATGGCCGATTTCTGAATGAGGCACCGGAGATGATTGTTGATATGGACAATTATCAAACCGAAGTGATGGCCGAATTGGAGTACGGCCGCCTGATAGACCATGAGCCTCTACGCAGTGGCAATCACACGCCCGATGGTGTTTTGATAGCGGCCGGGCCAGGAATCAATGCCCACCACCCTACAAACGCGAGTCTGATGGACATAGCGCCCACCCTCTTACATATTCTTGATCTGCCCGTCCCCCCCACAATGGATGGGCAGGTCTGCCATGAGCTGTTTACCTCAAACTCTGACATCAGCCAGAGAGCCATAAGATGGGATACGGCCGTCTACGAAACCACGCCCTCAGCAGATTTTACGCCAGAAGAGCAGGCCCAGGTTGAAAAGCAGCTACGCGATTTAGGATACTTAAATTGAACAGTTTAGCCGAAATTCAGGTCGTTTTTGTCATCGTCAACTATAACACCAGGGATTTATTGCAGGCCTGTTTATCTTCTATCATTGAAACCACCACTTTGGATTACCGAATCGTTGTGGTAGATAATAATTCCCAAGATGGCAGCTCTGAAATGGTCCAAAGCCAATTCCCAACGGTCAATCTCATTCAAAATCCAATCAATGTAGGCTTCCCTCAAGCGGTGAACCAGGGGTTAAGAGCCGAAACAGCACCATTTTATTTTGTTCTCAACAGCGATATTCAATTACTAGAAGGTACCACAACGACCCTCTATCACTATCTGTTACAAAATCCACAAACAGGTATTGCCGCCCCCGCACAAATGTTGCCCAATGATGAACTTTTGCTTTCAGTACATGCCTTCCCAAACCTGAGACGTGAATGGGCACGTAATCTGCTATTTACCGATGTTTGGAGTTACCGTCTGCGTGGTCAAAAAAACGCGAGAAAAATAACCGAACCCATTTCGGTAGATTGGGTCATGGGGGCCGCCCTGTTTGTGCGCAGAGAACTGATTGCCAGCACCGGGTATATGGACGAAGCCATATTTATGTATGGCGAAGAATTGGATTGGTGCTACCGCGCACATCAAACAGGCTGGTTGGTTGATTTTGTACCTTCCGCCTTATTGATTCATCACAAAAGTGCCAGCGCGGACAAAGCCTTTAACGTCTACCGCTACCAATATGTTGTGAAGTCAAACTACTACTTTTTTGCCCAACACTTTGGATTGTGGCAATTACCTTTATTCGTATTGGCACAAGTTATTGGTTCTCTGCTTCGTACACTTATTTCTGGTTTATTGTGCTTATTGCGACATCACTCTTTTTGTCATCAGGCTCGGGAACACATTGCCGTGTTGCAGACCTCTTTTGACCCCAAACTCTACAAATGGATCAGAAAAGCGATAGCAGCCAAATAATCCTCTTTGTAGATCATGCGCCGGCTATCGGCGGGGCCGAACAGAGCCTGCTACTGCTGCTGCAATATCTGGATCGGGCGGAGTGGCGGCCGCATCTGGCCTGCACACCCGGGCAATTGGCCGACCGCGCCATGCGGCTGGGGCTGCCATGCCATCTCACCAGCCTGCCACGCCTGCGCCGTTCACCCCGATTCGTGGTTGATTGGCAGCAACATGCACGCCAACTGGCAAAGCTGGCACGGCAAGTGGAGGCCAGGGTGATTTATGCCAATACAGTCCGGGCAGCGCTGTATGCTGCGCCGGCCGCACGGCTGGCACGCCGGCCGTTCCTCTGGCATATGCGTGATTTCTGGCTGTCTGAAGATCAGCCACGACACCTTTGGGCAGACACGGCCGTCAAACGTCTCCTTTGTTCGTCTGCGGCCCAGGTCATCGCCAACTCCCATGCTGTGGCCCGCCACCTGCCTTGCCCAAACAAAACGGCCGTCGTGCATAACGGTATTGAAGTAGATAAATTCGACCCGGAACTGGACGGCCGTCCCTTCCGCGCCCAGCACACCATCCCCCCACACGCTCCTTTGGTGGGCATGGTGGGGCGGCTGCGGCCGTGGAAAGGGCAGCTTTCATTTTTGCGGCTGGCTGCCCACATCTTCACACAGCAGCCACAAGCCCACTTTGTGATAGTGGGTGGAGCAAACTTTGCCATAGATGGCGATGATTATCCCCGGCAGGTGCAGGCATTGGCAGAGGAACTGGGCATTACCGACCGGGTGATTTTTACCGGTATGTTGGATGATGTACGGCCGCCATTGGCAGCAATGGACGTTTTTGTGCATCCAGGCGAACCAGAGCCATTTGGCCTGGTCAATATCGAGGCCATGGCGATGGCCCGGCCAGTGGTGGCGTTTGGGCATGGCGCTTTGCCAGAAATTGTGCAGGATGGTATTACCGGCCTGCTTGCCCCACCCGGCGACATACCGGCAATGGCAGAAGCAGTCATTTCCCTGCTCCATGATGCGGAAAAACGGCAAGAGATGGGTAATAACGGCCGTATCCGCGCCGAAACCCATTTCACCATCCAGCGCACTGCTCAAGAGGTATCGGGTATCATGTGTCAGGTGTCAGGTTGTGAAACATACGACACGCGACATAGGCCACCCCACACCTGACACAATAACAATGACCTACTTCTTGGATGCCCGAACCGCAACCGCGCATTTCCCTGGCATTGGTCGCTATGTCAGCAATCTGGCACGGGCGATAGTGGGTGAACTGGAACAAGGTGAAAAGCTGGTGCTGCTGGTGGATGGGGCACGGCCGATAGCCTGGGCGTTACCACTGGCCGGTGAACAGGTGGCACATGTGGTTACGGCCGCCTCCCCCTTTAGCCTGACCCAACAATGGCATATCCCCCGGCTGCTGCGGTCCTCCCCGGCGGCCGTCTATCACAGCCCCTATTACCTGATGCCCTACCGAACCGGCGTGCCCACTATTCTGACGGTGCATGATCTCATCCCGCAGTTATTCCCGGCTTACTTCTCTGTGCGAACACGACTGCTGGCGCATGTGGCTACCTGGCTGGCCGTGCGGCGTGCTGATCATCTAATTACCGTTTCTGAAGCGACCCGGCAAGACGTATTGGTGCGGTATGGGCTGAAGGAGGAGCGGGTAACGGCCGTGCCCCATGCCCCGGCTCCCCAATTTACTCCGCAAACGGCCGCTGCCGTGGAGCGTACCCGTCAGCAATACCAGTTACCTGCCCGCTATGTACTCTATCTGGGAATCAATAAACCACACAAAAATCTGGCACGGCTGGTGGAGGCATGGGCCATGGCCCGCGCCCAACGGCAGGAGCCACCCTTATTAGTTATTGCCGGTTCATGGGATGCTCGTTACCCAGAAGCCAGAGAGAAAGCACATATGCTGCTGCCACCAGGTGCTGTTCGTTTTCTTGGGCCGGTGGCTGATGCCGATTTGCCCGGCTTATACAGTGGTGCATACTTTTTCATTTTTCCCAGTTTGTATGAAGGGTTTGGGCTGCCTGTGATCGAAGCAATGGCTTGCGGCACGGCCGTCATTACCAGCCACGCCGCCAGCCTGCCAGAGGTTGCCGGGGATGCGGCTCTCTATGCCTATCCACATGACACAGCCGATATTGCCCGGCAAATCAGCCATTTTCTGGACAATGCGGCCCTGGTGGCCGCATATCGCCAAAAAGCATTGGCACAGGCACAAAAGTTTTCGTGGCAGCGCACGGCCGCTGCCACCCTGAATCTCTACCGCCAATATGGAAGATCAAGGGGCTACCAGACATCCAATTTCTTGGAGAAATCGAATGTCTGACCCGAACAAATGCCCCCAGGAGATCAGGCGATGCACAATCTCTCAATCTCAAAATTGGGGAGCTATTAGACGCTCCCAAAGGGTTACTTGCCCTCTCAGGGCATCCAAATTAGCCAGATAGTGGTAGCACTGACATAGGTGCTAAAAACGTCGGCCTATTGCACAGTCATCTGTTGCCCGGCCATGACCGCCACCAGATACCGGGGCACGGGCACAATCTGCGGCACAATGTCTTCACCATGATCGGCGTAGCGGTAGCTGAAGACGACGTCACCATCCGGCAGCATGAAGGTAATCTCGTCATCAACGGCCGTCGCCATCACCTGATTTGGCATTGTAGACAGATAAAACGATCCTCCCACCGGAAGGGTAGCCAGAATCATCACCGTTGTCGTATAGAAGATCTCCCCTTACCCGGCTACCGGCCGTTCACCAATATCATCGCCAATGTGTACATGGAACTCCACAGGTGGTGGTGGTGGCGGCCGCCGCACAATAACAGGCAGATAGATGGTGGTGTGGCTTACCGGCGGTTCCTCATCATTGTCCATAATCATCACCGCCGCCGTAATGGGCGGCTGGAGGATGGCATTAACGGAATTTAACAGGGAAACGGATTACGGGTCACGGCCTACGGCCTACGGCCGTTCCGCCAACAACGCCTGCAACCGCGACACCACCATGGCAATGGCCACTTCATTCATCCCCCCATTTGGCAAAATTACATCGGCAAACCGTTTGCTTGGCTCCACAAATTTCAGGTGCATCGGCCGTACCGTCTCCAGGTATTGGGCGATCACCGAATCCAGTGAACGACCGCGCTCGTTCATGTCCCGCTGCAAACGGCGAATAAATCGCACATCCGCATCCGTATCCACAAACAGCTTGATGTCCATCAACTCCCGGAGTTTGCGCCGCGTAAAAATCAAAATGCCGTCTACCAGGATAATCGGGCACGGCGATACCAGCACCGTCTCCTCCGTCCGCCGATGAAGGGTAAAGTCATACACCGGCACGGCTACCGACTCGCCGGCTAACAATTGCTTGATGTGCTGGACGAGCAGCCTGGTCTCCAGCGAATTGGGATGGTCATAATTGACCGCCGCCCGCTCGTCGAATGAAAGGTCGGGGCGGTCTTTGTAATAAGCGTCATGGGGCAAATAGGCGATCTGGGATTGGCCAACGGCCGTTAAAATCGTGCGCGCCACTGTCGTCTTGCCCGACGCCGTTCCCCCCGCCACCCCAAACACCACCGGCTTCTTTTTACTCATATCCCTCTTCCTCCGTAATTTATTCTAACGCCGAGGCGCAGAGGCGCAGAGACAAAACTCGCGTTTCTTCGTGTCTTTTACGAAGCCCTTCGCGTTCTTCGCGGATCAAAAAAGGTCAGCACAACGCTGACCTTCCTGCCAAGCCAGCTAAGGGAGTCGAACCCTTGACCTACGCATTACGAGTGCGTCGCTCTACCGACTGAGCTAAGCTGGCGTTGCGGGCAGCATTATAACAGCCCCATCTGCCCCTGACAACTTGCCAGCCATGCCTCACCCGTGATAAAACAGCACCATCCTGACCTGGGAGAATGAGGCA
Organism: uncultured Ardenticatenaceae bacterium; assembly: GCA_964581605.1. GTDB lineage: Bacteria > Chloroflexota > Anaerolineae > Promineifilales > Promineifilaceae > CAADGU01. The sequence goes on from CAZOPF010000032.1 coordinate 14,915, forward strand.
ATGAATACAACCGAACCCACCCCACCCCACAATGCCATACCAGCCGACTTGCACCCCCAAACGGCCGCCCAAAAAGAGCAGCAACAACGCATGGCCTGGCGCAATGAAGTAGAAAAAACAGCCAGAGAGGTTGGCCCAGAACGCATTAACCTGAATGGGGCAGATATGGCAAAAATGGATTTGAGCGGCATCAATTTGAGTGGCGCACGTATGAACGGCGCCAACTTAAAACAGGCCAATTTGAGCCGGGCACAGCTCGATGGCACCTCATTGGAACGCACCAAAATGGTTGGGGCCAATCTAAATAAAGCCTCGCTGAAGAAAGCCAAACTCTTCATGGCCTCCTTCAAAGACGCCAACCTGGAAGAGGCCGATCTGACCGAAGCGTATTTAGGCAAGGCGAGTTTGCGCGGCGCAATTTTGAAGAACTGTGTCTTAGCCAAAGCGCGGCTGCATTTTACGGATTTGCGTGGGTGTGATTTGAGCGAAACTGTTTTAGCCGGAGCGGATTTGAAAGAAGCCCGCTACGATAAACAAACAAAATGGCCGCCAAATTTCATACGGCCGGAACTTGCAGGCGCCGTTCTGGTTAAGTAGGCGTGCCCATCAGGGCGTGGCGCCAGTAGCAATTGGGTTCTCTGGGTGGCGACTCCATTCGCTCCATGACCCAACATACAAACGGCCGTACCCCAATCCCGCCTGAGCCATTGCCAGCAGATTCACACAGGCACTCACGCCTGAGCCACAATAAAACACTGCTTCATGGGCCGGGGTGTCTCCCAAAATAGCCTGCAATTTATTCTGTAACTGGTCGGCTGGCAGGTAACGGCCGTCCGCTCCCCAATTCTCCTCATAAAAATAGTTCACGGCGCCCGGAATATGGCCAGCCTTCGCATCAATTGGCTCTATTTCACCACGATACCGCGCCGGGCCACGGGAATCCACCAGAAGAGGGACGCCAGGTATATCTGCCATTTGCACCAACCAAGCAGACCGGGGTGTGCCGGTAAACACGGCCGCTGCCCTTTGTTCCGGCGCATCGCTCACCGGCCAAGCGGCCGCCTGCCAGCAGGGCCAGCCACCATCCAGCACGGCCGCTGCCTCATGCCCCATGTAGTGCAGCATCCACCACAACCGCGTCGCATACGAACCATTACTGGCGTCATACGCTACCACCTGCTTCCGTTCATCAATCCCCAACCGGCCAAACAAAGCGGCTATGGCCGCTGGGGTGGGCAATGGGTGACGGCCGTTATCCGTTACCGGCGGCCCACTCAGGTCTTCATCCAGGTGCGTATACAACGCGCCCGGAAGATGGCTGCTTTCATATTGCCGCCGCCCCCAGCCCGTATCCGCCAGATCAAAACGACAATCCACAATCACCCAATCAGGATCAGACAAATGGGGCAGTAGCCGCTCCGGAGGAATCAAATTAGTAAACATGGATGCCTTTGTGGTAATTGGGTAATTGGGTAATTGGGTACTTGGGTAATTGAGTAATTGAGTAATCGGGTAATTGGGCTTTAATTACTCAATTGCTCAATTACAATTCTATCTCTGCCTTAATCACTTCCGCTTCCCGGTGGAAAGTGAAGCCCAGCTTTTCACAAACATGCAGCATCCCCCGGTTTTCAGCCAGGATATACGCTTCAATGCGCCTAATGCCTTCGGCACGGCCGTAACGCAGCAGCCGCCGCAACAGTTCAGTGCCCAGCCCGTGCCCCTGGTACATATCGCTGATGAGCAAAGCAAACTCGGCCGTGTCCGCATTACGTGCCCTGGTCAGGCGGCCAATGCCCAAAATCTGCCTGTCACCCGTCGCCTCGTCCGTTTTTTCCGCCACCAGCACTACTTCCCGGTCATAATCCACATGGCAAATTCGCACCAGCCGGTCATGCTCCACCCGCTGGTCATACTGAAAGGCGCGGAAGTAGCGCATGTACACGCTCTTTTCGGAGAGCGTTTTGTGGAATTCCACCACCAGCGGCTCATCTTCGGGGCGGATAGGGCGAATGAGCAGCTGATCACCCTGGGTGGTGGTGTAAGGTTCGGCGTAGTGGGTGGGATACGGCCGTATTGCCAGCCTGGGCAGTTCTTTTTCCGTCACCTCTGGCCCATACAGCACCACCCGCGCATCCAACGCAATCAAATGTTCGTCTGAAGCAAACAGCGGGTTAATATCAATCTCTTTAATCCAGCGCTGCTCCACCACCAGGTCGCCAAAATGCACCAGCAACGATTCCAGCCCCGCCAGATTCACCGGCGGCCGGCCGCGCACCCCTTTCAATGCTTCCTGTATCTTCGTCCGCTCCATCATCCGCCGCGCCAGCGTCGTTGTCAGCGGCGGCAGCCCTAAGGCCCGGTCTTTGAACACTTCCACCAATGTCCCACCGGAGCCAAAGAGCAGCACCGGCCCAAATTGTGGATCAGGGCTGGCCCCAATAATCAGCTCATACCCATTTTTCAAATTCAACATCGGCTGCACCGTCACGCCCAGAAAATCGGCCGCGCTGTATTTAGAGGTGACGGCTTTTTCCATGGCCCGGTAGGCGTGGCGCACCTCATCGGCCGTTACCAGGTCCAGCCGCACCCCACCCACATCCGTCTTGTGCGTAATCGTCTCCGAATTGAGTTTGATCACCACCGGATACCCAATGGCTTCGGCCGCGGCCACTGCTTCTGCCTCATTCCGCGCCAGGCGGGTATCTACCGTGGGGATGTCATAAGCCGCCAACACTTGCTTGGATTCGTACTCGGTGAGGATGGTACGGCCGCTGAAGCGCACTCGTTCAATCATCTCCCAAATCGCCTGATGGTGAGCGGTGCTTTCCGCTGTTTCCACCGGGGCAAAGGGGGTTTCGTACAAACTTTGCAGCCGCCGCTGGTAACGCCACATGTAGAAGAAGGTGCGGGCGGCCGTATCGGGAAAATCAAAGGTAGGGATATTGCCCTGGTTCAAAATGTCCTGCCCGGCATGAACATCGGCCCCACCCATCCAACTGGCCAGAATGGGTTTGCCAAATTTGTAACCGGCAGGACGGCCGTACTGCTTATGCAATAGTTGGGCCGTCTGCGTCGGCGAAGTCATCGCCTGGGGCGTCAAAATCACCAGCAACCCGTCACTGTTGGGATCATTGGCCGCCACCTGAATGGCCTGGGCATACCGCTCCGCATCCGCATCCCCCAAAATATCCACCGGATTATTGTGGCTCCAATGCGGCGGCAAAATCTCATTCAGCGCGGCCGTCGTTTCCGGGGCCAGCGGCGTCAATTCGCCGCCGCTGCTGATCAGTGCATCTGTCGCCAACACGCCGGGGCCGCCCGCATTCGTCACAATGGTCAGGCGTGGGCCACGTGGTAACGGTTGTTTTGCCAGCACCTCGGCCATATTAAACAGGTCATCAATGCGATCCACCCGTAACACACCCGAACGCCGGAAGGCGGCCGCCAACACTTCGTCGCTGCCTGTCAATGAGCCGGTGTGAGAGGCGGCCGCCAACGCTGCTGCTTCGGTACGGCCCGGTTTAATGACGATAATCGGCTTGGTCAGCGCCACTTCCCGCGCCGCCGAAAGGAAGGAGCGAGCATTGCCGATGGTTTCCATGTAGATGACGATGCTCTTGGTGCGGGGATCATCACCCAGGTAATAGATCAGGTCGCCCCAATCCACATCCAGCATGGAACCAATGGAAACAAAGGCGCTAAAACCTACATTTTGCCGGAAGCTCCAATCCAAAATGGCGGTACACAGCGCCCCGCTCTGGCTGATAAACCCAACTGTTCCCGGTCGGGCCATGGTGCTGGCAAAGGTGGCGTTTAGCCCGCTGACGGTGTTCATCACCCCCAGGCAGTTGGGGCCGATGATGCGCATCTGGCCGCGTTGGGCTTCGGCCAGGATTTGCTGTTCCAGCGCTTCCCCTGCCGCGCCACTTTCCTTAAAACCGGCGGAAATAACAATCGCGCCACGCACACCGGCATCCACACACTCTTTGATGATGCCGGGCACGGTTTTAGCGGGGGTGACGATAACGGCCAGGTCTATGGTTTCGGGCACGGCCGTCACGCTGGGATACGCCTTGATGCCCAACACACTACTGCGGGAGGGTGTGACCGGGAAGATGACGCCGCCAAAGCTGCTGCTCATCAAATTCCACAAAATGGTACGGCCGACGCTGCCTTCTCGCTCCGTCGCCCCCACCACCGCCACACTTTTGGGGGCAAAAATCACATCCAATGGATTTCGGTCATAACGCAGCACATTGTGTGCGCCAGCCCGTTTTGGTTCGGTCATGGGGACTCCTTGTGTGTTCAGGTGTCTAAGTGTCTTAGTATCTTGGTGTCTTGGTGCTTAGACATTAAGTTACCTGGCACTTGAACACTAAAGCACTAAAACACTAAAACACTAAAGCACTAAAACACTAAAACACTAAAACACTAAAGCACTAAAGCACTAAAGCACCACTTCACTTTAATGATTTCAACACCTTGGCGTGTTGTTTTTCGGTGATGCGTTCGTGTCTTTCCAGGATGGCGAGCAGTTGGTTCAGCGTCATGGCGGCGTGGACGGTATAGCCTTGTTCTTGCATGATTTCCTTGCCACCCTGCTCCCGGTCAATCAGCACCACCGCTTCATTCACTTGCAATCCGGCCGCTTTCAGAGCAATCATCGCCTCCATAATGCTGTCGCCAGAGGTGATCACGTCGTCAATGACAACGGCCGTTTGTCCCACTTCCCACACCCCTTCAATTCCCTTGCCCGTACCATAACTTTTGGCCGTCTTGCGGGGATAGATGAGCGGGATGTTCATATCCAGGCAAAGCGCTGTGCCAAAGGGCAGCCCGGCCAATGGTGGCGCCGCTAACAGATCAAACGTGAGATGCTCCAGCACTTGCCGATAGGCGGCCGTCGCCTGCCGCAGCGCATCGGGGAAGGAGACCAATACCCGCAAATCCAGATAAATACGCGAAGTACGGCCGCTGTGCAGCACAAATTTGCCCAACTGCACCGCACCAATATCAAACAGGGTGACAGCTAACTTTTCTAAAGGGGGAATTTCTTGTGTGGTCATACAGATGTAATTGGGTAATTGAGTAGCGAATGACAAGAACACTCAATCACTCAATCACCCTCTTCTATCGCCGTTTTAATTTCTTGTGAGATAAACAGATTATATGCCGTCAGGAGGCGCTGGCAAATGGGGCCAGGACGGCCGTCCCCAACCACCTGCCCGCCAATTTGCACCACCGGCACCATCGCCCGCGACGAACCACTCAGAGCCGCCTCTTGCAAAGTGGGAATCTCGCTGCTGTGAACGGCCGTCAAATCCACCGGAATCCCTTGTTCGGTCGCCAGGCCTAAAATAATTTTGCGCGTAACCCCTTCCAAAACCCCCTTTCCGGCTGTGCGCAGCACCCCATCCCGTACTGCCCAAAAATTTGTGCCCGTCCCTTCCAGTAAATAGCCAGCCGCATCCACCAACAAATACTCATACACCGCCCCACCCACCTGATAGGCACGGCGGGCCTGGGCAAAGTCGGCCGTTTTGGCTAACGGCCGTGCCCGCTGCAAATCTGGCGCAAAATCTACCGCCACACCCTGCACATATAACGCCGGGTCAGGTGGTGAAAAAGGCAGCAAGGCTATCGTTTCCCGGCTGGTCGTGCCCAAATGAACCGGCGGCGCGGCCAAAATATCAAAGCGCACCCGCGCTTCAGGAAATGGGCAGGCGGTACACACCTCATGTAATGCCCGGCGCAGCCGCTTCTCATCCAGCACATACGCCCACCCCAACACCTGCAATGACCGAACCATCCGGTCAATATGATCCTGCAAATGCAAAAACTTGTTATGCGAAAAGGTGCGCAGCGCAGAGTATACACCCAGAGCTAACCCGTCGTACAGTCCATCAAAAGTGGTGATGTGGTCGGGAATGGGTAACGGCCGTGCCCCCTGCTCTTCTATGGCAAAAAATTGAATCATGGTCATACCCCGATTGTATCCCAAAATCGTCACACCCATTCCCCCATGTTATAATCCCGCGCCTGAGATGGTGATGGATTACTGGTAAACGGTCATCGCCGAACAATAAACCTTCGCAATCTTCACGGATCATGAAAGGATGGTTATGAGCGACAAACTCAGTTTTCAAGAGATTATTTTGCGCCTGCTCGACTATTGGAAGGCGCAGGGCTGCCTGATTCAACAACCCTACAACGTGCAGGTGGGCGCGGGCACAATGAACCCGGCCACCTCGCTGCGTGTGTTGGGGCCAGAACCCTGGAACGTGGCCTACATTGAACCCAGTATTCGGCCAGACGACGGCCGTTTCGGAGACAACCCCAACCGGATGCAAATGCACCACCAGTTGCAAGTCATCCTCAAACCCGACCCCGGCAATCCCCAGGAGCTATACCTGAAAAGCCTGGAAGCCATCGGCATCAACCCCCGCGAACACGACATTCGGTTTGTGGAAGACAACTGGGAAAGCCCGGCACTGGGCGCCTGGGGGTTGGGCTGGGAAGTGTGGCTGGATGGGCAAGAGATCACCCAGTTCACCTACTTCCAGCAGGCGGGCGGGGCCCAGCTAGACCCCGTTTCCGTGGAAATCACCTACGGATTGGATCGCATTGCGTTGGCGCTGCAAGGAGCCAGGAGCGTCTGGGAAATGGAGTACGGCGCAGGCATCAGCTATGAAAATGTGCTGCTGCAAAGCGAGATTGAACATTGCCAATACTACTTCAACGTGGCCGATGTGGAGGCGATCAAGCAGGTGTATGACATTTACGAGCGAGAGGCGCAGCGGTGCCTTGCGGCCGGGCTGGTGATGCCCGCTCACGATTACAACCTGAAATGCTCCCACCTGTTCAACATTTTGGATACACGCGGGGCGGTGGGCGTGACCGAACGCGCCCAGTTTTTCCGCCGGATGCGCGGCATTGCCCGGCAGGTGTCTGACCTGTATCTGGCGCAGCGGGAACGGCTGGAATATCCGTTCCTGCCTGCCGATTGGCCGGAAGAACGGGTGGCGCTGTCACGGCCGTCTGCCCCCCAGGAGTTCTATTCTCCCCAAACCTTCCTGCTGGAAATCGGCAGTGAAGAACTGCCCGTTGGCGACCTGAACAGCGCCATTCGCCAGTTGCACACCCTCGTGCCCGAAATGCTAGACGATTTGCGCCTGAGTTATGAATCGGTGCAGGTGGAGGGGACGCCGCGCCGGCTGGTTGTCACCGTCACGCAGTTAGCGCCGCGCCAGCCTGACCTGGAAACGCTGGTCAAAGGGCCGCCCGCCGAACGCGCCTTTGATGCCGAAGGCAAACCCACGCAGGCCGCCTACGGTTTTGCCAAAGGCAAGGGGGTCCATCTGTCCGATTTGCGTATTGAGGAAGAAGGGGGGAAGCGGTATGTCACGGCCGTGATCCGGGAACAAGGCCGCGCTGTCATTCCGGTATTGGCCGAAGCGCTGCCCAATCTTATTGCCAGCCTGAAATTTGAAAAGAGTATGCGCTGGAACAGCACCAACGTCAGCTACAGCCGCCCGCTGCGCTGGCTGGTGGCGCTGGTTGGCCCGGAAGTGGTGCCCTTCAGCTATGCCGGGGTGGAAAGTGGACGGGTGAGCCGGGGGCTACGGCCGTATGACTCCCCCGAAATCGAGATTGACAGCGCCGTCAACTTTGGCGGCCTGCTGCGCAAACAGGGGATCAACCTGAACCCGGACAAGCGCAAAGAACAGATTGTGCTGGTAGCGGGCAAACTGGCCGCCGAAAAAGGGGGCGCCATCCCCGACGACCCCGATTTGCTGGATGAAGTAGCCAATCTGGTGGAACGGCCGACGCCGCTGCGGGGGACATTTAGCGAACGTTTCCTTAAGCTACCTGCGGCCGTGTTGGTGGCGGTGATGAAAAAACACCAGCGCTACTTCCCGGTGTACAACGAACACGGCCGTCTCATGCCCTACTTCATCGGGGTGCGCAATGGCGATGAAAAGCACCTGGATTTTGTGGTCGAAGGCAACGAGCATGTCATCGTGGCCCGTTTTTCCGATGCCGAATTCTTTTATGGGCAAGATAGTAAACACAAACTGACCGACTTTTTGCCCAAACTGAGCACGCTCACCTTCCAGGCCGAACTCGGCTCCATGCTGGACAAAAGCCAGCGTTTGGAGCAGTTAACACCCGTTATTGCGAATATGGTGGGATTGGATGAAGAGGAGACGGCCGTGGCCGCCCGCGCCGCCGCCTTAGCCAAAGCCGATCTGGCCACCAGCATGGTGGTGGAAATGACCTCTCTGCAAGGCATCATGGGCGGCCATTACGCCCAACTGAGCGGCGAACCGGAAGCGGTCTGCCAGGCCATCGCCGGGCAGTACAACGCCGTCAGCCAGACGCGCCCCGGCCTGGCGCTGGCCCTGGCTGACCGGCTGGACAGTCTGGCGGGGTTGTTTGCGGCCGGGCTGGCCCCCAAAGGTTCCAACGACCCCTTTGCCCTGCGCCGCGCCGCCCTGCACATCATCGAAAACCTGACGGCCAACGCCATCTCGTTTGATGTGCGCGCCGGGATGCAGGCTGCTGCCCAATTCCTGCCGATCCCCCTGTCGTCAACTGGATTGGATGAGGTGATGGGTTTTGTGGTCGGCCGTCTGGAAGGGGTGCTGCGTGAACAGGGTTTTGCCGCTTCAGTGGTCAAGGCGGTGCTGGCGGAGCAAGGGGGCAATCCGTATCTGGCCGGGCAAACGGCCGTCGCCCTTACCACTGCCATTCGCGCCGACGACTGGGAAACGCTGCTAGACGCTTACGCCCGCTGTGTGCGCATCACTCGCAGTTATGCCACACCCTTCACCTTGCGCCCGGCCGATTTTGCCTTGCCCGCCGAGAAGAATTTGCTGGCCGCCTACCAATCGGCTGCCACGCATAATGGCGACCTGCCCACCTTTGTGGGGAACCTGCGGCAGATGCAGCCGGCCATTTCCGCCTTTTTTGACGAGGTGTTGGTGATGGATGAGGAGACGGCCGTGCGTGAAAACCGCCTGGCCCTGCTGCAACACATTGCCAATCTGGCCACCGGCCTGGCCGATTTGTCACAGTTGGAAGGGTTTTAAGGCTGCTATACTCAATGAGGCCATAAAGTTGCATTTCGTCACTATCCACCTGTATAGTCTAAAATCAATACAAACAAGCGTAGTATCAGAATCATATGAACAGGAAGCAAAGCCTACCCGATGGACAAAAAAACCGAATCAGAAAAGAAAGTAAGCATCTTCATCTCCTATTCCCGCAAAGACAAAGCATTCGTGCAGAAATTACATAACAACCTGGTCGGCGCTGGGCTGGAAACGTGGGTAGATTGGGAAGGCATCCCCCTGACGGCTGACTGGTGGCAGGAAATTAAACAAGGCATTGAAAACGCCGATGCTTTCGCTTTTGTTATTTCCCCCGATTCTCTCAAATCCAAAGTGTGTACCGATGAAATCCAAACGGCCGTAGACAACAACAAACGCCTCATCCCCGTGCTGCACCGCGACGCTGAAAAAGGGGATCCCATTCACCCCAAAATATCCTCTCATAACTGGATTTACATGCGGGATGAAGCCGAACTGGAAGCGCACATGCCCGACATGGTGCAAGTCATCCACACCGACCTGGATTGGGTGAAAGCGCACACCCGCCTGCTGCGCCGGGCGGTGGAATGGGAGGGCAACGGCCGTAACAACAGCTTCCTCCTGCGCGGCGACGACCTGAAACGGGCCGAAGCGTGGCAGGCCCGCGCCGCTGGCAAAGAGCCTCTCCCTACCGAACTGCAAACCCGTTACATTGCCGACAGCCGCAAAGACGCCACCCGGCGCACCCGCATCCTGGCCGCTGGCGTCACCGTCTCCGTCATCATCGCCCTGCTCGCCGTCTTCTCATACTTGCTCAGTGTGGAAGCCAACCAGCAGCGCAGTCTGGCTGAAGAAGCCAGAGCAACGGCCGTTGTCAACGAACAAGACGCCCTCCTGCAACGCGAAATCGCCGTCTTTGCCCGCGCCACCGCCGAAGCCGCCGCCCAGGTCGCCGAAGAACAACGCGGGCTGGCCGAAGAACAACGCGACATCGCCGTCGCCGCTGAAGCTGAAGCCGAAACACAAAAAGAGATTGCCGAAGAACAGCGCGACATCGCCGTCGCCGCCGAAGCCGAAGCCGCCACCCAACGCGATATTGCCAACCGGCTGAAAGAAGAAGCCCAGGCACTAAAAACCGCCATCACTGGCGAACTGCTGGCCCAACAAGACAAATACGTCCTCAGCACCCTGGTCGCCCTGCAATCCTACCAGCAGTGGCAAACACCAGAAGGTGAACAACTGCTGCGCGGCCTGTTAGCACGGCTGCCCGCCCCCCAAAATGAACTCTCCCATGATGACTGGGTAAATGAGGTGACCTTCAGCCCCGATGGCCGCCGCCTGTTAACCGCCAGTGATGACGGCACGGCCGTGTTGTGGGACACCACCACCAGCGAACAACTTCTTTCATTGCCCCACGACGGTTGGGTATTCACCGCGGCCTTTAGCCCTGATGGCAGCCTGATCGCCACCGGCAACGCCCAAACTTTGGAAGATGGCTCCTACGCCGGCATCGTCACCCTGTGGGATGCCACCACTGGCGAGATCATCCGGCAGTTCCCCCACACCGACTGGATCAACGATGTGGAGTTCAGCGCCGACGGCCGTTACCTGGCTTATGGCGTCTATGATGGCAACGTCCGCGTGGTCAACCCCAGCAATGGCAACATCATCCTGGGCACCAACCAGAGCGCCTCCGTTTGGGACGTCACCTTTAGCCCAGACAGCGGTTTGATGGTCAGCAGTGATGACAACGGCCGTACCTGGATTTGGGATGTGCGCAATGCCACCGTTCTGGCTACCCTCTCCCACGACGCGCCCACCTACGGCGCCACCTTCAGCCCCAATGGCGAACGCCTGGCCACCTTCTCCGAAGACAGCACCGCCCGCATCTGGAACCGCTTCAACTGGCTGCGAGTAACCACCGTCTACCATGAAGGCATGATCGTAGACGCTGCCTTCAGCCCAGACAGCCAGATATTGGCTACCGCCAGTGCAGATAACACCGCCAGCCTCTGGCAGCCAAACACCGGCAAACAGCTATTTGAATTGGAACATCAGGGATTTGTGAACGACGTAGCCTTCAGCCCGAACGGGAAATGGGTGGTCACCTCCAGTGATGACAACACGGCCGTGTTATGGGATGTCGTTACCGGCCAAAATGTAAGCAACATGATCCATGAAGCCTGGGTCTTCACCGCCGCCTTCAGCCCCGATGGCAGCCTGCTGGCAACCGGCGACCTGGACGGCAAAATTCAGCTATGGGACATCACCAAAGACTCAGCCGAAATCAGCCGCGCCACCCATCTCCATCCCGTTAACGATCTGGCCCTGACCACCGATGGCACACAACTGCTCACAACCAGTGATGATGGGCTGCGACTATGGGATATACAGGCGCTCCAGGCGGGTGATCTGACGGCCGCCCAGGTCGCTGAGTTTATCGCTGGTGAGCAAGCACTGAAACTCCTGGCCGTGTCGCCAGATGGTCAGATGGCCGCCGCCACCGGGCAGGCGGACGGCGTGTACCTGTGGGATATGTTGGCCGGGGAGTTTGGATTCGCTTTTGCCGATGACCAGGTTATTGACGCCCTGGCCTTTAGCCCAGATGGAACCAGGCTGGTCACGGCCGGCCGGGAAGGGGGGATCAATGGGGATATTTACCTGACTATCTGGGATGTGCAGACGGGCGAACCTGTTATTGACCCCATCGAGATTGCTTCCCGTGTTTCCGACATTGCCTTCACACCGGATGGTACACAATTTGTGGTGGCCGAGGATCACGGCCGTGCCCTATTCTACAACGTGGCCACCGGCGTAGAAGGGCAGGAGTTCCAACACAATGAAGCTGTCTACACCCTGGCTTTCAGCCCGGACGGCCGTTACCTGGCCACCGGCACAGACAATACCGCCCGCGTCTGGAATGTAAACACAGGCCAACTGGAAGCCAGCCTCTTCCACAACAGCCCGGTACGCTCGCTGGCCTTCACCCCCAGCCACGCCTTTTTGCTAACTGGCAGCGAAGACGGCGCTCTGCGTTTTTGGGAAGTGAGTAGTTGGAATGAGTTAGGCCGCATCCACCAGGGCGGGCCGGTGACTGCACTGCTTATCCACCCGGACGGCCGTGTCGCCCTCACGACCAATGACATCCTGGCCGAGCTATGGAACCTGGATGCCGTTAAGCTGCTACGCCCCACCCAACTGGTAGACGAAGCCTGCTCCCGCCTGACGCGCAACCTGACCGCCAGCGAATGGGAGCAATACATCGGCAACGAGGAAGGGTCACAAGCCTACCGCGCCATCTGCCCCAATTTGCCTTTTGAAGCAGGAGATTAGGAGATTGGGAGATTGATTCTCTTAATCTCCCAATCTCTTATACTCTTGTCGGCCTAGCCGCCAGTACCCGGCGAATCTGATTCATATGCGCCTCGCCATGCGCCACATAGTTGCGCAACAACTCTTCAACCGTCACCTCCCCATCCGCCTGATGGATGCCCACCCGCTGCCAATCCGCTTCCGTCAGAGTGGCAAATGTGGTCGCCCAACGGCCGTGCAGCCCCCGCAATAGTTGAAACGTCAGCGTAAAATCGGGCGGCGTCGCATCCGGGAAGAGCGCCCATTTTGTTTCATCGTAGGGTTTGAGCGACGGCCGTTCCTCCGTCAACATCAGCTTCAGCCGAATGTAGCTGTTCAGGTGCGAATCGGCCGTGTGATGCACATTTTGGGCAATCGTCCACTCGCCGGGCACATACACCGTCGTCAGCGTCTCCGCATCCAGCCCCGCCACCAATGCCTCCAACTCCGCCGGAAAGCGGCGAATCCGTTCAATCAATTGCCTGCGTTCTTCGTGTGTCAGCATCATTTCCTCCCATTCTCCACCATAATCCGCGTAATCTGTTCCAGATGGTTGGCATCGTGCCAGCAAATGTGCGCCGCCAGACTTTGCAGCGTGTAACGGCCGTGCTCCACATGCTGTCCCGTCCGCGCCCACTGCGCCTCGTCCAACCCCGCAAAAAAAGCTATTGTCTGCTGCCGCGAAGCGGTCAAATCCATCAAAACCGTTTTTAGTGGCTGCTGGTTATAGGCTTTATCCACCACCATCGCCAGATGGTCATACACCGGAAACGTAGGGTGGTCATGCGCCAGCATCAACTCCCCGCGCTCCCGGAAAATGGCATCATAATCACGCAAATGGCAGAGCACCTCTACTATCGTCCAGCCATCCGGGCCACCCGGCTCTTCCGGGCCACCCGGCTCTTCCGGGCCACCCGGCTCTTCCGGGCCACCCGGCTCTT
>CAZOPF010000032.1:28401-53145 GCA_964581605.1 uncultured Ardenticatenaceae bacterium
CCGGGCCACCCGCCATGTGGTCGCCTGTGCCTGGCTCACCCCCTGCAAAATGTGCCCTAAAACCAGATCATTCTTACCCAAGCTATCTACCAGCCGTGCCCACAAAATCGAATCATTCATACTCACTCCTTTTAAGCCCGTTCGTTCAGAGCCATCCATTTGTCAACCTCAGGCAATATCTGGTGGATAACGAAAGATTGACGTTAAGTCAGGAAATATATCATAACAGCGGAAAGTCCAGTAAAGGTGTGTGTGTTGTTGTGCTAAGCCTTTTTACTGCTCCATATTATGTCAGAAGAGAGAAATCGAGATGTTCACTTTTTGTCGGACTCTCCAATGAACAGCTCATTTTGAGGTGCCTTCTATTCAACATCCAGTCTTGAATAACAGGCGCTCACTTAGCACCATCATACCCTCCTTTGTTCCAGTGCAAGGAGAATGAAAGGTGTCCACTAAATCCCAAGTTACGTTTATTAACAGAAGACAAGTTGTTTTATCAACCAGCGTGTTGACCATCTTGCTTATGGGGGGGCTGGCGGTGCTCATTAGCATCCTCAACTTCCGGCAGGTGGAGGCGCAAAGTGACGTGCAAATTGTTTTTAACGAGTTTATGTCCTCAAACAGCCTGACTCTGGCTGATGAGGATGGTGATTTTTCCGATTGGATCGAATTATATAATGCAGGTGACACGGCCGTTTCCCTGGCTGGTTACGGTCTCTCGGATAATCCCGCCCAACCCTATCGTTGGATATTCCCCGATGTCGTGGTGGAACCAGGGGCGTATTTACTCGTCTGGGCCTCTAGCAAAGATCGGGCACAACCAGGTAGCCCACTCCATACCAATTTTAACATTTCGGCTGCCGGAGAAACCTTGCTGTTTACTCACCCAACCAGCGGTGTGTTAGATCAGGTTGGCCCTGTTGCGCTTACCGGGAATATCGCCTACGGCCGTCAACCAGATGGCGTTGGCCCCTGGCACTATTTTGTAGAGGCAACCCCCGGTATGGCCAATACTACCCAGGGCTATACTGAAATCCTTGAGTCACCCACCTTCTCACAAGCTGGTGGCTTTTTTACCAACCCTTTTAGCCTCACCCTGTCCACTTCAGACCCCACAGTACAGATCATTTACACACTCGACGGCTCTCTGCCTGACCCCAATAACTTGAATGGGCAAACTTACACATACAAAAACCAGTATCCAGAATTCATCGGCAGCCCCGTTGGGGATATTTTCACAGATACTTACCAATCGTATCTTTATGACCAGCCTATTAGCATTCAGGAGCGTTCGTCTGAACCAGATCAACTAACTCACCATTCATCTACCTACCATCAAACGCCAACCTATTTCCCCGCGCAGCCAGTGTTCAAAGGCACAGTTGTAAGGGCGCAAGCTATCAAGCCTGGCGCTTTTTCCAGCCCTGTGGCCACGCACACTTTTTTTATTGCACCAGACGCGCTGACTCGTTACAGTTTGCCCGTCATTTCTTTGAGTATCCCGGAAAATTACCTGTTTGACTATGAGGCTGGTATTTACGCGGCAGGTGTAGATTTTGATGGGTGGCGAGCCGCTAACCCCAGTGCGCCGCTCGGCTGCTGCCCGGTAGCCAACTGGCAGCGAAGCACAGAATACCCGGCTCACATGGAGTTATTTGAAACCAGCAATATGCCGGCCGTAATAAGCCAGGATATGGGGGTACGTATTCACGGCCGTTCCAGCCGTGCTTTCCCCTTCAAAAGCCTACGCCTCTATGCCCGCAGCGAATATGGACCGTCTGAATTCAGTTACCCCATCTTTCCAGACTTGCCCTATGACAACTATAAACGGCTAATACTCCGAAATTCCGGCGGGGACTATGCCACAACCATGATGAGGGATGGCACCATTCAAACAGTTGTTAACCATCTTCATTTTGATACCCAGGCATATCGGCCCAGCCTGCTCTTCATCAACGGCGAGTACTGGGGAATCCACAACATCCGGGAGCGCTACGACAAATACTATCTAGGCCAGGTTTATAGTGTAGACCCGGAAAACATTGATTTACTGGAGGATAATCATCTTGTTGAAGAAGGGGACGACCTTCATTATCTGGCGACATTGGATTACATCACGCTCAATGGGTTACAAGACGGCCAGCATTACAACTACATCCAGACACAGATTGACGTGGAAAACTTTATTGATTACCAGATTGCCCAAATCTACATTCGTAATCGGGATTGGCCGGCCGACAACATTACCTACTGGCGCAACCGGACAGCTCAGTATGAGCCATCTGCACCCTACGGGCAGGACGGCCGTTGGCGATGGATGATGTATGACACAGATTCCGGCTTCCGCGAACCAAACCATGATACGCTCACGGCCGTTTCCACCGGCACAAGTTGGGCCACTTTTCTCTTTCGTTCTTTCCTGCAAAACGAAAGTTTCGAGGTAGATTTCATTAACCGCTTTGCTGATTTGCTCAACACCACCTTCCTGCCATCCCGTGTTGTGCCCATCATTGAGGCATCCAGCCAGCATATTGCCCCGGAAGTTCCCGAACATATTTCCCGTTGGGGCAGGCCAGCCACAGTATTTGCCTGGGAGCAAAATGTGGCTGTTATGATTGACTTTGCCAATCAACGCCCGGCTTACCAGCGGCAACATCTCCAAGAGCGGTTTGGGTTAGCGGGACCCTATACCCTGACCATCCATGCGGATGCAAACCAGGGTTATGTGCGTGTCAATACCATTGACCTGTTGCCCACGACAGATGGCATCGGGGCTAACCCCTACCCCTGGTCGGGCATTTATTTTCAGGGTATACCCATTGAATTGGAAGCGATACCCTTGCCAGGCTACCGGTTTGTAGGCTGGGATGGGTTGCCAGAAAATACGCCCGCCCTGACTACCCAAACCTACACAGAGGATGTTTCCCTTACTGCATTGTTTGAAGAAGATCCTGTAGCGGAACCTGTTCTGCTTCATTATTGGCACTTTAATAATTTGCCCGGTGGCACGCTCACGGCCGTAGCCGCCGATATGACTGTCATGGGCAACGCCACCATCACCTACCCCGGCAGCGGCAGCGGCTATATGGACTCCGTTTCAGAAGGCACCACCCTCAATGCCCGGCTAGAAATGCCGGCCGGAAATGCCCTGCGTGTGCGCAACCCCGCCAGCAGCCGTGAATTACTCTTGACCCTGCCCACCACAGGCTATCAGCAACTCCATTTAAGCTATGCCGTGCAGCGCACGTCCAGTGGTGCCCAAGAACAAACGCTTTACTATCGCACCAGTGCCACCGGCGAATGGATACAATTTGACCCATCATTCACCATTCTGGAAAGTTTCCAGGTAATGAGCTTTGATTTTTCAGGAATCACGGCCGTAAACAACAACCCCGAATTTGCCGTTCGCTTGCTCTTTGGCGGCAGTAATGCCAGCGGTAGCTCAGGTAACAACCGCTTCGATAACATCACCCTTGAAGGAATACCTGTTCAAAGCGCCACGGTCACACCATCCCCAACCACTCCACCAACACAAACACCGCCACCTACCCAAACGCCAATACCCACATTGCCCCCCACCCCCACCAACACACCCACACCTACCCCCATTGGAGAACAACATTTGTTCACGCCAGAGGCCGACGCGCTCGTCTATGCCAACGCACCGAACAGCAACTACGGTACACAATCCATCCTTCAAGTCCAGGACACACCTGGCAAATTAAACAGTTTCTTGCGCTTCAACGTGCAAAACCTGACCGGCCCGGTTAGCAGCGCAACCTTGCGGCTTTATATTCTGGATACAAATAACCAGGGATTTCATGTACACGCAGTAGAAAATAACAGTTGGGGCGAACAAACTATCACCTATGCCAATGCCCCGAACATCGGCCCCATCATCAACAGCATCAGCCCGGTGAGCAGCGGTGCCTGGGTGCAAATAGATGTAACCAACCACATCGGTGGAAATGGCCTTTACACCTTCGCGTTGACCAGCAACACCGCCAACCTTCTACGGTTGCGCAGCCGCGAACACACCTACCGACCAGAGCTAATTGTAACCACTGCCAATGGCCCAACTGCCACCCCCACCTGGACACCTACACCAACACAAACACCAGAGACGACTGCCACCCCATCCCCAACCCCGCAGTTCACCCCCACCTGGACGCCCACACCCTCCAACACGCCCACTCCTACACCCGGCAACACGGTTATCTTTACCCCGGTAGCAGATACTTTTGTATTCGCCTATGCGCCAAACAGCAACTATGGCACGCAACCCATCCTGCATGTTCAATCTCCGCCAGGGGAAACACGGAGTTACCTGCGATTTGACGTTCAACACATCAACGAGCCGATTACCAGAGCCACCTTGCGTTTCTTTGTGATGGATACCAACAGCAGTGGGTTTGTAATTTATGGGGTAGATGACAGCGGATGGGGGGAATTAACTATGAACTACAACAACAAGCCGCCGGTCAACAGCTTGCTCAACAGTTCGGGCGCTGTTAGCGCGGGCACATGGGTAGAAATTGATGTGACACCTTACGTTACTGGCAATGGTTTGAAAAGCATCGCCCTTGTGGGTAACTCCACCACTCTGACCCGGATGCGCAGCCGCGAACATAGCAACGCACCGCAATTAATCATTACTACAGCCATGCCATAACGCTATTCCTGCCCATCTTGCCCTTTCGGCACTTGCCCAAAACCCGGAGGGGCGAGAAGGGCCGGTAGCTACTGATTACGCCCCAACTGCTGCGCCAGATTATGAAGATCAGCACGCTGGTGCGGCAGATGGGGTGTTTCAGGTTGGTACGCCAACTGCTCTTGCAGCAGAGGCAGCCCCTCGGCAAACTTTTGCATTTTGACCTGAACCTCGGCCGCCTGCTCCTCCCGCCCTAACTCTTTCAGACAGCACCACAGGTAATAGTGCATCCACAACTCATACTCCAAAAGATGCGGCGCTCGTTTGGTCGCCCCCGCCAGCGAATCCACCGCCTCCGCCCATTCCCCCAACCGGTATTGGCACAATCCCAAATGATACCAGTACAGAGCATGGTCAGGGTTTTGGGTGACGGCCTGAACGTAAGCTTGTTTGGCCGCTTCAAACTGCGCCTGCGCCAGATAGATTTGCCCTAACGTGTTAGCCGCTACGTCACTTTGGACATTGGCGGCGAGCGCTTCTTTGGCCGCTCGCTCGGCGCGGGGAAAGTCGCCTTGCGCCAGGAAAATAAGCGCCTTTAACTGGTAGGATTCCCAAAAGTTGGGGCGAGTCTCTATCGTTTTTTCCACCAGCGCCAACGCCTCTTCCAGGTCGCCAGCCTGGTAACGGCGGGCGGCAAAGCGATAGGAAATGGGAATGCTGACAGCGCGGTGCAGCACCAATAGCAGCCCGGTGAGGCCAAAACCGAAAAGGATGGGCGCCATACGGCCGTTGCTCATACCCCCCCCCACCCCCACCAATGCCGGAACCGCTAACGCCAATGCAACCACCCGCTGCCGCGCCGGTTGCCACCGCGTCCAATAGAGCAAAAAGAGCAGCAAACTCAGGCTAATGGCAATGGCCAGCCCGGTATTAAAATCTTCGGGCGCAATCAACCACACGACCATGCCCAACAGCACAATGCCCACCGGAATCACCACCGGCAGCAGCGTACTGGCCCGCAGTTCCTTCTGGTTCAACCTGTGCGGCGAAATGGGTTTAGGTGTAGGATTGGGTTGGTCGTTCATAGGGGGATTGGAGATTAGGGGATTAGGAGATTGGGTAATTGATCGCTCTGCCACCTGCTCACTGCTCACTGCTTACTGCTCACTGCTCACTTCAAATAACACACGGCCGTGTCCGCCAATATCACCGCCAAATCCACCACCGAGGCCACATCCACCCATTCCTCGGCGCTGTGCAGGCCGTGTCCGGTGGGGCCGATCAACATCGTCTCCATCCCGGCGGCGGCAAAAATGGCCGCGTCTGTCCAAAAGGGTTGGCCGACGATAGCCGGTTGCCGTCCCAATCTTGTATTCGCCGCCCGTTTCACCGCCTGAGCAATTTCTGCCGATTCATCTACCGTTAACGGGGGGCGGCTAAAGGTGGGCGTGAGCGTCGCCCGGAAGGTGGGATCGGCCGCACTCAGGCGATCCACAATGGCCTGCAATTCGGCCGTGGCCGATTCCACCGTTTCGCCAGGTACGGTGCGCCGCTCTATTTGCAGGCAGCAGTGGGCGGCATAAACACTCAATTCTGTGCCGCCATGTAGTGTGGCCGCGTGCAGCGAGGGCACATCAACCAGGGGATGCGACGGCCGTGCCCGCAATTCCGCCTCCAACTTCCCCAGTTCCGCCAAAAAACGGCCCATGTGCATGTTGGCGTCAATCCCTTCCCGGTAGCGGCTGCCATGTGCCGCCCGACCAAATGTTTCCACGTCGTACCAGATGAAACCGCGATGCGCCAGGCAGACGGCCAGATCAGTCGGCTCGGTGACGATGGCCGCGTCCGCATGAAAGCCACGCGCCACCAGATCATCCGCGCCAATGCTGCTGTGTTCTTCATCAGCTACGGCCGTGACCAGCAAATCACCCGCCAGTTGCACCTCACTTTCCGCCAACGCCTTCGTCGCCGCCAACATCGCCGCCAGACTGCCTTTCATGTCCTGGCTGCCCCGGCCATAGACACGGCCGTTGCGCAGCGCCCCAGAAAATGGTTCGGCCATTCCGCTCACACCGACGGTATCCAGATGGGCGTTGAGGAGCAGGCTGCGGCCGTTGCCGCGACCTTTCAACCGCCCCACCACATTCCACCGTCCTGGCGCAATTTCCCAGGCCGTCACTTCCACCCCCAGGTCGTGTAGCCGCCCGGCCACAAACGCGGCAATCTCCGCCTCTCCCGCCCCCTCCGGGGACAATGACGGGTTGGTCGAATTGATCTGCACCAACCGGGACAGGGTAGAAACCAGATAATCTTCATCAATGTGAATTGCCATCGTATTGCTCTTTGCGTGGAGGGGAGGCTTTAGCCAATAAGCCGGTCGGCTAAAGCCTCCCCTCCGCCAACAAACCATCGTGGCCGGGATTATACCGTATAAACCTGCTGTTGGGGCAGTTGCTGGCCCTGCCTGGGGTGCTGTTATACGGCCGTGCCTCTTCCACACGAAATACCGTTACCACCATTTTTAAGATGCCCGCCAGGGCAAATCGTGTTAACCTCTGCGCTGAGAAGCAATTACCCAATTAGGCAATTACCCATTTGCGAGGCAAAAATGACCCCGACCGAACAACAAACCGCTGAAGGCATTCTCTTCACTGATATGTATCAACTGACGATGGCAAATCTATATTTCCGCCTGGGACTACATCAAAAACCGGCCCATTTTGACCATTTTTTCCGCAGTTACCCGGATTATGGGCTGCACAAAGCGGGTTACTGCATCAACGCCGGGCTGGCCTGGCTGTTGGATTGGATGGAACGGGCACAGTTCCGCGAAGACGACCTGGCCTTTTTGCAGGTGCAAACCGGGCTGACAGGCCGCCGCCTTTTTGAAGATGATTTTCTGGATTGGTTGCGCACCAACGGGAACTTTGCCGGAATCACACTGTGGGCGATTCCCGAAGGGCGGGTGGTGCATCCCCATGTGCCGATTACGGCCGTGCAAGGCCCCTTAGCCATGGCCCAAATCCTGGAAACGGCCCTGCTCAATCAACTCAACTACCCCACCCTCATCGCCACCAGAGCCTCCCGCCTCAGCCAGGCCGGGCGCGGCCAACTGCTGCTGGAATTTGGGATGCGGCGCGGCCAGGAGCGGGGGGTGAATGCCGGGGCACGGGCGGCACTCATTGGCGGGGCGCGGTTTACCTCCAATGTGGGGCTTTCGGCCGTATTGGGCACGGCCCCCAAGGGCACACACGCCCACAGCATGGTGCAGCTATTTCTGGCGCTGGGCGAAGGCGAACTGGCCGCCTTCCGCGCCTATGCGGATGTGTACCCGGATGATTGCTTGCTGCTGGTGGATACCGTCAACACCCTGGAAAGCGGCCTGCCCAACGCCATTCGCGTGTTTGAAGAATTGCGTCGCCAGGGGCATCGGCCGGTGGGCATCCGTCTCGATTCGGGCGACCTGGCTTATCTCGCGGTGCAATCAGCCAAAATGTTGGACGCCGCCGGTTTCCCCGATACCCAAATTGTGCTGTCCAACCAGTTGGACGAACTGACCATCCTGCAAATTCTGGCCCAAATTGAAGATGAAGCGCCCCGCTACGGGCTGGACGCTGACCATATTGTGAAGCGATTGGTGTATGGTGTGGGCACGAATCTGATCACCTCGGCCGGGGACGCCGCGTTGGATGGAGTGTACAAATTGGTGGCGGTGCAGGCAGATGACGGCCGTTGGACGCCAGCCATCAAAATTTCCGAAAATCCGGCCAAAACGCCGAACCCCGGCCTGAAGCAGGTGTGGCGGGTGTATGACCGGCGCGGGCAGGCAACGGCCGATTTGCTCAGTTTGCACGATGAAGACCCCCAGCAGGTGCAGCCGCTCGTTTTGCAGCACCCTACCGAAGCCGGTACATCACGCACACTGCCAGCAGAAGAGATTTCCGAAATTGAGCCATTGCTGGAAATGGTGCTGCACGAGGGAAAATTGAGATACACCCCCCCACCGTTGGAGGCCATGCGTGCCCGCGCCCAGGCTGACCTGGATCGGCTGGATGCCGGGGTGCGGCGGCTGCTGAATCCGCATGTGTACCATGTGTCGTTGACGCCTAAATTGTGGGTACTCAAACAAGGTTTGATCGCCCGTTTTAAGGCGGGATGATCGGCGAAGAACGCGAAGGGTGCGAAGGGATGAAGATGGGCGATCCGCAAAAAACACGAAGTAATACAAAGCTTTATTCTCTGCGTCTCTGCGTCTCTGCGTTAGATTCCTTTGGCAGTTGGTTGGTACTTTTGCTGTTGGTGGGGTGTACCTCCAATTGGCCCCCTTTACCCACCCGCGTCGCCATGTTGTCATCAGGCACGGCCGTCCCCCCTGCCACTTTCACTCCTTCCCCCGCTTCATCACCTGAGCACCTGATCACCCCCACACCTCATCACCTGATCACCAGCACACGGCCGTCTACCGCCCCCCTCTTTAACCTGGATGCCAGTGGGCAAATCATCGGCGCGTCGGCCGAAGGGCGGCCCATTGTGGCTTATCGTTTTGGCAGCGGGCCACAGCCGGTCATTTTTGTGGGCGGCATTCACGGCGGGTATGAATGGAACACCATTTTGCTGGCATATGAGGCGGTTGATTATTTCTCCACACACCCAGAGATGATCCCACCCAACGTGACCTTGCACATCATCCCCTCGGCCAACCCGGATGGGCAATACCAGGTGACAAATGGGAACGGCCGTTTCGCCGCTACCAATGTACTAACCGACACGGTTCCCGGCCGGTTTAACGCCAATGGTGTGGATTTGAACCGCAATTGGGACTGTGACTGGTCAGCAACGGCGCGGTGGCGAGAAGAGGAAGTGAGTGGGGGGGAACGGCCGTTTTCTGAACCAGAAACAACCGCCCTGCGCGACTATTTTCTGGCGGTGCAACCGGCCGTCGTTGTGTTCTGGCATAGTGCGGCGAATGGGGTATATGCGGCCGGCTGCCCGGAGACGGACGGCCGTTCGCTGGAAATGGCTCAGGTGTATGGGTTGGCGGCCAGTTATTCCACGCACGAACGGTTCAACAGCTACCCCATCACCGGCGACGCCAGCGACTGGCTCACCACGCAGGGCATCCCCTCCTTTACCGTTGAACTCAAAACCCACGCAGACACGGAATGGCCGCAAAACCGGGCGGGGATGCTGGCGCTGTTGGCAGAAATAAATTGACAATTGCCAATTGGCAATTGGCAATTGCCAATTGTCAATTACTATGCAACCACTCTTCCACAAACGACTGCACGGCCGTACCCACATCCGGTTGGGCGGCGTCAAACCAGGTGATGGTGGGGTCGTCGCGGCGGAACCAGGCGGCCTGGTGGCGGGCCAAACGGTGGGTTTCAAATTTGATGCGGGCCACGGCCGTGTCCAATTCCATCTCCCCGTCCAGATAGGTGCATAACTGCTGGTAGCCCAAACCGCTCATGGATGGCAGGGTACGGCCGTAGCCCGCCGCCCGCAGCCCCTCCAACTCCGCCAGCAAACCGGCGGCCATCATCGCGTCTACCCGCGCATCAATCCGGGCATAATGGGTGGTGCGCTCCAGGTAAAGGCCAATCACCTGAATGGCATACGGTGGCGGTGATTTGCGTTGCAAAACAGAGATGGGCACGCCGCTGACCAGCGTCACTTCCAGGGCGCGAATGACTCGGCGGGTGTTGCGGGGATCAACCTGGCTGGCGGGGTCGAGTGTGTGCAGCCAACGCGCCAATTCTTCACCACCAAGCTGTGACAAAACGTTACGTAATGCTGGTTGGGGTGCAACGGCCGGGATGCCCCACCCTTCAATGACCGCCTTGACATATTGGCCGGTGCCGCCGACGAGAATGGGCAAACGGCCGTGCCCATGCACTGCATCAATCGTCTCATAAGCCAATTTTTGGTATGCGCCCAGAGAGAGCGTTTCGTCGGGATTACAAATGTCAATCAGGTGGTGGGGTACGGCCGTGCGCTCCGCCAGCGTGGGTTTGGCCGTGCCAATATCCATGCCCCGGTAAAAGAGCCGCGAATCAGCGGAGACGATTTCACCGTTAAATTGAGTAGCTAAGGAGAGAGAAAGGGAAGTTTTGCCAACGGCCGTTGCCCCCACCAGCACCACCAGAGGGGGAAGGTAAGTGGGTAAGTGGGTAAGTGGGTAATTGATCACCTTGTCACCTTATCACCTACTTAGTGATCGTTTGCAAATAAGTTAGTGATTGGGTAATTGGGCAATTAAGTAATTGAAGCGGCTAATTACCAAATTACTCAATTACATAATGACTGCACGGTTACTTACCACCCCAACACGGCGTTAGGAATATGCTCGCAGCGCAGCAGTTTGCCAGTTTTGTCCAATTCCACCGCCACTAGATCAATACGCCAATCGGCGTCCAGGTCGTGTTCGGCCATGTAGGTTTCGGCCAGGGCAATCAATTTGCGGGATTTGGCGGGGGTCAGCCCTTCTTCCGGCGCACCCATCTCTTGGCCACGCCGGGTCTTCACTTCTACAAATATAATTAGTTCGCCCACTTGGGCAATGAGGTCAATTTCTCCATGACGGCAGCGCCAGTTGCGGGCAATGAGGCGGTAGCCCTGGCTTTCCAGGTGCGTGGCGGCCACCCGTTCGCCCCAGTTGCCCAGCTTTTTACGGCCGTCAGGTCGCTGACGGCCGCCAGCGACCTGACGGCCGTCTTCACTTCCACTGGTCATGTTGATCACGCCGGTCGCGCAGCCAAAATTCCGGGGCAAACCAGTGTGGCAACGGGTGTTCCCCTTCTTCTGGTTTGAAGATACGGTTGAAGGTTGATTGCACGCGCTGCCGGTAAAGATAACGACGGCCGTGAGGCTGTTTGCGTTGCAGGTCGGGGCGTTCGGCGTGCAGCCGCTCATACAATTCTTGGGTCAGGGTGACGGTGCGGCGAATGTCGTATTTGTCGCTGACCGTGCGAGCGGCGGCGCTCATCTGGGCACGCTGCGCCGGATTCAGCGCCAGACCAACTATCGCCGCCGCCAGGCCGCCATCGGGCCGGGTAGTCAGCAACCCGGTGCGACCTGCCTCTACGGTATCGCTAATGCCGGGCGAGGTAATGGCGACTACCGGTAGTCCCGTAGCCATGGCTTCAATCACAGTCAGCGGATGCACCTCAGAGACGGAAGCCGTCACGAAAATGTCGGCAGCGGCCATATAGTTGGGCACTTCTATCACGGGCACTGCTCCGGTAAAATGAACGTGTTCTTGCAATCCCAATTGGTTCACTTGCGCGACCAGCATTTCCCGGCTGGGGCCATCTCCCACCACCATCAGGTGCAGATCAGGCGCCACATCCACCGCAATGGCAAACTGGCCAATCAGGCGGTCCACGTCTTTTTCGGCCGCCAACCGACCGACATAAATGAGGAGAACGGCCGTGTCTGGCAGCCCAAAGTCAGCTTTGCGGCGCGGAGCAGGCGGCTGGTGAAATGGCTGCAATTCGACGCCGTTTTCAATGGTGAGTATGGGCGTGTGGACGCCAAAATCGAGCATGATCTGGCGCACACTTTCAGAGGGAGCTATCACCACATCGGCGTAATCACAAAAGTCGGGCCACAATTGCCGCATGATGGCATCTGTGGCCGGTTGAGGCAGGTTTAGAATGGCGTTGCCGTACAGGTCATAGCGGGTGTGGTTGGTATAGATGACGGGGCAACGGCCGTACCGGTGCGCCATTTCCACCCCCATGATCAGGTGGTGCGAGTGCAAAATATCCATCTGGCGCATGAGTTTTTGCGCCGCACGGGAAAAACCAGGCGTCAGGTAATACCCCCGGTCACTCACCTGAAAACCAGGTGAACGAATAATGTGGTCATCATCGCTGGGATCAGGCGCCCCCAGCGTAAAGATGGTAACTTCATAACCGGCAGCTTCCAAATGTTGCCGGTAGAGTTCCACCATGCGGGTGACGCCATTTACAACAGGCTTGTAAATGGCCGTTACCATGCCAATATGCATTGTTCGTTCCTCTTGTTTCTCATCATGAGATTGCTGATTGCTAAGTCTGTGAATGATAACCCGGCACAAAAAAGAGGGGTGCAATGAGTGGGAAGACGGCCGTAACTGTTAATAATGAACTAATAACCAGCGACGCAGGTGGCTCAGCCCCAATGTTAATGCCCACTGGTCAATGTTATCCGGGTGGCCGCCAAAGGAACGCTGGGTTACCGATACGCCATTTGGCGAAGCCAACGTCACCAGGATTTGCACGCCACCCTGCGTCATATGGCTGTAAATAACCAGCCCCAACATATCCCCAGATAGCTCCACCAGCCGTTCTGCTGCCAGGCGGCCCCATTGCGTCAGGTTGTTTTGTGTTACTGGTTCTAGATGTAGTTTATCGGCCGCCTCGTACCAGGTTTGCCAGGGCATGGCAT
The DNA here is from genome assembly GCA_964581605.1 of uncultured Ardenticatenaceae bacterium. Classification (GTDB taxonomy): domain Bacteria; phylum Chloroflexota; class Anaerolineae; order Promineifilales; family Promineifilaceae; genus CAADGU01. The sequence goes on from CAZOPF010000032.1 coordinate 41,483, forward strand.
TGATCACATTTTCGCTGCCGGGCAGCCGGTTGAGTGTATCGGCCATAATCTGGTTGGTATAACATTCCAGGAGGGATAATTTCACACCATTGTGAATGAGGGCATTCAGAACCACATCTTCCAAGCGGTCCGCCTCGACGCCGTAGATATGATCACCGAGCCGTTCCCGGACAACGGCCGTCATGCGGTTGAGTTCTTTTTGTACCCCTTCATCAGAATTGGTCTGCACCCAGAGACGGATATTGGTCTGCCCGGCAAAAGAGTCGAACGTCACCCGATGTTGTGGGTCAGTAGCCAGATCAGCCAGGTCTTGTTTCAGATTACTTTCCATCAAACCCACACTGCGCAGCAGCACCCAACCATCCCTGGTTTCAGAGTGAATTTGTTGGCGCAGGTAAGGCAACACTTCTGTTTCTAGCAAATAAGACATTTCCCGCCGATTGCCAGGCAGGCAAATGAGTGTACCGGCTTCTTCTTCCATAAGAATGCCGCACATGCGCACAGAAGCATCACCCAGCAAGCGTGCGCCGGTTACACCTGGAGGGTCTGGCAGCAGTTGGCGGCCGGTTACGGCCGTGACCGCCTGGCGTGTAAAATCGTCTCGGCCAACACCTAACCCCCCCGTAGAAATAACCACATCCGCCCGCCGCAGCGCAGAACGGAAAGCATCGGCGATCATGTCTGGGTCATCTCCCACCGTCACCTTGCACGTCAAATCCACTTTCACCTCGCGCAGGCTGCGAGATACAAAAGCGGAGTTCGTGTCCAGAATGTCACTCACCAGCAATTCAGTGCCAATGCTGACGATTTCAACTTTCATTTTCGTTTGCCCATCCAACTTGATGGTAAGGAGACAACCCCAACTTTGCCAGTGATTGCTGCTGGTTTCGTAATGCCGGGTTCACCTGGCTCCGCCTGCTATCAGGTTGGATAACTGCTTCCATGAACTGTTCTGTAACCTAGAGAAGAGCGCAGTCATTCGCCAGCGACTCCCCCATCGGCAAACCCCAACTTTTCCGCCCCTCTCATAATTAGCGAACGCAAAGACCACTAAGATGCTTCGTCTGATTTAACCTGCGACAGCATGAGTTGATATTGCCGTACGGTCAAGTCTGTGTTACGTATTTTGAATGCCAGATCGGCAGCCACATTTTTCATCACTTTGTAACCCAGATCGGGATAAGTATCACAAAGCAGCATCAAGCGACCACGAGGAACTTTTAGTAAGGTTGTATTATCCTGGCTGACACGCGCTGTAGCCGAGCGAATGCCTTCATCCACCAACGCGACTTCACCAAAAACCTGCCCCTGACGCAGTTCAGTGATTACCACAGGTTCATATTTATCCTGCTCTGCCCCTACCAGTGAGGGGTTCATCAGGATTTCCACGCCGCCACGGGCAATCACATAAAGCTCAGTTGTGCTTTCGTTTTCTTGCAGCAGAACATCCCCCTGGCTATAACTGGCCGATTCACAAATGGAAGCAACTAATTCCAGTTGAGTTGTTGTCAGATTATCAAAAATTTCGGTAACAGACAGTATGGCTGCAATACTTTGCTGCATATCAATCCTCACGATTTACAGTCTAAACTGGGGCGATTCTAGCATAAAGGTACGGCCGTCGCAATGAAAGGGGCGGGTGGCATAAGAGCCACGTGACGAGCAACCATCCACTTATTTTTGTGCCTCCGCCAATATATTTTCGGCCCGGTGCAAAGAGGTGCCCATGATTTCAGCCAGTTCGGCCGGAGATAAAGCCAACAATTGTTCTTTGGCGATGATCCCGGCCTGTTCCAGACGGGCGGCATAGGTCGGGCCAATCCCACTGATGTGTTGTAAATCACCATTGAGCGCTGTGGGCACGGCCGTTTTACCAGAGACGGCCGTTTCACCAGAGGCGGCCCGTACTTCCTGCCGGGTAATTGCTTCCGCCTCTACAGCTAATGCTAACAAATCATCAAATTCTTGATAAAAACCATCAATGATAGCGTCTGGGTTGGGCACCAGGCCAGCATCTGTCGCAACGCCCAACTGCACTTTTCCGGCATAGCTGATGATGCTGATACCTAAACCCAACCGGCCAGATTGTGGCACCCAAAACATCAATTCATGGATACGTTGGCCGCCCATGTAAAGGGGCATGGGCGGCCCCGGCACGTTAGTCATCACGGCCGTCAGTTTCTTGCCAAACATCTCCACCAGGGTCCCTTGCAGCTCATGGGGCACAACACCCATCGTGCCCAAAACCGCCAACCCCACTGGCCCCTCTTTAGAAGTTTTTAGCTCTTCCATTCGCTTATGCACTTCGTTCAGTCGGTCTAAAGGATCAACAATACCCACCGGCAAATCCAGAAAGAGCAGGCCAAATTTATTACCCAAGAGACCCATTTCATCGGGCTGGCGCAGGTTAATGGGTACGGCCGCCCGGAAGCTAAGGCCGCGCACGTCCTGCCCACGCTCCACTAAATAGCGGCGCAACCCACCTGTCATGGCCGCTACCAGCACATCATTCACCGTGCCACCTGTCGCATTTTTGATCTTTTTGACATCTTTGAGAGATAACGGCCGCGACCAGGCCGCCCGTTTTTGGGTGCCTAATCTCCCCTTAAAAACAGTATCCGGATCATGCGAACGCAGGAAAAGACGGCCGGCCGCCAATACATTTTCGCCACCCCACTGGGCAATCTCCACCGCTCGTGTGGGGCGCGTGAGCGTGGTGCGGCCTTCCGACAGCGCCCGTCTGGTGAGGCTTCGCGCCGCTCGTGCTGTTGAAGATGATTGTTTCAGCATAGAAGTCATCCCCCCACCCAACAGGCCGCGCCGGCTGCGCGGCTGGCGTATCCTGGATTCATTACCGGCTTTAGCATCTGGCGATAAATCGGTAAGCGAGAGCAAAACAAAGACCAACGCCATGCCATCGGCAATACAATGATGCAGCCGCACACAAACGGCCGTGCCCCCCTCATAATTCTCAATCATATGCACCATCCACAGCGGCTTGCTGAAATCCAGCGGCGTACTCATCAGGTCGCTCACCATTTCTTGCAGCGTAGCTTTGTCGCCAGGCGCAGGCAACGCCACTCGGTGCAAATGGGCATCCAGACTAAAATGAGGGTCATACTCCCAATACGCCGGAGAGAATGGTATTTTGGGCTCCACCACGCGCTGACGAAAGCGATCAAATTGCAGTAGCCGTCGGCCAATGACTTCACGGAGACGGCCGTAATCCAATGGCTCCTTAAACGTCAAAATACCCGACACCATCATCAAATTCGTGGGGTCTTCCATACGCAGCCAGGCTGCGTCTACATTAGAAAGTGGTTCTATATTTGCCATGACCTTACCCTCTGCTGGGAAATTGGAGGTTGGAGATGAGAGATTTAAGCATCACCAATCCTCCCTTTTTTCTTTCGAGTATATCTGAAAATAGCAGCGGCGGAAATGGTTGCCTGTTTGCTTCGGCAATTCTCAATCTAACCATGTTTGGGCATTTGTCGGGGCGAGGCCACCGGGAACAGGCCATGTTCTTCAGGGCAGAAAGTTGCACATTGGGTTGCATTTATTTATGCAGGCACAGGGTGATCTCACTACGATTATGGAAAAGCTGACGCGCACCGGCAATTGCATAAACCGGCCGGAGAATGGCGGTGGCCTGGGCAACTATCGCCTGTCGTCCGCCAGCGTGGCTATCACTTTCTGGCAATTTCAATGTCATAACCGCACGGCCGTGTGGGTGCAGGTAGGTTGCATAGGCAGCCATCAGTTCCGCCGAATAACGGGCATCCAACCGCATATCGTTCACTATCAGATCAAAATGGTCAGGCGGGTGCTGCAAATAATTTTCGGCCGTCAGGCGGAGATGGCGTACATTGTGGTCTTGATCAAGCGATGGGTGCAGGGCCGCAGGGTCTACGGCCGTTACCAATTGCCTCTTTTGCCGTAAGATGCGCGTCCAACCACCGGGGGCCGCCCCCAAATCCAGCGCCACCCCGCCCGCCGGCAGATCAATTTGAAAAACCGCTAATGCCTCCAGCAGCTTAAACTCCGCCCGGCTGATCTGCCCCGGCTGCCTGGCAAAACGGTGCATCCCCCCGGCCCAGTCAGATAAATTATGCGCGGCCAGAGAAATTCCTACATACGCCATTTCCGCCGTAATCACAATAGAGAGGATTTGTACCGGGTGGCGCACATCCAGCGGCGCGGCCGTGTATTGCTGCAACTGCTGGGCGGCGGCCGTGTTTACGTCAAACGGCTTATAGGGCAGGTTAGCCAACAGGCGCGTTTGCACTGAAAACGGCAATTCCTCATCCAGCCAGGCACTCAGATCGGCGCCGATGGTTTCAGCCACCAACACCACGTCCCTCGCCAACCCGGCGATAGGCAGCGCCAGATGCACCGGGAATATATGGCGGGCAAAAACAGGTGGCTGTTGTTTCCATTGTTCCGCTAAGGTGAAAAAATTGACGGCCGTTGCCGCCCACACCCCATCTGCTAAGGCAGCCACCAGTTTGGCCGCAGGTTGCATCTGCAAAAGTTCTCCCCAGGCCAGATCAACAAAGTGCGGATTAGAAGTCAGGATCAAAGAGGGTGTTTGCATGGGATTTGAGATGAGGAGAGTGGGGACACTCTTAATCCCCCAATTTTTCAACCTCCCGCACACCTGGCCCCCGGCCGTCGGTGCGGGCCAGGTTGTGCAGGTGTTCCACACGGCCGTGAAAATGCAGCCGCCACGTTTCCCGCAATGGGTGTTCCACATGCTCAAAATAAGCCACGCTGGTATTTTTGCTCCACACTTCGCAGCGGCGGAAGGGGCCAATGTTAAACATATGGTCAAAGGCCAGTTCGATGACGCCGCCATGACAGACCACCAACACCCGTTGGGTGCGGTGTTTTTCAATCATCTCCTCCACAAACTGGCCAATGCGCACCCGGAAGTGCATGAGAGATTCACTGTCTGGGCGGGTGGGGGAAATAGGGGCAAACGGCCGTTCGCTGCCCCAATACGGCCCATACTCTGGCAAATCATCATTCGGCCAGGGGGTGTGGTCGAGGCGGTTGTTGCCCACTTCGCGCAGGCGATTATCTGGCGTGATGGGCAGGTTATAGGCATGGGCAAGAGGTGCGGCCGTTTCCAGTGCCCGGCGCATGGTGCTGGCGTAGATCACATCCAGAGTGGGTACTTCGCCCGGCAGCCAGGCGGCTAACGCTTCCGCCTGCTGCTTGCCCAGAGGCGTCAGCCCTTCGTCGCTGTTGCCACCGCTCCAATCTTTCAAATTAACAAAACTCTCGCCATGTCGTACAAAATAAAGGTGCATGTTTTTTCTCCGAAAAAAGTGTTCAGGTGTTCAGGTGTTCAGGTGTTCAGGTGTTTAGGTGTTTAGGTGGGCACTTGAACACCTGAACACTTAAGCACTGTTTTAGCGGCAAATCAGAATGGGGTGGGGAAAGTGACGCAAAATTTCATCTACGGTGCTGCCCAGGACAAGGTGTTTGACGGGCCGGAAGCCAAAACCGCCGACGATGAGGAAGTTGCTGTGATGGGTCACGGCCGTGCCCAGAACCGCCGGAGCGATAGGTTTCTGCCGCAAAACAAAGGTCGCATCCGTAATGCCATACTCAGCCAGATATGCTCTCGCCCGTTCCAATTCGGCGGATGTGGTGTATTCCGTTTCCACCGTCACCACGACCAGTTCCAACGGCCAGCGCAGTTTGAGATAGGTGGCAACAAAGAGGGCTTCGTCCGCCTTCGGGCTGCCATCATAACCCAGCAGCACCCTGTCCATTGTGCTTTCCGCGCCGGTGGGCATCGCCAGAATGGGGCGCGGGCAGCGCTGGATGAGTTGCATGGTACGATTCCCAAGACGAGTAGACGGCCGTGCTGCCCCCGCCCGATTCTCCAGCCCCAACACCACCACATCTGCCCACACCGCCCGCCGGGTGATGGTTTCTACTACCTCCCCCACTTCCACCGCAAATTCCCCCACCACCCCGGCCGCCGCACACATCTCGTCAAAACGTTTTTCAAGCCCCTGCACGCGCTTGCTGTTAACCTTTGCCGCATCCGCTACCACGTGCAGCCCTAGAATCCGGTCAGATTCTCGCTGCGCCAGCCGAATGATTTGGGCCAGCATGTGCCAGTTTTCATCACGGCCGCTCAACGCCACCAGATAATCAGCAAAGAGCCGATCCAACCGGCGGCTGGTCTGGAACTGCCGCCACTGCCCCGGCTCTGGCCCATCGGCCAGTTCCGGCGGGGTCAGCGCCTGCCATAAACGGCCCAGGCCACGCGGCCGTTTTTGTTCGGCCGTCGCCAGCGCCGAGGCCGTTTGGCCCATGTCAATTTCCCAGCCCAACGCCTCTTCCAGCTGCTCGCGCCGCTCTGAAATCAGCACATATATATCCGTTTCGGTGCGCTCTGGAAAATAACGCATGATGCCCTGTTCACGCACTACGCGCATCACCGGCAAATACACCTCATCATACCAGTGACAAACTGCTTCTTCATACGGAGTCAAACGGCCTCTGGCCGTTTCGCCCCGCTTAGTTTCGCTCCGCTTATACGCTTCAATCTGCGCCAGCAGCACCCGGTAATGGCCGCAAAATGTCATATACAGGTCAGCTTCTGGACGCAGCTCACTCAAATTGGTCTGTTCTAAAAACTCCGCATACCGCGCCTTGCAGATGATTTCGTCCGGGTTATCGCCGGGCAGCAGGGGGACGCGCGTCTTGACTTCCGTCACGCGGGCGGTGATGGTTTGCGCCCCCATTTCGCGGGCTACGGAGACCCGATGGTTGCCATCAATAACAAAGTAGACCTGGCCCACTTTGTACACATCAATAGGAGGCATCCCGCTCATATCCATCACGGCCGTGCGCACCCGCGTCCACCGTTCCACATCGCTATCATGCTTCGGTAAAAAGTCGCGGGTGAAATCTTTATATCGCCCCACACTGCCCACAATCGCCGCCAATGGAATCTCTTGCACCCCCTGTTTCACGGCGTCGGCCGCTTTGAGATGGCGGCAGACATCTTCATACGCCAGCAAGTCGGCCGATTGGCCACGCAGCCGGGCCATCATCTGCTGAAAAGCCGCCTTTTTGCGCGCTCGTTTGAAGTCATTGAGTGCTGCCTCGTGTCGCAGCCGGTCGGGGGTTAGCATAGCCGTCATCCGTATTCCGTATTCCGTATTCCGTTATCCGTAGTTCGTTATCCGTAATCCGATCACCGGTTACGGGTTACGGCTCACGGGTTACGAATCATGGGTCATTATACCCCTGCCTGGGCCATCATGCAGACTGGCGGATACGCCTATGGAAAAGGTCAATCTGGTGCAGAAGTCCAGTTTGTTTCCCGAACATTGGCATCCCAGGCCTGCGTCACTCGTAACCTTCACACAGTACATATCACGCATCATCTCCCTACTAACCTACGCAAAAAGCCATAACGGGCTACAATACGGTTATGCAAGCAATAGACACCCAATGGGCCGGCCGTATAGATTACGACACCGCCTGGGAATGGCAAAAATCCCTCGTCGCTGCCCGCACCGCCAACCCCGACCTGCCCGACACCCTCCTGCTGCTGGAACACCCACCTACCTTCACCCTGGGGCGGCGCGGCTCGCTCGATCACCTGCTGCTCAACCAGGCCGAACTGGACGCCGCCGGGTTCACCCTGCGCTGGGTAGACCGGGGCGGCGACATCACCTATCATGGCCCCGGTCAACTCGTCGGCTACCCTATTCTCAACCTGAAACGACTCTTTGCCCGGCGTGGTTTTGCCCGGCCTGACCTCCACCAATACCTGCGTGATGTGGAAGAAGTGATCATCCGCGCCTTAGCCGCCTTTGACATTCACGGCTGGCGGTATGAGGGGTATACCGGCGTCTGGGTGCATGGCGAAACTGGCCCGGAAAAGATCGCCGCCATCGGCATCAAAGTCAGCGGCAGCGGCATCAGCAGTCACGGCTTCGCCCTCAACGTCAACCCCGACCTGACCCACTTTGTCCACATCATCCCCTGCGGCATCCGTGAGCATGGGGTGACGAGCATGGCTGCCGTGTTAGCCCAACCCATCACCACCACCGACCTCCTCCAACCCATCACCGATGCTTTTTGTGATGTGTTTGATATGCAAAAAGAGCTATTGAGTCATTGGGTAATTGGATCGCTCAATTAATTACCCAATTACCAGATTACCATGAATCTCATAAAACTCGACACCATCACCACCCCTGAAGAGCAGGCCGCCCAACAAAACACCCGCCCCAAACGGCCGGACTGGCTGAAAGTGCGTCTGCCCAGTGGCGAAAATTATGATCGCCTGAAGGGTTTGATGCGCAGCAAAGCGTTGCACACTGTCTGCGAAGAAGCCCGCTGTCCCAACATTGGCGAATGTTGGGGCGCAGGCACGGCCACCTTTCTCATCATGGGCGACATTTGCACCCGCAGCTGTGCCTTTTGCGATATTAAAACGGGACGGCCGTTGCCCCTCGATTGGGACGAACCACAGCGTGTGGCCGAAGCGGTGCGCGCCATGAACCTGCGCCACGTCGTCATCACCTCCGTCAACCGCGACGAACGCCAAGACGGCGGCGCCCCCCTCTTCGCCCTCTGCATCCAAAAAATCCGCGAACTGCAACCCGGCTGCTCCATTGAAGTGCTCATCCCCGACTTCAAAGGCCGCCGCGAGGCGCTACAAATCGTCATGGATGCCCGCCCGGAAATCCTCAACCACAACGTAGAAACGGTGCCCCGCCTCTTCAAAAAAGTGCAGCCGCAAGACAACTACGCCTGGGCCATGGCCACCCTGGCCAACGCCAAAGAGATGAACCCGGACGTGCTGACCAAATCGGGCATCATGTTGGGGTTGGGTGAAGAGTGGGAAGAGGTCACGGCCGTGATGCAAGACCTGGCCGACCGGGGTGTAGACATCCTCACCTTGGGCCAGTATTTGCAGCCCAACCGCCACCAACACCTGCCCGTCGCCCGCTTCTACCACCCCGACGAATTTGCCGAACTCAAACGTATGGGGCTGGAAATGGGCTTCCAATGGGTAGAAGCTGGCCCCCTCGTGCGCAGCAGCTACCGCGCCGACCAGCAGGTGGCATTGCGCTCGCCACTGCATCAGTGCCCACCCAATTAGCGTTTGTTACGCAGGATAGCTATAATACATTCAATCAAAATTCCCCGTTTTATAGGCGGATGTTTTATGAACAGACGCCCCCCTAAGGAGGTTCAAGATGAAAAAGTTTTTACTACTATCCATGATATGTTTGCCGTTCTTGTTAGTTTTAGCCATAGGCGGTTATGCCGCTCGCGCTCAAGACATTCCGGCAAGCGGCATCTATCGTGGAGTCAGTACGGCCGTACAATTCGACGTATCTCCGCCACTGAGAGACATCACCCCGCGTGAACTCAAACCTCAGGCGGCCGTTGACCTACCCGAACGTGCCACCGGCCTGGAAGGTGCTCTTGGCCCTCAAGATAGCGACCCGCTCGTGCAACGTAACAATGGGCCAAACCTCATCCCCGGCCCCATCGTCACCTTTGATGGCCCCAGCAACATCGCCAGTGTCTCCCCCCCCGACCCCGTCGGGGATGTCGGCCCCAACCACTATGTCGCCATGAGCAACCTCTACTTTGCCATTTATGACAAAGCCGGTACTCTGCTCTATGGCCCGGCAGCCAATAACACCCTCTGGGCTGGTTTCGGCGGCGACTGCGAAACCGACAATGCGGGCGATCCCATTGTCTTGCATGACCAGATCTCAGACCGTTGGATGCTCAGCCAATTCACCGCATCCGGCCCCACCTACTTCAACTGCGTGGCTGTCTCCCAAACGGCCGACCCCACGGGCCCATATTATCGTTGGGCATTCAGCACGGGTAGCAACTTCCCAGACTACCCCAAATATGGCTTCTGGTCGGACGCTCTCTACATCAGCACCCGCGAATTTGCGGGCTCCTCTTTTGCCGGTGTCGGCGCCTATGCCGTTAATCGCAGCCAATTGATCGCCGGTAATCCCGCCCCCACCGTCATCTCCTTCCTGACAACGCCAGGCTCAGCTGGTGGTGCATACAACATTGGTGATGGCCTGCTGCCTACAGACCTGGACGGCTCAACCTTACCGCCCGCCGGAACACCTAACTTTTTTGTAGGCTCAATGGATAACGGCGGCCCATACGGCGCCCCCCAGGATGCCCTGACCATTTGGGAGTTTACGGCCGACTTTACCACCCCGGCCAACTCCACATTCGTCCTGGCAAACACCCTGCCCATAGCCGCTTATGACACAGTGTTCCCCTGCTCGCCTGGATCGCGTGATTGCATCCCGCAGCCTGGAACCGCCGCCAAGATTGACATCCTATCTTATCGGCAGCGACCCATGTGGCGGCTGGCTTACCGCAACTTTGGTACCCATGAATCGTTGGTCACCAACCAATCCGTGGAAGCCTCAACCGGCATGGCCGGTATCCGTTGGTGGGAAATCCGCGATCCTGACGGTACCCCTGTCCTCTACCAGGAAGGCACCTATGCCCCTGGCACAAGCGATGGCATTCATCGTTGGATGGGCAGCATTGCCATGGATCAGGATGGTAACATGGCCCTGGGCTACAGCGCCTCGAACGCTACCAGCACCTTCCCCAGTGTCTGGTATACCGGGCGGTTGGTTGGTGATCCGTTGGGTACAATGCCGCAAGGTGAAGCCTCCATCGTTAACGGCACAGGTTCACAAACCGGCAGTGCCCGTTGGGGTGACTACACCTCCATGAACATAGACCCGGTAGACGATTGTACTTTTTGGTATGTGAATGAATATGTGCCCACTACCAGTGCAGTTGGTTGGCGGCTGCGCATTGGCGCGTTCAAGTTTGATGAATGTGGTGCGCCAGATTTCACCATTTCCGCAACGCCAGACAGCCAGGCTATTTGTGCGGGCACAGATGCCGACTATACCATCACCATCGGCTCCCTTCAGGGTTACGATGACCCGGTGACATTGAGTGCGAACGGCAACCCGGCACCCAGCACTGCAAACTTCACTGTGAATCCTGTAACTCCTCCTGGAACCAGTGATCTGACCATTGGTAATACAGCTGGGGTATCAACAGGCAGTTACAGCATTAATGTGATAGGAACAGCGCCCACCAGCACCCACACCACAACCGTGCAGTTGGATGTCTACGCGGCCGTGCCAGGTGCGCCGACATTGTTGACCCCAACTGACGGTGCTACCGGCATCTCCGTTACACCTGACTTCACGTGGAACGCTGTCAGCAACGCCGTCTCTTATTATCTGGAAGTAGCAGACGATGCTGCCTTCACCAACATTATCTACACAACGACTGTGGGTAGTACCAGCCATACCTTGCCGGGCGCTAATGCCCTGGCCTACAACACCGTTTATTATTGGCGGGTGACGGCCGAGAATTCGTGCGGGAGTGGTACAGCTTCAACGCCGTTCAGCTTCACTACTGAAGGAGAACCCTCGGTCTATTGTTCCACGCCCAACCTGCCCATCCCCGACGACCCCGATGTCAGTGATACCCTCACGATTCCCACCAGCGGCAACATCCTGGATGTGGATGTGTATATCAATGCCAACCACACCTGGGTCGGCGACCTCATCTTCACCCTCAGCCACAACGCCACCAACGCA
>CAZOPF010000033.1:0-2682 GCA_964581605.1 uncultured Ardenticatenaceae bacterium
GTGTCGCCGGTCATGACGACGGCAAAGGCGGCCTTGGCGCGTTCATAGAAGGCGAAGCGTTCGATGAACTGAATGGGCGGCGTGCCGGGGCTGTGGCTGTCCAGTAAGGTCTGGTAACCAGACGCAACGGCGGGATCGGCCGTATCACCGGCCACCGGAGCCATCATCACCACCGGGTCGGGCACGTAGCTATCCAGGGCAAACAGGGGCAGGATGGCAGCCAACAGATCATCAATGCGCAAGCCGTCCGCACGGATGACCAGCGGATTGACAGTATGGCCGGGAAAGTGGGCATCGGCCAACACAATGTCGTCGCCATGCCCCATCCGGTAAAGGGCGGCCAGCAGTTCCGGGCTGAAGAGGGGGGAAATACCTTTTAACATGAGTGTAGCTCGATTTTCCAAATCGAGTGGCGATTTGGAAAATCGCCCTACTGCCAGGCACGGCCGTTGGGAAATTCGTAGTCGGCCAGGCTTTCCGGGTACATGGTGATGCTGTAGCCGGGGGCAGTGGGGGGCAGGTAACGGCCGTTCCTTACCACCACCGGGTCTACAAAATGCTCATGCAAATGGTCTACATACTCCACGATGCGGTCTTCCAACGAGGCGCTGATGCAAATGTAGTCAATCATCGCCAGATGCTGCACATATTCACACAGACCCACCCCGCCCGCATGGGGACAAACCGGGACGCCAAACTTCGCCGCCATCAGCATCACGGCCAGCACCTCATTCACGCCCCCCAAACGGCAGCTATCAATCTGGCAAAAGCGAATGGCCTCCGCCTGCATCAACTGCTTAAAAACGACGCGGTTCTGGCAATGTTCACCGGTAGCGACGCCGATGGGAGCTACAGCACGGGCGATGCGGGCATGACCCAGCACATCATCCGGGCTGGTCGGTTCTTCAATCCACCAGGGGTTAAATTCCGCCAGGTGACTCATCCATTCAATCGCCTGGTCAACGTCCCAGACCTGGTTGGCGTCCACCATCAGCTTGCGCTCAGCGCCAATTTCCCGGCGAATCAGGCGGGCGCGGCGTATATCGTCGGACAGGTCACGACCCACCTTGATTTTGAAATGGTTCCAGCCCTCTGCCACCCCTTCGCGGCAAAGGGCGGCAATCTTCTCGTCCGAGTAGCCCAGCCAGCCAGCCGAGGTGGTATAAGCCGGGTAGCCCTCCGCTTCCAGATAGGCAATCCGTTCGGCTTTGCTGGCTTCGTTGGCCTGCAACAGGGCCAGTGCTTCGGCCGGGGTAATGGCGTCGGTGATATAGCGAAAGTCAATACAGCGCACGAACTGTTCGGGGGACATATCGGCTACCAACCGCCAGAGGGGCTTACCTTCCGTTTTGGCATACAAATCCCAGACGGCATTGACGACGGCCGCTGTGGACAGGTGGATAACCCCCTTTTCCGGCCCTACCCAGCGCAGTTGGCTGTCGCCGGTCATCATGCGCCAGAACGCCCCCATATCGGCCGTAAATGATTCCAGCGTCTTGCCCACCACCAGCGGGGCCAGTGCGTGGCAGGCTGCCACACACAGTTCAGTGCCCCGGCCAATGGTAAAGGTCAGCCCGTGCCCTTCCAGGCCACTGTCTGTATGCAAGACAACGTAAGCGGCCGAATAATCGGGGTCTGGATGCATGGCGTCCGAGCCGTCATGGGCCTGAGAAGTGGGAAAGCGAATGTCGCGAGCGGTTAAGTGAGTGATGGTGATGGTCATGGTTATCTAAAGAGATTGAGAGATTAAGAGATTAGGAGACTGGATAATCTCCTAATCCCCCAATCTCCTAATCTCCAATAATTCTACATCTATTTTCCAATCGGCCGATCCCCTCAACCTCCACCACAATGACATCGCCGTCCTGCATATAAACTTTGGGGTTACGGCCGAGACCGACGCCGTGCGGGGTGCCGGTGAGGAGCACATCACCCGGTTCCAGGGTGAAGGCTTGCGAACAAAAGGCGATCAGGTGGGCGACGGAGAAGATCATTTCGCGGGTGTGGCTGTCTTGCATCACACGGCCGTTGAGCAGACTGCGAATGGTTAACGCTTGCGGGTCGGGAATCTCGTCGGCCGTTACCAGCGCCGGGCCAAGCGGGCAAAAGGTGTCCAGGCTTTTGCCACGCACCCATTGGCCGTCGCCCATCTGAATGTCCCGCGCACTCACATCATTAGCGGCCGTGTAACCGGCCACGTAGCTCAGTGCATCAGCTTCGCGCACCCGGCGGCAGGTACGGCCGATGACGACGGCCAGTTCCGCTTCAAAGTCTACCTCGTTGGTGAGGCTGGTTGACCAGATGATGTCGCTGCCGGGGTGGGTGATGGTGGTGGTGAACTTGGAAAAGAGCAACGGCCGTTCCGGGATTGGTGTATTCGTTTCGCGGCAGTGATCCAGGTAGTTGAGGCCAACGCAGACGATTTTGCCGGGACGGCCGAGAGGGGCGAGCAGCGTCACGTCCGCCAGCGGGATCAGGCTGTTGCTTGCCACCGCAGGTTTGCCGGTCAGCACATCTTGCCAGCTATGTTCGGCTGGCCGGATGGTCTGGTCGTCGAGCAGACCAAAGGTTGGTTGCCCCTGTCGGTAGTCGGGGTGGCTGAACTGAACCCACTTCATGCCGTCACTCCTTCCTTTGCCAGACGGCCGTCCGCCAGCGCCTGCCGAAAATGGGTTATCGTCT
>CAZOPF010000033.1:2782-7265 GCA_964581605.1 uncultured Ardenticatenaceae bacterium
TCGCGGCCGGGGCCGTAGATGGTGTACGGCCGTAAGCCAATACTCGCCAGCCCATCATCCTGCCAGTAGATACGGGCCGTGCCTTCGTTGGCCTGTTTGTAGACGCCGTAATGATTGTGGGGGTGTAAGGGGGCGTCATGGGGCAGCAAAGGAGCGTTGTATTCTTCCTGACGGCCGTAGACGGCCACACTGCTGGCATACACAAGCTGACCAATGCCCGCCTTTTTGGCCGCTTCAAAGACGTTGACCGTGCCCACCACATTGACGGCCGCGCCCAATGGTGGGTTGGCCCGGCAGAAGGGGACTTGCAGCGCAGCCAGGTGAATGATGTGGGTGGCTCCGGCATCGGCGACAGAGCGGGTAACTACGGCCGTGTCCGTAATATCGCCGTACACAAAAGCAGCTTGCGCGATTTCAGCCGGGGTCATAATCAGTTCCAGCCGGTGGCGGTCATGGCTCAGGTCAAAGACCGTCACCGAAACCCCTTCCTGCACCAGGTTCCGAATAACCCAGGCCCCAATACAGCCCATTCCGCCGGTGATAAAAAAATGCTCTGACATCAAGAATCCCTTTGCGTTATGAGAGATTGGAGATTAGAGATTGTTCAATCTCCAGTCTCTAATCTCCAATCTCCAATCTCACTTTATCGCCCCAATCAACAAACCACGCGAAATATACCGTTCCAACAAGATAGCCACAATGATCACCGGAATGATCATGATCAAAATCAATACCGACATATACCACCACTGCGGCCCGCGCACCGCGTTTTGGGCGGCAATGACGTAAGGCAGGGTTTGCGCTTTGGCGCTGGAAAGGAACAGCGCCAGCAAATACTCATTCCAGGTGAAAACAAGGACAAAAAGAAAGGTAGCCACCAGACCAGGCACAGAAAGCGGCAAAACGATATGGGTAAAGATGCGATACCGCGAAGCGCCATCAATGGCCGCACACTCTTCCAGTTCTATGGGGATCGTCAGGAAATAGTCGCGCATCAGCCAGACGACAATGGGCAGATTAACGGTAACGTAGGTGATGATCAACGCCGCGTGTGTATCAAGCATACCCAGTTGGAGAAAGAGAACGTAGATAGGGATGATGACGGCAATGGGCGGCAAGATGCGCTGTGAGATCATCCAAAAGGCAATGTCCTCATTACCCAGCGCCCGCCGAAAACGACGGCCGATGGTGAACAGCAGCACCATAAACAGGGCAAAGGTAGATGGCAGGGCAATTTGCCAGGGTACCCCCAGATAAATGGCGGCGGTCGCCAGCGCCAGGCAGCCGATAAAGGTGACAATGGCGCCGACGCGCGGCTGGTATTTGAAACGTGCCAGGGCATAGGCGCTGGCCGAACCAAGAATCAACGCCAGGAGGGCACTCAGTGGGCCAACCAGGAGCGTGTTGGCGTAGGTACGGGTTGTGTCATGGCTCAGATCGCCCAGCAGAATGTAATACCAGGGTTCACTCGTCGGCTTAAAGTCCAGAAAGGGCACGTAAAAGGGGCCTTCATGCACCTGGATGGGGCTTTTTAAGGAGGTGACGACGAGCCAGTAAAGGGGAAAGAGCACCACCAGCGTCCAGGCGCCCAAAATCAGGTAAGAGACAAACGCTCCGGCTGGAGAGGGCTTATAGGGCGAGCGGCGTTGAAAATATTGGTTCATCAGGTCTTATCGTTCAATTAACACCTGCTGCCGGATCAGATGCACAAAAGCAACGGCAAAAAAGGTGACGATAAATAAAAGCATGTAGGCCAGCGCGGCCGAATTGCCCAGGTCAAAGGTGCGCCAGGAGATGAAGGCGTGCAGGGTCAAGGATTCGGTGGCTGTGCCGGGGCCGCCATTGGTCATAATGTTGGGCAGGTCAATAATTTTGAACGCTTCAATCATGCGAATGAGCAGCAGGGCCAGGCTGATGGGCAGGATGGCCGGCCAGGTAATATGGCGGAAAATTTGCCAGGGGGAAGCCCCATCCACTGTCGCCGCCTCCACCGCATCAACGGGCTGGCTCTCCAGGGCGGCCAGCAAGACGATAAACATGAAAGGCGTCCACTGCCAGGTGTCGGCCAGGATGATGGCCAGCCGTGCGCCCCAGGGGCTGGTGACCCAGGAGAAGTCGGCCAGCCCCACGGCCAGCCAGATGGGCACCAATGGCCCTTTGCCGGTATCGGTGATCATGCGGAACATGTAGGCCACACCGACGGGGGTGATCATCATGGGCAGCAGAAAGACGACGCGGAAGAAGCGGCGGCCTTTGATGTCCTGTACGGTTAGCAGCGCCAGCCCCAGGCCAAGGCAGTATTGCAGGGTGATACCGGCGAAAACGAAAACCAGGGTGATGCCGAGGCTGCCCAGACGGCCGCCAGGGGTCATGGTGCGTAGTAACAGCCAGGCCAGGGCAGCGGAGCCAACGATGAAGAGGAGTCGCCCGATGAGGCCGCTGAAGGAGAGACGGCCGTCGCGCAGGTAGCGAATGAAAAAGAGAAGAAGGGCAAAGAGGAGGGGGGTCAAGAGTGCCCAGTGTACGGCCGTCATAGGAGCCAGCACACCCAGAAAGCGGCTTTGTTCATTGCCAAACAGCAGCGCTTTGTAGTTGGCCAGACCCACAAATTCCAGGTCAAAACCACCCCGCGTAAATTGGAAGCGGCTTAAGGAAAGGTACAGCGAGAACAGTAATGGGAAAATGGATAAAAAGAGCAGCGCCAGCACCGTCGGCATCACAAAGGCACGACTGGCCCACCGGTCAGTCTGGCCTGAGGATTTGCTTGTGGGGGCTTTGTTACCTGCTTTAGCCATGAGCCAGGTGATGGGTTTCTGGGCCACTTGCATGTTTATTGAAGGGTTCGGCGTAACTTTGAGGTTACTCCGAACCCTTGTGCCAATCTACTGCGATGCACCGATAGTCGCCAGATAGGCGGCGTGTTGCGCCTCCCGCCCCTGCTCGTCGCTAATGGCTTGCCAGGCATCAAAGAGAGCCTGAGCCGCCTGATCGGTATCCAGTTCACCGGCCAGGTATTGCGAGAGAATGCGATCCAGCTCTTCCTGCTGATATTGCTGATTGCCCGGAATCCGCAAATCCAGCACCATGTTGGGACTGTTCAGGCTGTCCTCGATAGCTCCCAGGTAGTTGGCCGCTTCCTCCGGGCTGAAACCGGCTTCCACCCAGGGCTGGCGGTTGAGGAATTGGGAAATGCGGTATGGGTTATAACCGCTGGCCCCAATGGTCACGTCTTCATTGGCCTGGGCCGGCGAGGCCATGTAGGAGAAGAAGGCATAAGTGGCCTCCTGAACGGTTGGGTCAGCGCCCGCGTTGACAGCCCCGGCCCAGCCACCAAAAGCGGCATACGGAGCGTAGTTAACGCCATCCACCGCATAGGGGCAGGTCTCCTCGTTGCAATCTACCAGTTCGCCTGTGGCCCGGTCTAAAACCTGGCGTGAGCCGGGTGTGATGCTGGAACCGGTGATGCCTTGGACCGACGAGTTAGCGGGATCAAGCGCCAGTGTGCCAATGTCACCCCAGTCCAGCGCCAGGGCGCAACGGCCGGAAAGGAACAGGCCGCGAATGTCACCCAACCCCAGGTTCACCTCGTCGGGTGGGCCAAATTCGGTCGAGTCCCGGTAGATTTCCAGGGCACGTTTGAAGGCAGCATTGTTGACCAACGGATCAAAGGTTTCCAGATCGAAGAAAGCACCTTGGGATGATCCCTGGCTTTGCAGGTAAGGGGCGGCAATGGTGAAAATCCACCAATAGGCCTGTTGGGCGCGCGCTTTGCTGATGCAAGAACCATAATCCGGTTCGCCGTCGCCGTTCAAGTCCTGGCCGTCAAAAGTCGCGGCCGCCGCCAGGTAATCGTCCCAGGTCTTAGGCGCCTCCAGGCCAGCTTCTTCGAACAGGTCCGTGCGGTAATACATCATGTGGAAGTCGCCATCAAGAGGGATGCTGTAGACGCTTCCCTGGTAAGAATTAAAGTCGCGGAAGAAGGGGGCTACGTCTTGCCAGTTCAACTCTTCATCAGCATTCACCCAATCTGTCAGGTCTGCCAGGTATCCGGCCGGGGCGAAGTCCACAATCCACTGCGGCGCAAAGAGGAAACCATCAAAGCTGTTGGTGCCGGTGGCCAGGTCAGTCAAGGCTCTTTGATACAGGTCACTGTTAGGCACGGTGACGACGTTGACGGTAGCTCCCGTGAGGGCATTAAAGTCGGGGGCGCGGCGCTGTAAGGGTTCGGCCACCTGCGGGCCGACAAAGGTGAGAATGTTCACTTCAATCCCTTCATAAGGACGACTTTCTTCGGCCGGTACCTCAACCGGCACCTCCACAACGCGGGTCACTTCCACTTGCTCGGTAACGATTTGCTCTTCCCCGGCCACTTCCACGACGCGGGTCACTTCCACTTCTTCGGTGATCGTCTCCGTTTGGGTAACAACCCGCGTCACTTCAACTGTCTCTGTTTGCGGTGTGCAGGCAAACAATAAGGCCAGCA
>CAZOPF010000033.1:7365-9009 GCA_964581605.1 uncultured Ardenticatenaceae bacterium
GTTTACTCTCATTCATCCACCAGCCGTTTTAATTTTTCTTCGACGTTTTCCAGGTGGGCGAGCATGGCGGCGCGGGCGGCGTCTGGATCACGGCGGGCAAGGGCGGCCACAATGCGTTGGTGATCGGCCGTGCTTTGTTCCGTGACGCCAGGCAGATGGCCGGTACGACGACGGCTTACGAGACCCAATTGGTGAATGGATTCCATCAAACGGAGCAAGATAGGGTTGCGTGCGGCCCTGGTAATTAAGATGTGGAGTTCCAGGTCGGCAAGGAGGAATAGCTCCGGGTCGTGCATACTCTGGATAGATTCCTCCAGGCAGGCCTCTAGTTCGGCAATCTCTTCGTCGGTAATGCGCTCGGCCGCCAACCCGATAATGCCCACTTCGACAATTTTGCGGGCGTCGAACAGGTCCAGGATGGCGGCGTCGTTGAGGGAAAAGACAAAATCGAGGTGCTGCACCAGTTGGGCCGTCTCTAATTCGGTGACATACGCTCCGGCACCCTGGCGAATCTCGATGACATTCATCATGGCCAGGGCGCGTAGGGCTTCACGCAGGGCAGGGCGGCCGACATTCATCATCACCGCCAATTCTCGTTCGGCCGGCAGTTTATCACCGGGCCGTAGTTGGCGGTCCTTAATCATCTGCAAGATGCGTTCGGTGATTTGTTCGGGTAGGGCGGCCCGTTCAACGGTGCCGAAGTCTGTTGGTGAATTAGTCATTTTTTTTCGCCACCAATTGGTAATGTAGTAAGGTGGTAAGACCACTTGACCAATATATTAGCAAAATGAGTATGGCCTGTCAACCCCGGCTGCGACTTGTACGGCCAAAAAGGTGGCGGCAACCTGGTCATCAGAAAGGTCTATGGGCGGGACAAAATCCGTTACTGGCGGCCTGGCAGCTTATCGCACCTTGTTTCCAGGGATATTCGGCGTGGTTTACTATCCACCACGTCCAGGCGGCCGCGGCCCGCAGCCGAAGGCCCGTTTTCGCATTCTCCGCCTGGCGGCCCATGTTCTACACAGAGAGTGGGAACTGGGTAAGGCGGCAAATGACAAATGGCCGCGAACCTGCTATAACTTGCTCCATCTCATTTTGGGAGGCGCGTATGCTGGCAGAACAATTGAGCCGTTTGCGGCGGAATCATGGACTGGAACATGCCACGATTCATGTGCTGAGTGAAAAGCACAAAAATTTTAGCGCCCAGGGCAATTCAACGTTGGGCGGTTTTCATTTGAATATCTATGGTGACATCCCGGAAACGGCCGTGATGGATGCTGTGGAAGAAGCGTTCACCCGCATGAAAAAGGGGGAACACCACCTGGCAGTACATCCCAACTGTGGCACGGTGCTGCTGACGACGGCCGTGATGGCTACCTTAGCCGCGCAGGTCGTTTTTGCCGCCGAACAGCGGAAACAACGCACCGGGCTGAATTTTTCGGTGTTGGTCAACGCGCTGCCAACGGCTGTGCTCGCCGTCGTCGCTACCCTCATTGTCTCCAAACCAGTGGGGGTGCAGTTGCAGGCCCGTTACACGGTGGAAGGCGACCTGCGCGACATGCAGATCGTCAGCATCCGCAAAGTCACCCCTTCCCCTATCACCCGCCTCTTCCACCTCATGCTCACCGGCGGGCAACTGCAAGC
>CAZOPF010000033.1:9109-10358 GCA_964581605.1 uncultured Ardenticatenaceae bacterium
ATATCTGGCAAAATTGACGGCCAAACTGGGCGACCCGGCCATGCTGGATTTGAACACCACCCGGCTGGCGGGGAATGTGACCTTTACTCAGTTGCAAGAGGCAACGGCCGTGATGCCCTTCCTTTCCAAACATCGGCTGATCATTATCAGCGGTCTGTTTGCCAGCAAACCGGACAAAAAATTCTTGGAGCAGTTGGCCGCTTACCTGCCGCAACTGCCGGACACCGCCCGTCTGGTTTTCCTGGAAGCCGATGCCTTGCCCGCTAATCATGCGATGGTAAGGCTGGCCGAACAAAGCGCAAATGGGCATATCAAACAGTTTGATCTGCCAGAGGGCCCCGGGTTGGAAAAGTGGATTCGGGAACAGGTGGCGGAGCGGCACGGCCGTATCCAACCCCACGCCGTCCACCTCCTGGCCGCCAATGTTGGCAGCAACCTGGCCGCTCTGGGCAACGAATTGGAAAAGCTCATCCTCTACAAAGGGGAAGGCGAAGAAATCACCGCCGCCGACGTGATCTTGCTCAGCCCCTATGCCGCCGAAACCAACATTTTCGACCTGGTAGATGCCATCGGCAGCCGCAACAGCAAACGCGCCTCCCTGCTTTTACAGCAAAAATTCAACGAAGGCGCTGACCCTTTTGGTCTTTTTCCCATGTTTGTGCGCCAGTTTCGGCTGCTTATTCAGGTGAAAGAACTGGCCGATGCAGGCAAACGGCCGCCGGCCATTGGCCAGGAACTCAAGCTGCACAGCTTTGTGGTGGGCAAACTATACCAGCAATGCCAGGGTTTTAGCCTGATGCAACTGGAACAAATCTACCACCACTTGCTGGATATTGACGTCGGCACCAAAACGGGCCGCCAGGATATGACCACCGCGCTCAACCTGTTAGTGGCGGCCCTCACTCTCTAAAACACAACGTTTCACGATGGGAGAACGTATGTCACCAATCAACTGCTTAGATGTGCTCAAAAATGGCCTGCCGCCTACCGGGCAGCCGCCACGTCATGTCATCATCATTGGGGCAGGTATGGCCGGGCTGACGGCCGCCTTGCTGCTGCAAGAAGCCGGGCACACCGTCACCATTCTGGAAGCGCAAAACCGGTTGGGCGGGCGTGTATACACCTATCGCGGCTTTCCCGGCCAACTGTATGGCGAATTTGGGGCCATGCGTTTTCCGCGCCAACACGCCCTGGGGCAGCATTTGATTCACGAGCGGTTCAAGTTGGCAACACGGCCGTTTCCCATGTT
>CAZOPF010000033.1:10458-51916 GCA_964581605.1 uncultured Ardenticatenaceae bacterium
AAATACCAGATCACCCACGGCGTTACCGTCACCGACCTGGCCATCCGCAACGTCGTTTACACCCCCGCCGGGCAGGATGACCGTTTTGACCGGGGCCTCATCATTGGCTCCTACGCCTGGGAGCAAGACAGCATGGCCTACAGCATGTTGACGGAAAAACAGCGCATTGCCCAGGCATTACAAGACCTGAGCAAAATCCACCCCGAAGCCCGCGATACCTTTGAATTTGGCATCTCCCACGACTGGTCACTCGACCCCTACGCCGGTGGTATTGGGCCACTGTTCCGCCCACACGAGATGAGCGGCCGTTTCTACGACAACATCGTCCGCCCCGTCCACCGCCTATGGTTTGCCAACGACGCCTGCGACCGCCGCCACCGCCGCTGGATTGAGGCCGCCTTGGTGGCGGCCGTCAAAAACGCCTACGCCCTCCACCTCGGCCTGCGCAACGAAGTGCCCAAAGATAAGAAAGAGTAGACTCGTCCCCAACAAACGCATCAAGCCCGGCAACTGATGGCAGATAACGATTGACTTAATTTCCCAAGACCTGCCATATTTGTACCAGTCCATCAGACCCGACGGTGGCCAGTAATTTGCCGTCGGGCGACCAGGCACTGTTCCCGCTGAATGGGTGTTGATTATCCAGGGTATATAGCAGATTGCCTGTTGCTGTATCCCAAAAGCGTGTGGTTGGCCCCACGTTAGCGGCCAACATGGAGTTGTCTGGTGCCCAGGTAACGTGACGGATACTGCCGCCAGCCGGAATGGTAAGAGAGGGTTCGCTACTGTCGGTTACGGCCGTTTCCCACACCAACAACTGCCCACCATTATCCCCGGAGGCAAAGCGGCTGTTGTCCGTTGCCCAGGCTAAAGCTGGCACAGGTAAAGTATGTCCATCCAGAGTAATTGTGCGTTCATTGCGGTTGGGCGGCCGTATTTGCACCAACCCCGTTTGCCCACTCACCACAATCTGCGCTCCATCCGGCGACCAGGTGAGGGCCAGTGCCGGCCCCAGTGCGTTCACCTGGTAAGAAATCTCCTGTTGTTCCTGAGCTACATTCCAAATTCGTAAGACGCTATCAAAACCAGTTGAGGCAACCTGTTTGCTGTCTGCCGACCAGGAGATGGCCGTTACCTCAGCCGTATGCCCCTCCAAAACCGCCATTAGTTCGCCTGTGGCTGCTTCCCATACCCGCACATTGTGGTCTGAACGGCCGCTGGTCGCCAACCAGCGACTATCTGGCGACCAGGCGAGGCTGCTGACGCCTGATGTGTGCCCACCCAGAACGGCTACAATATTTCCCGTTTCTAGTGACCAGACTTGTATCGTTCCATCGTCGTTCCCCACTGCCACCCGGCTGTTATCAGGGGCCCATTGCACGGCCGTTGCCAGACTGTAACCGACAAAATCGAACAGGTTGGCTGTTTCTGTAGCTGTTACCCCTTGCCACAAACGAATAACCTGGTCATTGTCTCCTACAGAAAGTAATTGTCCACCGGCAGGCAGCCAGGCCAGTTGTGCGACGCTGGCATGGCGGGTCATGCTGGATGATGGCTGCCGGGCGGTGATGGGCCAGACGGCGATACGGCCGTCTACTCCACCCACTGCCACCGTTTGTTCATCCGTCCAGGCCACGCTGGTTAAATCGGTTGTCAACGATAAAGCTCCCCTTTCGTTACCCGCAGCATCCGCCAGCCGAACATAACCATCCCCTCCGGCTGTAGCCAGCAAACTGCCCTCTGGTGACCATGCCAGCCCGGCTGCTCCAGCCTGGCGGAAGAGAGAGTCGGAATTGTCATTATTCAGGTCATAAATCCAGATGAAGTTATCGCTGCTGCCGGTGGCAAAGTGACTGCCATCAGGCATCCAGGCGATCTGGCTGATGGGGCTGTGGTGATCATCCCAAACCGTGCTCACGGCCGTCTCCGTGATATTCCAGCGCAGCACTCGTCCATCGGCCGTACCCAATAGCAGCTCATCGGCTATTGGCGACCAGGCCAGCGTGGTAGCCGTTTCCCCACTGAGCTGCGTTGTCTCTGTCCAAGTGGATGTATCCCAAATGTGAACCCCATCCGCTTCGCCAATCGCCAGGAAACGGTCGTCCCGCGACCAGGCCACAGCTTTTGCTTCCCGGTTCTCCGTGATGGCCTGTGCGCGATCAAAAGTGGGCAAATGGTATTGGGTAACTCCTTGTGAACTGGCGGCTACTAACCATTGTTCATCGTGACTGACGGCCACGGCGTTTAACTGTTCATCTGAACCAGGCAGTACATGGGCCTGACTGAGCTGGCTCAGGTTTTCCATGGTGACAGGTAATTGCATTGGTAGAGGAGTAGGGGTTTTCGTAGGTGTCGGTGTATCCGTAGGTAGCCCGGAGGAGGTTTCGCCAGGGGTGAGTAAGGCAGTGGCGGGTGGAGGAGTCGGCGTGATAGCCGCTGTAGCTGTGGCTGTGGCTGTGGCTGTGGCAGTTGGTGGTTCAGTGGGAATGATCACAACGGCAATAGGGGATGGGGTAACGGCCGTATCACCTTCTCCATTTAACAAAAAGAAGCCACCGGCACCCAACAACAATATGGCGATCAACCCGGTCATTAGATAGACACGGGAGAAACGAGTAGCTGCTGGCGGTGCGGGAGCCGGCAATTCGACGGTTGAATTTTCGATGGCCGTGGGCAGTAATTCTGGCGGTGGCTCGTCATCTGCCACGAAGGGCAGGTTGTTCACATTTTCCAGATCAGACACCAGGGCCGCTACGGTGCGGTAACGTTTATTGGGGTCTTTGTTCATTGTCCGGCGGATGACGGTTTCATAGCCGACGGGCAGGTCACTGCGCGCCTCCAGAATACTGGGAATGGGAGCGTTGATGTGCTGCATGATCATCTGGATGGGGGTGTCTGCCCGGTACGGCCGTTGACCCGTGACCATTTGGAAAAGTATTACACCGAGGGAGTAGATGTCGGAACGGCCGTCCAGGTCCTTCTGCCCCATCACCTGTTCAGGACTCATATAGGCCGGTGTGCCCACCATGTCTCCGGCTGTTATCGTTGCCTGGCTGCCTGCCATTTTCACAATGCCAAAATCAGCCACATGGGGACGGCCGTACTCATCAAATAAGATATTGTCCGGCTTCAAGTCACGATGCACCATGCCACGGGTGTGGGTATGGTCAAGTGCAGGAGCAATTTGCTTCAAAATTTGTGTGGCTTCGGCCAGGGGCAGGGGGCCATCTTTGATCCGCTCTGTTAATGTGCCCCCAGGCATCAACTGCATTACCAGGAACAATTCGCCATCATCCTCGCCATAATCGTAAACCATGACGACGCCCGGATGGTCAATCTGGGCCATGGCTTGCGCTTCACGGGTGAATCGCCCTTTGAACTTCAGATCATGCGAAAAACGCTTATCCAGAATTTTCAGAGCAACTTCCCGTTTGAAATGCGGATCATAGGCACGATAAACGGCCCCCATGCCACCCTGGCCTAAGCGAGTGATAATTTCATAACGGCCGAGTTTCTGTTTGTTCATGCAAATGAGGTGGTGAGAATGGAAATGAGAAATCGGAGATTGGCCCATCCCTGACTCGAATTTCCAATCTCTTTCATTCTGGCGATATACCCAAAATCCTGATCACCTGCTCATCTGTTACCAGCGCCAGTCGCTTGCCATCCGGCGAGACGGTCAGGAATTGTCGTTTGCCATTATACGGCGAGGGCGCATCGGCGTATCCCTGAGCCAGTTCTGGTGGAAGAGGTGTTGCGGGGTCCTGGATGCGGCCGTTGCCTGCCAGACTCCACAGCCGCAATTCACCGTCATCGCTCAAGGTTGCCAGCAGTGAGCCGTCTGGTGGCAGCAGGGCAATTTGTTGAATTCCCCGACGATGCACATTTTGTACAAGCTCGATAAAGTTATCAATAGCTGGGCCAAAAACGATGGCATCCCAAACATGCACGGTACCTTCGTTCTCAGCAGCAGTAATAATGCTAGTATTGTCAAATGACCAGGCCAGATCGCCCACATATAGCACGCGGTCAGAGAGTGCCAGCCAGTCCAGAGAATCGCCATTGGCAGCATCCCATATCTGAGTGCCCCCGCTGCCCGCCCAACCACCAATGGCTATCTTGCTGCTATCCGGTGAAAAGATGAGATCCGCTACGCGGACAATGGCATTACCTTTGCTCCAGATTTTCGTCTGGCTGTTGGCCTCCCATACGTGAATGTGCCCCAAACCGTCTACTTCGTCGCTGGTGATGGTGGCAATTATACGGCCGTCTGGCGACCAGCTCACCACGCGCACCGGAGCGTCATGTTCCAGACGGCCGATTTGTTGGCCGGAGGCGACATCCCAAAGGCGAGCCGTGCCATCACTGCCACCTGTGACCAGTTTCGTCCCATCTGGCGACCAGGCCAGATCGTTGACCGGTAGCTCAGTTGTGCGGATGCCATCGGCCTCACCGCGAATGATATGCCCAAAGAGTGCCTGTATCACCTCTCCCGTCCCCACATCCCAAATTCGCACCACGTTGTCGTTGCCCAATACGGCCAGTTTTTGATTATCAGGGGAAAAAGCGATGACACGCACGGCCGTTTGTGTACTGTAGTTGGCTAGCAGAGCCAATGGTTGTTCCGTGTTTGTATCCCAGACCCGCAGCAAATTATCCGCGCCGCCCAGCGTCAGCAATGAGTTTTCAGAGAGCCAATGCACCAGGCGTGCATCAAAATGCGGCGGCAATTCTGCCAGTTTCGCCCCACTCTCCGCGTCCCACACCCGAACGGCCGTATGGCTGACGGAAACAATCTGCGGTGCATACGGCGACCAGGAGACCCAAGACAATTGCTCTTCTTGCGCTGGAATGGTTAAAACATTCTCCTGGGTCACCAGATTCCAGATGCGCATGGTGCGGTCACGGCCAGTAGTCAATAATAAGCCTGGACTGAGCGGCGACCATTGCAGCGATAACACAGGGCCAGTATGGCCGCTCAACGTATGCACCAACGTGCCATCCAGGCTGCGTATTTCCAGAATGTTGCCCGTTGCCAAAGCCATATCTGTACCTTCGGGCAGCCAGGTGAAATCAGCGACGTTAATTCGCCGCTCCAAATTGTTGCCCGTTGCCAGATCCCACCACATGACAATGCCACCTCCACCCAAAGCCAATAAATCGCCGTTTGGCGACCAGGCTATCCGTTCCACGTTTGTGCCCATCCCCTGCAACGTGTGGATGGGCTGGTCTATGATCGTGGCGCTGGGGTCAATCTGCCAGATACGAGCCGTGTTATCAGCACTGCCAGAGGCCAATAAATTATTGTCAATATGTGACCAGGCCAGCTCCAAGATTTCTTCGTCGTGGCCGGAGAGGGTAATGGTATGCGCCCAATTACCTCGTTCCCATAGTTTTACATCTTTATTGTCGCCTGTTGCCAACCAGCGGTTATCAGGTGACCAGGCGAGGGTTTCCACCTGGTGTGGCTGTTCCAATAAGGGGATAAGGTCATCGTTGCCTTCTTCCCATACCCACAAACCAGCACCAGGTTGGACAATGGCTAACGTGTTGGCGCCGCCACTGGCCCAGGCCAGGTTCGCGTTATATGGGGCGGACAATGGCCATTGACGTAGCAATGTCAGATTTCCAGCCCGGTACACTTCTACCCCCTGATTGTTGGTGATGGCTACCAGGGAATTATCTGGGCTGACAACCGCCTGATGAATGGTGCCCGCGGGTGATAGGGTTGCCAGTTGCCCCAGGCGATCCAGGTTGGTGGCGGATATGCCGGGTTGGGTAGCGGTAGCGGTTGGTTCCGGCAAGGCGGTGGCCGTAGGGCTAGGAGTGGGAGTGGGGGTCGAGGTAATGGTGGCGCTCGGAGTTGATGTGGCCGTGTTGGATGGCGT
Organism: uncultured Ardenticatenaceae bacterium; assembly: GCA_964581605.1. Taxonomy (GTDB): domain Bacteria; phylum Chloroflexota; class Anaerolineae; order Promineifilales; family Promineifilaceae; genus CAADGU01. The sequence continues at coordinate 16,347 of CAZOPF010000033.1, forward strand.
TATGGTAGGGGTTGATGTTGCCGTAGCGGTGGGAGTGAATGTGGGTGTGGCTGTAGAGGTGTGGGTGGATGTGGTGGTTGGGGTGGCAGAAACCAGCCCCCAGGCGATGAAAGGGGAAGGCACAGAAGCGGCCGCCAGTCGCCCGCTGCGCAACCAGGCCAGACCACCCAGACAAATCATTATTAGGAAGATCGCTATGCCAACACCGAAGAGGGTCGGGAGGGAACGTTTCTTTGGCGAGATGGCACTGGAGGTGGGCAAGCTGGTCAGGTCGGCGATCATTTCCGTAGCTGTCTGGTAACGTTTATCTGGCTCTTTGGCCAGAGCGCGATTGATGATCGCTTGCAGGGCGGGGGGCAAGTTGGGATTGCGGCTGGAGATGCGAGGGATGGGGGCCTGGATGTGCTGCATGATGATTTGCATGGCCGTGTCGCCATTATACGGCCGTGTGCCTGTCAACATCTCAAAAAGAATGACGCCTAAAGAGTAGTTATCGGAACGGCCGTCCACCGGTTTATTACCCATGGCCTGTTCTGGGCTAATGTAATGCGGAGTGCCTATCACATTGCCGTCTGTAAAGGTCGCATTGCTCTCTGCCAGCTTTACAATGCCAAAGTCAGACAAAAAAGCCGTACCATATTGGTCAAACAAGATGTTATCTGGTTTCAAATCTCGGTGAACAACCCCCTGACTGTGGGCGGCGTCCAATGCACTGGCAATTTGTTGCAAAACAGGTAGGGCTTTCTGTAGCGGTATCGCCTTATTTGCCAGCTTTTCCGTCAACGTTCCGCCGCGCATCAGGCGCATGACCAGATAAGGCTGGCCGTTGTGATCGCCAAAGTCATAGACAGGTACGATGTGAGGATGATTGAGCCTGGCGACGGTTTCCGCCTCGCGCCGAAAACGGCCGTGCAGGTTAGGATTATCCAGCAAAGCCTGCGGCAAAATTTTCAGGGCAACGTCACGCCCCGTGTTTGGGTCGCGTGCCTGATAGACGGTAGCCATGCCACCACGTCCGATTTCAGACACAATTTGATACCGACCAATCGTTGCCATCAGAATTTGCAGAGACGACTAATAAGTAATGTGACAGTAACAGTCTAAGCCATTCAGCCCATATAGCGATTTACACGCACAAAAAGTGTGGAATCAGCATAAGTTTAACCTGATTACACCTGCCCGGCGAATGATTAAGAATTTCCCCTGATACCACTCTTTTGTGTCAAAAAGAGTGTCATAATTTGACACTGACGGCACACGCCTCACCCCTTATCTTGAAGTGGTAGCTAACTGATTGTTCTTGCCAGACCTGAAGACCCTAAGGGTTTCAGAAAACCCTTAGGGCCTGGTCGAAATAAAAGGAGCATCTGATGAACAACCACTTCTTGTTAATTGGCCTTTTTCTCACCTTTTTCCTCCTGGCCCTCACCAGCCCCGCCAAAGCCGACTACACTGTTTTCACCGTGAATGACACGGCCGATCTGCCCGACCTGACTCCTGGCGATGGCGTTTGTGGCTCGCGCAAAGGCACGTGTACGCTGCGGGCGGCCGTGCAGGAATCCAATGCCTATTGCGGTGGAGATTATGGCTGTGAGGAAACCATTATTTTACCGGCCGGTACCTTCAAACTCACCCGCGTCGGCACTGATGACAACGCTTTTAGGGGCGATCTGGATATTACTGGCTTTGTCACCATTCGCGGGGCGGGCGCGGCCGATACGGTCATTGACGGCAACGGGGCCGTCCTCAATGACCGTATCTTTCACCTCATCGGCCACCCACTGGTGACTTATTTTGTGCGTTTAGAAGGCGTCACGCTGGTCAATGGCCAGAGCGACCGGGGCGGCGCGATTTACAATCAGGGTATGGCCTTAACCCTCGATGCCAGCCAAATTCTTTACAGCGTCTCGACTTATTGGGGCGGTGGGGCGATTTATAATGATGACGGCCGTCTGGACGTAATCGGCAGCAACCTGGCATACAACGAAGCCAAGGGCAGCTTTGGTTTTGGCGGGGCCATTTATAACAGCAATACCGACCTGTGGGTCAGCGGTAGCTGGCTTTTGGAGAACAAGGGCAGCGGCAACTTCAGCAACGGCGGCGCTATTTATTCAATCAGCGGCGGTGTGGCCATAGATCACAGCACGGTGGAGGCCAATGATTCAGCCGAATACGGCGGTGGCCTATACGTCTCCAACGGCTGGCTGCACGTGTACAAGAGCGACATTAAAGATAATTATGCCGCTACGGCCGGTGGGGGCATTTTGGTCGGCACGGCCGCGACTCTGAAACTAAGCGAAAGCACCGTTACCGGCAATATGGCGGACATCAACGTGGGTGAAGGCGGCGGCGGTCTCTTTTTGCGCGGGGACAGCGCCGAAATAACCGACAGCCAGATTCACAACAACAGCGCCACCAAAGGCGGCGGCCTGTATGACATGCAGCCGGCGACCATCATCACCCGCAGCACCATCAGCGATAACTACGCTACGCCTGATGGCGGGGGTATCTATCATTTGTATGGCGATCTGACGCTGGTGCAAAGCACTGTTCACAGCAACAGGGGTATGCGCGGGGCAGGCATTTTCAACGATGATTACGGCTATGGGGATAGCCGCCTGCACCTGGTGAACAGTACGCTATCCGGCAACGAGGCGAACATTGACGGTGGGGGTATCTACAATGACACGGGTGATGTCGCTCTTTACAACGTGACGATTGCGATGAATGAGGCGGATGGGGATGGCGACGGCCGTGGCGCCGGCGCCGGCATCTTTAATCAACTGGGCGGTGTGCAGTTGCAAAACAGCCTGCTGGCCGATAATGTGCGCCCCGGCAGCGGCACACCTGATGATTGTTTTGGCAGCCTCTACTCTGGCGGTTACAACCTCATTGAATCCATCACCGGTTGCACAGTTAGCGGCGACCCCACCGGGAATATCATCGGCCAGGATGCGCAGCTTGGCCCGCTAGATGACAACGGTGGCCCCACCTGGACACACGCCATTCCCTTGGGCAGCCCGGCCGTGGAAACGGCGAACCCTAACGGCTGCCAGGACGGGCAAGGCCAACTGCTGGAAGAAGACCAGCGTGGATGGGGCCGCCACCTGGAAGGCGATGGCGACGGCCAGGAACGCTGCGACATCGGCGCGTATGAAAACGGCGAAGGGATGTGGCCATGATCACCATGAACCAACTATCCCCAACGACAGGCGGCGATGACGATTGGTTGCCGCCTTGCTAGACACAAAAGACCCGAAGGGGTTCTGAAACCCTTCGGGTCTTTTGTTATACAGGGAATGGAATTCCCAGGCTGTTATAAAAAGTACGCTAAAGCGCACTGAAGAAAGCGCGGCCGCTCGTTTCTTAACGTACTTTCAGTGCGTTTCTTGTAGCAGACGCCGGATTCCATCCGGTGGCCTGATACGTAACATCGCCGACCATCGCGCCCACCTTGTTTGTTCGTTATAATCCCCTTCATGGCCGATCAAGATGCTTTTGGCGTGTGGCTCAGGCGGCAGCGGAAAACGCAGGATTTGTCGCGGGAGGCGTTGGCGCGGCGGGCGCATTGTTCGGCCAGTGCGCTGCGGCGGATGGAAGCGGGGGAGTTACGGCCGTCGCCCGAACTCGCCCTCTCCCTGGCCAACGCCCTCAACATACCCCCGGCCGAACAGGAAGCGTTTGTCCGCTTTGCCCGCGGTGACGCCACTGCCTACCCCCTGACTGCCTCTCCAATACCCTCGCCGGCCACCCATCTGCCTGCACCACTGACGAGTTTTGTCGGGCGCAAACAGGAGGTCACGGCCGTAACCGACCTGCTGCACGAAGACGGCGTGCGCCTGCTCACCCTCAGCGGGCCACCCGGCGTGGGCAAAACTCGCCTCAGCATTGCCGCTGCCAACCGGCTGGCCGAAAGTAGCCTGTTTCCCGATGGGGTCTGTTTCGTCCCCTTAGCGCCCATCAGCGAACCGCCATTGGTGGTCACGGCCGTAGCCCAGGCATTAGGTGTGCGCGAAATTCCCGGCAGCGGCCAGCCCCTCTACGCCACCCTCAAAACATTCCTCGCCGACAAACGGCTGCTGCTGGTGCTGGATAACTTTGAGCAGGTCACAGACGCCGCCCCCTTTGTCACCGATTGGTTGGCCGCCGCCGCCGGTCTGAAAGTGCTGGTTACCAGCCGTGAACTGCTGCACCTCTACGGCGAATATGAGTTCCCCGTGCCGCCGCTGCCCCTGCCGGATGTGAACAACCTGCCCGAAACACCAGTCACTGCTTTTTACGGCCGTTACGCCGCCATTCAACTGTTCAAAGAGCGGGCACGCGCCGCCCGGCTGGAGTTCCAACTGACGCCGGAGAATATGGCCGACGTGGCCCACATTTGTGCCTGGCTGGACGGCCTGCCCCTCGCCATTGAAATGGCCGCCGCCCAGACCAAATGGCTGCCACCGCACCAGATTTTAGACCAACTGCGCAACCGCCTGGCCGCCCTTACCGGCGGCCCGCGTGACCTCAGCCCGCGTCAGCAGTCGCTCAGTGGGGCCATTGAGTGGAGCTACACGCTCTTGGGCGCGGGGCAGCGCTGGCTGTTTGATACGTTGGGCGTATTTGTCGGCGGATGTGATGTGGAAGCGGTCACGGCCGTCACCAGCCAACTCACTCCCGCCGAAATCTTCCCCGACAGCCCGACCATCCGCTCCACCCTGCAACTCCTTGTGGAAAAGAGCCTGCTGCTGTATGAGGTCACGGCCGTTGGCGAAGTCCGTTTTGAGATGCTGGCCTCCTTGCACGAATACGCCCGGCAGCAGCTACAAGCCAGCGGCCGGTTGGAAGCTACCCGCCAGGCACACGCCCATCATTACCTGCAACTGGCGCAGGCCGGCAGCACCCGGCTGGCACAAGGCGGCGACCAGGCCGCCTGGATGAAGCGGCTGGAACAGGAACACAACAACCTCCGTGCCGCCCTCACCTGGGCCACGGAAACGCCCACACGGGCCTCCTTTGCCATGCAGTTAGCCCAGGCCATGACCGACTTTTGGGACACGCGCGGCTACATTCAGGAAGGGCGACATTGGCTGGAAACGGTGCTGGCGTTGGACGATACCCCCAGCCAGATACGCGGCCATTTGCTGAACGACGCGGGCTGGTTGGCCCGGTTGCAGGGTGACCTGGAAGCGGCCCGCACTTTACAGGGGCAGGCATTGGCGATTCAGGAAACGATTGGCGACGAGGTAGGCATGAGCCGCTCATTGGAAAATCTGGCCATCCTGGCCAGCAGCCAGGGTCAGTTGGTGGGGGCCAGCGCGCTTTTGGAACGGTCATTGACCATTCGCCGCCGGTTGGGAGACCCAACTAAACTGCTCACCACCCTTAACAATCTGGCAATTGTGGCCTGGCAGTTGCAGGAGTACGGCCGTGCCGAAGCCCTCTACCACGAAGTTGAACTGATTAGCCGGGAGATGCAGAACACCAGAGTGCTGTCTCGTGGGTTGCACGGCCGGGGCACAGTGCAGCTCTCATTGGGTGATTATCGCGGGGCGCTGGCCTCATTCCGAGAAGCAGTGCAAATTCGGCAAGAGTTAGGCGACCAGCCAGGGCTGGCTAACTCGTTGAGTGGCGCGGCCGAGGCATTTCAGCATTTGGGTGATCCGGTCACGGCCGTGCGCCTCATCGCCGCTGCCTACAAACTCCAGGAGACAATCGGCAAAGTCAGTGCCCCTGCTGCCCAGGCCGAAGCCGAAGAAAATTTGGCGCAACTGCGGGCACAAATGGGCGAGGCCGCCTTTGCCCAGGCATGGGCGGAGGGGGAAGTGTTGTCAGTGGGGGAGGCAGTGGCAATCATAATTCGTAATCCGTAATCCGAAGTCCGTTTTGCGTGGATTCACGGGTCACGCATCACGCATTATGGGTTACGTTCCAATCCCGGCTTCCCGTGCCCGAATGATGGCCTGGGCGCGGTCTACCACTTGCAATTTGCTAAAGATGTTGGAACAGTGATTACGCACCGTTTTTTGGCTGATGTGCAGTCGGCGGGCAATGTCGCTGTTGTTCAACCCTTGTGCCAGCAATTCCAGCACTTCCCGCTCCCGTTCTGTCAGATCAGGGAACAGTTCAGGTGGGGCATTGGGTTTGGGCAGTGAAAAGTAGTTTTGCAGGCGGGCGGCAATAGCCGGGCCAAAGAGGGCTTCACCCCGCGCAACGGCCTGAATCGTGCGCAGCATCTCTTCCTGGTCGGCCCCTTTTAGCACATACCCTCGCGCCCCGGCACGCATGGCGGCAAAAACGGAATCATCATCCTCAAACATGGTGACAATGATGACGCCGATGTGTGGACTGGTTTGCACAATGCGGCGGGTGGCCTCAATGCCGTTGAGACCGGGCATTTGAATGTCCATTAAGACTACATCGGGTTGCAATTGCTCAGCCAGCAACACGGCTTCTGCCCCTGTTGCTGCTTCGCCCACAACTTCCGTGTCTGGCAGAGAGCCGAACAATGCCTTCAGCCCGTCCCGAAACAGGGTGTGATCATCGGCAATGAGGATGTGGATAGGATCAGTCATAGTGTGGCAAGACTTCCGATGTCTTGGAGACATCGGAAGTCTTTAAGTGTAGCGGCAGCACGGCCGTTACCACCGTCTCACCTTTATCAGACACAACCGTAAACGAGCCGCCCAACTCTTCCGCTCGCTCGCGCATCGAGGTGAGGCCAACGCCGGGCTGCTGCGTGGCGGGCAGCCCCACGCCGTCATCGCAGATTTGTAAAGTGAGACGGCCGTCTGGCGAATTACCGTCCACTGCCAATTGTACCGTGCAATGTTTGGCCTGAGCATGGCGCAAACTGTTGGTAATGGCTTCGGTGGCGATGCGATAAGCAGCGACTTCGGTGGCGGCAGACAAAGTTGGCAACAAATCGGGGGCAATCAGGGAGAGGTGGGTACGGCCTGAAGCGGCTTCGGGTAGGCCATTGCCGTTCTGGGCCACAAACTCCTCCAAAGCAGACAATAAACCAAGCTGATCCAGGGCCGACGGCCGTAAATCATGCACAATGCGGCGGATGTCCCGGATGATCTGCCCGGTTTGGGTCTTGTACTCCTGCAAAAGCTGGTCGGCGGCGGCGGGGTTGGCAACAGCGTAGTTCCGGGCGGTGTCCAGTTTCAGCGTCAGGCCAGCCAGCGAGGGGCCGAGGCCGTCGTGCAAGTCACGGCGCAGGCGCTGCCGCTCGGCCTGCTCAGTCTGTCGCAGTTGCTCATTAGCCTGCTGCAAATCAGTAGTGAGGTTGAGGATGTGTACGGCCGTGCCTGCCTGCTGCGCTACCTGTTGCAGCAGCCGCTCCTGGTCTGGCGCAAACCTGCCCTCTGGCGTGGGGGGTGTTACCAGCAGCCAGCCAATCACACGGCCCTGGTGGTGCAGCGAAAATTGGCGTGGGGGTACGGCCGTGGGGCTGCCCACACTGGCTATAATGCGGTCAGGCACGGGGGTGGCAATAGCCGTAAAAGGGGAGGGTAATGTGTGGGCGATGCTTTGTAACAGGGCGGGCAGGGTTTCGGTGGGCACGGCCGTTGCTTCCAGCCGTGCGCCCACTGTTGCCAAAGCCGTTACCGGGTCTTCCGGCTTGCCATACATCCAGACGTTCACCCGTGCCTGCAAGTGTGCCCGCACCGGCTGGAAGAGCGCGGCAATCAAACCGGTGGCAGCGATGGACAACAGAAAGTTGTTTTGCACCGGGAGTAACATGCCAGCCAGACCGACCAGCAGCCCATAGCCACCGACGATAAATGCGCTGAGCAGGCCATATACCAGTGTCCGGTTGATGAGCCGGTCAATATCCCACAGCCGGTAGCGCAAAATGGCAATGGCAAAGGAGAGGGGAAAAAGCAGGGAGAGCAGGCGCACGGCCGTCACCCCAATAAAACGCACCGTCACCAACGCCGTAAACAGTTCAGTTCCCAACCGTTGTCGGAACAGGTTAGGTACTTGGGGCACAGCCACCGCCGGGGAAATGAAGAGCAAAAAGTAGTATGTGAACGGGGCGGCGGCGGCGACCAGCAGCCCCAACGCCGCCCACTTCACCTGCTGTTTTTGCACCGGATCGGCGGTATGCTCATACCGGTCAAGTTGCGCCCACACCCCCACACCGCACCAAAAGAGCAGCAGCCCGGCTTGCAGCGGCCAGGGCCACCGGCTCATATCCAGGATGGAGCCAGGCAGGGCCAGCGGCGGCAGGATGAGCAGTGCCCAGAGCACGGCCGTCACCTTCGTCCAACGCGGCACAAAACGGCCGTTCGGGAACAGATACAACATCCACACACTGGTCACCAGCCCCAGGTACAGCACCAGATAGCTGGCAGCTTGAAAGAGTGGTTCATGGCTTAAAACGCGGGCAAAGCTGGCAATGGGGATGACGGCGCTGTTGGCGGTGAGGGTCACGGCCGTGAGCAAGGCCATGCCATCATCAGGCCGCCGCCGCACAATGAGCGCTGCCAGCAGTAAGTGGGTAAACAGTACGGCCGTGTCCAGAATGACCACATAGGCGGCATATCGTCCCGGCTCCAGGCCAATGTCACCAAAACTGTCGGCATAAAAGGCTACCAGGTAGGTGTGATAGGCCGCCAGACCGGGAAGGACGACGGCCGTGACCAGCAGCGCCAACAACAGCCAGCCAAAGCGAAACGGCCGTAACCAGCGTGGCGACGGTAATGGGGCGTATGCCTGGTATGGTTGTGTCTGTTCCATCTTCTCTAAAAATTATGAAGTATGAATTATGAATTATGAATTATGAAAAGGATGCGCTTACTTCTGCTGTTGCCGTGTGACCGGTGGGATGGATTGAATGTAGAGCCAGATTGCTTTGAGTTCTTCTTCTGTCAGATGCCGCAGCCGGTTTTGGGGCATGTAGGTCACGTTCAGCAAATTCGCTTCCGGCGTGACCCCAGTTTTGATGGCCCAAATGAATTCGGCTTCTGTCCAGTTGCCCAGGTTGCCGCCGGTGGTAATGTTCATGCCTTCGCCCGGTTCGCTGCCGCCGCCCAGGTCGGCCTTGTGACATTCGACGCAGGTAAGCAGAACCAGGTAACGGCCGTATTCCACCGTAATCCCTGGCTCCGGCGCGGGCGGGCGGGCGGCATCATGGTCAATGACCAGCGCGGGCATGATGTCATTTTCCGTTTCTGGCAGCAGCAGAGAAATTAAGACAAAGGGCCGGGCCAGCGGCCCCAATTGGCGCGGCGGAATTTCTCGTTTGCCCGGCGGTATGGACTGCAAATGGGCGATGATGGCGGCTACATCAGCGTCGCTGAGATGCTGCAAGGCGCCGGAGGAGACACCAAAGAGGGCACGGCCGTCGCGCCCCACGCCATGCCGGATGGCCCGTTCCCAGTCGGCGACCGTGTACACGCTGCCCACGCCGGTCTGGTGCGGCGTCAGGTTGGCTGCCGGAATGTGGCCGATGAGCGGCTCATTCAAAAAATCGGGTCTGCCTTGTAGGCTGTACCCATGGCACTCCGGGCAGCCGCCGATGACTTCCACTAGATGTTTGCCCCGCGCCAGCGAAGCCGCGTCGGTGGGAATGGTCAGGTTGGCCGCCGGAATGTGGTAAACGCGCCGAATCTGGTATTCCGAAAAGACAAACGTCAGCACCCCGCACAACAGCGGCAGGCCGATGAGGATAACCAGACAACCGAGCGCCTTTTTTTTCATAGAAAACTTTTCTGATAATCGGTCTCCCCACCGATTACCAATTATCGTTCACCGATTACCGAGGCTTTTTACCAGCGTCCGCACCGTTCGCACGGCCGTTTGGGTGCCGGTCTTGAGCGATTGGATTTCGGCAACGGCCGTGTCTGCATCTGTTTGTAACGCCTGGCGAGTGGAATCTACCTGGATGAGCAGGGCGGCTAACTGCGCCCCCAGGCCATCACCCAGGGCGCGGCTGACGCGGCGGCGCTCTTCGGCCTGGGCCGTCACCAATTGCTGCCGCGTCTGGCGCAGTTCCCGATGCAGACGAACGGTGTGGGCAGCGACGGCCGTTTGCCGGGCTATTTCAGCCAATAAAGTCATCTCGCGCTGGCTCAATGCCGCTTCACCGTCCCGGTAGCCTACCAACAGGTGGCCGATGGGTTGCGATTGGTAGACCAGTGGCAGGGTGAGCAGGTGAGCAGGTGATGGGGTGATAAGGTGTTGAGGTGATAAGGCGTGGGGCGGGAAGGAAGCGGCGATTTGCGGTTGACCGTCCTGGTTCAAGGAGATGGCGGTGTAGGGGAGTTTGAGCGATTGGGCGATGGTTTGTACGGCCGTGAGCAGAATTGTGTCCGGGTCAGCGGCCTGCTCCAGCCGTCCGCCAAAGCGGATGAGCAAGGCCAACGGCTCATCCCGCTGACCGTACATCAGGTGATTGACATGGCGTTGCAGCCAGCGGCGTAACGGGTCAAACAGGATAGCGATCAGCCCGGTGGCCACGATGCCCAGCAGCCAGTTGCCGCTGCTGCGAAACAAAACGCCCAACGCGCCCACCACCAGGATGTAGAGCAGGATGATGACGGCCGTGAGTGTGCCATATACGGCCGTGCGGTTGAGGATCAGATCAATGTGTCGTATTTGGCGGTGAGAGTCGGAAGGGGCAGGGGGTTCACTAACCATACTGCATTATAACGCTAAACGGCCGTTCGCCTGACCTTTTCGCCATAATACTCAATCATGCCCAGAATCATGAACGCGGCCGTTAAGGAGACAAAAAAGCCCGCATAAGAAATCAGCAATGGTAAATCATACGGAATAAGCGCCGGATTTCCCCGGAAGATTTCTTGGGCGGTGGTTATATCGGCTACCGTTTCATAAGCAATCAGGTAAAGGATCAGAGAGAAAATCCCTACGGCAAAACAACGTAAAGCACGCCGCTGCATCATTTTTCGTTGGCGAGGCCGAAACCGTTCCCGGTGGCTCACTAACCAGAACATGACAAAGATGATCAGTAGCGTGGTGATCGTGATCACCATTACGGGCTTGAAATAGCCAAACCCACGCATGTAGTCATCCGTGTGCCAACGATATTCCACGGGAATGAGGCTGAGGAAGGCAGCCGATAAGGGGAAAAACAGCGTAACACCGGCCAATATCCCCCATAAACTGTGCAGAAAATCGAACAAATCTTGCAGCTCTTCCAGAAAGGTCATCTCTGCTGCCGGATTTTCTTTTTCATCCACTGTGGATGTCATGGCATTACCTCCTGATATGGTTGAATAAATCTTAAGAAGCCAAATCGTTTGCGGTCAAGGTCGGAAACAGGCATTTGTGGCCTGTTATACTCGCCATAAATCTTTGCGCCAGACCGCCCAGGCCAATGCACCCGGCAGCAAGAGCCAGAGCAGCAGGTAGGGACCAAAGGCAAAGGCGGTCTGCATAACCAGCCGCGGACTCACCCGCGCCTGCCATTCTGGAAAGAGCAGCACGAACAGCCAGAGCAGGCAAAACCCAATCAGCAGCCCGGCCAGTGTCCAAACGACGAGGCGTGTGGCCTCTTGTTGGGCGTTGGTCGCTGACTGATAACGCTTGAACTGGGTGATCAACAGGGTGAGGATAACGGCCGTGCCCAACCCCACCTGCACCCATGGCGGCCACCAAACCGGGGCCAGGAACCACAGGCTGGCCCAGAGAGTGGTTACGATGAGGAACGGCCGTGCCCAACCCGGCACGAATTTGCCATCCGGGAACCAGCACCACAGCCAGGCAAACGCCACCAGACCAACAACCATTCTTACCAGCCCGGTGAACAACGCCCCGTTGTTAAAAAAGGCAGCCGCAAAAAGCAGCAAGCACACGGCCGTAAACCGGGCCATCCACTGTTCAGCCTGCCAGAAGACCAGCCAGAGCAGCAAGATATAGGTCAACAGAATGACGGCCGTCAGGCCGGTGTGTGCGCTATGGGCATCGGTAATGTTCCATTGCCGGTAGCGGATCAGATCATTTACTGCTGTGGGCAGGGGCAGTGAACCACTCATCAGGGTGGTGGCGTTGAGAAAAAGCAGGACGGCCGTGCCGCCAAACAACAGCAGCCAGCCAATGTGAACGGCATGGGGGGCGCTGGTATGGGTACGGCCGTGCAGCCATTCCGTCATAACCCCCAACGTCACCCCATACACCAAAGGCACAGGCGCAAACAAGAGAAAACCGGTAAGGGGTGAAACCAATGCCAGCTCTCCCCCAGGTTCAGCCAGGAAAAATGGGGGTACCAGAAACACCAACAGCAAAACAAGGCCATAAAGAGCGCCCAACCAACGCCGGGACAAGGGCGCCCATCGTGACAAAGCTAAAAAGAGCAACCCAAATGGAATCCCCATCACCACCCCGATGAGCAAAATAGCCATCGTGCCGCTGACGGTAAAACTGGGTGACAATCCAGCAGCCAGGGCAATGGCCCGCATGGAAAACCGGGCCATTATCCCGGCCACCAAACCCGCCACCAGACCGGCGCTAACGCCTACGGTGATATTGTTCAGATTGACTGCTTCATGCCCCTTCCAGGATAGGATGCTCATGATGCCCTCCATGCAATCAGGTTAGATAGCAACGGCCGTTTCCTGCCGCAGTAGCCACATCATCCCCAGCCCCGTGACACTACCCACAAACAAACCCATCACCCCAATCATCCATTCCCGTCCTTCACCGCTCAAGTAAACAATGATGGCAGCGGCAAGCAGATAGCCTGTCACATTAATCAACGGCCAGAGTGTGGCCGATAGGCCCTGCTGCTTGAGCAAATGCCACTGCACCAAACCCATCGGCAGCCCTAAAGTCAGCCCCAAAAACAGGGCCGATACAATCGCAGGAACCTGCTCAAACACGTTAGACATCAGGGCGACGCCACCGCTCATCACAACGGCCGTCACCAGCACACTGTATCCAATCCAGCGCCAGGCCGAAATGCCTTTGCTGCGCAGTAATAGACCTGGCCCCAACGTGCCACCTAAAGCGAAAAACGCACCAAACAAGATGCCCGCCACCATCACGCCCAACAGTTCATTGCTTGTTTCGGCCACTGCTTCCCCTGCCCACCACATAGATCCATAAGCCATCATGCCGAAAACGGCCGTGCCAATGGCACAACTCACCACCCACTGCCAACCAAACCTCCAATCCAACTGCGTTTGTCTTTCGTTCACGGTTATCTCCTTAAGATAGAAACCCGGTTTCCCTGTGAAACCGGGTTTCTGACGTTTAATTTGTCTCAATTACACCGCAGGCCAGCCGCCCGCCAGCGTCGCCGGTGTTTAACGTGGTCTGGTCTGGCGCAGGCGCGTAACGGGTGGGAATGTTGGCGTAATTGTCCGGGCTGGCGTGGACGATGATGGCGCTGCCGTCAGCGTCGAACAGTTCGGCCACAGTGAAGCGGTCTGTCTTGAATTGGGCGACGGCCGTGCCATCCCCATTCACCAACAACACCGGCATATCGGCGGCATGGTGCGGATGGTTGTGGCCGTCCACATTGTAATGGCCGCCCGCCGACGTGAAATCGGGCGCGACGCAGTTGCCCACGGCATGGACATGGAAGCCATGAAAACCCGGCGGCAAATTGCTCACATCCACGCGCACCTCGGTCATCGTTCGCTTGAGAATCAACCGCACCTGGCCGATCTGATTGCCACCGCTGTCATGCAGCCGGGCCACCGCCACCACGTTGGCCTGCGCCGAGACTTGCATCACCCCCACCCCCAACAGGGCCAATAAAAGGGCCGCACCCAGGATGATCCAGAGGCGACGGCCGTTAACCATAGAAAAAGTGTTCATCTGCTATTCCTCCACTGTCTGGCCCGTCGTAACGGCTTTAGCCGGTTCTCCGGCTGGCCGTTACGACAAACCGCAAACAATACAATTCTGGGGGCACCATAGCAGGAAGCGCGTCCCGCTGTCATGGGACGGCCGTCCCGACTTTGCCAGGAGAATTGCCCAATTCTGCAACACGATGCGGTAGTGAACGTAAAATAATGTGATAGATTTCACAATCATCATGTTTCCACTCTCGAAATAAGTTCATCAGACATGAGGCGAAATAAATGTCCCCAACAGTAGCTTCTTATCAGTTCATGCTGGCCCAAACCAGGCCAGCGCTAACAATTCCTTCAGAGCAACAGTTAGTCACCACCGCTTCTAGTGCAGTTCAGGCCGCAGCCATCACCAAAGCGGCCAGCAGCCAGACCTATTACACCATTCGTTACCTGGTGGATCGGCCGTTGGTGGCTGATGCGTATCGCGCTTACGCTTATTTCCGTTGGGTAGATGATAGGGTGGATGAAGGCTGTACCTCTCCCCTTGATCAGATGGCTTTCTTGGAGCGGCAGCAGGCAATTATATCTGGCTGCTACCAGGGCCATGGGTTAAGCGGTTTGTGCCCCCAGGAGCAAATGGTGGCCGACCTCATTCATGGGGATCAGGAGCCAGCCAGTGGTTTGCGCACCTATATCGAGCAAATGATGGCCGTGATGGCTTTTGACGCCAGTCGTAAAGGGCGGCTGATGGCGGAATCCGAATTGGACGGTTACACACGGGTGCTGGCAACGGCCGTGACCGAAGCCCTGCACCACTTTATCGGCCATGATGACGTATGCCCGCCGGACGAGGCCCGCTATTTGGCGGTGACGGGGGCGCATATTACTCATATGCTACGAGATATGGTGGAGGATACGGCCGTTGGTTTTTTCAACATTCCCCGTGAGTTTCTGGAAGCACACGGCCTGGCTCCCACCGACATTCATCATCCCGCCTGCCGCGACTGGGTGCAAAGCCGGGCACAGTTAGCCCGACGCCATTTTGCCGCCGGGCGGAAACATCTGGCGCAGATGCACAATCGCCGCCGCCGTCTGGCCGGTTTTGCCTACATCAGCCGCTTTGAACTGGTGCTGGACGCTATTGAAAAAGATAACTACGTCCTCCGACCCGATTACCCCGAACGCAAGAGCAAAAAGGCGGCGCTAAAAATGGGATGGACGGCCGTGAGCCAATCACTCGACAGTGTGGCTCGATTTTCCAAATCGGGCCGCGATTTAGAAAATCGCTCTGCGGCGGAGGCCACACGATGAATGTTCAAAGTACGCCCACTGTTCTTGTCATTGGTGCGGGCATTGGCGGCATTGCCACCGCCACCCACCTGGCCCAAAAAGGGCTGCATGTGACCATTGTGGAAAAGAATGCCCGTCCCGGCGGCCGTTGTGACAGGTTTACGCGGGAGGGCCACCATTTTGATGCCGGGCCAACCCTGCTGGTCATGCCATTGGTGTATGAGGCGGAGTTTGCCACCCTGGGCGCATCGGCCGCTGAGATGTTGGCCTGGCAGCGGGTAGACCCCACCTATCATCTGGTCTTTGATGACAACAGCCGCCTGACGCTCACTTCAGACATGAAGCGGATGCAAGAACAGTTGGAACAAATAGAACCGGGTAGTTTTGGCGGCTTCCTGCGCTATCTGGATGAGGGGCATCGCCATTATCACCTGGCGATGGAGAAGTTGGTAAACCGGGACTTTCGCCGGGCGACTGAGTTCTTTTCGCTGGTTAACCTGCCGCTGCTATACCAGATCAAGCCCCTGGCAAAACATTACGATCATATGTCCCGCTACTTTGAGCAGCCCCGCCTGAAAGCAGCCTTTACCTTTCAGGATGTGTACATGGGGTTGAGTCCCTTTGAAGCGCCGGCTACGTTTTCCATGATGCCCTACACGGAACTGGCGCATGGGGTCTGGTATCCCAAAGGGGGCATGTATTGCATTGTGGAGTCACTGGTGGAGTTGGCGCAGGCGGCGGGGGTGGAATTTGTGTATGGCACGGCCGTAAGCCAGATTACTACGCAGGGTAGCAGGGTGAAAGGGGTGGTGTTGGACGACGGCCGTACTCTGAAGGCTGATGCAGTGGTCGCCAATGCCGACCTGCCCTATGTCTACCAACATCTGCTGCCGCCTGACGGCATGGTGGACAAAATGAAACAGAAGCGGTACTCCTGCTCCGTCATCAGCTTCTTTTGGGGGGTAGACAAAAGTTACCCAGAACTGCCGCCCCATACCCTTTTTCTGGCTGATGATTACCGGGACAACTTCGATAGCATCATTGACGACCTGACGCTACCCCGAAACCCCAGCCTCTATATCCATGCCCCGGCCAGGCTGGACGCGGCCATGGCCCCGCCCGGCCAGGACACCATCATCGCCATTGTGCCTGTCGGCCATCTGGATGAGACAGGTGAGCAAGATTGGCCTGCTATTCGTGCCCAGGCGCGGCAGGTGGTGTTTGAACGCCTTTCTCGTTTGGGCATAGCCGATTTGCCCGCGCATATCAAGTTTGAGACAAACTACACGCCGCTCTCTTGGCGTAAACGGTATAACCTGACCAAAGGGGCCACGCACGGATTGGGCCACAACCTGACGCAACTGGGCTATCTGCGGCCGCATAACCGGGATGCGCATTTTCACAATCTCTACTTTGTGGGGGCCAGCACCCACCCCGGCACAGGTGTGCCCACGGCCCTGGTATCAGCCCGGCATACGGCCGTGCGGTTGTTAGAAGAGATGGAGATTTGAGATGGCGAGATTACCCACTCTCTCATCTCCCACTCTCTAATCCCCTTCTCCCAAATACCATGTTTCCTCACTCTCAAACACCCAGAGGTGGCTGGAACTGGCGACCGGAGCCAGCCGCAGTGGTTCCGGCCATTGTACCGACTGCCAGCCCTTTTCCGTCAAGACTAATGGTTGAAACCCCCTATTCATCAGTCGTACTACTCGTGGCAGGGTGATCATCTCATCTGGGGCGGCGTCAGCCTGCTGTAAGTGGGGTGGCCCCTCGGCCTCTGTTACCCCGCCAAGGTAACAGGCAAAAAGGGCTTCTATTTCCAGTTCATTGGTGGCATTTACGAAGCCCAGGTACTGTGTGGGCAAATCTTCAATGGAGAAGGGGGTGAAAGGGCCAACCAGATTGCGCGGCATTTGTCCTTGCCAGGCTTCAAAGCGCAGGCTCCAATCCATATAAATGCCCAGAGCGACGCCCACCTGGTCTGCTGACCTGACATCACCGGATACCAGATAGTGTGCTGTGTAACCCGTCAGACCCTCGCGCACCTGTTGTGAGAGGGAGACAATGCCCCCACCATTCCGGGCGGCCGTTTCAATCTCGGCTATTAACTCCGCCGGATGGCCTGCCGCAAAGTGTGAGGTGTCAAACCAGCCATACATTTCGCTGTAGAGATAACGGGAATCTGGTAGTGGTGTTACCAGGCGTAGCTCCTGGCTGCTGTCTTCAGGGCAGTCAATGAAATAGGTGCGGGAGCGTGCGTCCCGGCTACCGGCCGCCGGCGTTCGATGAGCGTCGCGGGCGCTCAGTTGCCGGGTAACAAGCAACAAATTGACCAGTAAGCTAATTGTGACACTTGCTGCTAACAGGAATTTCCCCAACCGCCATAGAGCTATCCGTTTTTGGCTCATGCCCCTTATTGTATACGGAAAGGGGTATGGTTACTTGACGGCCGTACCGCCATAAACAAAAAAGCCGTACCCTGGTCTACGATTTGCCAGGGCACGGCCGTATCTGTTTTTTATAAGGGGGTGAACTAAATCGCCGCCGGTGTTCGTATCAGGCGCATACTCAGCGCCACCCCGATCATCGCCCCAGCGGCCATACCAATAGCGGCCGTAACGACCAAAACCAGCAAATTGCCTGTGCCAAACAGTTGGCCTACCGGCAGCGCCAACAACGGGCCAATGAGCAAACCAAACAATGCTCCGCCAAACACCAACAAAATGGAGCGCAGTTGCCAGCCACTTTCCAGACAGTGCAGTGTGCCACCCACGCAGCCCAACACACACCCGGCGATAAAGCCAACATAGGCCAAAGTCAAACCACCAAAAAGGCCACCTATCAGGCTGCCCATTATCGCCCCGATCACACTTCCCATTCTTGCCTGGCTGATTGCCAATCTGTTGTCCATGATGCCAAAACTCCCATCAATCCATGTTTGTAGTTGGCGATTGATCGCCTCTTGTGTCCGGTATCATTGTGCCGAAATTGGGCGGCAAAATAAATGGGAACTGCTGGTCAGTACGGCCGTCCTATCCGGTAATCGGTGATCGGTAAGCGGCTATCAGTGAACCGATTACCGTTTACCGATGACCTCTGCATAATCCGTGTAGCCACCGGCATATTCCGTCAGACGGCCGTCCCGCAATTCCACCACCCGATCCACCACCTTGTCTAAAAAGTAACGGTCATGGGAGATGACTAACACCGCGCCCACAAACTCATCCAACGTTTGTTCCAACACCTCAATCGAGGCGATGTCCAGATTATTGGTCGGCTCGTCTAGCAGCAGTAAATTGGGCCGGGTCAGCACCAGTTTCGCCAACTGCAAACGGCTGCGTTCACCGCCGCTCAGATCACGAATGGGGCCGCGAATCTGGTTATAGGTGAACAGGAATTTGTGCAAAAAGGCGACTGCATCCCCTTCACTCAGCGGGGCGGTGTGGCGAATTTCCGTCAGCAGGGTGTTGTCGTAATTGAGCGTTTCCTGCTCCTGGGCGTAGTAGCCAATTTTGTTACTGGGGCCAATTTTGATCACGCCCTGGGGCACACTTTCCGGGTCTAAAATCTGCCGCAGCAGCATGGATTTGCCCGCGCCGTTGGGGCCAACCAGCCCCACCCGTTCGCCGTGCCAGAGGGTGAGATTGAGCGTATGCCAGAGAGTACGGCCGTCCGGCAGCGTCATCCCCACATTTTCCAGTTCCAGCACCTTGTTGCTGCCGCGCCAGCCAGTCAGATTCAAGGTCATACGTCGCGCATCGGTCACTTTTTCCACCTTGTCCATGCGATCCAGCATCTTCTGGCGGCTGCGCGCCTGGCGGATGTGCCGCTCATTGATCACAATGGACGCCCACAATTCAAAGCGGGCAATGGCCGCTTCAATACGGGCGATCTCTTTTTGTTGTGCCTGGTACAGCTGCTGTTGGCGCAGGCGGCGCAGTTCACGCTCGGTGCTGTAGGCGGTGTAGTTGCCGGGATAGAGGGTGAGACGGCCGTTTTCCAATTCCGCAATATGCGTCGCCACCCCATCCAGCAAGTAGCGGTCATGGGAAATGATGATCACGCAGCCGGGGTACTGGTTCAGTACCTTTTCCAGATGCTCTTTGGCGGGCACATCCAGATGGTTGTCCGGTTCGTCCAGCAATAGCAGGGTCGGCTGTTGCACCATCAGTTTGGCTAACTGCACCAGCTTTTTCTGCCCGCCACTGAGCCGGTGGGTGGGGGTGTGCCAGTGCGCCTGATCCAGCCCCATGCGCTGCAATGCTTCTTTAACGCGGCTTTCGTAGCGTGGCCCATCCAGCCGGTCATATTCATCCAGGACACGGCCGTGCTGCGCCATCACCTTTTCCAGTGCGTCCGGATCGTTGTAAACGGCCGGGTCGGCCATTTGCGCTTCCAGGTGGGCTAACTTTTTTTCGACGGCCGTCAGCGTGGGTACGGCCGTCATCGCCTCTTGTAGAGTGGTACGATCATTCGTCAATGTCGGCTCCTGTTCCAGCCGCCCCCAGGTCAACCCCGGTGCGCGAAAAATGGAACCGTCCGCCAACGGCAATTCCCCGGCAATCAGCTTCATCAGCGTAGATTTGCCCACACCGTTGGGGCCAACCAGCCCCACCCGCTGCCCGGCCTGCACTTCCCAGCTAATGCCCTGAAAAATGACCCGCCCCGCCAGATTGACAGCTACATTGTCTACGTTCAAGATTATTTCGGCCATATTTGATTCTCCAAAAATTTGGTTTGCGGAGGGGCGAGGCAGTCGGGAATGGAGTTGTCCGCGACCGATGGAGTCGTTTCCCGACTGCCTCGCCCCTACTTCGCGTCCTTCGCGGATCAAAAAAGCCGAGGGCTGGCCTCGGCTTTCTCTGCAAAAATTCCTGAAAAAGATAAAAAGTTTACATAAAATTCAAATCCGAGGCGCATGGAACTGACCTCAGCGTGAAGCAACCTAACGATGATGTGCGGACAATCTGTCCCGTGAAGCCGGATAAGAATAACATGATACCTCTAGCATACCGCACACGGCCGTAACGCGCCACAAATAAAAGTTGAAATCCTTGGGACATAAAGGGTTTTGTGATTTTGTGTTTGCGCCTATAATCTTAATAGCCTAAATAGCTGACTGGTTTGACTTTTTTATTGTTTCGAATTGAGGGTAATTATGTGGGACGTTTTTATCAGCCATGCTTCAGAAGACAAAAATGATGTTGCTCGTCCGTTAGCTCAGAAATTAGGAGAGCAGGGCATAAAGGTCTGGTTCGATGAAATGACTTTGAAATTGGGGGATAGTTTGCGCCAATCTATTGATAAAGGATTGGCAGAGTCTCGCTTTGGAGTTGTCATTTTAAGTCCCGGTTTTTTCGCAAAATCTTGGACACAATATGAACTAGATGGTCTAGTAACCCGCGAATTGGCATCTGGCAAAACAATTCTACCTGTTTGGCACCGTGTTACTCAGCAAGATGTCATGCGTTTTTCTCCGTCACTGGCTAATAAACTGGCTGTTTCTACCGACCAGGGACTTGACCATGTTGTAAGGCAAATTATGGATGTAGTACGCCCTGACGTTTCTTACGGTAGTTCAGCGTCTTCGACATACGTTCCAGAATCTTCAGCAGTTGCTGATAAGCGGGCATTAGTACGCATTTTGGCAGAGCGTTTCAATCTGTCAGAGTTGAGGTCGCTTGCTTTTGACTTGGATGTGGATGTTGATGATTTAGGGGGGAGCAGCAAAAATGAAAAGGCGTTGGAACTGGTGCAATGGATGGACCGGCGAGGCCGGTTACCTGAACTGGCACGCACGATTCGCCAGGTTAGGCCTGATACCCGTTTTTAGTTCGGAGCATTTTCTATGGCTGAGTTAGCCAATTCTACTGTGCCTGTTGAAAATCTAGGTGCTTTGCTTCTTGATGAAGGAAATTCAATAGAAGTTCGTTTACAAGCTGCTAAAGATTTGGGGGAAAAACAACAGCTAGAAGTTGTGCCAGTTTTGGGGAAAGCTTTGTTAGAGGCGGAAGAAGTTATTGTTCGCCGTCAATGTGTTTCCTTCCTGGAAAAACCATCGCTTATCATTGTGGCAATACCCTATCTCATAAAGGCACTGAATGATGCTGACCAGATCGTTAAAAATTCGGCGTCGTATGCACTGGGTACGGCCGTTGAGCAAACTAACCTCCTTTTCCAAAGCGAAGTTGATGGTCAACAAGAACAGGGGAAAGCTGCAACC
Source organism: uncultured Ardenticatenaceae bacterium (assembly GCA_964581605.1). Lineage (GTDB taxonomy): Bacteria > Chloroflexota > Anaerolineae > Promineifilales > Promineifilaceae > CAADGU01. The sequence continues at coordinate 37,617 of CAZOPF010000033.1, forward strand.
GATTCATTAGGCACACCTATCATTGGCAAGGTGCTTACAAGCGATGAACGTCAAGGCGTGCGCCAAAGCGCGGCTACACTGCTGGGACAGACCCGCGATCTGGCCGCTATTCCTTATCTGAGACAATCATTGCAAAAAGATACCGATGTCGGTGTGTTATTCAATGCCATTTCTGCTTTGGGATTGATAGGCACAGCAGCCGTTGTGCCTATTCTTGGGGAAACTTTACGTAATGATGCCAATGAGACCATACAAAAGGCAGCCGCAGGAGCGTTGGCAAAGCTGGCTCACCCGGATGGTATTCCTTACCTGGCTGCCTCTTTGGTGGGGGCTTTGAATCTTGGTATTCGCCAGGCAGCAGAGGCTGCTTTAGAAAAATTTCCGCATTGGCAACTGAAAACAGAACAGATTCTCGAGTCACTGGCTGAAAATCATCTGGAGCGCACGACGATTGACGCGGTGTCTATTATTCGGGCAGTAAGGCCAGCAGCGGCACAAGATAAACTCTTGTTGATGGACTTTCTGATTTCAAATGCACTAGATCGTGATACGCGGATGACATCTGTCATAGCTGCCTTACTTATTGCAAGTGCTGACGGTAGTCTGAGCGTAGCTGGTGAAAGAATTAACCGTTATCAAGAATCGGCAAAAATCCCGACTGAAAAGCTCCGTTTACTGCGAATTGAAGTGGGTGGACATGTGGCGCTTGACCCATTACTTAACGTGCTAAAAGAGAATCTAAAGGAGAACTTCCAGGAGCCAATTAAAAAACTGAATGACGATACACAACGAATGTGGACAGAAACCATCCGCCATGCTCAACAAGGTTTTCGGGTGCGCATTATAATGAGTGTGGTTACTTTTGGTATTGGTGTTGCCTTGGTTGTGGCTTCTTTCTTGATGGTTGTTTTTGGCAATTTAGAGGCAGAAGCTTTAGTGGGCACGGCCGTCTCTTTTGGTACAGGCATAATCACCATGTTGCTTACGGTTTACAGCGGCCCATTAAAAGAAATCCGCCGTTCCGTTAGCGATCTTGGTATTGCCAGTGCCGCTTTTATTGCCTTCATTCATCAAGTGCTCGAAATAAGCCATACCTTCTCTTTCTACTATCTCAATCAACAGATCACTTTCGATATCATGCAAGAATCCAGCGGACTTATCAATGAAGCCATGAAAAATACAATTCAATTGCTGGAAGATAAAAAAACCTGAATGCGGCAATTGAGAAAAGAAGGAAATTGGTACTCATTCGCTTCTTGGTGGCTGCAAAAAGGGCAGGCAGGGGTTGGCGTCGTAGCCGAGGGTGACGCGGTAGTTGGTCTCGCCAGTGGTGGACGAGAGCGTGATGTCATCAGGTTCACGATGAAAGAGCCAGCTCAATAGTTCAGCGTCTGCCCCTTTCAGATTAGGGCCAAAGTATTCGATGGTGGTGCGGGCGGGGGTTTCGGTAACGGCCGTATAGTGCGGCCTAAACCCATACCAGGCCAGATTATCAGCCATTTGTCTGTACATGATGTAATCGGCCGTCACGACCTCCACGGCGAGCGACGGCCGTGTCGCCCGATTGAGTGCCGGGGGTTCCATCACCCGTCGCAGGGTTGGCTCCGCTTCCACCCATTGTAACAACTGCACCGCCCCCCCCTCCGGCGACTGCCAGGACTTCAAAGCCGCATAAGGCAGCGTCAGGTGGTGGATGCCATTGGCCTGCACCGCCGGGGCCAGGGCGGCTAACTCCACCATCACCGGTAGGGGGATGTCCGTCTCCACATTGTGCTGGTAAGCATTCCAGAGGTCAGGCAGTTGCGGCAGCATCTCCAGCGCCAGCCCTTTGTTAAAAATGGCCTGCAAAACGCGCTGCTGGCGCAAACCGCGCTCAAAATCATTGGTCGTGCGCCGCGAGCGGGCATACCAGAGCGCCAGGTCGCCATCCATCGGCTGCACACCCACCTCCAGCGTAAACAGTTCCCAACTTTCTTCTAGCTCCGGGTCAAGTTCCGGCGAGATCAGCCGCCAATCGGTCAGCGGGCAGTTGACGACCATTTCGATACCGCCTACGGCGTTAACCGCTTCCTTGAAGCCATTGAACCCAATTCGCGCATAATAATCCACCGGGATGCCCAGATTGTACTCAATCGTATCCTTGATCAACCCGCCGCCTGCGCCGGGATAGTCCGTGCCATGACCATGCGGTAGCGCCAGGTTGATGCGCGTCATGCGCCAGCCGGGAATGACCACGTACAGGTCACGCGGCAGACTGAGCATCGTCGCCGTTTTGTTTTCCCGGTCAATGGAGACCAGGATGAGGCTGTCGGTACGGCCGCCCTGCGGCGTGTCTACATCGTTGCCGAGCAGGATGATGTTGGTGATATGGTCGGGTTTGGCAAAGAGGGGCGCGGGTGGGGGCACGGCCGTACCCGGCGGATGGGCGGTGGCGGCAATGGTGGCGTAGGGGCGGGGGGTGGGGGGGGAGGGGAGGAGGTGAGTGGGTGAGGGGGTGAGGGTGGGAGTGATAGAGGGGGCGGGCGGTTCGGTGACAGTGGCAATTCGCGTAGGCAGCGAGGTGGGGGTGGGTGGCACGGCCGTTGCCAGGGTTGTTTGCTGGCAGCCTACAAGCAATAATAGCCCCAACACAATCACCACCATTCGTTTGCCCACTATGCAATACATCATCTATCATTCCACTTGCAACTTGCAACTTGCCACTTGCAACTTGCAACTTGCAACTTGCAACTTGCAACTTGCCACTTGCCACTTGCAACTTGCAACTTGCCACTTGCCACTTGCAACTTGCCACTTGCCACTTGCCACTTGCAACTTGCCACTTGCAACCTGCAACTTGCCACTTCGGAAGGTGAATTATGCTGCAAAAAGAGACAGATGTCATTGTTGTAGGATCGGGGCCGGGTGGGGCGACGGTAGCGCGGGAACTGGCCCGGTCAAACGCTGGGTGGGGGATCACACTGCTGGAACACGGCCGTGATTGGCGCACTTCCCCCCTCTATGGCACCTACCCCGGCGGCATGATGTACACCGACAAAGCCTCCTTCCTGACCACACAGGAAGGGTTAAGCATTGTGCGCCCCCTGTTGGTAGGCGGAGCCACAAGTATGTATTGTGGGTGTGCGGCACGGCCGTTGCCCTGGTGGAAGGACCGCTACGGTATTGACCTGGACGCCTACGCCGACCAGACCATCGCCGAACTGCACATTGCCCCCCTGCCGCCCCATTTGCGCGGCGAAGCCTCCACCCGCCTGGCCGCCGCCGCCGCCGACCTGGGCCTGGATTGGCAGCCCCAAGAGAAGTTCATGCAGCCGGAGCGGGCGGGTGAGTTCCATTGCGGCGCGACCTGTATGCTCGGCTGCCGCTGTGGGGCCAAATGGAACGCCGCCGAATATGTGGACGAGGCGGTGGCAAATGGCATTGATTTGTGGACGGGGGCGAAGGTGGAGCGCGTGTTGGTCAGTCACGGCCGTGTAGCTGGCGTGTGGGGCAAATGGCGCGGCAAAGCGTTTGCCATTTTCGCCAAAACCGTCATCCTGGCGGCCGGGGGCATTGGCACGCCACTCATTTTGCAGCACAGTGGGCTGGACGCCGCCGGGCGGGGCATGACCATGGACACCACCGTCATGGTTTACGGCCTGGCCCCCTTCAAAGGCATCGGCAACGAACCGCCCATGACCTGGAGCTATGCCGATGATGACCTGGGCGTGTTGTACTCCACCCTCATTGACCCCTGGCTCAACTACCCCATTGCCATGCTGCGCAAAGGGCCGGCCTACCCGCTTACCTGGCATCGCTGGGGGCGCACGTTGGGGGTGATGATCAAGCTCAAGGACGAGATCAGCGGTTTTGTGCAGGCACGGCCGCGTGGTTTTACCGTCAGCAAAGGGTTAACCGACGATGACCGGCAGCGGCTAACGGTTGCCGAAGCAGTTGCCGGGCGCATCTTGCGGCAGGCAGGCTGCGACCCGGACACCATTTTTACCACCCCGCTGCGCGGCACCCACCCCTCCGGCACGGTGCGCCTGGGCGAGATGTTAACCCCCCATTTGGAAACCGAAATCGCCAATCTCTACGTCTGCGACGCCAGTGTCTTCCCCGAAGCCCTGGCCCGCCCCACTGTGCTGACCATTATCGCCCTGGGCCAACGGCTGAGCAGCCATCTGCTTGAGGCCTCCACTGGGGGTAGACCGTAGCAACCGTTCAATAACTGAATATGGAGGTATTGGGATATTCGTCGAGTAATCATCCCAATGCCTCCATATCCGCTTCAGATTTCGGAATCATATGCAATTCAGCCGATACTGTACCTCCCAACAACAGCTTTATCTCCCGCCCTTACTCGATTATTTGCATCAGGCGCAGCCAGACGAGCCACATAGCTGGCAAGAATGGCTTATCACGCCGATCTGGGGCGGGCAAAACAACCTGCTGTACCATACCCGGCGTGATGAAACAGCGTTCGCCGTCAAATTTACGCGATTGGATGAACGCCGCCGCGCCAGCCGGGAATTCCATGCGCTCTGGGCACTGCAAGCAGCGGGATTAGACCTGGCTCCTGTGCCGTTTGTGTTGGTGGAGGGTCGGTATCACGGCCGCCAGGCCGTCATCCAATCCTGGCTCGATGGCCTTGTTGACCCTACACCATCACAATCACCGACCGAATGGGAACGGCTGCTGGATCATTTGCTGGCGGTGCAAACGGTACGGCCGTCGGCCACAGCCGTACCCCTTCCTCCCGCCACCCTCTGCGCCACCAACCCGCGTGAGCTGCTGACCTTTTTGCAGCAACGAGCCACTGCTCTGCCACCGGATGCTCTCATTGAACCAGTTGCCGTTTTATTGTCCCGCCTGGAAAAACGCAAGTTTCCCGATTGGGTAGCCCCCTCATTAGCGCTGCTGCATTGTGACCCCAACCTGCGCAACTTTGTGCGACGGCCGTCCCGCTGGCTGGCGGTAGATTGGGAAAACAGCGGTTGGGGCGACCCGGCACTGGAAGTTGCCGACCTGATGGCCCACGCGGCCTACATGGATGTGCCACACAAGACCTGGGAATGGGTGGTTGGGATGGTGGCAGAACGGTGGGGGGATGGCACGGCCATTGTCCGCATCTGGGCCTACTACCCGCTCCTCCTCACCTTCTGGGTAATCATCTTCACCCAAAGCATGGCCGAACTGGCACATGACCTGCCCAGCACCCGCCTGGCCCCTCGCCCAGCCGACTGGGCCGAAACCGTGCCCTACAAATACGACCATTACCTGACGCTGGCAAATAATTGGGTAATTGCGTAATTGCCTAATTACCCAATTACCCAATTACTCAATTCCCCCTTCCCGCAGCCACACGGCCGTGCCCAGCAACAGATAGAACACAAAGGCCAGATCCACCAGGAAAAAGCTGTGGTCTACCAGCCCATGCACGGCCATATCTACGAAGGCCGCGCCGACCCCCACCCACAGCGGCAGCCAGCGTCGAGACACGTGGGGCCGGCCGCGCCACAAATTCACCGGCAGCATGGCCAGCATCCACAGCCCGGCGGCCAATCCCAACAGCCCCAACCGCGTGCCAAAATCGAGGAAGAGATTGTGTGGGTGGCTCAGGTTCGGGTCGCGCCAGGCGGCGTCAAAGATGTAACGGCCGCGATAGGCATACAGGAAATTGTCCAACCCCACGCCCAACAGGGGATGGTCGCCGATCATGTTCAGGCTGGCGCGCCACAGATTCAGCCGGAACAGCCCCGTCTCGCCAAACAGCCCCAACCGCCCGGCCAACGCGGGCACACTCTGGATAATCACCAGACCAACCACCCCCAACAAGCCAGAGAGAATGAGCCAGGGCCAGGTTTTACGGCCGTGTACCCTTTGCCACTGCCAGAACACAAACAACAAGGCCGCCGGTAACCCCAAAAACAGCGCCCCTTTGCTAAAAGTCAGCAGCGTTGCCAACCCGATGGGCAATAGAGCTACCGTATACAGCCAGCGACGACGGCCGTTGTCAGCCGTCCCCAACAATGCCATGGCTACCAAAGCCGGCAGCACCCGCCCCAAAAACAGCCCCACGTTATTGGGCGAACCGTAAAAAGCGCGGATACGCAGCAGGCCACCCTCGGCCGTGATCAGGCTGTCCCGGTCAAAGCCGTACTGCCACAGACCCACCAACGCCACCACCAGCCCCCCCAACACAAAAGCGTCCCAAATCGTCCACAGTTCGCTGGCCGACGGCCGTATCCCCCGCAGCACCACATAAAACAAGGCCGGCCCCAATATCACCATCCGCCACTCATTCGTAGCTACGTCCAGCCGTTCCGTGAAAAAGAGGGAGAGGGTGGCGATGAGAAAGAAGGTGAGGGCGGCCGCGTCTGTGATGCGTGATGCGTGCTGCGTGCTGCGTGATCGGTAATCGGTGGCCGGGCCTTTATCATTCGTCGCTTGCCACCTGCTGCCTGCCACTTGCCACAATCGTGACACGAGGAAGGCGGCGAAGGTGACGAACATGAAAATTTCTACCGGGGAGAAGCGATAGGTGAAGATGGGTTTCAGCACGGGGTAGGTGTAGAAGGGGAAGCAGAGGGCCACCAGCGCCAGCCCCCACGCCGGACGCAAGGTAATGAGGATGAAGAGGACGAGCAGAGCCAGCGCCATGAGCAAAAAGGCGGGCGAAACGTAGAAAATGGCGGCGGCCGTAGCCGTCAGCGCCAGTTGGCCACCGTCGCCCCATCGCCGGTAAATACTGCCCACCTGTTCACCCCATGTCAGCCACGCGCCAATACCCACCAGCACGGCCGTACCCCACGTCAGCGCCAGTTGCCAGCCATCATCCAACCGCTGGTAGCGGCGGCGCGTCTGGCGGAACCAGCCCGGCCAATCAGCTTTGCGGCTGGTGAGGAGGGCGAGAATGAGGCTGCCTGCGGCCGTGCCCACCAACAGGTAGCGCATAAAGGCAACGGCCGTGTCCGGTGGATGGTAAGCCACACTAAAACCATTGATCGCCCATTGATCCCAGCCCCGTGAGGCCACCACTTCCAATGTATGCAGGCGTGGCTCCAGTCCGGAGGCCACCAGTTCAGTGGTCAGGTAATCCTCGGCCGGGTCGGCGGCGGTGAGGATGAGGGTGGCCCCGTGTTCATCTTGTGGCAGGGCGTTGGCGGGTTGTCCATCAACGGTCACATAGAGCCGGGCGCGGAAGTTAGCGCGGCGCACCCGCAGCCCCACATCCGTTCCCCAAAAGGTAAACGTCACCCGGTCGCCCAACAGCTGCTCATCCGGCTGCTGCCCAATGTCTGCGCCAAATTCCGGCGAAAATTCCCAATTTCCCTCGTACACCTGCGCCAGGTCATCCGGGCTGGCAAAATGAAAACCGGGCCAGGCCACGCCAGGGTTTTGCTCAAGTAAGAAATGGGATAGTTCAACGGCCGTTGCCCGCCCGGCAATGCTGAATCCCCAGACCGGATCATCGGCTGGCGCGTTGGGCTGCCAGTTTTCCAGGAACATGAGGCCCATCCAGGGCCACTCCTGCCGCGCCCGTTTCAGGCCGCCCAGGGTGAATTCGGCCTGCTCCGTTTCCGTTACTTCGCCCCAAATGGAAGGTTGGCCTGCCCAATCGGGTGGCAGCGCGTTCCAGCCCCAATTGCCCGCCCAAATCGCTTTACGGCCGTCGCCATTCCGTTCCATCACTTCGCGCAGCAGGATGGCGCGGTTGAAGTTAGTCAGGCTGATGTCGGTGTCGCGGCTGGTGGGTGGGGCGCCGAAGCCATACGGTTTGGCCGCGACCACATCGAAGGCGTCGGCTGCCCCTTCTTCGTACAACTGTTGCAAAAAGAGGGGGTCGGCCAGGTTTTGCGGGCCGGTTTCAATGGTGGGTGCCAGCGGCGCGACCACAATCACCGCGTCACCGTCGGCAGTACGGATGGCATGGGCGGCGGCGTTGAGCAGGGCGGCGTAACCAGCCGGGTTGACCGGCCGGTTGCCCCAGTGTGTGGTCAAATTTGGCTCATCCCAGATGATGTAATGCTGCATCTGGTCGCCATAGCGGGTGGCAAATTCACCGGCCCAGGCGGCAAAATCGGCCACATCGGGCGGGGCAAAGTTATTCTGCGGGTTGCCGTCGAGCAGGGGGATGAGGGTGAGGTTGTGGGCAGCTACGGCCGTGACCAATCGATCCGCCTCCGCCCAATCAAACGCCGCGCCGTAGTAAAATGGCTGCTTCACATGGCGGATGCCCATATCGGCAATTTGCGCCAGTTGGGCGTCCAGTTCGGCGTCATCATACTGGTTCAGGTAGACGTTGAGGCCGGGTGTGACCCCGGCGTGGGCAGTGGGTTCGGGCAGGCCAGATGGGATGCCGCGTGTCAGATACGCCTGCCGCGCTCGCAGCACGCCCAGCCCCAGCAGCGCCAATGCCGCCAGCGCGAGCAGTAGAACCGTCAGGATGCGAGCCTGGTTGTTTGTCATGGCCCGTTATTCTAGGCCAATTGGTGAACGGTGAAAAATGCGGATGGCGTAGCCGTGAAATGTCGTTTTGTTTGTCGAAATTCTGACAAAAACTTGGAAATTTGAATTTTGGGGGTTGACGCACAGGGTGGGCTATGTTAAACTGCTGGCTGCGTGTAAGATAAATGTCTAACACTGCAAATCTACAAAAGGAGTAAGGCGCACAAATGAATCCCAACATCTTCATCAATCGTTATTGGACGCAAATGACCATCGCCCCCTTTGCCGGGGGTAGTGTTGCGCCTTGCGCATGTGACTCTGGAGGTTTTAGGCCTATCTAAAACCTCACGCTTTTAACGAAGCCTCAACGGTCACGGCGCATACTCAAAAAAGCCCGTGGCCGTTTTTTATTTGTGATTCATGCCACGGGAAAGTAACGTCCCGTGGCTTTTTTTGTCTAAAAGAACTGCATAAAACGAATGTGACAAAGGATGTCAGGAATGAAAAATAGAGTACAGATGAGCAGGTGAGTGTGTTCAACGGCCGTGTCCCCACACGATGTTCCGCAAGTAAGTATGAGTAAGCAATAAATCTGAAACCTGACCAAGAGGAAAACCAGCATGGAACCCTCAATGATTGATCTAAAAGATACTGTCACCAGGCGAAAAGTCACCGGATTCTGGCGTTTAATGGCTGGCTACCGACTGATTTACTTCGTCGCCATTGTTTGCGTTGGCCTGTCGGCCATCGCTCGCTCCGGTTTGTATTATGTTCTGGGTAAGTTCGTGGATGAGATTTTGCCCAGTGCGAACCTGAATCAGCAGTTGATCTGGGTGGTGCTGGCGCTGCTGGCGCTGGCAGTGATGCAGGGGTACTTCTCCTATGCTGGCGGGCGGCTGGCGGCCAAATCGTCAGAAGGTATTGCCCGGCGACTGCGCAACTACCTGTATGACCATTTACAGCGTTTCACCTTTAGCTACCACGACCGGGCGCAGACGGGCGACTTGTTGGCCCGCTCTACCTCGGATGTGGATGCGGTGCGGCGCATGTTTGCCGAGCAGTTGATCGGTATCGGCCGTATCGGGCTGCTCTTTGTGGTGAACTTTATCGCCCTGCTGTTGTTGAACGTGCCGCTGGCGCTCTTTTCGGTGGCCGTCATCCCGGTGATTATGATCATCTCAATCTACTTCTTTGTGAAAGTGGGCAAGGCATATGAAGCATTTCAGGCGCAGGAATCCCGCTTATCCAATCAGCTTCAGGAGAACCTGACCGGGGTGCGTGTGGTGAAGGCTTTCGCCCGCCAGGCGTATGAGATTGACGCCTTTGAAAAAGAAAATATGGACAAGTTCCAGAAAGGGCGCAAGCTGACCATCATGCACTCCTTTTACTGGCCGTCTACTGACTTCATTCTGGGTATCCAGATGGTCGCCGGTTTTTATGTGGCGGCGCTGATGGTGCTGGACGGCACACTCACGGTAGGTATGTACATCGCCTATGTAGGTTTTCTGGTGCAGATCATCTGGCCGATTCGTAATCTGGGCCGTTTGATCGCCGATATTTCCACAGGCTCCGTCTCGTTTGGCCGTATTCAGGAGTTGATCAAGGTGGATCAAGAGAATCTGGATACGGGCAAGTACCGGCCTGCCGGGCGTATTAAAGGTGCGCTCTCCTTTAACAACGTTAGCTTCCGTTACGATGGCGAAGACGAGGATGTCTTGCACAACATCAGCTTTAATGTGAAGCCGGGCCAGAAGATCGCCTTGATGGGTGGCGCCGGTTCGGGCAAAACGACGCTGGTCAATTTGCTGCCTCGTTTCTACGAATACACGCACGGCAGCATCCAGCTTGACGGTGTGGAACTGCATGACTATCCGCGTGACCTGCTGCGGCAGCAAATTGGTTTTGTGATGCAAGAGCCGTTTCTATTTTCGACCACGATTCGGGAGAACATCACCTATGGCCTGGGGCGAGAGGCGACGGATGAGGAAGTATACGCCGCCGCCCGTGCCGCCGCCGTGCATGACGTGATCATGAGCTTTCCCGAAGGGTACAACACCCTGGTGGGGGAGCGTGGCGTGACGCTCTCTGGTGGGCAGAAGCAGCGGGTGACGCTGGCGCGCACGATCATGCGCGACCCCAGCCTGCTGATTCTGGACGATGCCATGTCGGCCGTAGACACGGAGACGGATGAAAGTATCCGCCAGGCGCTGCGCCAACTGCTAAAAGGGCGGACGACCTTCCAGATTGCGCACCGGGTGCAGAGTGTGATGGATGCGGATTTGATATTGGTGCTGGAACACGGCCGTATCACCCAGATGGGCACGCACACGGAACTATTGAAACAAGAAGGTGGCGTTTATCGCCGCATTTACGACCTGCAATCCCGCATTGAGGCGGAATTGGAAGCGGATTTGGCAAAGGTGGCGGCCGTGCCGAAAAACGGCAAAGTGCATTTACATGAGTTACCGCAAGCCGGAGATTAGTAGGGCGATTTTCAAAATCGCTCTACATGAGAAAACATCATGTCTGAAGATTACATGGAATTTGAAGAAGAGGAATACACCTCACAAGTGAACAGAAGCACCATGTGGCGCATCGCCCGGCTGGGGCTGGCGCATTGGCCGCTAATGGTGGGCTTCCTGGTGTTTATCGCCCTGGTATCGCTCATTGAATCATGGCATACCTACCTGAGCAAACAGATCATTGACCTGGGTATTGTGGCTCAGGATGTCAGCGCCCTGCGTTATTATGTGGGGTTGTACCTGGCCACCTGGCCCATCTTTGCCGTCTTTGTCTTTGGTTTCATCTACTGCGCTGGCGTGTTAGGCCATCTGGTGCAATACGATTTGCGCAAGGCGATGTTCAACCATCTGCAAAACCTGTCATTGTCTTACTATGACAAGACGCCGACCGGCTGGTTGATGTCTCGTGTGACTTCTGATGTGACCCGCGTCGGCGATCTGGTCTCTTGGGGTTTCCTGGACATTACCTGGACGGTGACGAGCATTGTGACTTCGTTGATATTCATGTTCATCATCAACTGGCAAATGACGGTTATCGTCATCCTGCTGCTGCCGGTGCTGTACAAAGTGGCGATCTACTTTAAGCAGCGCATCCTGGTGGAGTACCGGATTGTGCGTAAAGCGAACTCGCAGATTACGGCCGCGGCCAGCGAAAACATTACCGGTGTGCGTGTGGTCAAGTCATTGCGCCGCGAAGAGAAGAACTTGAACAATTTCCAGGAGTTGACGGATCAGATGTATGAATCCGGTTACAAAGCGGCGTGGCTGTCGGCGTTGTTCTTACCGGCGGTGCAGTTGGTGAGCACGGCCGGGGTGGCGCTGGTGGTCTGGTACAGCGGCGTGGCGTTCTCGGCGGGCAGCATGACAGCGGGTAGCATCCATGCCTTCGTCTCCTATATCACCTTTATGTTGTGGCCGATTCAGCAGTTGGCGGCGGTGTACGCCAGTATGCAGCAGGCGGTGGCTTCTGGTGAGCGTATGTTCTCCTTGATGGATATGAAAGCGGAGATTGTGGATGCGCCAGAGGCGATTGATCCCGGTACGATTCGCGGCGACATTACGTTTGATCATGTTTCCTTCCAGTATGAGGCGGGTAAACCCGTTTTGACGAACTTTAACCTGACGATTCCGCAAGGTGAAACGGTGGCCCTGGTGGGGCCGACGGGCGCGGGCAAGTCTACGATAGTCAACCTGATTTGCCGATTCTATGAACCGACAGAGGGAACAATCCGCTTCAACGGCCGTGACTACCGCACCATGACCCAACATGCCATCCAATCGCGCATTGGCATGGTGTTGCAGACGCCGCACCTCTTTTCGGGCACGGTGTATGACAATTTGCGCTACGGCCGTCTGGACGCCACCGATGACGAAGTGGTGGAAGCGGCCAAAATGGCCGGGGCGCATGAGTTCATCATTGACCTGGACGAAGGGTATGAGACGCAGGTGGGTGAGGGCGGTGTGCTGCTCTCCACCGGGCAGAAGCAGCTGATCAGCCTGGCGCGAGCCATTCTGGCTGACCCGGACATCTTCATTATGGACGAGGCGACCAGTTCGGTAGATACGCTGACCGAGGCGTTGATTCAGCAAGGTATGGACAAGTTGATGCACGGCCGTACCAGCTTCATCATCGCCCACCGCCTGAGCACCATCAAGAATGCCGACCGCATCATGGTCATCGAAAACGGCGGCGTTTCCGAAATGGGTTCCCATGCGGAGTTGATTCGCCTGGGCGGTCATTACTACAACCTCTACACCCGCCAGTTCCGCGAAGAGATGGAACAACGGTTGGAAGAGGAATTGGATGAACGCGAAGGTGCGATGGCTGATTGATAGAGATTAGAGATTGAGAGATTAGAGATTGGCGGTTGAGCAATCTCCAATCTCTAATCTCCAATAACAGGAGTTTCCATGAACAGGAGTGTGCAACAACTACAATATGCTTTACAGACGTTGGCCCTGCCCGTCACCGCGCAGCTCCGGTTACACGCGCGGGATGGGTGCAGGGTGGAGGAGCTGGCGCTGGCTTTTGACAGCTGGCAGGCCAAAGCACGTCGCGAATTGGCCGATGGTTTGACTTGTGAACAGGTGGAGATATTGAGCCGACTGGACAGGAAGTTATTGATCCTCAGTGGTTCCCGGTACAAGCCGGCCTGGTCAGATGCGGCGCTGCGGCAGAGCGCGGAGTGGCGGCAGGTGCGGGAGATGGCCCGCGAGGCGCTGGCAAAATTTGGTTGGCCGCTGGATGTGCCGCCGGTGGCGCATGGATAAGAGAACGGCCGTGTCCCCGACACGGCCGTTTTTATTATGCAGCCATCTTCTCAATAATCGGCCAGCTTTGAGCCATATGAATCATGGCCTCCCCAACTTCATCCCAATCATGCAGCGTAGCCGGGTCAAAGTCCGCCCCATTCGGCCATACCAATGTGCCCGCTTCTTCATCAAGCTGCACCTGGTTGAAGAAATCTTGGTCACGTAATGGGCTAAACAACTCACCACGCAACATCGGCCAGAAATTGATCGTCTGTCTGCTGTTATCATCAAACTGAATTTGCAGAGTGTAAGGGCTTACGATTTTGAAATCAATCACTGTATGAATATCGTGAATCACTCTACACCTATGTTAAGGGGTCAATTCTTCCAGGTGATTGACCCGCAATTAATGCTGCCCAGGCGTCTTCTAGTTCAGGGCGGCGTAACTCCACCCAGGCTTGAACCAGACGTTGTTGTGTTCGAGGTAGCGATCCTGCCAGAGGATCACCTGTGGCGACGGCAAAGGTGGCGCGATATTCGCTATACCGGGCATGAAAATGAGGCGTATTATGCCGTTCGCCAGCTTCTGGATACATTGTGATCACAATCCCAAGAAATCGGGAGAGTTCGGGCATGTCAACTACCTCATTACCAACAAACTCTAAATGTTCAGCACCAGATATGCGGATAATACTCTCTTTGTGATAATGGCGTCAATTCTGGCAGAAGATTCCCTATTGAAGGAATTACCAATGTTAAATGAAAAGGAATATTACCAGGGAAACAAACTGGAACTGTTTTTAGCAACGAGTGATGGGTTTGTGGCAGCTGTGGAGCAGGATGGCAAGTGGCAGGCCACACGACGCACTTTGCCCGGCGTGAATGCCACCAGCATCATGGCCCGCGAGGGGGTGATCTTGTTGGGCAGTACGGATGGGGTGTGGCTGTCCGAGGATGGCGGTGAATCCTGGCAGGAGCGGAGCCATGGGCTGGCACACCGGCATGTGCGTTGGCTGGCTTACCACCCGGAAATTTCTGATTTTGAACTGGCGGGTACGGAACCGGCGGCGATTTTTATCTCGCGGGATGGCGGGT
>CAZOPF010000034.1:0-51825 GCA_964581605.1 uncultured Ardenticatenaceae bacterium
TGGTCACGTCCAGAGCAATGCCCACGTCGGGGTCAATGTGGTTGGCGGCCGCTTCGGCGCCGCGTGTACCAATTTCTTCCTGCACGCTGAACACGAAGTAGACATCGTGGGGGCTGTTTTGCAGCCGTTTCATGGCTTCAATGGCCACTACACAGCCGATGCGGTCATCCATGCTTTTGGCGCTGAGCATCTTGCCGTTGGCCACAAATTCGCGGTGGAAACCGGCGGCGTCGCCCACCTGCACGGGGCAGTCTTCGCGGCTGGTAGCCCCCACATCAATGAAAAACTTCTCCAGCCCATGAATTTTGCTGCGGTCGGTGATGCGGTCGCTGTGGATGACACCAATACGGCCGTCCGCAAACTGCACCCGCCCACCCAACAACGTATGCGGCAAAACGCCGCCAATGTTGGTAAAGCGGCAGAATCCGTCCTCGGTGATATGGGTGATCATGACACCAATTTCATCCATGTGTGCCGCCACCATCACCTTCAGTCCGCTGCCATCCCCTTTTTTACGGGCAATCAGGTTGCCCATCGCGTCTACCGAGATGTCGTCGGCATATTTTTCAATCTCTGGCCGGATGAGAGTGCGCATCTGGTCTTCAAAACCGGAGGGGCCGTAGGCTTCTACGAGTTTTTTGATGAGGTCGTTCATAACGTTACCTTTGGTTGCAAGTGGCAGGTCGCAAGTGGCAACTCTTTACCTGCAACTTGCCACCTGCTACTTGCCACGATTGATAATTTCAGGCGTCAAACTTTGCAGGGTTAACTGCGCCAGTTTCACCGCATGGGCATAATCGTCCAGATTGATCATCATGGTGGGGGTGTGGGCATAACGGCCGGGCACGGCAATGGTGGCGGCGGGAATGGGGCGGCGGATGCGCTGGATCGCGCCGGTATTGGTGCCACCGCCGCCAGGTTGGCGAATCTGGTAGAGGATATTGTGGGTGACGGCCGTTTGCAATATATGCCGTACCAGGCGCGGGTCTTGCACCGTGACGGAATCCATCACATAAATGGCGGGGCCTTTACCCAGGGCCACATTGGGGCTGACATCATTTTTATTGGGCAGGTCATAAGCGGGCGTACATTCCAGCACCAGAGCCACGTCAGGGTCAATGCCATAAGCGGCCGCCTGTGCCCCACGCAGCCCCACTTCTTCCTGGACGGTGAAGGCGGCGTACAGGTCAAAGGGATACGGCCGTGCCCGCAATAACTCCACCAACGCCGCACAGCCCGCCCGGTTATCGAACGCTTTGGCAACGGCCGTTGTGCCCAACTCCTCATATGCCGTCACAAAAGCGGCCCGGTCGCCCAATTTCACTTTGCCTTTGGCCGCATCTTCATTCTTCGCGCCAATGTCAATGCGCATGGCGTCCACTTTGACCACCGAATTGCGCTGCGCGGGCGTAGACAGATGCACCGGTCGGCCGCCAATTACCCCTATAATTTTCTCCGGCCCCACCTGCACCACCTTGCCCAGCAGCGTGCGGTCATCAAAACCGCCCACTGTGTCAAATTTCAGTGTCCCGTTACTGTCGTAGCCGGTCACCATCAGCCCCACTTCGTCCATGTGGGCATCTACCATCACCCGCAGCGGTGAGGCGCCTGTCCCCTTTTTCAGGGCGATCAGGCTGCCCATCGTATCCACATGCCATTCGTCCACATGGTCAGCAATCAAGTCACGGATAATGCGGCGTATCTCTTTTTCTTCGCCAGAAACACCGACAGCTTCGGTCAGGTTTTTTAGTAGCTCGTTCATGCTAGTAATCAGTAAACGGTGAACAGTAAACAGTGGACAGTAGAGATAACTGTTCACTGTTTACTGTTCAGTGCTTACTCTCCTTCTCTTCTTCCATCATCCCCTGCGCCAGCTTTTCCAGAAACTCCTCGTCCAGCCCGGCAATGAATTCGGCCAGCAGGCGGCCGGCGCGTTCCACATCTTTGAGCGACAACGATTCCACCATGGTGTGCATGTAGCGTAGCGGGATACCCACAATGGCGGTGGGGATGCCGGCGCGGGCAATTTGCAGGCCATGGGCATCGGTGCCGCTGGCCCGCTGATGGGTTTCCACATTGACGTTTAGTTCCATCTCTTCGGCCACTGTTTTGAGGGTGTTGAATATGCCGGTGTGGACGTTTGGCCCCAGGTCGAGGGCCGGGCCGCCGCCTAACTCGTGGGTAACGTGCTCGTTTGCGCCCGGCCCCTTGCCAAAGGTGACATCAATGGCAATGGCGGCGTCTGGCTGCAAAGCAAAGGCGGTGGTGTATGCGCCCAACAGGCGGGTTTCTTCTTGCGCTGTGGCCACGGCGATCACTTCCCAGGTGTGTTGGCGATGGTGTAACTGTTCCAGGCAGACGGTGACGGCCGCCACCGAAGCGCGATTGTCCAATGATTTACCAGCCACTCGTTTGTTCATCAGTTTGAGCAGCGGCTGACGAAAACTGATAAAGTCGCCAATGGCAATCTGGTTATTGACCGTTTCTATGGGCAGACCCACATCTACCAGCAGGTCTTCATAATCAAATGGTTTGTCTTGTTTTTCATCGGGCAAGAGGCGAGAAGGTAAACAACCCACGATGCCGGTGAGATTTTTACGGCCGTGAACCACTACCAACTGCCCAAACACCTGCCGCGTATCCACGCCGCCAATGGGCGTGACGCGCAAAAAGCCGTTACCGTTATGCGCTTCAATATCACGCACCATCAGGGCGATCTCGTCCATGTGGGCGGCCAGGAGGATGCGGCGGGGAGGGGTACGGCCGTTTTTGCTGGCTCGTTTAGTAGCAATCAGGCTGCCCACCCGGTCCCGCGTGATCGTATCCACATAGGGCTGCCATAATTCGGCAATGACAGAGGCAATCTGGTCTTCATACCCAGAGGGGCCTGGCGTCTCGGTCAGGGTTTTGAGCAGTTTATAAGTGTCCATACTCTTTTTTACCACGTTTTCGCATTTTGCTCCATCGCTGTTTAAGGCGAAGGTGGCGTCCCTTCCGGCGTTGTTTCAGGGGTGGCAGTTTCCGTTGGTGTCTCTGTTGGAGTCTCGGTAGGTGTTGCGGTGATGGTAGGCGTGAAGGTAGGTGTAGCGGTTAAAGTCGCCGAGGGGGTTTGCGTTGGGGTTTCCGTAGATGTACTTGTAGCTGTTGCCGTAACTGTTTGGGTAGCGGTAGCGGTGAAGGTGGGGCTGGCTGTGGACGTGCTGAACTGGGTGGGCGTGGGTGGCAAGGTGGACGTGGGCGGCGGTGTGGGCGAGAGGAAGGTGGTGGGCACGGCCGTTAATGTACCTGGTAATGGCACACGGGTAGCTGTATTGGTGGCTGTCGGCGTGAGCGTCACTTCTGTGGGCGTGGCAGTAGCCTCTCCTTCTTCTGGTGCTAACAAAAGAGCCACAACCCCGGCACAATAACAGGGGATGGTAAGCAAAATAATGCCAATCAATAAGGTGTAGGTGCGGCGTCGTGAGTCCATCAGGCAGGATGATAATGGACATCAAGGTAAATGACAAACGGCCGTAACCCCTTAACTACTGCTCTTGTGGTACACCCCAAACACGGACCAGGCCAAAGCCCACACCGAAAATGAACGTGCCATCCGGCGAAAAGGCCGCATAAAGAACACCGCCAGCAGAGCAAAGAGATCAATTAACCCGTCGGTAATAGGTGCTTCGCCCCTGCCCCTGGCGCACAATCAACCCTTGTTTGATGAGCCGATTAAAATCCATCGTCCGGGTCGCCTTAGCCCGATCGGTCAGCGTGGCATAGATTTTGTCGGTGATAAAGCCCTGGCGATCAATATAGTCGAGAATGAGCCGATGATAAGGTTGCAAAGCAGTGTCTGGCGAAGCCTGATGCTGCTCCAACTGTTTCTCTACACGCCGCAGTTCATCCAGAATGCCTTCCGCAAAGTATTCCAGCCAGGGGGTAAAGTCAAGATTGTTCACGATCTCATAGTAGTTGCCAAACACGCCTACCTGTTGAAAGTACCGGCTGACATTTCGATTGTAATAGCTTTCAAAGCTGAACAAGTTGAATGTATCTACGCCCAATCCGGCCAATAGCCGTTTGGTGGCCAGGCGGGTCGTCCGGCCGTTGCCATCCATAAAGGGATGAATGATCACCAACTGCTTGTGAAACAATCCGGCCAGGATAATGGCGTCCAGGATGGTCTGGTTCGCCTCTGCAAAGTCCAGCAATTCCGCCACTAATTCCGGCACATCAGCATGGTCTGGCGGCAAATAAATGATCTCCTGTGTTCGGGGATCATGGACGATAACTGGTTCACGCCGGAACTGGCCGCATTGGTGTGCCGGTAGCAGATCATCCATGACCAGGTGATGAATTTCCAGAAGGAAAGGTATGGTCAACGGCCGTTCCCCTGCTTCCCGTATAGTTAATAATGCCTGGTTGTAATTCAGCACCTCCCGTTCGCTTTGGTGCGCCTGCGTCGGTTGATTTTTCAGGAGCCGTTTGACTTCTGTCAGTGCCAGAGGATTGCCTTCGATACTGGTGGAAGCGTAGGTGGAGACGGCATCTGCCTCTGCCTGAAATTGTGCCAGCACAACCTCCGGCCAGGCGCGTTTGTTTAACTCATGGACAAGTATCGTGATTTGTTTGATACCCTCCAACAGAGGCGGTGTAATCTGGTAACGTGGTTGAAAAGCGGTCATGGTTATCGCCTGATTATAGCCGAAAAATGGGCGATTTCAACCTGCCAGATTCTGACCTGATGATGGTTACGGCCATCACCTCTTGGGTAACATCTACTAATTGCGACAGCTATATCCCCATGTTATAATCCAAACTGCTGTTATTTATGGTAAAGTAAGGATTCAATGCAACTCCTGGCAGTTTGTTGTAAGGAGCGGTGATTGGTCGGAGAACTGATTAGTAAACATGGGGTAGTTGCGCGGCATAAGCCACACGACAGGAAATAATCTATGCCGGTTAAACTTTGGGGAGCAAGCGAAACCATAGCCTTTAATCTGCCAGACCGCTTTATGGGCTATCTCCTCCTGCTGTGTTACATCCTCATCAGTGGCTTTTTGATTTATCGGTATCGGGCTGATTGGCACGATCTGGGCGGTCGCGGCTGGCGCTGGCTGATAGGGCTGGGCCTGGCGGCCTTCGCCGCCAGCCAGTTTTTGGCCTATCCCGTTGGGCAAACGCCGGCCGGGCCGGCCGCCTATCTCTCCTTGTTAACGGCCGTCCCCCTTCTCCTCGCCGCCGCCATCTTGCCCCCAACGGTGGCCCTCTGGGTGGGGGCCGCCGCCGGTTTTGGGCAGACGTTAGGCGAGACCCACCAGCTTTTCTCCATTTTCAATTATGCGTTTGTGACGTGCGTCACGGCCGTACTCATACAACAAAACTACATCGGGCGGCTTTACCGCTGGCTGCGTGAGCCAATTGTGGCCGGAGCATTAGGCGGGCTGCTGCTGGCTGTGCTGGCCGGTGTGGCCGCTTTTGCCAGCGGCCCAGCAGCCGGGCTAGAAGCCTTAGACGTGGGTCTGGTCATTGCCGCCGCCAGCCTGTGGCCGCGCCTGCTGGAAGGGGTGGTCGGCGGTGTGGTGGTCATGTTCATCCTGCGCGCCTTGCCTGATTTGAGACCATCGCGGCCGTTAGTTCCCTCCCCCACCCAACGCAGCCTGCAAAAACGGCTCACCCTCAACTACATCGGCTTCACCGCCATTCTGCTCACCCTGACGCTGCTTGTCCTGTACAGCGTGGCAATTACTGTTTCCACCCGCGTCATTGCCCACAATGTGGCCGAAACATTGCCCGCCATGACGCCTGACCCTGTGGCAGAGACGGCCGAAACCAGCAGCCCCAACGCCAAACAATATCACTTTGCCCGCTATGATAACGCCGCCTGGTCGCCAGAGGCCGAAGGGCTGACGCAGCTGTGGTTGGTGCAGCCGGATGCGGGCACAGCCTATTGGCGTTGGGGCAGCGCCCCCTTTACCAGAGAACTGGTAGTCACTGCGCCGCATGAAGCGAGCACGGCCGTCAACGTAGCCATTGTGCCGTATACGGCCGTGTTGGAACAGTCGTGGAGCATCGGCTGGCCTCTCCTCCTGGTCATGCTGGCCGCCGCCGGGCTGTTTTACGCCCACGTCCTGGTCATCGGCCGCGACATCACCACCCCCCTGGACGAAATGGTAATCGCCTCCAAAACCATTGCCGCAGGTGGCAGTTGGACACCTACCGCCTCATTACAGCGCGACGACGAAATTGGGCAGCTACAACGCGCTTTTGCCCAGATGCAGCGTTCCATGCGCAAACGGCTGAACGAACTATCGCTGCTCCTGGGCGTGAGCCATGACGTAGCCACCAGCATTGACATTCACGAAGGCATCCCGGCCATTTTGCGGGGCGCCCTGCGTGGCACCGGCGCGGTGGGGGCGCGGGCCGTTGTGCCCAACCCCAGCGGTGGCACGCCCATGACCTTTGGTGAAGGGCCGGCCGCCGAACAGATGGCCGTGTTAGACCGCCAGATTATGACCCGGCTGCGCCACGCCTCCGAATTGATGCTGGTAACGCCCGAAGAAATCCGCAGCGCGTTGGAATTACCGGCCACCACCGAATTGCCCGTACCCGCTTTGTTGGCGATCCCCTTACGCTCCCATGATCGTTTTCAGGGTATCCTCTGGTTGGGTTTCCGCCAGACACACAGTTTTGACCTGACCGAGCGCAATTTGCTCTCTACCCTTTCCACCCAGGGTGCAGTATTGGTAGAAAACGCCCGCCTGTATGCCACGGCGGAAAGCGGCCGTCGCCGGTTGGCGGCTGTGCTGGCCAGCACCTCTGATGCCGTCATCGTCACCGACCAGACCGAGCGGGTGCTGCTCATCAATCCCGCCACCGAGCGTATTTTTGGCTTTTCCATAGATGCGGTGCGCAACCGCCCAGTAGCGGATGTGATCCCCATTCCCACCCTGGTACAGGCGTTGATGGGGCAGGATGAACGGCCGCAAAATCTGGAAATCACCATGGCCGATGGCAAAATTTTCAATGCCGTCGCCTCGACCATTTTTAGCAACGAGGGGCAGGTTTTTGGGCGGGTGGCCGTGCTACGCGACATTACCAATCTCAAAGAGATTGACAAAATGAAGTCTGATTTTGTGGCCACGGTCTCCCATGACCTGCGCAGCCCGCTCACCTTCATCCGGGGTTATACTTCCATGCTGTCGTTGGCCGGTGAGCTAAATGATAAGCAGCATGAGTATGTGAATAAGATTCTGGGTGGCATAGACCAGATGTCAAAGATGGTGGAAGATTTGCTGGATATTGCCCGGATTGAAGGGGGGATGGAGTTGGAGCGCGAGGTGATTGAGATACGGCCGTTGCTGGCTGATATCGCCGCCGAATACTGGCAACACGCCCACCTGGCCGGTGTGCAGATTAAAGTGGACATTACCGATGATGTCTCTTCTATTGTGGGTGATCTCTCTCTCATTCGCCAGGCCATTGCCAACCTGGTAGGAAATGGGGTGAAATATGCCCCCAACAGTGGCCCGCTGCACTTGCAGGCTCAACAGGCTAACGGCGAGGTTGTCATCAGCGTCAAAGATAATGGCCCCGGCATCCCCAAAGAAGACCAGCCCCATCTGTTTGAAAAATTCTACCGCGTGAAGGCCAGAGGCACAGAAAAAGTGAAAGGCTCTGGTTTGGGTTTAGCCATTGTTAAAACGATTGCCACCCGGCATGGCGGCAGCGCCTGGGTGCAAAGCCAGCCCGGTAAGGGCAGCACCTTCTGCATCTCCCTGCCTGTCTATGAATCAGAGCCATCTGCCACACCTGAATCATAAGTACATGGTGATTCAAGTCTCAGTATCATTGACTTTTTATCAATTGCGTAATAAAAATAGCAAAAGTTAATTAAAAAGCTGACCCCGCATCATTGGGCCAGCTTTTTTTTCGGGTCTCATAGTTACGCCATGGGGCCTGATAGCACAACAAGAATCACGATTTATGACCCCACAGTGGCACCAAAAAGAGTTATCAACGATTCAAGCAGAACTGAATGTGCATTTGGAAAATGGCCTGACCCAGGCTGAGGCCACCCAACGATTGGCAACAGCCGGCCCCAATGAGTTGCAAGAAAAGGGGTGGAAAAGTCCCTGGCGCATCTTGTGGCAGCAAATCAGCAGCGTCATGGTGCTGATCCTGATCCTGGCGGCCGTTGTTTCTGCGTTTCTGGGCAAGGCCACCGAAGCGGCGGCTATTGCAGCCATCATTGTGCTGTTTGCCCTGCTTGGTTTTGTGCAAGAGTACCGCGCCGAACAGGCCATGGCCGCCTTAAAGCGGATGTCGGTGCCGGTGGTGCGGGCACGGCGCGACGGCCGTACCACCGAAATCTCGGCCCGCGAATTAGTGCCCGGTGATGTAGTGCTGCTGGAAGCGGGCAACATCGTGCCCGCCGACCTGCGCCTGGCCGAAAGCGCCAATTTGCGGATTCAAGAAGCGGCCTTGACCGGGGAATCGGAACCGGTGGAAAAGGAAACGGCCGTGCTCGCCAAAGCGGACATCCCCATGGGTGACCGGGTCAACATGGCCTACATGGGCACAAACGTCACCTACGGCCGGGGTGTGGGCCTCGTCGTGGAAACAGGCATGAACACCCAATTGGGCAAAATCGCCACCCTCATCCAGGGTGTGGAAGAAGGGCCAACCCCCTTGCAGCAAAAGCTGGATCAGGTGGGCAAACTGCTGGCCGTTGTGGGCGTCATCGCCGCCGCGCTGGTGCTGGTGGTGGGTGTTTTGAGCGGGGAAGCGCTGGATGAAATGTTCCTGACGGCCGTGAGCGTGGCCGTTGCTGTGGTACCTGAAGGATTACCCGCCGTCGTCACCATCACCCTGGCGCTGGGGGCACAGCGCATGTTGCGCCGCCGCGCCCTCATTCGCAAACTGCCCGCCGTGGAAACGCTCGGCTCTGTCACCATCATCTGCACCGACAAAACCGGCACCCTCACCGAAAACCGCATGACTGTCACCCTCATTGACGTGGCCGGGCACAGCCTGGAACTGGCGGGCACGGCCCATACGCCGCCCGTTTTGCAAACAATTGATGCACAATTTCTCGACCGCCAGCCCCCGGCCATTGGCGCGGCGCTGGCCATTGGGGCGCTGTGCAATGACGCCTCCCTGCAATCAGACCCGGACAGCGGTCGGTATCAGGCCGTGGGCGACCCCACCGAAGGGGCGCTGCTGGTGGCGGCAGCCCAGGCGAATGTGAATCTGGAAAGTTTACAAGAGGCTTTGCCCCGTGTGGCCGAATTGCCTTTTGATTCTGACCGTAAGCGGATGACGACGGTACACCAATTGCCCACCGGGCGCGAAAGTCTGCCAACGGCCGTGCAAATTCTGGCCGGTCACACCCCTTATCTGGCCTTCACCAAAGGAGCGGTAGATGGGCTGCTGGATGTGTGTGACCGGGTGTGGGTAGACGGCCGTGCCCTGCCCCTGGACGATAACTGGCGGCAGCGCATTACCATTGCCAACGAGCAGATGGCCCAAAACGGGATGCGCGTCTTGGGCATGACGTTTCGCTGGCTGGAGGCCATTCCCGACGCCAAAGCTCTGCCCACGCTGGAAAGCAGCCTCATCTTCCTGGGGCTGGTGGGCATGATTGATCCGCCGCGCCCGGAAGTGAAAACGGCCGTGCGCACCGCCCAAACTGCCGGTATTCGCCCTATCATGATCACCGGCGACCACCCATTGACGGCCCGGTTTATTGCCTATGATCTGGGCATTTCGACGAACGGCCGTGTCAAAACAGGCGAAAATCTGAACCAGATGAGTCCGGCCGAACTGGCCCAAGCGGTGGCCGATGTCTCTGTTTTTGCGCGGGTGACACCCGAACACAAGCTGCGCATTGTGGAGGCTTTGCAGCAAAGCGGGCACATTGTGGCCATGACTGGCGACGGCGTGAACGATTCACCCGCGCTGAAAAAGGCGGATATCGGCGTGGCCATGGGCATTACCGGCACCGATGTCGCCAAAGAAGCGTCAGAGATGGTGCTGCTGGATGATAATTTCGCTACGATAGTGACGGCCGTTGAAGAAGGGCGCACCATCTATGACAACATTCGCCGCTTTGTGAAGTTCTCCATTGCCGGGAATGTGGGCAAAGTGGGCGTGATGCTTTTTGCCCCACTGCTGGGCATGACGGTGGCCCTGCTGCCGCTGCAACTACTCTGGCTCAACCTGCTCACCGATGGGCTGTTGGGGCTGGGGCTGGGTGTGGAACCGGCTGAGAAGGGAATTATGAAACGGCCGCCCCGCTCGCCCCAGGCCAGTCTGTTTAGCGAAGGGCTGGGCTGGCATGTGGTCTGGGTCGGCAGCCTGATTGCCATTATCGCTCTGGTGATCGGTTTCCTCTATTACGACCCGGCCAGCCAGACCTGGCAGACGATGATTTTCACGACCCTGGCCTTTTTGCAGATTGGGCAGGCGTTTGCTTCCCGTTCTTCTCATGCCTCCATCTTCACTCTGGGGCTGCGCAGCAATCTCTCCCTCCTGCTGCTGGCATTGGTCACGTTTGGCCTGCAACTGATGGTTATTTATCTACCGGCGCTGGAACGTTTTTTCCAGGTAGATGCCCTGTCCCTGGCAGAACTGACGGTTTGTCTGGTGGCTGGCAGCCTGGCCCTGGTGGCTATTGAAATTGAAAAATGGTGGCTGCGGCGGCAGGCACAAGGACAATAAGTCAGCCCCCGCAACCATCATGAGTACCTGCCCGTCATCCTCAGACCTGGATCGATGGCCGGGTTTTTGATACAAACCCGGTTGCCTATGAACACCCGTGATGCGTTTGAGGAGCTGAATTTAGAGTTAATAGCCGCCCGCAAAGCGATCCTGGAACGGGATCGTATTTTGGACACAATGGCGGCTATTGATGTGGAACTACAGGTAAAACAGGCCGAACTGCCCACGCTGGAAGCACAGCGGCACAATGAATGGCTGGACGTGGCCGAACTGGAATCTGTAGGCGTAGCAACCATCGTTTTCAGCGCATTGGGACGCCACGAACAGTTGTTGGCGCAGCAGCTACGAGAATATCTGGCAGCTAAAGTGGCCTTTGAACAGTGCCAGCAGCGCATCGCCGCGTTACAAAACAACCTGAACCGCCTGAATGAGCAGTTGATCACGCTGGCTGACTGCGAGGAAATCTACCAGGCGCGGCAGGAACAGCAAAAAGAGCTACTGCTTAATCTGGACACGGCCGAAGCCCAACAATTACAAATCCTCACCGAATCATTGGCGCAAAACGAGGTCATGTTGAAGGAGGTTGAGGAAGCGTTCGCACACGGCCGTGCCGCCCAAACCACCCTCACCACCATCCAAAAACGATTGTCTACCCTCCAGGTTTCCTCCATCAATTACACCCAACTACTGAACGCACTGCTGCAAGATTCGCACCGGTCCCAAAGCGCGTTGGAATCGTTTGAACGTGAACTACAAGACATAGCCCAACCCTTTTGGCAAAACCATGACCCACAACACGTTGAACTGGCCGATTCCCCTTTCTCTTTTCTGGCGCTGGCGGCCCAACTATTAACGGCCGCCGACAATGCCACACGCCTTAAGCTGTGGCAGCAGCATATGAACCGGCTGTTGACGCACGTGAACGGGTTGTTGGAGATGGTGGACGGCCGTGCCACCCATCTGCGCATCACCCTCGCCCAACAGCGCCAGGAACAGGCTACCCTCATCGAAACCATGTGGCAGCCAGATAAATTCCCCACAGAATTGCCAGACGCTTAATTACCGCCTGTCAATCGTATCAATTGCACTCCCGAATAAACGGCATCACGTTGGGTGAAGGGCGGGAGATATTTCTTATGCTGGTGGTATGAGAATGTTGGTCTGACATTCCAAATCCCTGGCAGATTGGAGATATATAAATAAACATCATGGTTCACTATCGTTTTGTCCTCTTATTGACCCTTCTATTCCTGTTCATTGGCTGCACACCCTCGCGTCCCACCGGTGATGCGGTGATAGTAGAGGTGACACGCTCCACAGAAACACCGATTCCGCCCACGCCGACTGCGTTTGTCACCCAATCCCCTGTTGCCACGCCGACCATCACACCAACGCCTACACCAACGGCCACGGCTTCGCCCACACCAACGGCTTCGCCGATGCCGACGGCCTCGCCTACACCGACAGCTATCCTGCCCGACCCGGCCACGTTGGAGGTTATGACTGCCGACACCGTGAGTTCGCCCGACGGCCGTTGGCAAGCCATCTCCACCCAATCCGAAGCCATCGTCATCAACGAATCACCTGAATATTACGTGAGCCTGACCGTCACCGATGGCACAACGACCTGGACGCCTGTGGCGGAATGGCGCAGTTTTGGTTTAGGCCATATGTGGTCAGCAGCGTTCCAATGGTCTCAAGACGGCCGCACCCTTTACTACACCAACCTGGGGGGGATTGATGGCTGTTACTATTTCACAAACGGCACAGACCTCCACCGCCTCGATCTCACCAATGGGAGCACCGTCGAGATTTTGCCCCAAGAACACACCCTCAACCTCTCCCTGTCAGCCGATGAATCCAACCTGGCTTATATTGACTATGATGGCACTGTCGTCTTGTTTGTTGTCCGTGATCTGGCAACGGGCGAGGAGCAGAGTGTAGCCATTTCGGAACCGGGGATATACGCTCAGGCAGGGCAAATATACAGGTCAGCGGATGGGGACACGCCTGCACTGAACGCAGTTGAAGTGGCCGTCCTCACCCTCATCTACGACATTTGCCTTCCCACCGAAAGCAGCAGCATTGTGCGCATCAACCTGGAAGATATGACCGCCACCACGCTCATCCCCCAAGATGACCGCCACCTGCAAATCCTCGACTGGCCCGACCCTGCGCAGCCAGAAATCCAGGTGACTGATAAAGACGGCAACAGTTGGTTGCTCAATATAAATTCGGGCGAACTGACCTTATTGGACGCCACAATTTACACCAATAGAGAGCATGGCTACAGCCTCCACTATCCCAAAGAGTTGCATTTGTTAGACAATTTCGGTGTTGTAAGTGACCGTTATTTTTCAACTCACCCAGATGCCGGAAATCCACTTGAAATGGGTTCGGCTGGCTTTTGGGTCACAGTCACCTATGCCGCGAACCCAGATGGATTAACATTGAGCCAATGGGCCGACTTGCATCAGAAACCGGGCGAGGAACAAACGTTAACGATTGCGGGAGAAACGGCCGTTCAAGTAATAGTAGATTTGGCGGCCGCCGGTGAACTACACGCCGGTTTTGCGATCACTACAATCATTGAGCATGACGGGCAGATTTACACAATTGAGGGGATCGCACAAACGGCAGAGGCTTTTGCCCACTACTTGCCCGTTTACCAACAATTGCTCAATACATTTCAATTTTTAGAGGGGAATAGTGGATGAAACGCTTAATTGTCACCCTATGGATACTTCTGTCTGCCTGTACCATTGAACCAGTACCGGATAGAAAATGGGCAGTTGGAACTGTTCACCAACCCCGGCGAGCGGCTGCTTTTTGTGCCCGTTGACGCTGAACTTGACACGCCCTATCCCTGTTGCTAGAGTTTGTCTCTATCAAGGCAAACTGGAGGACTGATTACCAATGGCTGAAAAAACAATTGCCATAGATTTGCCCGAATCTACCTACCACAAACTGAAACGGGCGGCCGAACTCACCTACCGTTCTGTGGATGAAGTGTTGCGCTACACTATTGAGTCCAGCCTGCCCACACCACCGGACGCACCGCCGGAATTAGCCCGTGAACTGGCCGCCATGCACCTGTTTAGTGATGAGGCGCTGTGGGCGGCCGTGTCGCCTTCCCTCTCCGCAACCAAACAAACACGGCTGATGCAATTAAACCAGACGGCCACGCAACGAAATCTGACAACCGCTGAAACGGCCGAACACCAAGACCTGTTGGTCGCGTATTACCACTCCCTTTTGCGTCGCGCTCAGGCATTGGCTATCCTGGCCCAGCGTGGCCATCCGGTTGAATTAGACACTTTGCCCCTGCCTGAACTTCCCTCGTGACCGCTTTTGTCATTTCCCCAGAACTGCGCAACTTTGTGCGCCAACGCGCCGGGTATCGCTGCGAGTATTGCCAGACCCATGAACGCATCAGTGGGATTGCCTGTGAGATTGACCATATTGTGCCAATCAAATCAGGCGGCGAGAGTGTGCCGGATAATTTGTGCCTGGCGTGTTCGGCTTGCAACGGCCGTAAATGGGCCAAAACGGAAGGAACAGACCCACAAACCGGAGAGGGTGTCGCTCTCTACAATCCACGTCAGCAAAGCTGGCACGAACATTTTGCCTGGGATGCAGACGGCCGTTACCTGCTTGGTTTAACGCCTTGTGGCCGGGCCACAATTGATGTCTTGCAGATGAACCATGAGCTAATCGTGGCCGCACGCAGCATTTGGGCACAGTTTGGCTTACATCCACATTAACCGTGCCACCCACCTGCTCACCACTTGGTTCGATTATTTACAAAGGTAAACAAAGTGATTGAAGGGTTATTAGAGAGCTTCTTGTTACTGGTGATAGGAATATCTTGCGTGAGGTGGTCACTTCTATTCGTTGGAATAATGGCAATTGCCTACACCACAAGAATCACTCGACAAGACACAACGCGAAAAGCCGTAAAATGGTTGTGTAGTTTTCTGATAGTTCTACTTGCGATAATCGTCTTTTTTATGATTTACATCATACTGTTTCTGGACTTCGACGTCCCCTTGCCTGTGCTCTAACAGTAACTTCACCGCAACGTCATATCGGCAATCATCGTCAGGAAGGTGTTGGTAGCCAGGTCGTTGTAGCTCGCGGAGGGGGCCTCCGCCCAGGCGACCACCTCCTGCTCCCCTTCCACCCGCGCCATGATAAACCCCCACACGGTGCCCAACCCGGCTACATCATAGCTGAAGTCCACACGATGCCAGACGTACCCCGCCAGGGGGAAGAGCGTTGGCTCGCTGGCGCGGAAATTGTCTACCCCGGCGCCGGCGTCGCGCACGAGGGCGGCGACAACGGCCGCAGTATCGCGGCTGGCGGGCTGGGTACGCAGGGCGACGAACGTGTATTGCCCGGCGTTGAACCGTTCCCAGCCGTTGGCTTGCTGGTAGGTGAAGTTGGCGGGCTGGGCGACGCTGAATGTCTCCAGGTCTACGGTGGCCCATTGCCCCGGCTGTAGACCGACGCCCACGGTGCCGGATTCCCAGGTGTCAGCGATGGTGGCGGCTGTCTGCACGGTATGGCTCTCGTCTGTGCTACGGCCGTCCACATCCACCACATACCCATTCCGGTTCGCATCTATAAAGGTCAGGAACACACCTGAATGGGCGACGCCCGCGGTGTTGGTATAGCCGTAAGCGGTGCTGAACGCCTGCCGCCCGTCTATAATCCGCGCTTCCTCAAAGAGAATGTCTACTGCCCCGAACTGTTGCAGGGTTTGTTGTTTCAGCGTTTCGGCCGTCACGCCATCGGCGAGTTGGGGATAGATGGTGATAAGGAGCTGCGTGTCGGTCAGTTGGCTGGCACTGTAGAGCAAGGTGTCTTCATAGCGGGGTTCGTGCCATGACTGGGGATAGAGGAAGCGGAAACCGAGATAGGGGTCGAGGTACGCCTGATAATCGGCCAGTTCCTCGCGGTTGGCAACGGTGAGATCGAGGAATTGCACGGCCGTATCCCCCGCCACATTCTCCGCCACCATCCCCAACGAATAAAGACCGTCGGGCAGCGGCAGCCACTCGTAATAAAGCTGCCGGTTCTCATCAAAATAAACGCTGACCCCCGGCTCATGGCTAAACGCCGCGTTTGCCTCATAAAAGTCATAGAGCTGAAACTCATCCCCCGGCTGGGGCAGAATCTCCGCCGGAGCCTTGCTCTCATCTGACTGTACGGCCCACACCTTCACCAATGCGCCGGTGGCATGGTCAAAGACGAGATTGGCGTCCACAAACCCCTCTTCGTTGGCGCGACGCAGCCGTCCCTGCACGGTGAATTGGGTGCTGTCGGGCGTCGTCGGCCACATGACGACGTAATCGCCGTTGTTGTTGGCGTCGTAGAGATAGGTCACTTCGGTATCCCAGATGAAGAAATCCTCATGCACCCCATCGCGCCACTCCTCAATCTGCGTGCCATCGGGCAGATAGGTCGGTTCGGGGATCAGATTATCATATTCAACCAGCCGCCGACGGCCGTCCGCCCCATTTTGGGTCACCAACAGCCGCACCGCCTCAATATCTCGCCCCGCGACCTGAAATTCAATGAACGCCGGGTCTTGCACCCCCACCACTGCGTTCAGTTTGTTGTGCAATGTCAAGGTCGGGGGTGTCAGCGTCGTTTGCCCCACTTGATAGTAGCTTTGCAGGAAGGCATTCCAGTTCGGTAATTGGGTCACAGCACCATAGGCAGGGTCATAAAAATCGGCGCGGCGGGGAAAATAGACGGCCACCCCTTGACTGTTCTTGAAGCCGGGGCCATGTTCACTGCTGATAACGGCATCGCTCACGGCCGTCATCACTCCTTCGGCCGCCAGTCGCACCGCTTCATTTGGGCTGCGCTGTGCGAGGATGCTGGCAAAGTGATGCAGGTCAACGGCCGCGTAATAATCCACATCCTCCGGGTACACACGGGCAAAACTCTCCGCCCCACTGCGGGCATCCCCAATTGCACTGGCAACGAAGGCCGGTTCTTGGGCCAGCGCCGCCGCCAATTGCTCCACGCTGTAGGTCAGGGCTGGTAGTTGGGCCAGATCAACGGCGGACATGGTGACAAAATCTTCGTTGGCCACGGCCGTGTAATGGCTGATGAAACCCTCGACCATCTGCGTCGCCAATTCACGGCCGTCCATCTGTGGCCGGGCATACAAACTGCGCAGCAGGCTCTCATAGTTCCAGCCCAGGCCAGGGGTCAACTCTTCCGAGGCGACGGCGATATGGGCATACGGCCGTAACGCATTGAACAAATCCAACTGCCCCATCAAACAGGCGTCAAATCCAATGATGTCTAATTGCCCAACTTCCTGTTGGCCCACTCCCGCCTGCACTTCTGCCAGCGCCCCGGCCACATCCGCCAGGCTCAGATTGTCATTAGCCTCAAATCCAGCCGCATCATTATCAAACGCCACCCCCTGCCAGCCCGCCCCATGATTCCATAAAACCAGCGCATATTGATTGGCCGGGTAATTTTGCACCCCCCAACGAATAAAGTCCGCCAGCACCGCCGGATCACCCATATTTTGCTCCCCCAACGTCAACAACGGCTCGGCGGTGATGAGAAACGGGTCGGCGTCACCCACAATGCGATACCGGCGCGTGTCCGTCCAATCTCCTTGCTCCGCCGATTCACCAAAGGCGCGGTCCATTTGCACCAGCACCTGCACCCGTTCGGAACTACCGGCCGCCTCCATCTCGTTCATATCCAGCAGCGCCGCCTGCTCCAGGTTATTGTCAGCCGCCATATACACCAGCACCGTCCAATCGGCCAGCGCCCCATCATGCGTCGCCGTCGGCAAGGGAGCGGAGGTTGCTGGTGGGGTAGGGGTGGCCAGCGCGGCCGTGGGTGTGGGCACCACAGCACTACCTTCCATTGCCGCAATGGTGGATACGGGTTGAATGGGAGTGGGTACGGCCGTTTCTCCCCCCGGAATCTCGCACCCCGCCAGCAGCAGCAAGCTGGCAAATGCCACAAATAAAGACATCCGATTTTTCATGATGCAGCCTTTGGTTGCCAAAATCAGATATCTTAATTGCCAATGCCTATTCGCCACGAGGTTCCGGTAAATAGCGCCTGGCGACACGAGGATAGACCAGGTAGGTGAAAAGAGTGGATAGGAAAAGCGGAATGGCGCATGGGAAAGGCAAAAAGAAGTAAATGGCAAAAATGCCAAAGGGTATCCAAACGATAGGGTCTGCTGGCCACCCTACTGAACTGTACTCCACATCACGAAACAAGCGCACACCTATAAGGTAAGGCACTATTATTAAACAGGTAAAGATGCTTATAAAAACACAAGCAACCAAAATTACTTTTCGTTTATCCTTAAGCATGTCTCACCGCTAAACGATTACAGTTGCTCCTGAGCATCATCTCCTGCCCAAATGGTAACAGGCAGGAAAAGGTTGGGCAAAACATTCAGACCCGAAGGGTTTTGGAAACCCTTCGGGTCTTTGCCAGGCTAAATCTCCAGATAAAACTTCCATGCTTCCGGCACATTCCCAGAGGCCACCAGGTAATCCACACGCGGCGTCTTGGGTTCCCAGCGCAGGGTCATGCCGGCTTCGTGGGGGGTGCGGTCGTTTTTACGGCCGTTACACTCCGCACAGGCACACGCCGTATTCACCCAGGTATTGCGCCCGCCGCGACTCTTCGGCAGCAGGTGGTCAATGGTGAAGTCATTAGGGTGCAGGGTACGGCCGTGACGTTTCTCCCCGGCATGTACCCCACAGTAAATACAGGTGAAACCGTCCCGTTTCAACACCCCCTGGCGGCTCCAGCGCGTACCCCGCTGCGGCACATTCACATACCGCCGCAGCCGCAGCACCGTCGGAATCGGGTGCGTCTCCGCAATACCCGCCAGCGCCACCACCTCCTCCGTCACCGCATCCACCGCCTCGCGCAGCAGCAGCGACAGCGCCCGCTTCTTGGGAATCACTGCCAGTGGTTCATACGTTGCGTTTAACAGTAGAATTGCTGCCATAACAATCTCCGTGATGTGTGATGCGTGATGCGTGATGGTCTGGTTCACGCATCACGCATCACGTATCACTCTCGAATAAAGTCAGCGATGAGCGATGGCACGGCCGTGTCAAAGCCCACCACATCAAGCATACCAGCGTCGTTGGGATCGGCAACAGAAAAACGGTTAGCCACCATGCCCACCACTACCAGTTTGGCCGGAATACCCGTCCGCCGACGGTATTCTTGCAATGCCTGGGTCGGGTGAACATTGCCATACCACGTCTCACTGTCCGTGTACACCACAAACGCATCCGCTTTCACGCCATTCGCCAGCGCCCACAGCATCGGTTGGGCCACATCCGTCGCCCCAAACGGCAGGTTGCTTACCGCTTGCACGGCATCATCCAGCCGTTGGCGCGGCGAGATGTTTAGCCGCACCATCTGATGCGAGAAGCCGATGATGCTCACATGCTGTTCCGTTGCCGCCGTCACCAGCGCCATCGCCGCCGACGCCACCCGCGGCGTCAGCCCCGGCACACCCGCCACCGTGCCCATGCTCATCGAGCCAGACACGTCCAGCGCCAGCACCAACCGTTTGCCCGTCGCCTCCACATTCTGGAACGCCCGGTAAAACGCCTGATCCAGCGCATCCACAACGGCCGTGACCGGATTCCACGTCAGCCCACCGCGTGCGCCTTTGCCGTGCCGGTAGGTCAGCAGCGCGGCCAGCACCGCCACCGGATGCACTCGCGCCCGACGCAGTTGTTCAGCATCCGTCAGCCGTTCAACCACTCGCTCCGTTTCTGCGCCCAGCGGCGTCAGTACACCGTTCGCCGTCAGCCGGGCCAGGTTACGCAGCAGCGCCGTCAGTGGCAGGTGTGGCAGCAGCGTCCGCCACACGTCCGCCTCCGCCAGCCATTGCGTAGGAATCGCTTCCCAGGGCAGGCCATAAGTCTCTACCAGCCGCTGCACATCCCCCACCGAGGTGGCTTGTTTGGCTTGTTCAAAGGCCCAGATGGTCTGTAGTGCGCTGTCATCTGGGGCAGCGGCGGGTAGATTGGCCGCTTCCCAACCCTGTGTCATCCAGTGGAAGAGCTGGTTGTGTACGGCCGTAGGCGCTTGTGGATGGGCCAGCCGCAGAGCATCACGGTGGCTCCAGCCGTCTCGTTGTTGGTATTTCACCGCCTGGTAAGCCAGCCGTTCCGCGTCCATGCCGGTGTACCAGTTGGCCACACCCCGGCGCAGCGCCCGGCCCCAGCCACGGAACCCTTCCACAAACTCCATGAAGTGAAAGAGGTGCGTACCGGTGCGGGCCACACGGGGCAGGGCGGCAATGGCCGCTTGCCGGGTGGCTTCGTCGCCCAACCCGGCGGCCATGGCCAGCACAAACAGGGCGGGATCGTTGCGGGGGGCACGGCCGTTTTCAGAAATTTCCACCACGCGAGAGACGACGCGACGGCCGTCGGCTTGCAGGCAGCGCAGCACCGCCTCCGCATTCTCGCGGGTCAGTTTCTGCGGCTGGATGTAAAACGTGCCGCCTTCCGAACCCAGCACCAGGAAGCGGTCAAGCTGCATCCAGTCATCCACCGCCCAGGCGTAGCCACCGGCCGAATTAGCAACCTGGTTGCTGCCCGGAATCGGCTGGCTCTGCGGCGTTTGCCACATGGAAAAAAGTTGTCGCAGTTTCGTCATGCTGCACCTCCTTTGGAAATAATCAAAGATTGCGCAGATTGCGCAGATAAAAATCGGTGTAATCTGCGTAATCTTTGATTTTTATTTATCACGGTGGGCAAGGGGCGCCGATGGGGTAAAAAGCAGATTTACAGTCTGGTAACCCATCAGCTCCGGCCCACCAGCGGGGCGCGCGAGGGTCGAACTCGCTCACGCTTGCGCGCTTAAACCAGATAACCATTTACCGCCGGCCCGGTGGTTTCCGGTCAAGGATTGGAAACGGTAATAACCAACGCCCCAAAAGTA
The DNA here is from genome assembly GCA_964581605.1 of uncultured Ardenticatenaceae bacterium. Classification (GTDB taxonomy): domain Bacteria; phylum Chloroflexota; class Anaerolineae; order Promineifilales; family Promineifilaceae; genus CAADGU01. Next base: position 20,677 of record CAZOPF010000034.1, read on the forward strand.
TCTAGCACAGGCGGGCAAATGTGAGAGTGGGCGGTACACCGGCCCACGGTTACGCCGACCGGCTGCTGCTCTCCAACAGCAAAACCCAGGGTGAGGATAACCCACGCTCTCCGGCCCGCCATCTGCTTTATCCAGTTGACGAGGGTGGAATTGAACCACCGCCGACGGGCTTATGAGACCCGCGCTCTACCATTGAGCTACTCGCCAAAACAGTCGGCCGTCCAGGAATTGAACCTGGTGCTTCCGCATATCAGACGGATGCGCTGCCGTTGCGCTAACGGCCGTTACCAACAGGGTGACTGGCGAGGCTCGAACTCGCGGCCTTCTGGGCCACAACCAGACGCTCTGCCAACTGAGCTACAGCCACCATAAACTATCAGCGGAAAGGGAGTGCGCATGGCAGCCATGCGACCGAACCCACAAGGGCTTGCGCCTCGGTCGTTTTCAAGACGACGGCCGTCGCCCATCGGCTTGCCTTCCCAAAATCTATGCCAGGACTCCGAATCGAACGGAGGGCCTCCTGTGCTTCAGACAGGCGCTGCTACCAACTGAGCTACCCCGGCTCCAAAAGCCCCAAGGGGAATTGAACCCCTGCTACAAGGTTGAAAGCCTTGTGTCCTGCCATTAGACGATAGGGCCGTCATGGGTTGAGCAGGACTCGAACCTGCGCAGCACCGATTGATGCAGTTGGTTTACAGCCAACTCCCTTTGCCGCTCGGGACACCAACCCCTGTGTACCTCTGGTAGGATTTGAACCTACAACCTTCTGGGTCGAAACCAGGCGCTCTTATTCCGTTGAGCTACAGAGGCAAAAGTTTGTACCGGCGGCAGGATTTGAACCTGCAACGGCCGTGGTCTGAGCACGGTGCGTCTGCCAGATTGCGCCACGCCGGCATAAAACAGATGAGCCGAGAGGGCATCGAACCCCCAACCTGCGGATTAAGTGCGTTTAGGAAACGCCGACCGCTGCTCTGCCGATTGAGCTATCGGCCCCAGGCGGAAGGGGTTAACGGAAGGGACAGGAATTGAACCTGCACTGGGTATTTCACCAAACTCGTTTAGCAAACGAGCGCCTTACCATTCGGCCACCCTTCCCAAAGAGGGAGACTGTGAGATTGGGAGACTGTGAGATTGAATCTCTTAGTCTCCCAATCTCCTAATCTCTTTCCCCCAAGCGGAGAGCGGGGCTTGAACCCACATCTTCTCTATGGCACAGAGAGGTTCTGCCGGTTGAACTACCTCCGCAGGTACTCCGAGAGGCTTCGGGGATGCAGCGACGAAATGGGTCACTACCCTCTCGGAGACGGTTGAGCCAAAAGCTGGCGGCGGGATTCGAACTCGCGCACGGCCGTTTACAAGACGGCTGCTCTTCCAATTCTGAGCTACACCAGCAAAAAGCAGTCAAGGTGGAAGGAATCGAACCTCCGGCTCAGCGTCCCAGGCGCCGCATGTTCCCATTACACCACACCCTGAATCAGTGAGCGGTAAGCAGTGAGCGGTGAGTAGTGTGAAGCAACCCCTTACTGCTTACTGCCCACCGCTCACTGCTAACTTCTAAAACTACGGGGCCAGGGTTCGAACCTGGATTTACTGATTCAAAGTCAGCGGTCCTGCCAGTTAGACGACCCCGTACCAAACAAATGAGAAGAGGAGGGTGAGACGGCCGTACGGCCGTCTCACCCCAAAAAAGGAGTTGAGGCTTTTGCCCCACAAGAAGGAGGGAAGAGGAAGAAAATTCGGCGACACCCCACAAGTGATCGCCAGCAGGTGAGATAGGGTTTGAACCTACAACCTGTAGTTTTGGAGACTACCGCTCTACCAGTTGAGCTACCCACCTGTATGTGTGGACTGCGCGGGAATTGAACCCACATTTCTGCGTTGCAAGCGCAGCGTCTTCCCGTTGGACGATCAGCCCAATAATTGTGGGAACGGCAGGAGTTGAACCTGCAACACCTCCAGTAAGAATGGTAACCGACTACTGCCGGCCCATACATGATGGTCAAGGAATAGCAATCGGGTTTTTAGTGCTCTGCCAATTGAGCTACGTTCCCAAAGGCTGCAAGAGCAGGATTTGAACCTGCACCATACCGATTAACAGTCGGCAGCTCTGCCTTTAAGCTATCTTGCATCGTGGCGGTCCCGACCGGATTTGAACCGGCGATCTCTGGTGTGACAAACCAGTGGGATCCCAGACTTCCCCACGAGACCGAAATTGAACAAAGGAGCGCAAAAGGTTCACCTTTTGCACCTTTACGTTAAAACAAAAGGGCGGTATGTGATTGTTAACGTGCCATACTGCACACGGCCGTGACCACCGTTCGTTTGGGGCGATTGAACAGGGCATCTTGGACCCTGCTGCTATCGTCAGTTGGGGTAGTCTACGGCCTGGATTTGCCCAGGGGGCGAGAAATAAAAAGCGCGGGCTATAATGCCCGCGCCACATTGCTGCTGTTCCTGGTGTGAGGTCGTTACCGTTGGTTGGGCAACGAGTGTGGCACGGACGAACATGCACTTGTGCGCGGGCTAAGCCATTGACCGGACGCCAAATCATACATCTTTTGTATTGAGTTCTGTTTGGTCTGTTGATGGCAAAACATGTCAATCATTCTCCCGTCACAAAGTTTATGTTACGGTTGCCAGCATAACACATGCCGGTCAATATGTCAAGATATTGATATTACGACATTTTTGACGACATTTTGGTCTACATTCAAGAGCGGGTTATGATGGAGGCATGACCACGTGGATGACGATTGGGGAACTGGCGAAACGGGTGGGGCTACGGCCGTCTGCGTTGCGCTATTATGAGGAGCAAGGGTTGTTAAAGCCAGACGGCCGTACCGAATCCGACTACCGCCTCTACGCCCCCACCGCTGAACAAACACTGCGCCTCATCCAACGCGCCCAACGCCTGGGCCTCTCCCTGGGCGATATTCGCCGTCTGTTGGCTGGCTACCAGAGTGGGAATCTCAGCGATGAAACGATTATTCAGGTGGTGGAGGCCCGCGCTATTGCGCTGGAACAGCAGCTCACCGAATGGCTGGTTTATCAGCATGAACTAGACCATTTTTTGCAGGACATCCGCCACGAGCAGGGCGAGCCAACCCCCCAAGAACATTCCGGCGCAGACCACATCAACCAACTGCTGGAACACATCTGTCTGAACCCGCACCAGCAAACGGCGCGGAACTGGCTGGCCTGGCTGATTGATGTGGCCGGTTGCCAGCTACACAGCCAGGCCGGGCAGGCTATTTTGCAGCAGTTGGCCGGGCAGCACAGCCACATCTGGCGCGAGGAGGAGGGGTACCACATCCTGGTGGTCAGCCACGATCCAGCGATTGGCCGGGCGCTGGCCGACCTGGCCCGGCTGGAAGATGATTGTGATGCGCCGGCTCATATGGATTTAACGGCCGTGACCCACCACGATACCGAAGGCCATCACCTGATTGTGCGGGGGGATAATGCCTTCATTTACGCCCGCCTTTTCCTGGCCCTGGAACAGCAGACTTGACTTTCAACCCGGCTTGAAGGTGTAGGATGGTGGCCGGTAGGGGCGAGGCAGTTGGGGAACACCTTGTCTCGCTCATGTTAGCCAAACCCAACTGCCTCGCCCCTACAACAATCATCAACCCATAGAGAGCAAACGATGGTTAACACACAAACTTACACTTTCGAGATTCAAGGGATGGACTGCGCGGGCTGTGCCCGGACGTTAGAGAAGGGGGTGAGCCAACTAAAGGGCGTTACCCATTGCGAGGTTAGTTTTGCTACCGAAAAATTGATCCTGGCCGGTGATGTCAGCCGGGAGGTGGTCATTGCTCAGGTGCGGGAATTGGGGTATGACGTGAAACCTGACCGGACCGATTCTCCCTTGCCCAACGTGGCCCCACCCAACTTTCTGCAATTCATGTGGCAGCGAACCGACACGCGATTGGCGCTGCTGGGCGCCTTGCTCATTTTGCCTGGTTTGCTGCTGGTGGAAATTGGCGGGCAGGAGTTGGTCTGGGTCAATTTGTTGTCGGTGGCGGCGATGATTGCCGCCGGTTGGCCCATTGCCCGCAGCGCGTGGACGGCCGTGCGCCTGAACCGGGAGATCAACATCAATGTGTTGATGACGGTGGCCGCTGTGGGGGCCGTGTTTATCGGTGCCTACACCGAGGCGGGCATGGTGATGGTGCTGTTTGCCATTGGCGAGGCGCTGGAAGGGTACACCGCCGGGCGTGCCCGCCACGCCATTCGCAGTCTGATGGCGGTGGCTCCTAATGAGGCCAACCGGTTAGTAGACGGCCGTCCCCAACCCATCCCCATTAGTGAACTGCAAATTGGCGACGTGATTTTGGTCAAACCAGGGGAGCGGGTGGCCATGGACGGCCGTGTCCGCTCCGGCCATTCCGCGCTCAATCAAGCGCCCATTACCGGCGAAAGTGTGCCCGTTGAGCGGCAGCCGGGTGATACCGTATTCGCGGGCAGCATTAACGGTCAGGGCGCATTGGAAATTGAAGTGACCCATTTGGCCGCCGATAACACCATCAGCCGCATCATTCAGATGGTGGAAGAGGCACAGGAGAAAAAAGCACCCGCCGAACGGTTTGTAGACCAGTTCGCCCGATATTACACCCCGGCAGTGATGGTATTGGCGCTGCTGGTGGCCACCATTCCGCCGCTGTTTTTTGGGCAGCCATTTTTGAATGAGGGTGATTCGTTTGGCTGGTTGTATCGCGGGCTGGCGCTGTTGGTGGTGGCCTGCCCGTGCGCGTTAGTCATCAGCACGCCGGTAGCCATTGTCAGCGCCATCAGCAATGGAGCGCGGCATGGGGTGTTGTTTAAGGGTGGGGCGTTTGTGGAGGCGTTAAGCCAGGTGCAGGCGATAGCTTTTGACAAGACGGGCACGTTAACCCAGGGCAAACCGGCAGTAGTGGCACTGCGCACGGCCGTGTGTGCCGATGGTTCGTGCGCCGATTGTAACGAGTTGCTGGCGTTGGCCGGGGCGGTGGAGCAGCAAAGTGAACATCCGCTGGCGCAGGCGATTGTGCAGGAGACGGCCGTGCGTGGTCTGGATCAACAATTTACACCGGCAACCGGCGTGATGGCATTAACCGGGCAGGGGGTGGTGGGACAGGTGGACGGCCGTGCTGTGACCATTGGCAGCCACACCTATTTTGAAGCCAACGTGCCGCATACGGCCGTTGCCTGTACACAGGCGCGGGATGATGCGGGGCAGGGATATACGCCGTTGATGGTGAGTGTGGACGGCCGTTATCTGGGCACGATTAGCGTGGCCGACACGGTGCGCCCGGACAGCCCGGCAGTCATTCGCCAGTTGCAGGCGGCGGGCATCCAGCACACCATCATGCTGACGGGCGACCAGGCGGCCACCGCCCAGGCGATTGCCGACGCAGTGGGGGTGACAGATGTGCGGGCGGAGTTGATGCCGGGGGATAAGGTGACGGCCGTGCGTGAATTGCAGCAACAATTTGGCAAGGTGGCCATGGTGGGTGATGGTATTAACGATGCGCCCGCTTTGGCGACGGCCGATGTGGGCATTGCGGTGGGTGGCGCGGGCACATCCGCCCAGGCCATGGAAACGGCCGACATCACCTTGATGAGCGCGGGGCTGACCATGCTGCCCTTTGCCTATCGCCTGAGCCGGGCGGCGATGAACAATATCCGCTTTAATGTGGCTTTTGCCATTGGCGTGAAGTTCTTTTTTATGCTGCTGGTGCTGGCAGGCCAGAGCAGCATGTGGATGGCCGTCGCCGCCGACATGGGCACCTCGCTGCTGGTGACGTTGAACGGGATGCGACTGTTACGGGTGCGGCCGTGAGGTTGATCAATCTCCAATTCTCCCATCTCTTTTATTAGCTCTCTCTTCACCCTGTGTTACAATCCCTGCCAATCTTATATTCAGATCTGTTCACAGGTGAAGGAGGAGAAATGGATCGTCCAACTGGTGTTTACTTAATTTCATTCTTGCAAGTATTTACAGGAGCATATCTGGCGTCAGTGGCATTTTTTGACTATGTGTATGGTAGCTTTGGCAGTAACAATTCGCTGGCGTTTCTAGCTTTGGTAATGAGCATTATCTCGTTTGCACTGGGTTTTGCCATGTGGGTTATGAAACCATGGGCCTGGACGTTAACGCTCATTTTTCAATTTCTCCATATTGCCCGCGAGATTTTGGCCTATTTTTGGGCCGATCAATATATAGGCTTTTTCAGTCTGATTATCAATGTGGCGATCATTTATTACCTCACCCGCCCGGAAATCCGCAAAGAGTTTGGGCGTTAACACAATTGGGTAATTGAGCAAATTTTGCCATCACTCAATTACCCAATGCTCAATTACCCAATTACTGCCTGTTTATGCTTGCCCGGTATGAAGTGCGCATTTTTCAAAATGGTTTTGGGCTGCGGCCAGATGCGGCGGAGCGGTCGGGGGGGCACGGCCGTTCGCTGATTGTTGTGCTGACGGCCGTCTATATACTCTGGCTGTTTGTGCGTATCATCAGCCAGCCGGCCTGGCTAGCCCATTTACCAGCCGCCTTGTTGGAACTGATGCCCCTGGCCGAGATGGCCGGGTTTGTCACGTTGGCGCTGATGTGGGGGCTGGTCTGGCGGCAGGTACGGCACCAACCGGTAACGGCCGTCACGCCCCTGGATGTGGAGCAGCTGTATGCCTTGCAACCATATGCGTTTGAGCAGTATGTGGCTGATTTGTTCCGGCAAAAAGGGTATCGGGTGAAGTTACACGGCCGTCGGGGAGATAACGGCGTAGACCTCCGGCTCACCCAGCCAAATGGCAAACAGGCCATTGTGCAGTGCAAACGATACCGTAAAAGCATTGGCCCTGATATTGTGCGGGAACTGTATGGCACGCTCATCCATGAGGGGGCGGCCCATGCGTTTCTGGTGACGACGGCCGATATTTCTGACGCCGCCCGTACCTGGGCACAGGGCAAACCAATGACGCTCATTGACGGCCGTACCCTGGCCCACATTGCGGCCATGCTGCAGGAGCAAAAGCGGGCACGGCCGTAGGGGAGATACGGCCGTGCCCGTGCTACTTCATGGGTTCGCTATGATGGGTAAGAATTGGCGATAGGCAATCAGCAACGAGAGCGCAGCATAGCAGAAGCAGGCACACGGCCGTTGTTGCCCAATTCAAGGCACAGCACCACCGCCTCGCCGGGCAACGTTGAACCTGGGCCAGTTCCCTCACCCACATATCGGAAAATGAGCAATTGTACGGGGGTAAGACACAGCTCAACGCCGTTTGAGCGAGTTGGTGACAGACGCCGAAACAGTCTTGGGGCTCAACTCCGGCTTTCGCAAACGAACCCTCTTGTGCATTGATGGCGGTGGTGGCCATGATGCCAACATCAATTGGATGCTGCCCCATGATTATCCACTTCCAAACAACGTGAAAGAGTTTGCTGTGAAAGACACGCCATCATTTCCTGGCGGCCGCGCCTCTAATCTCTTCTGTTGTGCTAACGTGTGTAAGAGGTTGTGAATTATAATCATTTATGTTAATATCCAGCCGCAGGTGGGAAAAAGTATGTGACCTGTTAAAAGCAGCAAAACGTGACATAGATTGAGAACAATCCCATGGCAAAAATTGATCCCAAAAGAGCCAAAAAGTTAGGCGAGTTAATCCAAACCGCCCGCGAGCATAGTGGTCATACAACAGCCGAATGTGCCCAAATGTTGGGCATCTCCCTCGCGGAATTTGAGCAAGCCGAAAATGGTGAATATCCCGTTTCCCTGCCCCAACTTGAAGCACTGGCGATATTCTTCAATGTCACCATGGGTTACTTTTGGGGCAGCGACTCATTGCCTCAAGACCCGGCAGTGGACTACGAAGATATGATTACGCTCCGCAACCGGGTGATTGGTGTCTTACTCAACCAACTGCGGCTGCGGGCACGCCGTTCGCGCAAAGAAACGGCCGAACAAATCGGCGTCAGCGAAGCAGTCATCGAGGCGTATGAAATGGGAGACACGGCCGTGCCCTACCTCCACCTGGAACAACTGGCCCGCTACCTGGATGGCTCGCTCTCTCTCTTCATGGAAGACACACACGGCCCGCTGGCCCGCCACGAAACCCGCCAACAACTTCTCAAACAATTCGACCGCATGACCCCGGAATTACGCGCCTTCATCACCAACCCCGTCAACGCCAGTTATATGGAAACCGCCCGCAAACTCAGCCAGATGGACGTGCGCCGGTTGCGCCAGATTGCCGAAGATTTGCTGGAAATTACCTTTTAGGCGGGAGAGTAGAAATTGGAGATTGCCTGCTCGCTAATCTCCAATCGCCAATCTCTCTTATGAACACCCCCACCGCCGACCAACTCAAGGCTCAAGGTTTAACCCTCTTCCAACAGGGCAAAAAGGATGAAGCCCTGGTGGTGTTCCAAACGGCCGTCGCCGCCTACGCCCAGGAAGGAAATGAAGACGGCCGTGCCGAAATGCTCAACAACATCGGCGTCATCCAGCGCGTCAAAGGGAACAACCAGGCCGCCATTGCCGCCCTCAGCGAAGCCGGCGAGATATTCTCCCAACTCGGCAACACCGACAAACAGGCCCAAACCCTGGCTAACCTGGCCGACCTCTACGCCTTCAACAAGCAGCAAGACCAGGCCGCCCGCTGCTACAGCGAAGCCGCCGCCCTCTTTGCCCAACTCAACCAGCGCCAAAAACAAGGCCAGGTACTCCGCACCTACAGCCTCATGCGCATGAAACAGGGTCAGTGGCTGGAAGCAATGATGCGCATGGAAGAAAGCCTCACCGTCCGCCCCCACATTGGCCCCCTACGCTGGGCCTTCCGCGCCCTCCTCCGCTTCAGCCTCAGCCTCTTCGGCGTCCGCTAACGGCCACCCGCCCCAACACACTTGAGCGCGTTTGCCTGTATCAGCCTGGGGATTCCATCCCCAGATTCCATCCCCAGGAGGCTGGCAACTAGCAACCACTCCCCCCCCATGATAAAATTCGCGGAATTTGCCTCAAGGCGCATATAGCAATAAAGGGAAGAGAAACGACATGCTAAAAACACACAGTTGTGGGGAGTTGCGTCTGGAACACGTGGGCCAGACCGTCACCTTAGCCGGGTGGGTTAACCGGCGGCGAGATATGGGCGGCGTCATTTTTATTGACCTGCGCGACCGCCTGGGCAAATGCCAGGTGGTCATTGATGCCGGCCGCACCGAAGCCGGCTTCAAACGAGCAGAACAGGTGCGCGGTGAATTTGTGCTGCAAATCAAGGGGAAGGTGTCGCAACGGCCGTCTGGCCAGGAAAACCCCAACCTGCCCACCGGCGCCATTGAAGTGCTGGCCGAGGAAGTGGTCATCCTCAACCCGGCCAAAACGCCGCCATTTCTCATTGACCGCGACGAAAACGTAGACGAAAGCCTGCGCCTGAAATACCGCTACCTCGATTTACGCCGCGAACGGCTGCAGCGCAACCTCACCATCCGCCACAAAGCGATCAAATTCATCCGCGATTTTCTGGATGAACGCGGCTTTTTGGAAGTGGAAACGCCCATCTTGTTCAAGAGTACGCCAGAAGGAGCGCGTGACTATCTGGTACCCAGCCGGGTACATCCGGGCAAATTTTACGCCCTGCCACAAAGCCCGCAGCAGCTCAAGCAACTGCTCATGGTCGCCGGGTATGAACGCTATTTCCAGATTGCCCGCTGCTTCCGCGACGAAGATTTGCGCGCCGACCGCCAGCCAGAATTCACCCAACTGGACATGGAAATGAGCTTTGTCTCGCGTGATGATGTGCTGGATTTGATTGAAGCGTTGATGGTGGGGATGGTGAAGCACACCAGCCTGGTGCCGCTGGCGTATGATCAATTCCCACGCCTGAGCTACCACGACGCAGTGAACCGCTTTGGCACCGACCGTCCCGATGTGCGCTATGGTCTGGAATTGACCGACATTAGCGATCTGGTGGCGGGCAGCGCCTTCCGCGTATTCGCCGAAAATGTAGCCGCCGGCAAGCCGGTGAAAGCCATTTGTGCGCCCGGCTGCGGGGAGTACAGCCGCAAACAGTTAACTGACCTGGAAGATTTAGCCAAAGCTGCCGGGGCCAAAGCATTGGCCTATCTGGCCATTCACCCGGAAACGGGCGAAATTCGTGGCCCCATTGCCAAGTTTTTCACGGTGGAGCAGTTGATCGCTATCACCGAGCGGATGGAGGCCGGTAATGGCGACCTGATCCTGATTTCCAGCGACGAAAAGCGTATTGTCCATGCGGTGTTGGGCACTCTGCGCGAAGAAATGGGGACACGGTTGGGATTGAAGGATAAAAAGGAACTGGCCTTTTGCTGGGTAATTGACTTCCCCCTGTTTGAAGAGCAGATGGAGGATGGGCATTATGCGCCCAGCCACCATATGTTTACCTCGCCGAAACGGGAACATATTCCGCTGCTGGATACCGACCCCGGCCAGGTGTTGAGCGAGCAGTATGACCTGGTGTGCAACGGGTTTGAGGTAGCGGGCGGCAGTATTCGGATTCACGAACGGCCGTTGCAGCGCAAAATCATGGAACTCATCGGCTTCTCCTGGGAAGAGGCCGAATCCCAGTTTGGGCACATGCTGGAAGCATTTGAGTATGGCGCACCCCCGCACGGGGGCATTGCCCCTGGCATAGACCGGCTGGTGGCGCTGATGTGCGGCGAACCGAACATCCGCGAGGTGATGGCCTTCCCCAAAACGGCCCAGGCCACCGACCTCATGTCAGACACCCCTTCCACCGTTGCTCAAAAGCAGTTGGATGAATTGCAAATAGCCCTGGCTTTGAAAGGGTAAACAGTGAACAGTGACCCGTTTACAGTGCGGGCAACGGTTCACTGTTCACTGCCCACTGTTCACCGCTAACTTCTTCTCATTATTGCCTCACAAAACCTGGTTGACATTTATGACGCAGTGTGTTATATTTTGGTTATGATGCACTGCGTCATAAATTTATATCACACATAACCTGCCAATGGCAGAAATTTTTGGAGGCATATCATGACTGAGACAATTGAATTCACCGAGATGGAAGAAAAAAGCAATATCGTTTTTGAAAACGCTCGCAAGGCTTACCTGGTTAGTTTAGGCACAGCTTCTTACACAGTTGCCACCACCACCGACGCTGTGAAAAACGCCCGTGCAAATGCTAGTGATTTTTCCACCAAAATGTTGGAACGCGGCGAAAAATTGGATAAGGAAACCCGCGAAAACATCAACAAGCAGCGGGAAGCACGTGAGAAGAACATTCGCAATACACAGAGACGGCTGGAAAAAGAGTTCGGCAAGCGCATGGAAGCGCTGCTACACGCGATGAACATTCCTTCCAAGAATGACATCAACAGCCTGAGCAACAAAGTGACAAAGCTGAACAAGAAAGTGGAAGAGATGAGCAAACCGGCTGTTCAGTAAATAGTGAGCAGTGGGCAGTGAGCAGTAAACAGTGAAGAAGCAGGCTTATGAGCCTGCTTCTTTTTTTGTTTGGCGGGGGTATACTTGACCGGGTGATATGGTAAGTGATCGTTTGCAAATAAGTTAGCGATTGGGTAATTGGGTAATTAAGTAATGGAAGCGGCTAATTACCAAATTGCTCAATTACATAATTACTGCACGGTTACTAAGCGGATAAAAATCCGTAAGGCGATTTTCCAAATCGCCTTACAACGTTTGAAGGTGTGCAAATGAGTGAAAATATGATTGCTGTAGAGGAAGAGATTGTAGAGGGTGGCACGGCCGTTTCGTCAAGCTCAGTGCTGGCGGTGTCCCCAGGGGCGACGTCTCGCCGATTGATGATGGCCAGTATTGGGGCGGTCGTGGTGGTGGGCGGGGCCGTTAAGTCGCGGGTGAGCGGGTTTATGGAGTCCGCAGAGTTGGAAACAGCAGCAGAACAGCCGCCACAACAGCGACGTTTGTGGAACCCCATTGATTCCCTGTTAACTCGTCTGAACGTGCCTACCAAAACGGACATTGATGCCTTAAACGATCAGGTATCGGCCCTGCTGACAAAGATAGAGGCGCTGCAAGAATTAGAACAACGGCCGTTGCCAACTCCCTCTGATATCATCCATGAAGAGATGGAGGAGGTGGGAGGCTGAGAAGTGGTTCCATTCTCAATCTTCTCATCTCTTCATTTCCCTTTTGCATCCATTACAATCCCGCCTATAATTCTTATGACGCACTGAATCATAAAGGAACAGGGCATGCGGGTCATTAAAAGGTATCCCAATCGCAAACTGTACGATACCGAGGAGAAAAAATACATCACCCTGGATGGCATTGCCGACCTGATCCGCCAGGGTGAAGACGTGCAGGTGGTAGACCACACCACCGATGAAGACCTGACGGCCGTCACCCTCTCCCAAATCATCTTTGAACAAGAAAAGCGCAGCAGCGGCTTCCTGCCCCAATCCGTCCTCGCCGGGCTGGTGCAGTCTGGCGGCGACACGGTGAACGCCCTGCGCCGCACCCTGAGCGCCCCATTGGGGATGCTGCATCATGTAGACGAAGAGATCGAAAAACGACTGCAAACCCTGGTCAATCGTGGCGAACTGGCGCGGGAAGACGCCACTCGTCTGCGCGACAAACTGCTCTCGTTAGGCTCAGATGTTGCGGAATCCGCCTCACCGGGGCAGCAGATCGGCCGTTTGTTTAGTGCCCGCGGCGTGCCTTCGCGTGATGAAGTTGAGCACCTCACCAGCCAGATTGAAGAGTTGTCATCTCGCATTGACAGCCTGATTGAAGAAAGTGATAAATCCCAACCCACTCCCACCCATTCCCCTGAACCGCCTTCATGATCCAAATTTCCGGCTCGATACAGCGCACCTTCATTTTCCCTGCGGAAGTTCAAGAAACACTCACTTTTTTTAGTGAGTTGGTGCAGGTTGCCCAGTTTATGCCCCATATTTCACTGGTGCATATGTATGCGCCCCATCAGATTCGGGTGATGTATGAGACAGTGGAATTAGGGTCATATACCATCCGTATATTCACCGACCTGGAAGGGAAAATAGACCGTAAGGCCCATACGATTTCTGTGCAGCCGATTAAATTGGACACGGCCGTGCCCATCCACCCCCAAGCCACCCTGCGCGAAACCATCGGGCAAGGCCTCTTTGCCATCCAGGCCCAGCTTTATGATCTGGATGACCGCACCCGCATTGAAGCTAATCTCCGCCTGCAAGCAGAACTAGAGCAGCCACGCGGCATGAACCTGATGCCCAAGCGCGTCGTCAACCGCATCGCCCAGGGCATCACCGACCACCGGATGCGCGAAATGGCCGACGGCTTCATCCGCACCGCCCTCGCCACCTACCACGATTGCGAAGGCTGCGAAGCCATGTGCCTGCTGGCGGACTGAACGGGGCAAGCGGCGGGTTGCAGGTGGCAAGTGATCACCTGCCACTTGCCACTTACAACCCGCCACCTTCATTTTTTGACACCATTCCCCTCTTTAGGTAAAACAGATACAATTAACTTGCGTTAAATTTAGACAATCCTCACAACTCAACGATACCGTGACCCAACACGATAGTAGCTTCCTAATCATGGAACGCACCACAACAGATGAAAATTCATAATTCATCCTTCATAATTCATAATTTTCAGAGGAGACAGTGATGAAGATCAACGGCACACATACTTTTGCCGCCCCTATTGAGGTCATCTGGCCCATGTTGCTCGATCCTCAGGTGTTAGCCAGTGTTATGCCTGGCTGCGAAAAACTGGAGCAGGTGGCCGAAAACGAATATCAGGGCATTCTCAAAATCAAGGTTGGCCCGGTGCAAGGTAATTTTAATGGCAACATTCACCTGTCAGACATCCAATCGCCGGAAAGTTATACCATTGCCGTAGATGGCAAGGGCGCGCCGGGATTTGTGAAGGGCAACGGCCGTCTCCGCTTAGAAGCCAACGGCGACAGCACCATCCTGCACTACGAAGGCGACGCCCAGGTGGGTGGCCGCCTGGCCAGCGTCGGTCAACGATTGCTAGACACCTCCGCCAACGCCATCATCCGCCAAAGCCTGGAAGGGCTGGAAGCACAGATCGCGGCGCGGATGAATGGAGGCGGGCAGGTAGGGGAAGACACGGCCGTCGCCACTCCTCCATCCGCTCCTCCCACTCAAACCGAATTCGCCTTCGGCGTCGCCCGGCACATGGTCGAAGATATGCTCGCCGACGAAGAACAGGCCGAACTCGTCCGCAAAGTGGTCATTGGCGCTGGTGCTTTACTCATCCTGTATATTTTGCTGGATTGGTTTGCCGGGCGCATTGCCAACAAAGTAGCCCGGAAGTTGAAATAATTGCGATAGTGGGATATTGAGATATTGCTCAATATCCTAATATCCCACTATCGCACCACCCACAAAAAAGGAGGTGCATTCACCCACAAACCCAAACTGACATCCCCACTCATTTATCCGTTCGTTCACAATTCAGGAAAGGAGGCGGTAAAACATGAAAGTATCCATGACTGTCAACGGCAAAGCTACTGAGCGTGATGTGGAACCGCGGATGCTGCTGGTTCACTTCTTGCGCGATGAGCTGGGCCTGACAGGGGCCAACATTGGCTGCGACACCACCCAATGCGGCTCCTGCACCATTCATTTGAACGGCACGGCCGTGAAATCATGCACAGTCCTCGCCGTCCAGGCCGATGGCGCAAGCGTCACCACCATCGAAGGGCTGGCCAGCAATGGCAATCTCCATCCCATGCAACAAGCCTTTTGGGACAAACACGGTCTGCAATGCGGCTTTTGCACCCCCGGCATGATTATGGCCGCGACCAAACTGGCTGAAGGCCACCCCCATCTCACCGACGAAGAAATTCGGCACGGTTTGGAAGGCAATCTCTGTCGCTGCACCGGCTACGAGAACATCGTCCGCGCCGTCAAAGCTGGCGCGCAGGCAATGGCAGGAGGTGACTGATGGCTAACTACAAAGGTAAATCCATGAAGCGGGTAGAAGACCCGCGATTTATTCAAGGCAAAGGTCGCTACGTGGCCAACCTGTCCATGCCCGGCATGGTGCATGTGGCCATCAAACGCAGCCCCTACGCGCACGCCACCATCAACAGCATTGATACGTCGGCCGCGGCCGCGCTGCCCGGCGTGGTAGCCGTCTATACCGGGTCGGATTTCTCGAATGTGGGCGGGTTGCCCTGTGGTTTTACGCCGCCCGGCATCAAGACCCCGGCCCATCCGGTTGTGGCTGTGGGCAAGGTGCGGCACGTCGGTGATCCGGTAGCCGTCGTCGTCGCCGAAAATGCCTACATCGCCCATGATGCGGTGGAGTTGATCGAGGTGGATTACACCCCTCTGCCTGCCGTGATAGACGCCAAAGGAGCGATGGACGCCGGCGCGCCGCTCGTTCACGACGATGTGCCCGACAATTGCAGCTTCTATTGGGCTTTGGGCGATAAAGATGCGGTTGCCCAGACTGTAGCTGGCGCTGAACATGTGGTGGAGTTGGAACTGATCAACCAGCGGCTCATCCCCAACGCCATGGAACCCCGCGCCTGTGCCGCCCAATGGGACTCCTTCATGGAAAACATGACGGTGTGGACGACCAGCCAGAATCCGCACACCATCCGCCTGCTACTCGGCGCGTTTACGCTGCAAGTTCCCGAACACAAACTGCGCGTCATTTCCCCGGATGTAGGCGGCGGTTTTGGCAGCAAAATTTTCCATTATGCCGAAGAGGTGATTGTGCCCTGGGTGGCGCGGGCGGTGAATCGCCCGGCCAAATGGGTGTCTACGCGCAGTGAAGCCTCGATGACGGATGCACACGGCCGTGACCACGTTACCCATGCCAAGCTCGCCCTGAAAAGCGATGGCACCATCACCGGCCTCTACGTCACCACCTGGGCTAACATGGGCGCGTATCTCTCCACCTTCGCCCCCCTCATCCCCACTGCCCTTTACATCACCCTGCTCTCCGGCCTGTACAAAATCCCCGTCATTTTCGGTGAAACGTATGGCACCATGACCAACACCGTGCCCGTAGACGCTTATCGGGGCGCCGGCCGCCCCGAAGCCAGCTACGTCCTGGAACGATTGATGGATATGGCCGCCCAAGACCTGAAGATGGACCCGGTGGAACTGCGCCGCAAAAACCTGATTCAGCCTGACGAATTCCCCTACCAGACGCCAGTGGCTCTGCAATATGACAGCGGCAACTACCCCGCCCTGTTTGACAAAATCGAACAACTGGCGGACTACAAAGGGCTGCGAAAGGAACAGGAAAAGGCAAGGAAAGACGGCCGTCTCGTCGGCGTCGGTTTTAGCAGTTGCATTGAAGCCAGTGGGCCAGCGCCGTCGGCCGTTGCCGTCGGTTTAGGTGCAGGCATCGGCCTGTTTGAAAGCGGCGTCATCCGCGTACACCCCACCGGCAAAGTGACCGTGCTCACCGGCTCCCACGCGCACGGCCAGGGGCACGAAACCACCTTCGCCCAGATTGTGGCCGATGAGTTGGGCGTACCCATGGAAGATGTGGAAATCATTCATGGCGACACCGAACGCACCCCTTATGGCGTGGGCACTTACGGCAGCCGCAGCGCCGCCATCGGCGGCAGCGCGCTGGTCAAGAGCGCGGAGAAAATCCGCCACAAACTGACCATTTTGGCCGCGCATCTGCTGGAAGCTGACCCGGCGGACATGGTGTATGACCAGGCCAGTGGCAAAGTGCATGTGAAGGGTGCGCCTGACCGGGCGAAAGCATTTGGCGAACTCTCCTTTGCTCTAACAACGGCCGATAAGCTGCCGCCAGGCATGGAAGCGGGGTTGGAAGAGACCTCCTTCTATGACCCGGCCAACTTCACCTTCCCCAACAGCGCCCACGTGGCCCAGGTGGAAATTGACCGGGACACCGGCGAAGTGACCATTCAAAAGTATGCGGCCGTAGACGATGTGGGCAAGGTGATCAACCCGCTCATCGTTGAAGGGCAGATTGTGGGTGGTATTGCCCAGGGCGTGGGCCAGGCATTGTGGGAACATGGCGTCTACGATAGCAACGGCCAGTTGCTCACGGCCACCATGCTCGACTATGCCATGCCCCGCGCCGACCGCTTCCCCCCCATCAAAGTTGACCGCAACGAGACCCCGTCTCCGCACAACCCGTTGGGCGTGAAAGGGGCGGGCGAAATGGGCACCATTGCCGCCACCGCCACTATCGCCAGCGCGGTGATGGATGCGTTGGCCCCGTTGGGTATCAGGCATCTGGAAATGCCGCTGACGGCCGAGAAAATCCACAATGCTATCGTTGCCGCTACGGGCAATGGAGGAGGTAACTGATGTATCCACCAAAATTTGATTACTACCGGGCCGGTTCGGTGGACGAAGCGGTCGCCCTGATGGGCCAACACGGCGGCAAATTTATTGCTGGCGGCCACAGCCTGCTGCCGGTGATGAAGATGCGCCTGGCTGACCCTGGTGTGTTGATTGATATTGGCCGGATTGAGGGACTGCGGGGCATCACGAAGAGTGGCAACAGCTTCCGCATTGGCGCACTGACGACCCATGCCACCGTCGCCGCCGAAGGCGACCGCCACTTCCCGGACGCGCTGAAACATGCGGCCGGGATGATTGGCGATCCGCAGGTGCGCAACCGGGGTACGGTGGGCGGCAACGTGGCCCACGCCGACCCGGCCTCCGACCTGCCGACGGTCTTCCTGGCCTTGGGCGCAACCTTTCACATCGCCGGGCCAAACGGGGCGCGCAGCGTCCATGCGGCCAACTTTTTCACCGGGCTGTTTGAGACGGCGTTGGCGGAGAATGAGGTGTTGACGGCCGTAGAAGTCCCCGCCGAAGGTACCGAAAACGGTTCAGCCTATGCCAAGTTGTTCAACCCCGCTTCCCGTTATGCGATGGTGGGCGCGTGTGCCAACATCACCGTCAGCCTGACGGGTGAGTGTACGGCGTGCAGCGTGGCCGTGGGTGGGCTGACGCCAAAGGCTACGGCCGCGCCATCGGTAGGTGCGGCGCTGGTTGGCAAGCGGCTCAACGATGAGAACATCGCCGCCGCCGCCGCCGCTGTCCTCAACGACCTGGGCAGCGACGTGATGGGCGACATTCACGCCAGCGCCGACTACCGCCGCCAGATGGCGCCCGTTTTTGTAGGCCGGGCGCTCACCCTGGCCGGGCACCGCGCCGGCTGGGTGGCCCGCCTGCAAAAACACACCAAGGATGTGGCGGCCGATGTGCTGGCCGAGATTGAGCGGTTGTTGAGGAAGTAGGGACAAGGCAGGTGGGACTTACCTGACCCGATTACCCGCCCCCCGCCCCCGCCTGCCTCGCCCGTACAGGGTATTCAGTTAGCAGTGAGCGGTAAGCAGTAAGCAGTAAAAGAGCCGGTGTTGTCACCGGCTCTTTTTGTTTCTGCAGAATAATCTCTTTTGCCCTGTGCCCGACGCTACTTTATAGTCAACATCAACATATGAACGCAATTTCATCCGTTGCCGAAAAGGAAATAAACGATCCTCAGAAATTCCGGCCAGTGATGTGGATGTGCTCGTTACCTTTGCCCCTAAAGCGAATTGGGGGTTGCTGGATCATGTGCAGATGGAACAAGAGTTGGCCGGTTTGCTTGGTAAAGAAGTGGACATGGTGACAAAAAAGTCAGTTGAAACGAGCCACAACTGGCGACTTAGACAAGAAATCCTCCAAAGCAGCCAGGTGATTTTCCAGAAATGACCACACACAGTGAAGAGGTTACGCTACTGCAAATTGCCCACGCCGCTGAATTGATTGCCGAATTTATCGCTGGTTTTGACCGGGATTTGTTTGGGCAAGACAGCCGAACGCAGTCGGCCGTCTTGCACCAGCTTTTGATCATTGGCGAAGCTGTGAAGCGTCTGTCCCCTGAATTTTGCGGGCAGCATCCTGGAATCCCCTGGAAGTTAATTGCCGGGATGCGCGATAAGTTGATTCATGCTTACGACAGCCCCGTCTCAGGCCCGACAAGGACTGGCCGCCTACTTAACCTTCTATAATCAGAAGCGACTGCATCAATCGCTCGACTACCGTACCCTGGCTGCGATCTACCGGGTAGCCACACCGCCAGCCGACCTCAATGCCACTTTATTGAATTGTTAAAGATTTCAAAAGGAGTGAACCTACCTTAACTTCGTTCCAAAATCTGTCTTGACAATCTAGGCCACCTTACAGGCCCGACCCATTCACCTATTGTCCTATAGAGCAGGGGAGCAGCAGTAGGCAGGGCGCAATAGCTGGCGTACCATTACTCCACCAGACGCATAATCCAATCTCTAACTTATACCAATCGGGGCCGTAAATGGCGGAAATTCGTCTGGTCAAGATTGGTGTTGTTTGCGAACAACTACTCTACTCAGGGGGAACTGCTCACTGCTCACTGTCCGCTACTCCCCATTCACGGACAAAACCAGCTTGCCCATCACGTCTTGTGCTTGCAGCCGCTGCAGGGCCGTTAGCCCTTCGTCGAGGGGGTAAATAGAATCAATCACGGGGTGGAGACGGCCGTCAAAAATCATCCCCATCACCGTTTCATAATCCGCATGAGTGCCCATGGTGCTGCCGATAATGCTCAGATGTTTGCCAAACATCAGCCGATTATCAAACTCAAACTTTGGCCCACTGGTATTGCCTACAGTCAGCAACCGCCCGCCGCGCTTCAGTGCCCGCAGCGAGGTATGGTAAGTGGCCGCGCCGACGTTATCCACCACCACATCCACACCCAGCCGGTTCGTCAATTTGAAAATCGCTTTGCCCCAATCTTCCGCCTGCCGATTGATGGTGACGTCTGCCCCCAACTGCCGTGCCAGCGCCAGCTTTTTGTCGTCAGACCCGACTACATAAATGCAGCCGGCCCCGGCCAGTCTGGCAATCTGGATAGAAGCGGTATTCACACCGCCGCCGGCGCCCACAATCAACACTGTTTCACCAGCTCGCAATCCACCGCGCCTGATGAGTGAATGCCAGGCTGTGACAAAAACCAGGGAGGCTGCGGCCGCATCAGCAAAGGAGGCATGGTCGGGCATTTTGAGCAAGTTGCGGGCGGGTACGGCCGCATATTCCGCCGCAAACCCATCCACGTGCTCGCCGATAATGCTAAAGGCATCCGTCATGTTGTCCTGGCCGATGCGGGCAAAATAATCTTCTGGGTCCCAGAGCGTAGGGTTTACTGCTACCCGGTCGCCGGGCTGAAAACGGGCCACATTGGCCCCTACTGCTGCTACCACCCCGGCGCCATCGCTGCCCATCACATGCGGTAGTTTTAATTTGAGTGCCGGCCAACCGGCCAGCACCCATAGATCCAGCCGGTTCAATGCGGCGGCTTTGACCGCAAGCAGAACCTCGTCCGGCCCAAACTCCGGTTCGGGAATATCAGAAATTGTTACTTCATCCAGAGTGCCATGTTGGTGAAAAACGAGAGCTTTCATAGGGGGGAATGATAGACAGCGTGGGTGAAGTACGCAAGTGTTTGAGTGTTCAAGTGTTTGTGTGATTATGTGTTTACGCGATCACCTGAACACATAATCACACAAACACTCAGACACATCCCCACTTGCTTCCCCCCTCTAATTCTGGTAAGTTGGGGGATATGAAACTCATCTTGCAGCATGTACAGGGGCAGCTTAAAGAAGCCAACGGCCGTCATGCTCTGCTGCTGACCAATGCCCTGCCGGAAGCACCAGCCGGCAACTCGCTGTACCTTTGTTTTGCCCTGGTGGTGCAGGGGCCGGAAGACCATATCCTTCCGGCGGTTGTGAAGGATGATTGGGGGAATGAACGGCGTGGGTTAGATGTATATGTCTGGCTGAAAGAAGAAGGGCATCGCTTTCCGCGCAGCGAGATTTTTGGTTTTGACCCGGATGGCACAGAAACGCAATGCTTTTTGCGGGCGTTGGAACTGTATGCCAGACTGCCCTGTTATGCGTATGCCAGCAAGCAGGCGGCCGTAGCCGATGGCTTATTGCTCACGGCCGTACTTCTGCCCGACGAAACGGCCACTACACCGCAAAAAGTGAAACGGCCGTCTCATCTGCCATTCCCTCTGGGCCATAGTGACGTCAGTTGGTGGCTTGTTCATCCGGCCATTAACACCTTTGATTTTTTTTAATTCATACAAAAACTGGCTTCCGGTGGTGGATTTCCAGTTTTGTTTTGCCAATCAAGATGCAACGATACCCGCACACCTTTGTTTTGCTCGTCGGCGTAGTGGTTGCCGGTCTGTTGGTATTGCTGCGGCCAGCTGTGCCAGATGTAAAAGCCCGCTCCCATACCCTGGTGAATCGTTCATTCGCCGCCCAACCTGAACCTTCCGTCCTTTCCCCCTTTTGGGGGCCGGATATTCAGCAATGGTCACCTTATATTGCTGCGCTGGCTGACGCCTATGGCCTGGATGCTGATTTCATTGCGGCCGTTATTAAAGAGGAGTCAAACGGCCGTGCTGATTCAGTCAGCGAGGTCGGCGCCGTTGGTTTAATGGGGGTAATGCCTGCCAGCCCTGGCCTGGAATGGCGGCCCCCGGCGGATGAATTGCAAAACCCATCCGTCAATCTGCGGTGGGGTGTGGGGATTCTGGCCGACGTGGTGCGCCAATCAGGGGGGGATGTGTATGCCGCGCTGGCTGCTTACAGCGGTGGTTGGGCACAGGCGGGCAACCGTGTTCCCCGTGCTTATGCCGAACGGGTATTGGATAATTACGGCCGGGCCGTTGCAGCACGGAATGGTCAATCACCAGATATTGCCACCCAATGGACGATTGCCATTGAAATTGCCAGAGGGTATGTGCCACCCGAACCGTTGGTCGTATTAAACAGCCGGCCGCAGGCAGCGCTGCATCTGGTGGGCAAACACATCATTTACCGCTCGATTGATGCGGCCGGGCAGGCCTATCATGTGGTTGCTTATGCCGTTCCCGTCAATTTAACCTCCCCGTTAAATAGTGGCCTGGAAGCCATGATGGTAAACCAAACGGCCGACCTGGAGTTACACACACAGGCACGGCCGGTAGTGGAAGGAGTGAAAACGGCGGAAAGCAATCCCCATGTGCTCATGGCCTGTCTGCCCAGCCTGAATCGGCTACGGGGGCAGGCCAGCACCCGCTGGTTTGCTCCATCCCATTGTGTGATCTCTGATCGTTAGACGGCCGATTTCTTGAAGAAATCAGCTGCCTGCCAACTTGTATGCCTACCCCCTTCATGCACCTGTATATAGCTGAACAAATTCGTTGCCAGGCAATGGCCAATGGTCACGGCCGTCTGGCTGCCACCCTCACGGCCGAATGGCCCGCTTTTTACCTGGGCAGCGTCGCCCCAGACATCAATTCCATCAGCGATATGGCCCGCACCGTGACACATTTTTATGACTTGCCCCCCCTGCCGCCGGCCGATGCTTACCGGGAGTTGTGGGCACAATTTCCTCAGTTAGCGGATACCCGGCAGATGACGGCCGGGCACGCTATTTTTATAGCCGCTTATGCAGCTCATCTGCTGCTAGACCTGATCTGGCTGCGGCAAATTGCCTGGCCCTACTTCTTTCAGGCAGACCATTTAGGCCCGCCCGCCCAACGTCGCCTCATTCACTTTATTTTGCTCACCTACCTGGACTCGTTGGCACGAGATGAACTGCCACATACGGCCATGACAACCCTGGCAACTGCCCAACCAGACAACTGGCTACCTTTTGCTGCCGACGCCGTTTTGGTCGCCTGGCGGGATATGCTTGCCGATCAGTTAGCCCCAGGCGCACCGGTGCAAACGGTGGAAATTTATGCCGGCCGTTTGGGCCTGTCATCGGCGGAATTTGCAACCGCTCTGCATGACCCGGATTGGATGGCCGAACATCTCTTTGGCAAACTGCCGGTAGCCGAGATTCAGGCTATTTTGCAAACGGCCGTGCCCCAAAGCATCCAATTGATCCACCACTACCTGCACGGAGAGATGAGTGTCACCTTATGAAGGTCAAGCAACTGCCTGATGCCCCATACCTATGATTACCCCAACCACCCCTCGTCAGACTATTCAGGCCCGTTTTCCCGACGGCCGTGCCTTTGAAGCGCCCATTGGTACACCGATAGAGGAGTTTGTCCATGCGGCCGAATTGGGTGTCGGTGAAACACCCACACGCGGCCGTATTGTGGCTGTGCTGCTCAACGGCCGTCTGCGCGAGCTTTCCGTGCCTCTGATGGCCGATGCCGACCTCATCCCCATTACCACCGCCGACTCCGACGGCGCCCGCATTTACCGTCGCTCACTCTCCTTTCTGATGATTGTGGCGGCGGCCGAACTGTTTCCTGAGCGCACTATCACCATCATGCACTCCATGCCTTTTGGCGGGTACTACTGCGAATTTGACGGCATCCAGGCAACGGCGGCCGAACTGGACACGCTGAAAAGCCGGATGCGTGCGCTGGTGGAGGCCAACCTGCCTATTACCCAGGTGCGTGTGCCGCTGGATGAGGCGCTGCAACTGTTCCGCGAGTGGGGTGATGAAGAAAAGGCACAGCTTTTTGCCAAACGGCGAAAGGATTACCTGACGCTGTATGAACTGAATGGGGAGCGGGATTATTTTCATGGTTTTATGGCCCCCCGCACCGGGTATCTGGAGTTGTTTGATTTACGGCCGTATAACCACGGCTTTATCCTCCATTTTCCCCGCCGACACCAGCCCCATATGTTATTACCTTTTGAAGATGAACCTGTACTGGCGCGGGTTTTTCAGGAATATGATCGCTGGCTGACATTGATTGGTGTGCCCAAAGTGGCCGCGTTAAACGAAACATTGCAAGACGGCCGCATTTTGCAAGCCATTCTGGTGGCCGAAGCGCTGCACCAACGCCAGCTTAACCGTATTGCCAACGAGATAGCCGAGAGGGGGACGGCCGAACGGCCGTCCCCCATCCGCATCGTCCTCATCTCCGGCCCCACCTCCGCCGGAAAAACCACCTTCAGCAAACGGCTGGCCATCCAACTACTGGCACGGGGCATACACCCCGTCACTGTCAGCATGGATAATTACTTTGTGAATCGGGATGAAACCCCCCGTGATGAAAGCGGGGTGTTTGACTTTGAAGCCTTTGAGGCGGTAGATGTGGAATTTTTCCAACGGCAGATGCGCCAGCTTTTGCGCGGCGAAACAATCATACAACCGCGGTTTAATTTTCATTCCGGCCGTCGAGAAGAAGGCGAACCGTTAGCTATTGGCCCGGAGCAAATCCTGCTCATTGAAGGTATTCATGGCCTCAACCCCCGCCTGGTGCAAAACGTACCGCCAGAGGCCATATATCGCATCTTTATCTCCGCCTTTACCCAACTCAATCTGGACAAACACAACCGCATCCCCACCACTGATACCCGCCTGTTACGGCGTATTGTGCGCGATGCCACTCATCGTGGGTATACGGCCGCCGACACTATCGCCCGTTGGCCCAGTGTGCGGCGCGGCGAAAAACGGCACATATTCCCTCATCAACACAATGCTGATGTCTTTTTTAATTCCGCATTGGTCTACGAACTGGCCGCCCTGAAACCATTTGCTGAACCCTTACTGCTGCAAGTGGAGCCAGATGCCCCCGAACGCATCGAGGCCAACCGCCTGCGTGCCTTTTTGCAATGGTTTGATCCCCTCCCGCCTGACATCCGCGCCCACATTCCCGGTGATTCCATCTTGCGCGAGTTCATTGGTGGCTCCATTCTGGAGAATTATGAGCCAGGGGTATTGCTTTAGCAGGCCCTACCCAATTTGTGTAAATCGTGGCTAATTCCCCATCAAAGATTATGACATTTGCCGCAGGTTACTTCCGGCCGTCTGCGGTAGAATTATTTGGAAACCGGGCTTTTATGAAAACCCGGTTTCTATTATCCCTGGATTGGAGAAATGACAGTGGCTGATTTGCACAGAACCCAAGAGCAGTATGACGCTTATAAAAGCATGGGGCTAAAGCTGAATATGCAGCGCGGCCAGCCCAGCGATGCCGATTTTGATCTTTCCAACGAACTGTTGACCATTGTAAATGAAGATACGCTGATCACACCTGGCGGTATTGATATTCGTAATTACCCTGGCGGTGTAACGGGGCTGCCAGAGGCACGCGCTCTTTTTGCCTCCGTATTGGATGCACGCCCAGAAGAGATGGTGGTGTGGAATAATGCCAGCCTGGAATTGATGGCAAACATCTTTATGTGGGCGATGCTGCGTGGGCTTAAGGATAGCCCTCAGCCCTGGTCGGCCGGAAAACCGAAGATGATTGTGACGGTTCCAGGTTATGATCGCCATTTTTTGCTGCTGGAAAAATTGGGGTTTGAGATGGTCCCGGTAAAAATGACCCCTGATGGCCCGGATATGGAAGCGGTAGAACGGTTGGCGGCTGATGATACGGCCGTCAAAGGTATCTTTTTTGTGCCTACTTATAGCAATCCAACGGGCGAGACGATCACCGATGAAGTGGCCAGGCGGTTGGCCGGTATGCACACGGCCGCGCCCGACTTCACCATTTTTGCCGATGACGCTTACCGTGTCCATCACCTGACCGACGATTACCCCACACCACCCAATCTGCTGCGTTTATGTGCGGCCGCTGGCAATCCTGACCGGGTGTTTGTGTATGGTTCCACTTCCAAGATGACCTTTGCCGGGGCGGGCGTGGGCTTTTTTGCCACCAGCCCGGCCAATGTCAAATACATCACCAGCCTGCTGGGGGCGCAGTCCATTGGCCCAAACAAGGTGGAACAATACCGCCATGTGCGCTTTTTGCAGCTATACCCCGGTGGCATTCCCGGCCTGATGCGGAATCATGCCAGCTTGCTGCGGCCGAAGTTTGAGGCGGTGTACCGGGTATTGTCACGGGAATTAGGTGGGGCTGGCCTGGCAACATGGACAGAGCCAAAGGGGGGGTATTTTGTCAGCCTGGATACAGCGCGGCCGGTAGCCGACCGGGTGGTGGCGCTGGCAAATGAAGCTGGCGTCTCCTTAACCCCGGCGGGCGCAACTTACCCCTACGGCCGTGATCCCCACAACCGTAACATTCGCCTGGCCCCTAGCCGCCCCCCTGTGGCCGAAGTGGAACAGGCAATGGCTGTTGTCGCTGCCTGCATCAAATTGGCTTCAGCAGAGTATGAGGCGCATTGAGTGGCTGCCAGGAGCGGCGTTTTACTCTGTCCAGTGTGCTTCCAGCGGACTGACTGCCAGAATAGTTAGCAACGCTTCCAGGCGTTGCACCAGAGAAGCTGGCGCTGTGCTGGCGGGGGCTATGGTCGCTAAAATCTGATCCGCAAGCTGCGCGATGGCCTGCTCCAAAAATTCGATGGGGTATCGGCGATCCCGGCTGGTGAATTCGGTGTATTGATCTCGCCAGGGGGCAATATGTCGCTGCCAGATGTGTAAGACTCTAGGATTCAGTTCCAGGTTGATAGCAATGCCGGTGGTTTTTTCCTGAATCGCATAGAGATAAATATCGCGCGTTGGGTATTCCAGGCTAAGGTAAATGATTTCTTGCAGTTCATTGAGAGCTTGCAAGAATGGCGAAAGGTACATCAGGAGATAAGGGGGGCGCAATAAATGGGGCTGGGCATCCAGAGTGTTGCGCCCTTTGATGAGTATGTTCAGCCGTTTGACGGCCGTGTTCGCCGCCTGAAAACAAACAACGACAGCCAACAACCCTAACCGTATCTGATCGCCGTGTTGTAATTGATAACTCTTACCAGGTTCTAGTAACTGTTTGTTTAGCCAGGTGCCATTGGTGCTGCCCAGGTCGCTGCAATTAAATCCACCTTCGGTTGGCAGGATGGCCGCATGGCGGCGGGAAACGCTATGACCTAACTGGCTGTACTGCGAAATGTCTACTAATTGCTCTCCTGTATGGGCGGCATCACGCCCTAAGATGAGATTTCTGACCAGCGGGAAAGTGAGAGGATCGGCACGGCCGTTGATAAACAATGCCAATCCACCTACAGGTAAAGTTCCCAGGCATTTTTCCAATTGCGTCTGGTAAATGCTGGAAACCCATGAATCTTCTTGCTGTTTAAGTTCTTTTTCAAGCTGGGGATCTTGGGTTACCAGGGGTGACCCGCAGTATTGGCAATAAGTTGTGTGCCGTTTATTGATCTGCTGGCAATATAGACAAAACAGTTCACCTTTTGAATTCGGTGTGTTGCTCATCCACCTAATTGTAGGGAAGGGACGCGGCTATGAAAATAAGAGATTGATGCTATAGCTTGCGTCGGGTCTTTCAGGATTCCACTTGTTTATCGGGCAGCAAGATGAGATCAATGTTGTGCGAATGGGCATAATCGAGTAAGGAAACGGCCGTGTCAGTCACCAGATTATCCACCAACACGCCTTCTTGTTGGGTTTGTGCCTGCAACCCGCGCAGCACGGTGAACAAGGCTTCTTCATCCAGATTTACATCATGCCCCACATGCAGCAGGATCACTTTTGCCTGCGAACTCATGGTCAATGCTGTTTCTAAATCAGAGTTAGCCAGGGTACGGCCGTCAAATGGCAGTAACAATCGCCGAAATGTGGTTTGATCTACGGCCGCAAGCATCTCCCGCGCTGATTGCACAGGTAAACATGGCACTAAATCAGATATCCCCGCTTGCCTGGTAACTAAGGTTGAGTGGACCATCATCATAATCTCCTCCCCACCGTGCAACCTATGACAATGCAGGCAGTTGTTGTGGCTCCATCAGGTGGAAAAATAAACTTCATACAGGTAAGAATAGTGTAAAGGATCATCGTGCCAGGCACAACCAGGTATACGGGTAGGAATGGTGGCTTGATGGTGGCTTGATAGCATAAGCAACCGTGCAGTCATTATGTAATTGAGTAATTTGGTAATTAGCCACTTCAATTACTTAATTACCCAATTACCCAATCGCTAACTTATTGCCCTTTTGGCCTCATTTTCTGGCCATACCTCATCACCGCGAGACGCTTTTTTTTGTGTTATAATCCCGCCCGGAGTGACGAGGTGACAAACGGCCGATGACCATACCTTCATTTGAAACGATCCAATCTTATCTCACCATATTTGCCGCTATTTCCGGGGCCTTGCTGGCCGCGCTGTGGATTAGCCTGGTTATTTGGGCGTTTCGAGATATGCACGCCCGCTCGCGTGACCCGTTTGCACAGATTCTGGCTGCTCTGGTTGTGGCCGTGCTGCCGGTGGTGGGCATTATCATCTACCTGATTTTACGGCCGCGTGAAACATTGGCCGAAGCGTATGAACGGGCATTGGAAGAAGAGGCGCTGCTGCAAGAGATTGAGGAACGGCCGCGCTGCCCGGGCTGTTCACGTACCACAGAGCCGAAGTGGTTGTTGTGCCCTTATTGCCATACCCGTCTAAAGAAGGCGTGCCAGGATTGTAACTCTTTGTTGGAATTGCAATGGAATATCTGCCCGTTTTGTGGCAACCATCATATTGATCCCTATCAGGCAGAGGCGGGAGGGGGCACGGCCGTGCCCACCAACGGCAATATCGCTTCTCCCCTTCAAGAATCAGAACCCCGGTGAAAGAATAAAACAAAACGACCTGCCACCAGGCAGGTCATCTTGTTGTTGCCATCCGGTAATCGTTCCGTTATCTACAAAAATAAGATGAAGCCCCTTAAAACGATCAGGCTTTAGCCGGGCCGATATATTGGGCGTCGCCAAAACCCAATAGCAGGTACCCTATTGCCTGGAAAAGCCATAACAAAACAACACCATACACCACATCTTTCCCAAACGCCTTGGCCACATCAATTGCGATGAGCAGTGACACAATGATATTGACGAAGGGGATGAAGTACAAAAGAACCCACCACCCAGGGCGTCCGGCGATCAGGCACAACACATACAGATTATAGATGGGGATGATGGCCGCCCACCCCGGCTGCCCGGCTTTTTCAAAGGTTTTCCAGAAACCGGCTATGATCAAGACAATAAAAGCCAGCCAGCAAATAAACCACACCCCCCCAAATAGACCGGCGATAATGCCGCCACCATCGTCTTGAAAGATATTGGCAAAAATTGGCAAGATGTTCATGAGTTTACTCTCCTGTTTTGAATGGTAGTTACGGACGATTACCCTGGCTATTGTAGTATGGTTGTGGGCAGTTGTGCCAAAAGTCATGGGAGAGTCCTGGATTTCATGTTAACTGCTCTTTAACGGCCGTGCTAAACCATAACCAAACCATAACAAGCCATTAACCATTGGCCGCCGGAAATGAGATAGGATGTGGGCCGGGATAGGGGAAAAATATCTATGGGGTGGAATGAGATGAACAATGTTTTGACGGCCGTAAATCCACTGAAAAACGCGCTTTGGGGAAACGGCCGTGCCCGTTACCAGACCGCCAGGCGCATTTCCCAATTCAGCAGCCCGCCCATCACCGGGATAGCCACGTTATTGTTATGTGCCACTGCTGCCCAATCGCCGTTTGCCTGGCAGTGGGCGGCCGTTTATGCTATCCTGTCCACCCTGCTACCCATGCTCTTTGTCTACTGGCTCTACCGGCAAGGGCATGTTACCGATTTGAACATGAATCGGCGGGAGGAGCGTTTTTGGCCCTATGTGGCGTTTATCATGGGTGCAACGGCCGGTTGGTGGCTGTTAACGGCCGTTGCCGCCCCCCTCTTGCTGCAATTACTGGCAACCATAGTGGTTATTCAGGCCCTTCTCAGCTTCTTAATCACCACCCGTTGGAAAATTAGCGCCCACAGCTCCCATGCCGCCACCTTGATGACACTGGCGCTCTACCTGTATGGGGCGACGGCCGTGCCCATCATCATAGCCCTCCCCCTTATTGCCTGGTCACGTGTTTACCTGAACCGGCACACACCAGCACAGGTCATAGCTGGCGCCTGGATGGGTGTGTTAACCAGTGCCGCTATTCTCACCTGCGGAGGCTGATATTGCCGGAAATGAATTGCCCGCGCATCCTGCTCCTTTGTTCTGATGCCGGTTTTGGGCACCGTAGCGCGGCTCAGGCCATTGCTGCCGCCATTGAAGACAACTATGCAGGCCAATGCCAGGTGGAAATTGTAAATCCCCTCAATGCGCGGCGTGCGCCCGGCATCCTGCGCCGTACCGAGTCTGAATATGATGACCTGGTGCGTAACTGGCCGGAATTATATCGCCTGGGCTACCAGGCAAATGAGATGCTCGTAACCAGCACCCTGTTGGAGAGTCTGCTCACTGTTTTGCTGTATGAGGCCATGCGGCTGCTGCTCAACCAATATGATCCCCACGTGATTATTACCACCTACCCCTTTTACCAGCCGCCCCTATGGGCTTACTTTTCCCTCAAAAACCGGCAAATACCCACCATCACTGTGATTACAGACCTGGCAGATGTTCACCGGCTCTGGTTTCACCGCCTGGCCGATTATTGTGTGGCGCCCACGCCGGCCGTTGCCGAATTGGCCGTATCCTATGGAATTGAGCCGTCAAAGATCAAGGTCTGGGGCATTCCGATTCATCCCCAATTTGCCCACAAACCGGCTGACCGGCACGCCTTGCGGCAGCAGTTGGGCTGGCAACCCGATAGGATGACGGTGTTGGCGGTGGGGAGTAAACGGGTGAGCAAGTTACCGGGTTTTTTGCGGCCGTTGAACCATTCTGGCTTACCCATTCAGTTAGCTGTTGTGGCCGGCGGCGATGAGGAGATGTTTCAGGAATTACGCACGACAAAATGGCATTTGCCGACCCACGTGTATAACTTTGTAGATAACATGGCTGAACTGATGCACGCGGCCGATGGCGTTATTTGCAAGGCAGGTGGCCTGACGGTGACCGAATCATTGGCCTGTGGTTTGCCCATGCTGCTCATTGATGCCATACCGGGGCAGGAAACAGGCAATGCCGAATATGCGATGCGTGTCGGCGCGGCCGACCTGGTGCGCAAACCGATATTACTGCTGGAAACTGTATTCCACTGGTTGATGGATGATGCGGCCTTGTGGCAACAACGCGCCGCTAATGCCCGGCGTGTAGGGCAGCCCCACGCGGCCTACCACGTGGCTGACCTGGCTTACGAATTAGCCAGCCAGGGACCCTACCGCCGCCGTAATTTTCGTGTTTCCAGGGCTGCACCGGGGTGATTGAGTGATTGAGTGATTGGGTGATTGAGTGGTTGAGTGGTTGAGTGATTGGGTAATTACTCAATTACTCA
>CAZOPF010000035.1:0-19132 GCA_964581605.1 uncultured Ardenticatenaceae bacterium
GTATTCGTTTGGAAAGGTGCTGTCAAAATAACATTATGTCACTGCAAAAGTCGTGTCACTTAATCTCCATTATAGATTACTGACCTTTCCCCCAAAAATGGACATTGAGCTAAGGTATACGTTCAGTGCCCCTGTAGAAGTTGAACTTTTTGCTGTGTAAAATAACTTGCTACCAGAGAAAGTTCAACTTCTTAACTGAACGATTACGAGCTAAGACCAGATTGCTTTTTTTTTTTTGGGGGGGGTATAATGTGCGCCACACAGAAGCGTATTGGTAGCATATTAGCCATAGCAACACAGGGTGGTCGGGAGATCAGCCCACCAGCAGCAACAGCGGAAGTTTCATAGATATCCTGGGTCATGGCATTTATGGTTATTCCAGCATAATTTGTGAAAACGATTCATGAATTGGGGAGGTGGTTTATGTCGGGCGATAGCACACTTTGCTTGCAGGTAGGCAATGTCACGATTGATAAAGAGGAGCGGCAGGTTTACTGTTGCGGCCAGCCAATAGAGTTAACCTGTCTGCAATTCAATTTGCTCATTTACCTTTTTGACCATGCCAACAGGGTTTGTTTCTATGACGAACTGCTAGAATATGTTTGGCATTACGACTCTGATGCCAGCGATAGTTACATTGTTCGCATGGCGATTTCCCGCTTGCGGCACAGTTTCCAAAATTGCCCGAATTGTCAGGGACAATCATTACACATTCGCACAATACGCCAGGTCGGTTACTGTTTACAAATCCGAAAATCTCCATCAGCCAGCAACAGGTAAGCTTCAGCCCAATTTTTGATACGAACCTGATACAAACTGGATACATCCCAGATACAAACTGTTCTAAATCGCGCTTAAAATAAAAGCAAACTGACTAATGTCAGGTGTTTGCAACCTACACGTAAGGAGATTGACGATGATAAAGAAAGTTTGCATTTTAGGGTTAGTAGTAATTTCCATAGTGTTACTATTTGTGGGGATACCGGTAACAGCAAAGAATATTTCAATTCCATTAGCCGCTGAAGATTTACCAGTTTCGGTGTGGAAGCCAGGGGAAACGGATTACAACCTGGAGCTAAACGTGGTTACAGATCAAGACCAAATCCGAAAAGAGCTTGAGGCCATTGGCATTGATTACGACAAGGCAATTGATGAGCTTGAAAAGCAAACTGAAGGGCCTGGGGGCCATGCAGGTGTGATGTGGTGTCCAGGCCCTAAAAAGGCCGGTGATCTATTCTTAACTTCGCCTGGTCCCTACATCGTTGGGTTTTATGGCGGTGGAGGTGGAGCAATAGGGGGATGCGTTGGGGGAGGTACATGTAATAGTTTCCCTGCTTGTTTGATTAATGCTGTTTGTTATGTTCCATTTGGTCAGACAGTTGCCCTTTACTCAGTTAACGCAATAGCGACCACGGATTTGGGCCCAAGTTGTATACCTTAACAACAATTCCAACCATGATAGAACATTCCCGCGATGTAAAAGTGTGAGATAATCATCCAGCACAAATTTACTGGATGATTATGAGTATCTTTTGCTCAGTAGCATGTGGGTTGAGTGAGATGGAAGACTTGTTTGAATTATTTGCTGAGGTAATACGCCTTCGCGCACAGGGGGAGATAATGCAGGCACAACAGTTGTTCCAGCAGTTTGATGAACAGGCAATCAAGTTAGGTGTTTCACCTCAACACCCAATTGTCCATCATATCTTGTTTGAAGCAGACACATCTTCTGTAGAAGAAATGTGGAAGTCCACTGCGAAAGTCATTGAAGAATCATTGGAAATGTACCAGGCCGAGGATCAAATAATGAATCGTTTAGAGACTCTACTATCTCTTGGTCAAATTTACATCTATTTGCGCCAACCCTCAAAAGCCTCTTCCTGCCTCGAACAGGCGCGGCAGTTGTTAGCCCAGATTGAGCAAGGAGGTCATTTGCAAACCACTCCTTTTAGCGCATGGGAATCTACGATCATTGATGTAAAAAGGCAGCAAATCGAGAATTTGGATAATCAAATAGTATCACTTTAATAGGAAGTGGCGTGGTTTCTATAATCATAATATGGGAAGAAAAGCCAATTGGGGATTAGCGATATTACTGTTGTGCCTGTTGTTCGGTAGTATTTCATGCACTTCTGGTGTTGCCTCATCGGAGGATACGCCCGTAGCAGATAGTTCAGAAATTGTAGTAACCCCTACCGCTTTGCCTACGTCTGTAAGCACAGATATTCCCATGGTGCTACCGCCGCCGATGACGGAAACGCTTGATAACACGGCCGTACCTGTGCCCACCCCTACATTCACCCCCATACCTACCGCCGCATTGCCAGATGGCCCACCCGTGTTGTTCTTTTATGACGGCACCAGCCTGTCACGCACAGATGTGGACGGCAGCGCCATACAACCAATAGCTTCCCCTTTAACTGGAGCAGGTGATACAGTGTGGCTGTACTTTTGGGCCAATCCACCCCAGGTTTCGCCCAACGGCCGTTGGCTTATCACCCATGCCAGTGTCAGCAGCGGCCGCGCCAACTGGCAGTTGGTAGATGTACAAAACGGAACCGTCACGGCCGAAGGGCACGGCCAATCGCGCCTCTCCCCAACCTGGGCGCCTGATAGCCAACGCTTTGCCTATCTGGTAAACGGGCAACTTTGCATCTATTCCCTGCTGGACAAAACCGACGCCTGTATGCCCATCGCTGGAAATTTAATTGGCGCATCGTGGTCGCCAGATGGCTCCACTATCGCTGTAGCTCAGGCCAATCTGGAGGCCGCCTGTTGCACTGGCACAGTCTGGGTATTTCCGGTCGCCAACGGCAAGGCTGCGGTAGCGGGCGCATTTGCTGCTCCGCCGCAAGCAACTATCGAGGATATTTTTATGTGGCTACCCGGCGATATGCCTGCTCTCCTCATCAAAACCGACCCGGAAAGCCAGGCTTCGACGTTCTATGATATGGCCGCGGGCACAGTGACGATGTTAGAGAGACAGGTGCGGGATATTTCGCCAGACGGCCGTTACCTTCTCTATACCACAGGCGAAGTTGGTTCAACAGACGGCCGTATCCTCTATGCTCTACCTGCCAATAATAGTTGCCCGAACGTCTCCTTCAACCTGCATAATTGGGATTGGTCGCCAGAGAACGGCCGTCTCGCCTTTCTCCACTCGTGCGCCGCTACACCACAAACGGCCTGGTTAATTGTGCTGGATGTAACCACAGGTGAATCATTCTGGACGCGAGAAATAACCGGCCTGGAAACGACCTTCGCTCCCACCTTTGTTTATTGGACACCCGATGGTCAATACTTGCTATTGGACGAACCAGAGGAATTATTTGACGGACATCGCCAGCTATCCCCTATCTGGCGTATTTTGGCGGATGGCTCTGGAGAGGTCACGGCCGTTGTCGAACACGGCTTTTTGTTGGGCGGCATCCCTGCCTGGAATCAGTAGAGATTACTCTATTTGATCACCACTCACCGATTACCAATTACCTCTTTTTCATACGCAAACGCTACATTTAAGATAGTTGCCTCTTGCAGCGTATTGCCAATTAACTGAAGGCCAATGGGCAAGCCCTGGCTATCAAGGCCGCAGGGCACGGAGAGGCCACAACTGGCGGAGAGGTTGATAGGTAAGGTGAAGATGTCTTGCAAATACATTTGTAGTGGGTCATCCACGATGGCCCCGATTTTGAAGGCGGTGGTGGGCGAGGTGGGGGTGGCGATGACATCTACTTTTTCAAAGGCGTTCAGGAAATCTTGTTTGATGAGGGTGCGGGCGCGCAGGGCACGGCCGTAGTAAGCCTCATAGTACCCCGCACTGAGCGCATACGTGCCCAACATGATGCGCCGTTTCACCTCCGGCCCAAAGAGGGCGCGTGTCTTTTTCACAGAATCAATCATATCCACTCCCTCCACGCGCGGGCCAAAACGGATGCCGTCGTAGCGGGCCAGGTTGGCGCTGGCTTCGGCCGGGGCGATGAGGTAATAGACGGGCAGGGCGTAGCCGGTGTGCGGCAGGCTGATTTCCACGATCTCGGCGCCCAGTTCGGCCAGTTTGGTAATGGCCTTGCGCACGGCCGTTTCCACTTCCGCATCTATCCCCTCGATAAAATACTCCTTCGGCACACCCACTTTCAGCCCGCGAATATCCCCCGTCAGTGCGGCTTCAAAGTCCGGCACCGGCACATTCAACGACGTGCTGTCCATGGGGTCGTAGCCGGCGGTGGCCTGGAACACGGCCGTACAATCCGCCACCGTGCGCCCAAACGTCCCCACCTGATCCAGCGTGGAGGCAAAAGCGACCACACCCCAACGGCTCATACGGCCGTAAGTCGGCCTTAACCCCACCACCCCACAAAACGATGCCGGTTGGCGCACACTGCCGCCCGTATCCGTGCCCAACGCCCCATACGCCATATGCGTAGCCACGGCCGCCGCACTGCCGCCGCTGCTGCCGCCCGCCACCCGCGTCTGGTCATACGGATTGCGCGTGGTGAAGTAGGCGGAATTTTCGGTGGATGACCCCATGGCAA
This sequence comes from uncultured Ardenticatenaceae bacterium, assembly GCA_964581605.1. Lineage (GTDB taxonomy): Bacteria > Chloroflexota > Anaerolineae > Promineifilales > Promineifilaceae > CAADGU01. The sequence continues at coordinate 4,533 of CAZOPF010000035.1, forward strand.
ACTCATCCGTATTGGTCTTGCCCAGGATGATGGCCCCGGCTGCTTTCAATTTCCGCACCACAAAGGCGTCATATGGCGGCACAAACCCTTCCAGGATTTTGCTGCCCGCCGTCGTTTCCACCCCCTCTGTGCAGATAATATCTTTAACGGCGATAGGAATACCGAGCAGCGGCGAATCCTCGCCTGCTGCCCGCCGTTTATCGGCGGCCATTGCCTGGGCCAGCGCCATATGGTCACACAACGTCAGGTAGCTTTTGATCTCATTATCTGTGGCAATGATGTGATCCAGCATCGCTTCAGTAGCCGCTACGCTGGTTGTTTCGCCGCGTCGCAGCGCGTCTCGCAGTTGAGTCAGGGTCAATTTGGTGAAGTCCATAGTACTGATACCCACTTGAGTAAAGGGCTACAGGGGGTTCTTAACATCTAGAAACGCGAATTGATCAAAATCGCTCGTGTTAACCGTATACAACCCGGAAACGCCATGATCTTTCAGTGTGGCCACCAAAGCCACATCGAAAATTTTCTGTCTGGTTGTAACAGACTTAAGTAAATCCAGCAGAGTAGCCAGTTGGGTTGATTTTGGATAGAGAATCGCAACGCCAGTGTCCATATATGCTTGAACAAGCTGCGTTGCGTCATGGAGTGGCAATGGCGATTCGAGTTGATGCCTGGTAATGACATTCAGAAACTCAGTAAGCACTTGTCCCGGAATGCAGACAGCCAACATACCCTCTGCATCGCGTTCATTCATGACCTTTTCGATAAATGCCCTGGCCTGAGGATGATAAGGAGACGCTGTGTTATGCGCATAAACCAAAAGATTCGTATCCAAGGCATACATGATCAGTTAAACCCTATCTGCATACATCTCTTCCCGATCAACGGTAACATCTGCGCCCAGGTCAATCGTCTGAACGCGAAAAGGCTTACGGGGGGGCTGCAAAACTTCGCTTTGGGCAATTTCATCCTTGAGAGATTGAAGCAAAAGTTCGATGACCTGGATTCGATAGGTTAAAGGCGTATCCTGAAGCTGTTGAACTGTTTCTTGAACTGTCATGCCATCATCTCCTTATCATCACGGGAACGCTTTGTATGGTAGCGATGGCCTGATTATAACAGAAAAATAGCTCACGACCCGGCCTTCAATTCCGCCGACCATGCCCGGTAGGGTTGGTTTGGTAAAGCCCATAAGGGTTCGCCCCATTACAAGTTTTGTCACATTGTTGTACCCGGAAACGGGCAATACGCAACAAAAAAGGGCCGTGCGGCCCCTTATATAGATGATTTTGTTTAACTTGGAAATAGCAAGGGGTACGGCCGTCACCCGTTGACCGTTAGCGTAAACATGGTGAATGCCTCACGGCCGTACCCCTTCCCCTCTCACCCCTCATCCAACACAGCCTGCACCACAAACTGGTTATGCGCCTGTTTCGGTGCGTTAAATAACACGGCTTCCATGTCCATGCCCGGCTCGGCCACATCGTCACGCCACACATTCTGCTGTGTCACCGCATGGGCCGTCGGCGGCACACCCGCCAGGTCTAGTTCATTCAACCGTTCTGCATAATCCAAAATCGCCGAAAGCTGCCCCTGGTACAGCGCCACCTCCGCCTCCGTCAATTCCAACCGCGCCAACTGCGCAATCTTCTCCACATCAGCCCGCGTTAAAGACATAACCTCTCTCCCAAAACCAAATCCGATTACCGCTTACGGCTTACGGCTTACGCATCACCCCACCACCGCCTTCTCCTCCCGCCGTTTCTTCGCTGCTTCTTGCATCTTCTCAAACTCCTCATCCGTCCACAGATGCTCCGGGGCCGTCAGGCGGTCAATGTAGAGGATGCCGTTCAGGTGGTCAATCTCGTGCTGGAAGATGCGTGCCGTCCAGCCGTTGAGTTTCAGTTTCACCTTTTTACCATAGCGATCCTGCGCCCGCACCCGTACCACCTCATGCCGCTCCACTTCACCCACATAACCAGGAATCGAAAGGCAGCCTTCCACCCCGTCCACCACTTCCCGCGACTGCCACACAATCTCCGGGTTGGCAATTACAAATAACTCACGGGAATTGGGTATTTCGTTGCCCTGCTCGTCTTCTTTGGGCAATGATTCAATAACAGCCAACTGCATCGGCAACCCAATTTGTGGCGCCGCCAACCCCACGCCATTGCTCTCCCGCATGGTTTCCACCATGTTGTCAATCAGCGTTTGCAATTCGTCGTCAAATTTCGTAACGGGTCTCGTTTTCTGGCGCAAAATGGGCGCCGGGAGCTTTACAACGTCTAGTAGTGCCATAATCGGGGGATTTTATCTTGTTTGGGGAACGCGGGCACTTTTTACATGATGCGTGAGACGTGACGAGAAAAATTCACGCATCACATTCTTGTGCCTTGCAGCCGGTAAATCTGCTCCAACGTCTGGCGGCCTTTCACGCGAATTGGCTCCAGCGCTTCGGCCTCCACCCAATCCTTCACCAGTTCATAGGTCGCGCTGCTGAGTAGCACTTCATCGCCGCCCGCGTTTTCCTGCACCCGCTTGGCCAGGTTCACGGCGTCGCCAATGGCCGAGTAATCTTTGCGCAGGCTGCTGCCCACATTGCCCACCACTGCTTCGCCGGTATGCACGCCCACACCAAAATGCAGGCGACGATCTTCGGGCATCTCCGCCAGGTAAGCACGCATATTTTCCTGAATCATTAATGCCGTGCGCACGGCGCGTTCGGCATGGCGGCGCTGCGGGTTCAAAGGGGTGTTGTACAAGGCCATTACGGCATCACCCATAAACTTGTCGGTCAGCCCTTCAAAGTTGTCTATGGCACGGACGAAGATGGTGAAGTAGCCGTTCATAATCTGGATCAGCTTTTCCGGGTCTACGTGTTCGCTGAAGGTGCTATAACCGCGCACATCGGCAAAGAGGACGCTCATAATGCGGTGCTGCGGCCGTTGCGCCGCGTCCAGGTCCCGAATCTGGTCTACCAGGGCGGGCGGCAGATAGCGGCGCACGCTTTCCAGGTTCTTCTTTTCGGTGACGTCGTTCAGCACCATGGCCACACCCAGCGTTTCTTGTTCATAATCGCGCAGTGGGGTGAGGGTCAGGTTCAGGGTGGTAATGCCGGGGCGGCGGCTGATCACCAGGTCAACCTCCGTGTTCTGCACGCCTCCTTTGTGGCGCACATCTTCTACCAGGGGTTCTATCGGCAGGTTCAATGTTTCCAGCGCCGCCTGGTAGGTCTGGTGCATGATGGCGTTTTGGGGATAACCCAAGATGCGTTCGGCGGCGCGGTTATAGAGGGCGATGCGTTCTTCTTCATCAATGGTGATGACGCCGCTGGTGATGGAGGCAAAGACGTTGTCCATCAGGTCGCGCATTTCGGTGATTTCGGTCAGATGGTTACGGATTTGTTGAAAGAGGCGAGCGTTTTCAATGGCTACGGCCGCCTGGTTGGCAAAGGAGGCCAGCAAATCCCGGTCGGTATCACCAAAAACGCCGGCCTGCACCCGGTTGTCGGCAAAGATGACGCCGATGATCATTTCCTTGATTTTGAGCGGCACGCAGAGGATGGAGCGCAGGTTGTAGCTGATGATGCTTTCCTGGGCGGCGAAGCGGCTGTCTGACATGGCGTTCATGGTGACAATGGGTTCGCCGGATTCAGCCACGGCGCGCACAATGCTGCGGCTGAAATCGAAGGAGGATTTTTCCAGCGTTTCCCGATCCATGTTGCGGTAAACGCGCACATCTAGCTCGCCCGTATCTTCGCTTTTCAACAACAAAATAGAGCGTTCAGCCTTGGTCAGGTCAATGATGGCATCCATTACCACCACCAGAACCTGATCCAGATCGAGGGAGGAGTTGATCATTGCACCCACATCTTGTAAGGCGCGTAGTTGTTCGCGTTCTTTTTCCTGGGCTTTGACGCGCCTCTCCAAATCTTCGACGGTGCGACGTAGCATAACGATCTGGCGGGTGATTTCGTCACTGGAACGGGTGATAACCGGATGGGCCACATCAGGGCGGCTGGTAATGATGGTCTGGTGTTGCTGGTTTACCGTTGTGCCCAGGTTTTCAATGAGTTTGCGCAGATCATTGAGGTTGGTGTGTATTTGAGTTGTTGATGGGTCTTCCACCGGGTTTCTTCCTACGAGTTATGAATTATGAAGGATGAATTATGAAGTTACAGGAGGCCAGGCGCACTACAGTCTCCTGATGTGGTTATTATAGCAGTTTTAACGCTGTTGGTTACATTTTGGCTAAATGTGGGGAAGAGGGGGGGGTGTTTGTGTATTTTGGTGTTTGAGTGTTTGTGTGAACACCAAAACACCAAAACACCAAAACACTAAAACACCAAAACACTAAAACACCAAAACACCAAAACACCAAAACACCAAAACACCAAAACACCAAAACACTAAAACACTCGTTTTTTCCGTTTGCTTTTTTGCTGCCAGCGGTGGAGGCGGGTGGCAATGCTCTTTTTGAGGAGCAACGGCCGTAACTCTTGCCAATAGGGCAGCGGATCAAACCCTTCTTCGTAGGTGCGCATTCGGCTGAACTGTTTGAGCACAAACTGGCGGGTGAGGGTGCGGATGGCATCTTTACCTTCGGGCACGGCCGTTGCCAACATATCGGCGCGTTCATAAGGTGTATGTTCGGGGCGCTGCGGCACCCCCAGCCAACGCGCCCAACTACCCAGCCGCTTGTAGCTACGATCCACATCCATCTCCACCCGCCGATTCATCGTATTGGCTGCCCATGATAACCCCACAGCGGCCGACACAACGAGCACCGCCCCCAATGCCTGCCACACCGGGAACGATTGAGTCAGCGAACCAGCCGCCTGAGCGCTTTTGTCCTCACCGGCAATCAAATCCTCCGGGTTTTCAGGCTCCAACAAATCTTCTGGAGGGATGCTGGCATTTTGACGCGCATCATTAAAGGCAAACGCACCCAGCGGATCCCCCCCGTCGCTACTTGTTTGTTCAGGGCGGGTAATCACTGGAATAGAAGCTGTTGGCTCAAACTGAATCCAGCCATAAGAGGGGAAGTACACTTCTACCCAGGTGTGGGCGTTACTGGCACGCACCCGGTAAACATGCGATTCTTCATCATAAGTGCCCTGCGCATACCCACTCACCACTCGCGTTGGTACACCTTGCGCACGCAACATCACGGCCATGGCCGAAGCATAATAGTTGCAATACCCCTCCTGGCTGACAAACAATGTGTAATGAACTGGATCAATGTCGTCCGGCGGCGCTTCAATTTGATCGTTATAGGTGATGTTTTCGCGCAGGTAACTTTGGACAGCAATGGCTTTATCATACGGGTTGTCGTATGGAGCGGTTAACTCTTCAGCCAAAGTCAGAGTCTCCGGCGTAATGCTGTCCGGCAGTTGCATATAGGTGTCATGGACCCAGGTTGGGTAAGCGGTAGAGGCCTCACGCAAGCTGGTAGCGTCCGCATAAGATAAACGCGACACGACCTGATAATGATCTCCTTGCTGTAGGATATATTTGGCACGCACGGCGCTCACCAGTTTGTCGCCATTGGCATCCTCGCGGGCGCTTACCAGTAAAGCGCGGTCGGTACTAACGATTTCCGGCGCCCCATAGATGAAGCTAGAACTGGGGAAATAGGAATAGACGGTCTGGGTGATTGTCTCACGGGCACGGGTAAACGGGATGTCTAGTGGGCCTTCATCAGTAAAGTGCTCATATACCAAATCATTGGCCTTGTGCCAGGTTTCGTCTTCGTAGGTGTCATAGACAATGGCCTGCCAGTAGACATAAGGTAATTCTTGCGGTACCACAATGTCCATGACAGGGGTATTGCCGACTGTGCGCGGCCCGCCTAAAACCAATGAGTCCTGGTAGGGATCGGCCGTATTGACACCATAGGTACGCAGGGCGGAGAACATGCGCGTCCAGTTGTCTTGAAATTCGCGCCAGGGGCCCCGTGTGCCCCCCAACGCATCACTGACGGCCGCATTCGCAGACAGAGGCGGCAACCCCCAGGCCAGAATGAGGGCAATGGCGGCGGCAATCAGCCCGGCGCGGGCAAAGGCGAACCAGATGGAGTTTTCATAGCGCACGGCGCTGGAACGCCAACCTCTTTCCTGCTCCACCAGGTAGGTACGGGCTACAAACAGGGCGGCTAACAGGGCATACACACCCAGGTAGTAGGGCAACGGCCGTGGCCCGGCATAATAATAAACCACACTCAACAACACCAGTCCCATGGGGATGATGGCTCGCCACACATGCGGGAAGCGGAAGGTGTACCAGGCGGCCGTGTAACCGAGCAGCCAGAAGATGACGGCCGTTTGAAAGACAAAAATCAGCCCATCCCGGCTGGTGCCACCATCCACCAGCTTGCCAAACCAGGCAAACTGCCGGGCAATCATGCCATCGTCTGGGTGAATAATGCGTTCCCGCCAGGCCATACCCACAAAACTATCTGTCGTTCCCACAAAATAGAAGATGATGAACGTGCCATATAGAAAGGCAAATAGATGAGCTGTATTGGGCGAAAAACGACTTTTGGCTAATAGAATACCGGCAAAAATGGCGGCTGTACCTACCAAAGGAATAATATGCAGGCCACTAATCAAATCGGCCTGCTGAATGGCCAGAGCGGTGATAAACATCATGGCCCACAACAAAAAGAGTGTAGACCATCCTTCTTCCAGTCTGGGGCGTGTGTGCATCAAGTACCTCGTCTTTTTAACGCAAAGGGGCAAAGAAGAAAAAGACCAAAAATAGCTGGGTTTTTCTCCTTCGCGCACCTCTACCATAGAGAATTCACTTTATTTTACGCACCATGAATGGATTATAATGACGGCCGTACCCCCTAACCACCAACCACCCCCACGTTTTATATGCACTTAATCTACTGATGCATGCTGTATGACCCGTCATGTCTCACGCATCACATTCTTTCGGGGCGTCTGCCGCTCCATCCCCTGCCCCTGCCACTGCCGCCATAGCCAGACCGCCACCAGCAGCCCGCCCAATGCCAGAGGCGCAGCAATGAAGAGCGGGTTGGTGGCCGGCTGTACCACCGCCACAAATGTCAACTCTTCCGTCACCCCCTGGCAGGTCATCGTCACCATAAACTGATACTGCCCGGCTGGCTGCGCCGCTAAATCCGCTTCATAAAACAGCCGGTTCACCGATTGCTCTGTCGTCGCCGGAGCCGCTGCTACCTGTTTGCCTGTGGCTGTATCCGTTATTTCCACCAGCACCGTACCATCCAAAACCGGCGCACCGCCAGCCACTTCCGCCAACCCCACCGTCACATGCAATGTCTTGTTGGCGCGGGGGGGCGAGGGGGCTAACCAGACCGAGGCCAGACAATCACCCACCGGCGCATTGGCAATTTGCAGCACCCCCCCGCCATGTGCCCATACCGGGCTAACTGGCGAAAAAAACAGAACCAGTAGAATGAGGACGCAAACAAATGCGGGCAAACGCGGATGTATAAACCCCTTCGCACCCCTTAGTGTTCTCCGCGCATCATTCATTGGCACTCTGCGGCACGGCCGTTTGCTTTTGTAAACTTCGCCGCACAAAAATGAGATACCCCCCACCCAAGATAAACGTGAACAATATCCATTGCAGGGCATAACTCAAATGCGGCCCTTCGGAAAGATCAACTTCCGGCAGTTCACGCAGTGGGGGGGCCGTATTTCCTGCCGGCGGCGGGGCCTGGATGACGTAAAAAGGCAATAATTGATATGGCATCTGCTCTTGCAAGCGGGAGACATCTATGCGGTACACGGCCGTTTGCGGCCCCTCCGCCTCCAATTCAGGATTGCCATACCGGGACAATGGTTGGGACAAGGCCACCACCCCAGTCAGGCGCACCGGCCCGGTTTCATCGTAAATCGCCAGATTGCCATTATCCACATCAGTTTGTGGCGCCCAACCACGATCCACTAGCACGGCCCGAAGCGGCTTCTGGCTCGCCGTATCCAACCCATCAAGCACAAACGGCGTAATCAGATGCACACCGGCCCGCCCCTGCCAGCTTTGCACCAGCAGCGTCACCTGATGCTCGTGGTCAAATTCCCCCTCGGCCGCCACCTGACGATCCTTCCATTCGGCGACATCTGTCGGTAGGGGTTCCGTTAAAGTGAGGGGGGAAGAGTTGAGCACGGCCGTTAACGCCGCATTAGCCACCCGCCGCTCTTCCAATCGGTCAAACTGCCACACACTCAAGCGCAGCATCAACGCCATCCCTAACAGCACAACCAGCGTGGCCACAATCCATCTGCGGCTAAAAATAGCTTTGAGTAATTGCATAGGAAAATAAGATTGGAGACTGGAGAGTAGAGATTGGGCAATTGGTCACTGGTCATTAGTCACCACATCATCCCCTCACCCCCTCACCTCATCTCGTCCTCTCCCCCACGTAGACACCGGCATAGCCGGTTTTTGCTCTTCCTTATCTAAAATCCGGTAGATGAGAAAAAGCGCGGCCACAATGTGCATCATGCTGCCCGGCACCCACATGATAAACCCGCTAATCTGCTGGTCGGCCAACGCATCAATGCCCCAGATACGCGGCACATTCAGATAATGGCTATAAATCACCCCCGTCGCCAACGCCAGCACCAGACCCAGGAACATGTTAGGAGGAATAGCCGCTACCGTCAGCGCCGTGCGCCCTACCAGGCTAAACTGTTTGTGAATGCGCGGCCCCGCCCCGGTAATGTGCCAATAGAGCAGCATGCTTGCCAGAAAGAAGGAAATATGCTCCAGATCATGCACCCATTCCACCTCCAGCGCCAGGTTATACAGGGCGGGGTCATGCCAGCCAATCAACACAATGACCCAGATCAACCAGACCATGCCCGGATTTGTCGCCGTGCGCAGCCCCCGGCGAAAGCGGGAATCGCGGTGCAGCCCTTTGCCCAACACGCCACCCACGCCCAACCGCCAGCGGTCCGGCAGCCCCCACAATATGAAGGGCAACGGGCTGGCAATAAGCAGCAGCGGCGGGGCCAGCATCATTAAAAACAAGTGCTGGATCATGTGCATCAGAAACAACTGTTGGGCCAACACGTCAATGGGGGAGAGCAGGGCCAGCGCAATAAAGAGCAGGCCGGTAAAGTAGGAGATGGGTCGCCACACGGCCGTGAGCCGCCAGGGATTACGCCGATAACCACCATATCGCTGGCTGCCCCCCGCGCCACGCGCCGACCGCCGCCGCAGCCGCCGCCACCCCCGTAGATAAAAAATCCCGGCCAGCGCCAGGACTAAAATAACTTCTATCCGCCAATCCCACGAACGCAGGACGGCTTGAGTTACTGGATCCATTGGAGATGTAATTGAGTAATTGAGTAATTGGATAATTGTGTAATTACCCGGTTACCCAGTTACCCCTTATCTAATGCACGGCCGTACCAATCAAATACAGCGCCGGGTAGAAAAACACCCACACCACATCCACATAGTGCCAATACAGGGCACATCCTTCCACGCCCCAATGACGCTCCGGCGAATAATCCCCTTTGCGCCCACGATTCCAGACAAACAACAGCAAGATAACACCAGTAATCACATGCAGCGCGTGCATCCCCGTCATCGCATAAAACACACCAGCATACACACCATCCTCCACCCCCAGGTGGCCGAACAACTCAATACCGGCAATGCTACCTTCCAGGCTAAATATATTCCACTCCATCACCACCACCGCCACAAAAAAAACCAGGCCCAACAACGCAGCCATCATATACGAATTCAAAAAGCGGCTGCGGTCGCCATGTTCCATCGCCGTCTCACCCCGGAACACAAAAAAGCTGCTCACCAACAACACCGTTGTGGCTATCAGGCCCAATTCCTGGCTCAATTCCGGCCTGGTATTCCCCCACAGATAAAACCGGGCCGCAAACAAAGCCCCAAACAAGAAAATTTCGGAGATAAAAAACAGCCACAGACCCATGCGGTTACTTCTTAGCTGCACCGCATAAGGCGGTACATGGCTGTGCGCCTCATGGTGGGTATCATGTGCCTGTTCGGCTGCGTGTTCGGCCGTTGTTGCGCTCATCAGTGACTATCCTCCCGCCACAGGCGATAAACGTGCATAAAATAATACACAATCAAAGCGGATTTTAATAACATGGTGATAAATAAACCTACCGTCGAATTCAAATAAATGCTGACGGCATATTCAATCAACGTCAACACCATCAGGCCAATAAATACCCACATGCCTAAACGTTGCGCCGCCTTTTGCCAATTCTCTTTCTTTTCCACAGTTGTCTCCGTAATCCGCAAACCGTAATCCCTGAACCGTAACACTTCGGGTTACGATTCACGGATTACGGACTACGATCAGTCGCCAGCTACGGCCTGGAACCGAATATACGGCTTGTCCAGACCATAATCATACGGGTCACCTACCACCACAAACGGTACGTCATAATTAAACTCCGGCGCTGGCGAGGGAATTTGCCACTCTGGAGAACGTGAACCCCAGGGATTGATAGCAGCTACCGGTTCCGTGCGGGCGCTGGCAATAAAGTTGTAAATCATAATCAGCACCGACCAGCCAATGACAAAAGCCGCCAACGTCACCAACACCTGCTGCGTTTCAATGCCCAATGCCGGGTCATAATCCGCATAGCGGCGGTTCATACCCATAATCCCGGCGCTCATTTGCCCAAAGCTCATCACCCAAAAGCCGGGCACCATCAGCCAGAAATGCAGCTTACCCAACGCTTCCTTGTACATATGCCCGGTTATCTTGGGATACCAGTAATATAACCCGGCAAAGAAGGGGAAGATAAACCCACCAAACATGGTAGCGTGGAAATGCCCCACCACCCAATAGCTGTCATGCAAATGCAAATCGGTGGGCACCGTGCCCAAAATAGGGCCGGTGATACCGCCAATCAAGAAGACAGAGATTGCGCCCAGCACAAATAACATGGGTGTACTTAGCTCAATCTTCCCTTCCCACAGTGTAGCTACCCAACTGAAGAATTTGACGCCGGTGGGAATGGCTACAAACAGCGTGGAGATCATAAAGACAATCCGCAGTGTGTCAGACATACCGGCTACAAACATATGATGTGCCCACACCAGGAAACCAACCAGCGCAATACCGAGGCTGGATAGGGCAATCCATTTGTAGCCAAAGAGCGGCTTGCGGGCAAAAACGGGCAGCAGTTCGCTGATGATACCCAGGCCGGGCAGCACAAACACATACACCACCGGATGCGAATAGAACCAGAAAAGATGCTGGTAAAGCAGCGGTTGGCCGCCCTGGGCCGGGTCGAAGTAGACCAGACCAGTTGCCCGTTCCAGCAAATTCAATGTCAGAGCAACGGCAATGGTCTGCGTGGCGGTGAACTGAATGAGGGAAGTAGCCAGCGCCGCCCAGACGAAGATGGGCATACGGAAGAGGCTCATGCCCGGTGCGCGCAAGGTTGCGGTTGTCACTAAAATGTTGATAGACCCGGCGATGGAGGAAATACCATTGATGTAGAAGCCCAACAGGAAGAACATGGTGCCCAATGGCCCCACCAGGCTGAGGGTGGGATAACCCACCCAACCGGTGTCCCACCCACCAACAGCCATGCCGGTGAGCACCAGCACGATGGCGGGGATGCTGACCCAGTAGCTAAAGGCGTTGAGGCGGGGGAAGGACATGTCCGAAGCGCCAATCATCAGCGGCACCAGGTAATTGGTCATGGCGCCCACGCCCAACAGGATGCTGACGATCATGACGATGCCGTGTGCACTAAAAAGGGTGTTGTATTGATCAAATTCCAGGAACTGCATACCGGGTTGGGCCAGTTCCAGGCGGAAGATGAGGGCGAACAGGCCGCCAACCAGCAAGACAAAGAGGCTGGTGTAGCCATATTGGATGCCGATGACTTTGTGGTTGACATCGGGGCGCAGGTAGCGCGTCCATTCGGGTTTGCCTTCGGGGGCGCCGTGTTTGAGCGGGGTTTCTTTGCCGCCAATCCACAGCAGCCAGTCGGTGAGGACGCCAGCGAAGAGTAAGAAACCGATCACGCCGATGATGGCGCCGATCATCAGGCTGAATTCAGACAGGTTGTCCGGCAGGAAGAAGTTCAGGAATTGGAAGCCGAGGAAGGTGAAGAGAGCCTGTCCAATCAATCCTTTGATGTATGAGGAGGTGAGGATATACCATAAACCAAGTAAATATCTCATGTCAGGTCTCCTGGGAGAATTATGAAGGATGAATTATGAAGTCATCCTTCGTGTTAGCCGTGTTTTCTTTTGAAAGTTAGCGAGACGATGCCGTGGTATCGTCTGTGACTGTTTTGATGAAGGCGATCAAGTCGCTGGTGATCTGGTCGGCGTCGCCCCAACCAAAGCTATTAAATTGATCTTCAAAGGTTTGGGGCATGATGCCTGGGTTGTAACTGGCAACAATAGCTTTGTTTGGGTTCAAAATGGATTCGTAGAGGTAGGCATCATCTACAATAACGGTGGAGCCGTCGGATAGTTCTTCTTCACGGCCGTACAACCCCAACCAACTCGGCCCTGCCAACGCCGAACCATCCAACGAATGGCAGCCATTACAACCAAACTGCGTATAAAAAATCTCGCCCCGCTCTTCGGGCGTCATATCGTCCAGCGAAGCCAGATCATCCAGGCTCAAACCCTGGGCCACCACGGCTGCCCAGGCGTCATAATCGGCCTGGTTCATCACCTTGACGGTGGCGAACATTTGCGAATGTTGTAAACCGCAAATTTCGGCGCAGCGCACCTTGTATTCCCCTTCTTCGGTGGGGGTAAAACGCAGCACATAATAATCAGTTTCCGGGTCTTCAACCGGCAGCAAGTCTTGTTTCACGCGAAATTCCGGCACCCAGAAGGAGTGAATGACATCTTCGGCGCGCATGTGTAACACGACGGGCTGGTCTACCAGCAGCCCCAATTCGCTGCTGGGTATACGGTCAATATCGGGGTAGATGAACTGCCATGACCACTGACGGCCGACTACTTCAATGGTGCGCTCCCCCTGTTCGGGAGCCAGCAAGCCATTGAGGATGCCCACAGAATAGACGGCAAAACCGATGACAACGGCCGTCGGCACAATCGTCCAGATAATCTCCATTCCCGTATGCCCATGCACGTGCGGGCCTTCTGTTTCATCGTCCGGTTGGCGGCGGAAGGCAAACACCGCATAGAGCATGATGACCATAATCATGGCAAAGAGGAAGGCTTGCAGCCAGAAGTGAATATCGGCGAAGTTGTCAATGATGACCGCTTCGGCGCTGGCCTGTGTGGGGAAACGAAACAGGACGAACCGGAAAAAAACATACAGGCCAATCGTAGCCAGAATGGTTAGAAAGATAACAGCCAGGGCGTGTTTATATTTTCTCATGTTTATCCTACTGCCCCATCATTTGTGCCCAATAGGGCGAGTTGATCAGCACCATCAGGCCAATCCCTAAACCAACGATCAATAAGCCGGTGAATAAAACAGCGATGGCGTCATACGGGATGCCTTTTTCACGCCCTTTGGCATCGGCATGGGCCACTTTCTGAGTAAACTCAGTGGCCGGGGTGCTGCGCCAGCGCCACGCCAGGATGATTAGCACCACTACTTGTAACAGAAGCGTGTAACTGATCATGGCCGAAAGAGTCAGTTCCAGGCCAAAGGAACTGCTTGCCCAACTGAGCAGGCCAAAGGCGGCCGGGGTGGTGACACACATGAGCAAAATGGCCAGCGCGGCTGTGCCCCAACGAGGCGCAAAGATAAAAATGGTGAGGGCGATGAGCATGGGAATGCCCACCATGAGTGTGGCCGGATTGACCAGTTCACCGCCAATTTCCACTACCCGTTCCGGGAAGAAGCTGGTGACAACGGCCATCATACCAAACAGCACAAACAGCAACACAATCAGCCCGGTGCTTATCATTGACCAGCGGGGCATGGAGGTATCTTCTCTGGGGGGAGAGGCGGCCCGGCCGGCCCGCTTTTCTTTGAGTTTGGCGTTTTGTTTGCTTTCCAGGGAGGTGAGGTTTTCTTTGTAGGATTCGCTTTCGGCCGTTTTGACGACCATGCGGGTGAGGAAGACATAGAGAAAACCCAAAACCACCCCAACACCGATGACTAAGGCTACCGTCACGGCCGTGACCCCCAGCACTGCCTGCCACGGTTCCATCGTAAAGGTTTGCCCGCCGACCGTCGTGCCATTGGGTAGTAGCACTTCTGGGATTGTCAATACAATGGGTTGCGATTCAAACGGGACGCTGGGAACGGCCATTTTGCCAGAACTACTGCCCAAACCAGAGGCAAGGGTCGGCCACAGAGCCGCAAACAGGCCAAAGGCAAACAGGGCCACAATAACAGGGAGCCAGGTTTTCCAAGATTCTGATTTACTCAAGAGGTTTTTCTCCTGCTCAGGCTGCCTGGTAATTATGCAATTGGGTAATTGAGTAATTGCCTGCTTTAATTACTCAATTACTCAGTTACCCCATTACAAAACTTAGCCTAAGAACGATTACTTAAATTTCTAGTTGACACTGCGGTTTTGTGGTGTCAGCCAGTCGAGTTGTATCCTCTTCTTGTTCGATTGTGGATTTTAGCACAATCTCTTTGTGGGGCAATGG
>CAZOPF010000035.1:19232-44762 GCA_964581605.1 uncultured Ardenticatenaceae bacterium
TGCTGCTCAAAATCATCCCGCAGCGCCAGCAGCGTGCGGTGATACAGCGATTTGATCGCCCCTTCACTGCGCCCCATAATCTCGCCAATCTCCGCATTAGACAGGTTCTCCACAAATTTGAGCGTCAGTAATTCCTGGCGGTCGGCGGGAAGGCGGCGAATACTGGTCAGCAGCATCGCCTTATCTTCTATCAGTTGCGCCACAAATTCCGGGCTGTCTTCGGCCACCCGCCACTGGGCGATGTCGTCCAGCGACAATATCTGGCGGCGGCTGTTATCCCGGTGCCAGTTGGCCACCAGGTTATGGGCAATGCGGTACAACCAGGCGGAAAAGGGGACACCCTTGTCTTCATAATTGCCAATATGCTGCATGGCCCGCATAAACACTTTGGCCGTCAAATCCTCGGCGTCTTCGGCGTTGCCGGTGCGGTAATAGATGTAGTTGTAAATTTTGTCATGGTAACGGGCATACAATTCGCCAAACGCATCCTTGTCGTTTCGCGCCTGGTCAATCAGCGCGGTCTCTTCCGGGTCTGGCGTCAGGTTCGTTTCTGTCACTATCTATTCCACGATTATTATTTACCCACAAGTTGGTCTAATGATGGTCAGTATATCAGAATTCCATCCGCCGTAAACGAAAGTCGGCAGTTGAACGTGGGGTATTAGAGATTAAAAACGGCCGTAACGTGCTTGACGGCGTTACGGCCGTTCGTTATTCTCCGCCACCATGCACGAGTACGACGACGATCTGGCGGGGACACCCAGAGCCGGTTGTGTGGCTACCTTTTTGGTGGCGATCCTGATTCTCTTCTTTATGGCGCTGATTTTGAGCCAGTCGCCAGGCACAACAACCGCCGCCCCGGAACAAACAGTGATAGAAGCCAATGAAACGGTCACGGCCGTAGCCGCCCTGCCCACCGTCTTCCTCACCCATACCCCCAGCCCAGAGGCTTCACCCACGCTTAGGCCAACCGCCACCGCCACCTTCACCCCCACCCCAACTCACACGCCCACAAACACCCCCACGCCCACCCTCACCAATACCCCGCCGCCAGGGGCCACGCTGACACCCACGCCTACCCCCACCCTGCCACCACCCCAGGCCGGGCCGCTGCCCACCCCCAACGGCATCTACAGCTACACCCTCAAAGTGCCCGTGCTCATGTACCATTACATCAGCGAACCCCCGGAAGGAGCGGACATTTACCGCACCGACCTCTCCGTCACCCCGGAACTGTTCCGCGCCCACATGCAATATCTGGCCGAGAATGGTTTTACGCCCATAGATTTATATGACCTCTCCCGCGCCATCACCCAACACGGCGAGTTACCGGCCAAACCGGTCATCATCACCATTGACGATGGCTACCGCGACAATTACGAAAACGGCTTTCCTATTTTGAAAGAGTTTGGTTTTACCGCCACCATTTTCCTGGCAACCGACTTTCTGGACAGTGGCCATCCCGGTTATCTGACATGGGCCATGGTCAAGGAAATGTCCGATGCCGGTATCCGGTTTGAGCCACACAGCAAGTCTCACAGCGACTTGAGCGGCCGCAGCCGCGACTTTCTCATCTACGAAATGCTCGGTTCCCAGGAAACGATTGCCGCGCACATCGGCTATATGCCCAAATACTTTGCCTATCCCTCCGGGCGCTATGATGAAACGGCGATGCAGGTATTGGAGGATTTGGGTTTTTGGGGGGCGGTGACAACGATGGGCGGCACCTGGCACGGCTACGAAAACCGCTTTGAATGGAAACGGGTACGCATCCACAACTACACGGCCGTTGAAGATTTTGCCGATCTGGTGGATTTGGGGGATACGGTGGGTGGGCGGTATCCGTAACCCATGATGCGTGATGCGTGACCCGTGATTGCCTGGGTCGCGCATCACGTTCTTAAAAGATGGAACTACAAGGCAAAACGGCCGTCATCACTGGCGGCGCTATACGCATAGGGCAGACGATCACGCTGGCGCTGGCAGCATCGGCGTGTAATGTATTCATCCATTACAACCGTTCCGCCACTCCCGCGCTAGAAACCCAACAAGCAGCCCAGGCGTTTGGCGTCCGCGCTGAGATTTTGAGCGCCGATTTACGGGAGGCGACGGCCGTGCAAAACCTCATCCCCGCCGCCACTGCTACCTTCGGCCAGGTGGACATCCTTATCAACAACGCCGCCATCTTCCCTGAAGAAGACAACTTCACCAACACCGGCCCGGAATTGTGGGATGACCTGTTCCACACCAACCTGCGCGCCCCCTTCCTGCTGGCTCAGGCGTTTGCGGCACAACTGCCAACAGACCGGCCCGGTTCTATTGTGAATGTGGTAGATGCGCGGGTGCGACGGCCGTACCCCGACCACTTTGTCTACCGCCTGACCAAAGGCGCACTGTGGCAAATGACGGAAATGCTGGCCCACGAACTGGCCCCCCACATCACCGTCAACGGCGTCGCTCTGGGCGCCATCCTGCCGCCGCCCGGCAAAGGACAGGAATACTTAGACAACCTGGCCCAGGAGCGGGTTCCGCTGCAACGCGCCGGCAGCCCGGAAATCGTCGCCCAAAATGTGTTGCATTTACTCCGTCAGGATTCCCTCACCGGCGTCATCCTTCCCATAGATGGCGGTGAGTTTTTATAAGCAGTTTCATCTGGCACCTCTCACCTTTTTTGCCAACTGGCGCCATTACACATCTTCTAAATGATCCGACGGCACAGTATCTATACTGTCACAGGCCATAAACTGGCATTTTGCCCTTTGGTTGCCAGTAGCACGTTGCCGCTTGCCGGCAACTTTTGCCAGAGTAACTTGCCACTTGCCACATGCCACTTGCCACCCAATAAAAGGTAACTTTACGACCTCGCTGAGTATAACTCTTGCCCCTTCACAACATTTGCATGTAAGAGTGGGACTCTGTTGAGAAAACTTGTCGGTGTTTGTCGCATCAGATAGCATCAGACACGTGAGCGATAGGCGCCGTTTTACCCTTTCTGGAACATCAGGCAGGCTCATCCCGGTTTTACTGGTAGCAGCTTTGTTGCTGGCTGGCTGTCGAAATTCCGTCGGCAATATCGGCATTGAGGAACCATCTCAAGTTGTGGTAACAGAAGTATATTCCGTTGTTGGCGAAGAAGTAGTGATTACCCGCATCATTGAACTGACACCAACACCTACGCCACAGCCAACCGTGCCTCCTGTTGAAGAACAACAAGGGCCTGTCACATTGGATATAGGGTTTGAACGGGAATCTGTGCCGACTATAGACCCCCAACAAAGCGTGAGCCAGGATGGAATTGATTTAATTGAAAACTTGTTTGTGGGTTTGACACGGTACAATCATCAGATGAATCGTGTTGAGCCTGCCTTAGCTGAAAGTTGGGAGGTGAGTGATAACGGCCGTGTCTGGACATTCCACCTGCGTGACGATATTTATTGGGTGAAACCGGATGATATACAATCTGATGGCCTGGCACAGGTGCAGCCAGTGCGCCCCGTCACGGCCAATGATGTTGTTTTTGCTATTCAACGCGCCTGTAACAGCAAGCCCTATACTCCCGACGCCTTCACCCTCTTTATCATTCGCGGCTGCGAACATGCCAACACCACACCCAACGCTTCCCCGGCAGACCTGGCACGGATTGGCGTAGTGGCCCTGAATGATTCAACAGTAGAATTTACCCTTACCAAACCCGCTGCTCATTTTCTTACACTGACCAGTTTGTGGTTTACACGGCCGTTGTCACCAGAATTCGTCACAGCCCTGGGCGACGAATGGCAAACCACCGAATGGCAAACCAATGAAGAACATCCTTTTCTAACGAGCGGCCCCTACGTCCCGCTGGATACAGAATTCCAAACCTTACAAATCAATCCGTTGTGGCCTTTGCCACGTCAGGGCAATGTAGACATCATCAACATCTACTACGCCAAAGAAGCAGGCAACACCTACGAATTATTTGAAGCCCGGCAGCTAGACCTCATCAATGCGGCCGATCTGGATATTGATCTTACCGATGAACGCATCGCTCCCTATTTGCAGGTAGCACCCCAACAAACATTGCACTACCTGGGCTTTAATGCCGACAGCGGTATCTTCCGTGAACCCGAAGTACGCCGCGCCTTTGCCGCTGCCATTGATCGGGAAAAACTGGTGACAGAGCTTTTTGGGCTGCAAGCAATGGGGATGCGGCACCTCATTCCGCCTGGCGCTGTGGCTTCATTGCCCATTAACGAAGTAGGTCTTGGGTACAGTCCCGATTTTGCTCGCCAGCAATTGGCCGTCAGTGGTTTTGGCAATTGCCAGCTCATACCCCCTTTTATTTTTATGGTTAGCTCCTCAGACCTGTCTTTGCAGCAAGCAGAACTCATCCGCCATATGTGGATTGATGAATTAGGCTGCACGGAGGATCAGATAAACATCGAACAGGTTCAGTTTGGCGTTCTGCTTGCTAATACCCACCGGAACGCAGGGGCAGCCCGGCCTGATGTATTTGAACTGGCCTGGGCCTCTTTTTACCCGGATGCCCACAACTGGATGGGTGATTTACTACACTGTGAGGACAGTGAAAACCGCCAAAATCGCCCATGTGGGGAAGAAGATGACCTGATCCGGCAGGCAAACACAACATTGGATGAAGCTGAACGTGCAGCCATTTACCGGGAGCTGGAAAATCGCTTTTTTGGCGACGCCGGCCTGATGCCTCTGACCCCCCTTTATATTCGCAGCGACCTGTGGTTGGTTCAATCCTGGCTCACATCATACACGCCGGCATTATTTGGCGGGGAACAATATGATACCTACCAGGTTGATATGACGATTAAAGAGCTGGAACGCAGCCGGTAATGCCTATGGAGATGCCAGGTCTGGTTGTGGAAGCCGGTAAGATGGGGCTGGTCTTGCAGCCGGAGCAGCAGGCGCAGTTTGCTGTTTATTTGCAGTTGCTGTTGCGGTGGAATGAGCGCATGAACCTGACGGCCGTCCGCACACCGGCCGCCATTATCGAACGCCATTTCTACGACTCACTCACCTGTGCCATCTTGACTGGGGACCTTAACGGCCGTTCGCTCATTGACGTGGGCACAGGGGCCGGTTTCCCCGGTCTGCCCCTAAAAATTGCCTTTCCCCATCTCCAGCTAACAGTGGTGGAAAGTGTGGCGAAAAAAGCCCAATTTTTGCAAGCGGTCACGGCCGAATTAGGGCTGACCACTGTAACTATTCTGGCAGAGCGGGCCGAAATTTTAGGCCGCCAACCGGCACACCGCGCCCGGTATGATTGGGCTGTGGCCCGCGCAGTGGCCGAGTTGCGCGTGTTGGCCGAGTATTTGCTGCCGTTTTGTCGCCTGGGTGGCTTTATGTTGGCCCAAAAAGGAGAAAAAGCGGCCGCTGAAACGGCCGCCGCCGCTACCACTATCCGCCAATTAGGTGGCGGCGAACCGCAGCTGCATCCTCTGGCATTGCCAGGCAAACCAGATGTTCATTTTTTGGTGTTGGTGGAGAAGTGTGCCCCTACCCCGGAAACATATCCCCGTCGGCCAGGTCTGGCGGCCAAACGGCCGTTATAACTACCCCTTCCGCCTATTTTCAAATGGGGCACGCGCCATAACCGTGCGGTATAACACCTGCGGTTCGGCAATGCCTTGCAGGTGAACCGGCTCCATTTGTTCAAAGAGGGTTTCCTGTAATCGCTCCGGGTTTTTGGCTAAGAGATCCAGGTAGACGGCCGTCGAGATGACAATTTGCCCATCTCCCGCCATATCCACCAACCGCGAGGCTGTGTTCATCGGCTGCCCCACCATGCGGAAGCTCATCCGCGATTCAGCCCCCACATTGCCCATGACCACCTCACCCATATCAATGCCAATGCCTAACCCTAACTCTGTCCCGGCTTGCTGATACCAGTTTTGGCGCAGTTTTTCAAATTCATGTTGCATCGTCACGGCCGTTTGCACCGCCCGGCTGGTCGCATCCAGCTGGTCAAATGGGGCGTTGAATCCCACTAAAATCTCATCGGCCGTCAGTTCAAATACGGTGCCATCAAACTCAATGGCAATATCCATCATGCGCGTAAAAAACTCATTTAGCTGGCGAATGGCCTCATCTGGCGACACCCGTGTAATCATCCCCCCCGTCCAGTTACGCAAATCGGCAAACATTACCACCGCCAGCCGACGTTCCCGCCGGGCCATCAATTCTGGCGCATTTTCCAAGACATGGTTCACCAGACGCGGCCCCATATAACGCGAAAATGTCTCCTTTACACGCTCCTTCTCGCGCCGTTCGGCCGCCAGGCGTAACTGTTCCATGCGTTTTAGCTCGGAAATATCTTGCAGAATGATGGCGTATCCCACCTTATCAATGGGAGAAATGCTGGGATGCAACACACGGCCGTCATCCAGATAAACCTCTTTAATCTCTATTGCCCTGCTACCTGGCTGCTGCTGCACTAGCCTCAGCAGAGGCTCTAGCTGTGGAATTTGCGCCAACGGCCGTCCGGTCACATCGGCCATTTGCGCCTGGAATAACCGGGATGCCGCATGATTGAATAAGGATATACGCCAGGACTCATCCGCAATTATGATGGCGTCTGTTGAGGAAGTGAGAATGGTTTCCAGTTTGCGTTGTTCCTCCAGCACCTCCGAAAACAAACGGGCATTTACAATGGCCGCCGTGACTGTGCTGGCAATAGCCTCCAACAACTCCCGGTGTTCGGCCGTAAAATACCCTATTTGCGGATGGTTCAAGATCAAAATCCCCTCTATCCGCTCCGGCCCCGTCAACGGAATTCCAATTGCTGAACCGCCATCGCCCTGGTCATCCGGCAATGTAATCCACCGGGTATCGGCTGAAATATCGTTAATAATTTCGCTTGTCTGGTGGTCTAACAACCAGCCACCCAGGCCCTGTGTCATCACCGCCTGGGCCACATAATCGCCAATTTGCACAGGCGAACCGGCCCGCAGCATAAATCGGTGATACACCTGGCGCGATTCATTGACCAAAATGATATTGCCTTTGTTGGCGCCAACGGCCGCCTGCGTCTGCGCCAACGTATCGGCCATGATCGTATCCAGGTCTAACTGGCTGCTAATCACCCGGCTCACGTTATAAAGCAGTTGCAGCCGGTTACGCTCTTCATCCAAACGCAGGCGTGCCCGCTTCACTTCCGTATAAGTACGTACCCGCACCAGCAACTCTTCGCGCACATGCGGCCGTGACAAAAAATCATCCGCTCCGGCGCGTTTCCCCTCAATTCGAGATTCCACCCGATTGAGAGCTGTGACCATAATAATAGGAATGAGTTGCGTAACTGGGTCAGTCTTAAGAATCCGGCACACTTCAAAACCATCCAGATCAGGCATCATCACATCCAGCAAAATCACATCGGGGCGATGGGTTTTGGCTTTTTCAATGCCTTCTGTGCCCCCGGCCGCTTGCAATATATCAAATCCTTCCAGCTTTAATTGCGAAGCCAATAAAACACGATTCTCACGGGTATCATCTACTATCAATACAAGCGGAGGAGAAGTAGTCATATCTTTTTGCGATTCAGTCACGTCAGGTTCTCTCATGGTATGGTTGGTTCTGAACGCTTGCCGGAATGTGGGCCATCATGTTGCAATTCAGAGAGACTGAGATGATAGTAGGCAGATTTTCTAACGAACTTTCTCACTTCACTGCTTTCACATACCGGTACTTTCCGCATAGGAAATACGGCCGTTTTCCACGCTCAAACTGGCCGCGCTCGTTAAAAATTCGCTCGTAAACATGGCCGGGTCGGTAGCCGTGAGGATGGCTTGCTGGGCCGATTGTACTGTTTGCAGCAGGGCCGCCCGGCGTTGTGCATCCAGTTCGGCCACTACTTCATCCAACAACAGGATGGGCTGTTCCCCCGTTACGGCCGTCATCCAGTTAATCTCCGCCATTTTGAGGGCCAAAATGGCGGTACGCTGCTGCCCCCGCGAGCCATAACTGCTCAGGGCACGGCCGTTGAGCAGAAAGCGCCAGTCATCCCGATGTGGCCCCACACTGGTCGCACCGCGCGCCAGGTCGGCTGCCTGCGTCTGGCGCAAGGCCTCTGCCAGCCGATTTTTCACGGCCGTTTGGCCGGTCTCCGCCAATGGCATCCACTCCCCCTGCGCTACCATCTCCTCTTCAGTGGCCGAGCCATTGCCAACCAGTCGCGGTAGATAGTGTAGACGAATGGTTTCCCGGCCGTTCGTCAGCAATTCATAATGCACCCGTTGTGTTTCCCGTGCCAGTTCCGCCCAAAAGTGCGCCCGCCGCTGCATAATCTGGCTGCCCAAATTTACCAGTTTGTCGGTAAAAATGGGCAGCACATCCAGGCTGCCGCTGCCTTCGGCTATCTGCCGCAGCAGGGCATTTCGCTGTTCCAAAACCTTGTTATATTGGGAAAGGGAGCGGCAGTACCCCGCATCAATCTGGCACAGCGTAATGTCCATATACCGCCGCCGTTCACCCGGTGCCCCGGTAATAAGCTGCACATCTTCCGGCAAGAACAGCACCACACGCAAATGGCCTAACAAATCCATCAACCGCATTTTTCGCCGGTCTACCAGCACTTCACGGCGAAAACCACCTGGCCGGGAACGGCCGTTGCGCTCTAATATCAGACGCATTTCCAACCGTTTTGTCTCGGCGGCCGCCTGCACCTGCGCCACCAGCCGCCCGACTACCACTGGTTCATCACTCTGAGCCGCGTCCCAATTGAGCAGTTGATTGTCATATTCCGCATGGGGAGAACGAGTGGTCGCCAGATAATAAATAGCTTCTAGCAAATTCGTTTTGCCCTGCGCATTCTGCCCATAGAGAAGGGTAGCGCCAGGGGAGAGATCAAGTTCTAAACGGCCATAATTACGAAAGTTCGTGAGCGATAAGTGCGAAATAACCATGAACAAAACTCAACACAAGGCAATTGGAACATAGTATCTGATTACGCCATCAGAGGCAATTGTTTCATTCCTTGGGGTATTGCAAGAACTTATATAGCAAAAAGAGACGGCCGTACCCTTTACGGCCGTCTCTTGCGGTTCACGGTTTACATCTTATGACTCTACTTCTCCACCTCGTCATAAATCGTAAACCCGCGTGCCTGGTAGTTGGCTAACGCGCCAGGGTGGTCGAGCGTGCAGGTTTGCACCGTCACCCGCGCCGCATCCCAGGCCCACGCCTGGCGGATGGCTTCGGTGAGCAGCGGGCCGCCGTACCCCTGCCCGATAAAGCCTGGGGCCAGGCCAAAGTAGAGGATTTCCACACGGCCGTGCCTCATCTGTTGCAGTTCAAAATAACCAGCCGGCGTCCCCCCTTTGTAGGCCACCCAGGTACGCAAATTGCCAGCCAGCACATGGTCGCGCCACTGTTCGGCCGTCCACTGCTGCTTGTCGAACCATTGCCACTGCTGGCCGACCAGGGTATAGAGATATTGGTTGAAGGCAGGTTGGGGCACGACCATTTCCAACACCCGAAACTCTGGATCATCAGTATGTTTTGGCCTTAATGCCACCGGGGAAAGCATTTCCAGATAGAAAATTTTCATAGGCCGTCAATCGGCTGTATATCTGCGCTGGCAACTTGTTGGTGATATTTGTCACGGCGGTTGATCAGAGCAATCACAAATCCAGTAGCAGCGACAGCTCTCATTGTTTTGCCGTCCAACCGCTGTGAGGTGTAATTGCCTCGCGCAGAATATCTTCAGGTTTTTCAGCCAGGTCCAGATCGTGTAAATCGAATAGGCGCACCAACGGATCGCCTGGCGGTGCGACGTATTCCGCCATGGCTCTACGCATCAGCTCTTCTTGGGGTGGGTTGGTTTTTTCAGAGCAATGGCCAGATCGTCATCAAGTGAAATTGTTAGGGTTTCCATCGTCATTCGCCTTTCTAAATTGGACTGTACCATATCATAACACGGCCGTCATATACAGCCCGTCCATCACAAAGTTGTGGTAACGGCCGTAATACGCCCGCGTCCCAATGGCGCTGATGACGGCGATCTTCGGAAAACCGGCAGCCCGCGCCATCTCTTTGGCTTTGATAATCAGTTCCGAACCCAGGCCCATGTGCTGTGCCTCACCTGTACTGTCGTGTCCCAAATTCAGCGCCGGGCCGTACACATGCACCTCGCGGATCATGGCATGGCCCGCCAATTCCGGGAGGGGTAATTCCTGGTTTGGGTGCGGCAAGGAGAGGCGCAAAAAACCGGCCAGCCGCTCATCGGCCGTTTCAAAGCTGAGGAAATGTTCCGTTGTCGCGTCCGTTTCATAGGTGGTGACGCGCAATTGCAGTTCGTCGCGGCGCACCTTTTGGCGGCGAATTTCACGAGCGCGGATCTCTTGCAGGGTACGGCCGTCCGCCTCCACCCGTTCCGTCGCCACCTGCCGCAAATTGGCCTTCTTGTTGCCTGCCACCACGTTGGTCGTGGGGAAGTCACGGATGACCCGGTTCACGCGCACGTAACGCGGCACCTGCGCCAGGCAATCAGCCAGCAACGCCGTCAGCGTCTCTTCATCATAGGGTTCATATTCGCCGCGTTGCCAATAGGCGTAGAGGTCGGCGTTTTGCACCAACATACAGGGGTAAATCTTCAACTCGTCCGGGCGAACGGCCGGGTCACTCCACAAGCGCGCAAAATCTTCCCGGTCACTTTTGGGGGTCGCGCCCAGTAAATTCGCCATCCAATGCCCATGAATCTTGAACCCGGCCAGCCGCAGCAGCCGGAAGGCATCACGAGTAGACTGGGCATCGTGCCCGCGCTTGTTGATTGCCAGAATGTGTTCATCCAGGCTTTGGATGCCCACCTGCACTTTGGTCACGCCTAGATAGCGGAACCAACGCAGTTCGTCTGGGGTGATAAAATCCTGGCGTGTTTCCACCACCAGCCCCACGTTGCGGCGCGGGCCGACGGCGTTTTTCTCTTGCGCTTCAACCAATGTAGCTGAATCCTCGCCGTTCATCGCGTCCAGGCAGCGCTGCACAAACCATTCCTGGTAATCGCGGCGGTAGCTCGACCAGGTGCCGCCCAGGATCAGCAGTTCAATTTTTTCCGCCGGGTGGCCGATTTGCTCCAATGCCTGGATGCGGGCGGCTGTTTGCGCGTAGGGGTCAAAGCCGTGTCGCTCGGCACGTTGTGCGCCCGGCTCGTCGTGCAGGTAACTTTTGGGCATGCGCACGTCGGTGGGGCAGAAGATACATTCACCGGGGCAGGGGTATGGTTTGGTTAAGACCGTCACCACCGTGACGCCGGCCTGGCTGCGGGTGGGCTTTTTTTGCAGGAGGGTAACAAAATCGGGGTTGTAAGGCAGACGGCCGTCCCCACACATCGCCGCATACAAATACAGCACATCACTCTTGCCCAGCCAGGGCAGCCCGCGTGCCGCATAGGTGCGCATGAGCCGTTGATAGAGGGCGCCGGTCAACGGAATTGTCTGTTCCAATTCCTGCACAAACTGGATGAACAGCGGTTCCTGCTCCGGTTCCAACTGCACCGGCTCATGTTGCGCCAGCCATTCGGCTGCTAACTGCTGCACCTCGGCCGGCGGAATAATGGTATGTGCCGCGTATTTTCTCATTGCCAGATAAATTTTAGAAACAAGCGAATGATAAGGGGAGATTGGAGATTAGAGATTGTCCCACTTCTAATCTCCGAATATCGCTATATCATCCCCAAAATAGGTATTATCTCCGGCCGTCAGGTTGATGCGCTCCAGGCCGGGCCAGGTATATTGGGCCAAGGCTAACCGATAATTGCCCGCCGGTAAATCAGATGGTATGGGAATCTCAAACCAGGTAAGGAAATAATCACCCGGCCGCCATTGGATGCTGTCAAAACCGGGGCCGTCAGATTGGGCCACCACCTCATTATCGGCCGTTAACAGATAATTGCCCACATGGTACACAGCAGGTGGCGGCCGTTCGCGCACATGCCAGAGCAGTGTCAGGGGCAAAGGGGCGCCGGGTTGCACCTGGCCGTATTCGGCATTCACCAGAGTCGCGCCGTTTACCCAGGCAGCCGGGTTGGCCTCGGCCGTCAGGCGGCCAATCAGTTGCCCATGCAAAGTAGCAGGGAGTTCATAAAAGCGCCAGCGCTCTTCTTGAATGGCAATGTCGGCGGCGGGAAGGGGCACGGCCGTTTCCGCCAGCCAGTGAGAGGCACGGCTGTGGGGCCGGGCATCCAGATAGAGCGCACAAGGGGCTGGCAGCGGCAAGGCCAGTTCGCCATCGGCCAGCAATATGTGGGGCACGGCCGTAAATTCACGCAGCAGCGACAGCCGCGAATCTTCCAACTGCACTCCTTCGGAAATGAGCACCAGGCTACATTCCGGGCGAGTGGCCATCAACTGCTTTACCTGGCTAATGGCCTGGCGAATGTGGCGAATTTGCACCTCGTTGTCGGCCAGGCGGCCGTTTTGAATCTGGATATTCAGGGCAAATTGGCCAGCCAGGGCGAGCGCCAGCAGGCCGGTCAGCCCCAGGTTCAGCCAGCGGCCCCAGGGTGCCCACGACGGCCGTACCAGCCATGCCTGCGCCGCGCCGATAGCCAGCCCCATCAGGATAAAGGGGGCCGGCCACTGCCCCATCAGATAATACACCTGCAAATGGACGGAGGAGCGCAAATAAAACAGCACCGGCATCACCAGCCACAGGAGCAGAATGATGACGGCCGTGCTGTTCTGGCGTGCCTGCTCATCCTGATGGCGTTGGCGGAATTGTTGCCCACCCCACCCCAGCGCGTAAAGCAGCGAGAGTCCCAAAAGCAGGCTCATCAGATGGTCGAGTGGGGATACCAGGGCGGCCGTGGGCAGCAAACCTTGGGCGTGCAGCAAATCCAGGCTCACCAACACGGCCGCCGCGCTCCAGGAGGAAGGCTGCCGGGAGAGGGTGGCAACGGCCGTCACATCCATCCAGCCCACTCCCTGTTCATACAGAAAAAAGGGCACGTACAACAAAGTGAAACAGGCTATTCCGGCCAGCAACGGCCGCCAGCGCAGCTGCCACCAAAAGAGCAGCAAAATGAGCGCCATTGTGCCCAGTTGCACGGCCGAACCGGGATGCACTTGTGTCAGGCAGGCCGCCCCCACAAAAGCCAGCACCAGATAAACCCCTCTGGGTTGGGCCGCAAAATAAAGCAGTAAAGAAGTGAGCGTCAGGGTGGCAAACAGCGGAATCATCGTCTGATTCCAGATAAGCTGGCTGTACAGCACGCTCCAGGGATTAAAGGCAAACAGCAGCAAGGCCCACAAAGCGGCTCGCCAGCCAAACAAACGGTAGGTGGCGGCGGCCGTCAACACCAACGCCGCCATACCCGCCGCCAATGTCAGCCGCGCCACACTCAACACATCCGGCCACACAAGCAAGGCGGCCGCATACAAATACTCAATCATCGGCGGATTCATAATCCCCACCGAAGATTTATTCGCCGCCAGGGGAATATCGCCGCCATTCACCCAGCGCATGGCTGTGTTCAGCGTAAAGGATTGGTCTCCCCAGATACCCGTCGTGTCAATGAGCCGTAGCCGCAACCACAATGCCGCCAGCAAAATGAAAAAGACGAGAATGATAAAGGAGACCTTTAAACTCGCTCCGTACTTCCTCATAAAAGCTCTGAAAACTCGCCCACACTCAAACCGGCTTGCCGGATAATGCCCCGCAATGTCCCCCGATCTAGATATTCCCAGTCAAATAGCTACAAGCAAAGCATCAAAGTGGTCTTCAGGAATAGAATTCCCATCTTCTTTTAAAACCTCAACGTACAGGCAAATTGCTTCCCGAATATTCGAAATAGCTTCCTCTTTCGTTTCTCCCTGACTGATACATCCCGGCAAACTTGGACACTCAGCCACCCAAAATCCATCTTCACCTGGGTAAATCAGCACTTGTCTCATTTGCCAACCTCTTATTACTGTTCGCTGCTTACTGTTTACTGCTTACTCTCTACTCCAATTCTGCGACCAATTCTACCATCGTGCGCAAGGTAGCGATGTCGAAGACGGTGATGTTCATGGTGGTGACGGGGGAGTTGAGCCAGAGGGCCAGCCGTTCTTTCACCCGTTCACGGGGGCCAACCAGGGCTACCTCGTCAATCAGGCCGGCCGGAACTTTCATCATCGCTTCCCCCTGTTTACCGGCCAGGTAGAGCTCTTGAATTTCGGCTGCTTCCGCTTCATAGCCGTAACGGCCGGCCAGGTCATTGTAGAAGTTGCGCCCCTTGGCCCCCATGCCACCGATGTAGAGCGCCAGCAACGGCCGTAACATGTTGTAACAAATATCCATGTTGTCATTGATGACCACGGAAACGGTGGGCGCAATGTCAAAATTCGCCAATGACTTACCGCCAGCCTGAGCAAAGCCCGCTTCAATGTGCGGCTTGTAAATGGCGTCGTACTTCTGCGGCGAGAAGAAGATAGGCAGCCAGCCGTTAGCAATTTCGGCCGCCAGTTCTACGTTTTTGGGGCCGATGGCGGCCAGATAGATGGGGATGTCGGGGGCGGCTTCCAGGGTGCTCTTGAGCGGTTTGCCCAGCCCGGTAGCGTCATCGCCGTGATAGGGAATCTGGTAATGACGGCCGTCAAACACCAACCGCTCCTCCCGCCGGAAAATCTGTCGCACAATGTCCACGTATTCACGGGTACGCAGCAACGGCTGGGCGTAGCTTTGCCCATGCCAGCCTTCCACCACCTGTGGCCCGGAGAGACCAAGCCCCATCAGGAAACGGCCGTGGCTCAACTGATTGAGCGTCATGGCCGTCATGGCCGCATTGGCCGGGGTGCGCCCTGGCATTTGCATGATAGCCGTGCCCAGCCTGATGTTTTGTGTCAACGCCCCCAGCCAGGCCAGCGGCGAGACGGCATCTGAACCATAGGCTTCGGCCGTCCATACCGCATACACGCCCAGCCTATCTGCTTCCTGCACCAATTCAATGGGCAACTCCATCCGCCGCCCGGCATATCCCAACATCAATCCCAATCGCATAAGTCACCTCCATATACGCAACGAGGCCATAAAGCGGCATTTCATCTGGGGGCAGGCGGCGTGTGGCAAGTTACTCTGGCATTACTCATCTGCAACCTGCCACTTGCCACTGGCAACCAGAAGGCAAAATGTCAGATTATGCCCTTTGCCAGTATATCTGATAGGGTTGTAAAGGCACACCTGCAACCTATACCTGCCTGCCCTCATCATAATTGTAAAGCAGCCTGTCTTAAACAAAAAACTCCGCTGCGTGGCGGAGTTTTCCCATTATTCCTGCTGATTATGCCCTCACGGAGATTCGAACTCCGGTTTTAAGCTTGAAAGGCTTACGTCCTGGTCCCCTAGACGATGAGGGCAACGGGCGAAATTCTATCATCCTGGCAGGGCAGGGTCAAATTTTGAAATGGGACACGGGGACATAAGCCGCGCTCATATCCCCATACCGCTACTGAATGGGCTGATAATGTAAGGCCACCACACCGGTAGCAAAGCTCCTGGACTCCAATAGCTTGAGCGGGGTTTTGTCCAGCTTTTCAAAGATGCGGCCACCGCTGCCCACCACCACCGGATACACAAGCAGGCGTAACTCGTCCACCAACCCCTGTTGGAGCAGGGAGTGTGTCAATTCGCCATACCCATATTGCAGAATATCCAAACCTGGCTGCTGCTTGAGTTGGGCAACGGCCGTTGCCGCGTCACCCTCAATCAGCGTGGCATTCCAGGTCAGCGGCGCTTGTGCCGTGCGCGAAGCCACATACTTGGGCATATTGTTAATCCGGTCAGCAAATTCGTCCGCCCCGGCACGCGCTGACCAGGCTTCGGCAAAACCTTCATAGGTGAGGCGTCCCATCACCAACGCATCAGTAGCAAAAAGTTGGGCGTAAGCGTATTGGGCGATTTCGTCGCTCCAAAAGTCGAATGACCAATGATGCGGGTTTTCCTTCACGCCGTCCAGCGACATCATTGTGGAAACAATAACTTTTCTCATGTTGCTCTCCTTTGGAATTGGGGCTGGTGGCTGGTTAGAGCCGCCCGCCCCTCTGTTTGTGTTTGACGCAGACATCATAGCCCACCAAACGGTGGTATGTCTTGTATAAAAACGCAAACAATTTAAGGGGTATTGAATGGGGCGATTTGAGCGGGCGTTTGCCCTATGTAGCGTTTGAGCGACCGGGTGAGGTGTGGTTGATCAAAGTAGCCGGCTTCAAAAACTGTGTCGAGGATGGATCTACCTTGCTGCAAAAGAAACAGGGCCAGGCGAGCGCGTTCGATTTGTTGGATTGTGGTATGGGTCAGGCCGGTAGCTTGCAAAAAATGGTATTGGATGGCGCGGGGCGATAACTCCGCCGGCTGACCTTGCAACACGGCCGTAACCACCGGGTCAGTCAGTAACAAATCGTCCCACGCCAGGCGATTAACAAAGGTGTCGGCATTCTCGTAATCCGGGAACTGCCAGGCCGCGCCATTCAGCCAGAAGGTCTCGCTCGTCGCGCCGGGTAGTGTGACATCGTTCCGGTTGAGGCGCTGGCGCAGCGGCAAACCAGGCAGAAATGTGCCCAGCTTAAAGACAATGCCAAAAAACTCGGCGTCTGGGGGACAGTTGGCTGGCGAAGCTATAGTCTCTGGCCCGCGTATGGTCAGGCTGGTTTCGCCCTGATATTTGACGACGACAATTTCCCATTGGCTGGCGGCCTGGGAGATGAAGGAAATGGCCGTGTCGCTTTGCGCCCGCCACACTTTCTCCACAAATGGAGAATCAGACGCACGATCTTCCATGAAAAGGGACATCGTTCAGACCTTTGCCAGCCCTTAGCGGTGGACGAGTTTGAAGGCAATGTGGCGGCCCATGCCTTGTTGGATAGCCAGAGTGATCCACACCAGGGCCATTGGTTCCAGCAGACGCGCTTTGCTCAGATCGCCTACGTCAGCTACTTCAAAGCCGAGGTCTTGGGCCAGGTGGGTCACGGCCGTTTTCGCGGCCGCCTCATTACCACAAATAAACATGGTTATGGGTTCGCCATGATACAGGGGATTTGCCATGTTTTCTGCGCCAGTCGTGTTAAACGCTTTGACCACCTGTGCGCCGGGGGCCAGCGCCGCAATTTGCTCCGCGCCAGAACTGGTATGGCCGACTGCCAGTTGCAAACCAGGGGCAATGGGGTTGGTGGCGTCTACGATGATTTTGCCAGACAGATCACCCAACGTAGAGATGGTGTTGCGGACGGCCGTGCCCGGTATGGCTAATACCACAATCTCAGCTTCGGCAACGGCCGCCGCGGGCAGCATGGCACGGGCATTCGCTCCTGCGGCCGCCAAAAGCTGTTGCACCTTCTCCTCCTCTGGGTGGCGTGACCCAAACAGGAGGCTGTGCCCTTTTTGGGCCCAACCTATACCCAATGCCTGCCCCACATTCCCGGTGCCAATGATTGCTATTTTCATTCGATATACCTCTCACGCATCACAAAATTTTAATCTACTCTCCCCTTAAACCCCCCTATCGGCTACGGCCGATTCAGGCTCAATGTGTAGCTGGCCGTTTCCCCAAAAAATTCAGTAATGAGCAGACTCCACACACCGTCGGCCGTAAGCATGATGGTCATTGTTTCAGGCTGCCCCGCCCCGGCCTGATCTACTGCCAACACATGATTACCGGCGGGGTCTAGCAGTTCCAGGCGCAGGTCGGATTGGGCCACGCCGGGCAATAATTGGGCAGAAATGGTTTCACCATTGCGGCCGTCAAACTGCCATATCACTTGTTGTTCTGGCGTCAATGCCCCTTGTACACTTTGCCCATAGGTAAGCACCCCCACCACCTGTGGCGCATCGGCGGGCACGGCCGTCAGGTTAATTTCGTAACG
This sequence comes from uncultured Ardenticatenaceae bacterium, assembly GCA_964581605.1. Lineage (GTDB taxonomy): Bacteria > Chloroflexota > Anaerolineae > Promineifilales > Promineifilaceae > CAADGU01. The sequence goes on from CAZOPF010000035.1 coordinate 37,076, forward strand.
ACCCGGTTCGCCAAAAAAGTCCCGCACCAGGAGCAGATATTGGCCATCAGCCGGCAGGGTATATACCAGATATTCCGGCTGGCCCGCCAACAAAGCGTCCACGGCCATCAGGCGCGTGATGTTTTGATCAACCAACCACACATCCAGGTCCAGGTTATTGTCCAGTGGGGCCACATCGGCCATAATCTCATCCCCGGCACGGCCGCTAAAAAACCAGGCATGGGTTTCATTTTCTTGCAGCGTTTCCTGGCGCGTTTCACCATATGCCAGGTCACCCGCATCATAAAGATTGAGCGTTTCCTCTCCACCTTTATCCAGCGAGAGGGTATAGTCGCCGCCATCGCCGGCAAAGCTGCGAACAACAATGGTATATTCGCCATCGGCTGGCAATACCAGGCCCGAAACGACTTCGGCATCACCGCTAAAGCCTTCATCTAATTCGGTGAGGCGACGGCCGTCAGGCAGATACAGATGCAGCACCACATCAAAATCAACCGGGTCTAGCACCAGGCTTACGGCATCACCGGTAGCGGCCGAAAACCGCCACATATGCTCCCCGCCTGGCGGTAATGCGCTCTGAATGGTCTGACCAAAACCAACAGAGCCACCACCGCCAAAAAGGGGCTGCTCTGTCAGGGAAAGGCGCAGGGTATAACCGCCGGCCATATTAAAAAACTCGCCTACTTCAACCACATATCGGCCATTTTCCCGCAGCAATTGGTCTACGGCCATTTCTACATCTCCTGCAAACCCATTATCAACCATCAAAATGGTCTGGCCGGCCGGGCCAATAAGCCGCATGGTTAAATCCAGTGCCGCCATCTGCGGGCTGAGCGTCAGCATGGCATACCGCTCACCCGTAATATCGAACGTCCAGATGTCCTTCACACCGTTACTCAAATTACCTTCCACCAGATCGCTCTCGCCCAGCGCCCCCATCACACTGGCGGCACCATCACGAATAGCAAAATCACCTGTTACATGATGCACCACAATCGTTCGCGCGATTTGCGCCAGCAATGCTTCCATTTCTGGCCAGGTCGTTTCTGGTGTGCTGAGCAAGAATATGGCTTGCGTATTTTGGTTCACAGCGCCGGTTATCGCTGATGTAAACAACAACACGCGCGTATGCAGGTCTGTTTGCCCACTACCAAAAATGAGTGATTCACCCACAATATCCACATAAGCACCCGTGATACGGCCGCCAGAATTCGTAAACGCCGTAATAGGAGTCGGTTCATTCAGAAGGGTAACGGTCTTATTGAGTTGACTGATATATTGCATCAGTGCCGCCTGAGGGGTATTCAGCGACTGGGCCTGGTGGGAAACCAACCCGGCCACATACGCGCCACCCGTTAATGGTTTGCCGTTTAACAAACTCTCGCCCGTACGGTCGGAGTCGCCAAGCAGCAGCACAATCAGCCCAGATTCATCGGTCGCCCCGGCCGTATCCAGTTGACCAGATAAGTTCACCCATTCCGGTGGAACTAACAGTTGCAGCCCGGTAGTCTCGCTGCCTGCTTGCTGCCAGGTGTTATAAAGTGAGGTGGTGGGAGCGGCCGTAGGTGAGGGTGGCGGGGGAATAGTTGGTTGATTGTGGTTAGGGGCGGCCGGTGAGGTGGTATGGGGTTGGGTGTCTTGTGTCAGCGCCAGCGGCGGCTGATCCACGTCACTGGATTCTTGATCTTCTTCTATGGCTGGTTTGCTACAAGCGACAACGGCCGTCACCATTACGCCTAGCAACACACAACTCCAGCCACTCTTCACTATCAATTCTCCTCCTGTAAATGGTGGCTGGTGGTTAGGGGGTAGTGGTTTGTACCAGCCACCAGCCACCAGCCCCTATTTTCATTTATCGTGGCGGGCTGCTGCCCATGCCGTCTTCCATCTACCTTCGGCCAGTTTTCACTAATCGGTCATCTTACGGAGTCGCTTCGGCACTGCCAGGGACCCGCCAATCATCCCCAATGATCACCAACACATCAAAATCACCTTCCGGTGTGGTGCCGTTACTGACGTTTAGTGGGGGGATGTGCATCAGTTGAGTCAGATAGCGCACGGTGTTGGGATATTGGCCAAACGTCACCAGTTGTGAAGTCAAATAAGCCGAAGAGTCCGCATTGCCGACTTCCGTGATGCGAAGGCCGTTTTGTTCCAGATATTGCTGGGTAGCCGCAGCCAGGCCAAACACGGCCGTGCCGTTATATACCGCCACACGTGCCCTCTCATCAGCCATCAGAGCCGGTAAATTCTCAATGACCGGCGTGGGAATTACCGGGGGAGTAAACAGCTGGTCACGCAGTTGGCGGATATTTTCGCGGATGGGCACCAACACGGCCCGGCCATCCGGGGTGACTTCATTATAGACATAGTTATAGTCAATAACGGCCGTATAAATGCTGCTCTCTGGTATTTCCTTCACCAACAACCCCAACTGGATCGCCTCTTCCAATGACATATTCGTGCGCACATTGTCCTGAAAAGTTTGCCACAATAACGGTGCCTGGGCGATCAATCCTGGTAAGTTTTCCAGTTGCAGCACCTTATCCCGCACCGCCATCATCACCGCCTGCTGGCGGCCAGCCCGGTCTACATCTCCACCAAAAGTAGCCCGTGTCCGGGCATATTTCAACGCCTGCTGTCCATCCAAATGGTGCGCCCCTTGTTCAATATAAAACGGGTCAAACCCATAACAGCGATCCGGATAGTCAGGATCATCAATCGTTTCCGTCACCTCCACATCAATCCCCCCGATCAAGTCCACCATCTCCACAAAAGCATCAAAATTCACCGTTACATAATAATCAATAGGCACGCCCAACAGCCCTTCCACCGTTTCGACGGCTAACGCCGGGCCACCGCCGGGGAATTCATACACCTCGCCGTAATAATTGGCCTGGTTAATGCGGTCTGTGCCAAAACCGGGAATTTCCACCCACATATCGCGCGGCAAGGAAAGGACGCCGGCCGACAAACCTAACGGGTCAATCGTTAATACCATCATCGTATCGGTATGTGTAGGGCCCGTTTCTTCACAGCGCTGGTCAATGCCCAGCAGCAAAATGGAAATGCGTTCTGTGCCTGACCAGGGTTGCAGCCCTTCAGTTGAAATAAGGGGGTTTTCGTCCTGGCTGGTTAAAATGGAGGGCGTACCGGGCAATGTGTTGCCTGGCACAGGGGAAGAAGAGGATACGGCCGTATCATCAAATTCCGGGCTAATTACCTCAAACGAAGCCACCGCTCCCTGCACCGTGCGGAAAAGCCAGACAGAAACACCCAAAAGCAGAATGAGGCCGATAACCGTAAAAACGCCCCACAACCACAAGGGCAAACGAACACGAGCGGGGGGACGACGACTAGATGATTTTGACTTCATAGGACGCCATTTTATCAGAGTCAATTTCGCGTGGGCATTATAATGCATAACCAGATGAGAGGCGAACACGGCCGTCTTCTTTGGACAGCGCACAATCCGATGGTAAAAATAAGTGTGCGCGATATTGATTGGTTAATTCATGGAGCAAGATAAGGATGCCTGTTTTGAATTCTCGGCAAAAACATACCCTCAACCGTCTGGCCGACACATTGGTACCTGCCCTGGAAGCCCACGAAGGGGAAGATGAACGTCTCTTTTGTATCCGCGCCTCCGATTTTAATGTGGGCGAGTTAGCCGAAAACAAGCTGCAAGCCATAGCCGCCCCTGAAAAACTGCGCGAGATTCGTTTGTTTCTAAGCCTGCTGGAAATCCCGGCCGTGAATTTTTTTACGGCCGGGCAGTGGGGTGCATTTTCAGCCATGAACCTGGAAAAGCGTACGGCCGTTCTGCGTAGCTGGGGCAATAGCCGTCTGGCAATCCGCCGCCGCGCCTTCCAAAGCCTCAAACGGGTGATTATATTCTTGTTTTATGCCAGCCTGCCCGATGGCAAGCCAAATCCAACCTGGCCCGTTTTTGCTTACGCTGGCCCCCCCGCCCGCCCGGCCAACCAGCCACGCGCCATCCAACCACTCATCGTCACGGGCAGTTCTGCCCTGGAAACGGCCGTCCTCGTCATTGGCTCTGGTGCAGGCGGTGGCGTAGTGGCCGGTGAACTCAGTGCGGCCGGGCTGGATGTGCTGGTAGTGGAAAAAGGGGGCTATTTTGCCGAGGCTGATTACACCGGGCAGGAAGTGGCCGGTTATCACGACCTGTATGAAAATGAGGGCGCGCTGACGACGGCCGACTTGAGCATGAGCATTCTGGCAGGCAGCACCTTGGGAGGCGGCACGACGGTTAACTGGCTCACCTCCCTGATGCCACCCGATTTTGTGCTGGCCGAATGGGCCACACATGGCTTCACGGCCGCCACAACAGCAGAATTTCAGGCCAGCCTGGCGGCCGTCAGCACCCGCCTCCACATCAACACACAAGAAAGCGCAGCCAACCGCCAAAACGAACTGCTGGCACAAGGAGCAGCCGCCTCAGGCTGCCAGATAGACCTCATTCCGCGTAACGTCCGGGGATGTATAGATTGCACCTTTTGTAACTACGGCTGCATCCATGCCGCCAAACAAAGCACCCTCAAAACCTATTTGCAAGATATGGCCGACCGGGGCGGGCGCATCCTGGTCAATGCCCACGCTGACCGCATTTTGCACCAAAACGGCCGCGCCACTGGCGCAGAAATTACCCTTACCCCACCCGGCCAACCGCCACAACGTCTGACGATCAAAGCGCCTGTGGTCGTGGTGGCCGCCGGTGCCATCCACACCCCAGCCCTATTGCGCCGCTCTGGTCTGCATAACAAACAGATCGGCCAACATCTCCATTTACATCCCGTCGCCCAGGTTTGGGGCCTCTATGCCGACCCCGTTTATAGCTGGCAAGGTGCGCCCCAAACGCGCGTCATCCATGATTTTGCCAATCTGGACGGCCGGGGCTATGGCGTCTGGCTGGAAACATCACCAGGGCATCCTGGCTCTTACACCTCCTCCCTGCCCTGGCAATCTGGGCGGCAGCACAAACGGCTGGTACAGCGGTTACATCACATCGCCAACCACATCGTCCTCACCCGCGACTATTATGGCGGGCAGGTGAAGTTAGATAAACGAGGGCAGCCGGTTTTGCATTATCACCTGCACCATTACGACGCCCGCCACCTCTGGCGCGGCCTGGTGGAATCATTCAAGATTCACCGGGCGGCCGGGGCCGAACGGCTCATCGCACCCCACAATCGCTACCTCACCTGGAAGCCCGGTGAGAATTTTGAGGCATTCCTGGCAACCGTACAGCGACATGGTTTTCCCCCGAATGGGTATGGCCTCTTTAGCGCCCACCAGATGTCTACCTGCCGCATTGGCCACAGCCCGGCCAAAGGAGCTTTGAAGCCAACGGGGGAGACGGTGGAAGTGACCAATTTGTGGGTGGCCGATGGTAGTATTTTCCCTACGGCCGTCGGCGTAAACCCTATGCTGACCATTATGGGCGCGGCCCACTACATCGCCCGGCAAATTGTGGCCTCAATCCCTTGATCGTCAACCAGCCAATATCTCCCGTGCTGCATTGTGCCCCGGCAAGCCGGTGATACCACCGCCAGGGTGTGAACCTGCGCCACAGAGGAACAGGCCGAACAAGGGTGTGCGGTATTGTGCCCAGCCAGGGATGGGGCGCATGTGGAAGAATTGATCCAGCGTCATTTCGCCATGATTGAGATTGCCTTCAGGCAGGCTGTATTCCATTTCCAGGTCGGCCGGGGTGAGCAGCCGTTGGTGCAGGATGAGCTTTTGCAAATCGGGGCTGTAGGCAGCCAGAGCGTCCAAAATCACCTGCGTAAACGCTTCCTTTTGCTCTGCCCAAGTGGTGCTGCGCAGGTGGTAGGGAGCATATTTGATGGTGATAGACATGGCATGACGGCCGTCCGCCGCCAATGTCGGGTTGACCAGGGTGGGGATGCGGATGTCCAGATACGGCCGTGCCGAAAACTCTCCATATTTCACCGGATCATATGCCCGCTGCAAATAGTTCATGTCTGGGGCAATTTGAATCGCCCCACGCAGCAGGTTTTGGTCCGAAACACCGCTAAAGGTGGGCACGTCGCGCAGCGCCAGATGCAGCCGGGCGGTGGAGCCACGATATTTGATGTTGGCCACGTGCCGTAAAAAGGTGGCAGGCAGGTAGCGCGGCCCAACCAGTTTGAGAAAAGTGGTGCGTGGGTCAACGGCCGAAACCACCACATCCGCCCCCACCGTTTCGCCGCTTGCCAGGGTGACGCCTGTGACGTGGCCGTTCGCTTGCGTCACGGCCGTCACTTCTGCCCCCATTCGTATCTCCGCCCCAAAACTTTGCGCCGCCCGCGCTAACGCCTGCGTGAGCGCGCCCATGCCCCCGCGCACCTGCCCGGCCGAGCGGAACAGCCCGGCATTACTACCCGCCCATTTGTAAAGTAGCGTATACGCCGTGCCCGCTTCCATTGGCCCCCAGGTGATGTCGCGCACACTGCTGGCGGCAATGGTTCCTTTCAGCGCGTCCGATTCAAACCATTCATTCAGCAAATCGGCAGCAGACATGGGCAGCGTGCGCAGCAGGTGGCTGATCTTTTTACGCCCCAACCGGCGCAGTGGGCCGTTGAGCGGCAGCAGTTGGCGCAGATCACCCAATCCCACCGCTGGTAAATCGAGCGGGGTGATGTGCATGAGGCCAGCCACCACCCCGGCAATTTGCTGCATGAGAGCTACAAATTCCGGGTAGCGGGCCGCGTCTTGAGGAGAGAAATGGGCGATTTCGGCGGCCGTTTTGGTTACGTCTTGCCAGATGGGTAGGTGACGGCCGTCTGGCTGCAATGCCAAAGCTACCAGGTCAACCGGCAGCAGTTCCAGCCCATGCGCGGCCAGATTCAAATCTCGGACTACTTTGGGCGAAAGGTAGCCCGCGCCATCAGCCAGCGTGGAAAAGCGGAAACCAGGGAACAGTTCTTCGGTCACGGCCGTGCCCCCCACCACCTCCCGCCTCTCCAACACCAACACCCGCCGCCCCACTCTGGCTAAATAAGCCGCACACACCAACCCATTATGCCCACCCCCGATGATGATTGCGTCGTAGTTTGTCATATCTCTCGTCCTTAATGCAGAGGGGAGAAGGAGCAGAGGAGAAAAGGGGAGAAGGAGATTCTCTTCGACCTCTCCGCCCCTCTTCTCTTCTACCCCTCCGCCCTCAACCTAATTGCGGCGCACAGGTAATAACCAGGGTGAGGGATTAGCGATCATCGTTACCAGTTTACCCAGAATGTGGTCATATTCTTGATATAGTTCCTGAGCTATTTTCGCGTCCAGGTAGCCGCACTCTGTCGCAAAATCAAGCCCTGTCTGTGTTTCGGCCGCTTCCGCCTCAGCATCATTGAGTTTTAAGGTAAAAGAGCCTTCATAGCGTCGTTTACGCCAACCTTCGGTGATATTGGCACAAACCGAACGTGATGAACGGCGTATCTGGTCAGTTAACGAGTACTTCTCTTCTGGCGGAAATAGCTTCGACAATTCAAAAATACGCATACTTGTGGCAAACGCCATCTGATAAACTTCCAATTCCTTATGACTGCGAATGTAATTACCTGACATCTTATTCTCCTTAATCAAACTCCTTCCTTGCCCACCCCGCCTCTCCTTTTCCCCTCCGCTCCTCCGCTCCTCCGCTCCTCCGCTCCTCTGCTCCTCTGCT
>CAZOPF010000035.1:44862-51440 GCA_964581605.1 uncultured Ardenticatenaceae bacterium
GCTCCTCTGCTCCTCTGCTATCCTCTCAAAATCTCCAACGCCGCCAGCCGTCCCGGCCCGCTGGTGATGCCGCCGCCAGGGTGGGTGCCGGAGCCACATTGCCAGTAACCACGAATGGGGGTGCGATAGCCCGCCCAGCCAGCCGCCGGCCGCAAGAAAAACAGTTGATCCAGTGTCAGTTCGCCGTGGAAAATGTTGCCTTCGGTCAGGCCAATTTTCTGCTCTAAATCCCAGGGGGTAAGTACCTGTTTGTGCAGAATGATCTCCTTGAGGTTGGGGGCAAATTCGCTGAGGGTATTGATGACGGCCGTGCCAAATGCCTCTCGCTGCTCGTCTGGTGTGCCGTGTTGGGGCATGTGGTAAGAGGCGTATTGCACAAAGATGGACATGACGTGTTTGCCCGGCGGGGCCATGGTGGGGTCTATGGTGGAGGGGATGACGATGTCCATATACGGCCGTGATGAAAAACCACCATACTTGGCCTCATCATACGCCCGTTCCAGATAATCCAGGCTGGGGCAAATTTCAATCATACCCGTCAACAGGGATGGGTCACGCATGGCTGTAAAGTGGGGCAATGCGTCCAGCGCCAGATTCACCTTGCCGGACGAGCCGCGAAATTTGAAGTTATCAATGGCCTGCACCAGGTTGCCGGGCAGCTCTTTTTCGTCTACCAGTTTGCGGAAAGTGACGTAAGGGTCGGCGGCGGAGACGATGACGGGGGCGTACAGCTCGTCCCCATTTTCCAGGAGGACGGATGTGGCACGGCCGTTTTTCACCACCACCTGCGCTACCGACGCATTGCAGCGAATTTCTGTGCCATACGCCCGCGCCGCGCTGGCAATGGCTTCGCTCACGCCGCCCGTGCCGCCGCGCTGCCAGCCCCAGGCCGTAAACGCACCGTCCAGTTCACCCATATAATGATGCAGCAGCACATAGGCCGTGCCCGGCGAACGTGGCCCTAACATGGTGCCGATGATGCCGTTGAGTGCAGCCAACGCTTTCAAAATATCGGTCTCGTACCATTCGTCCAAAAAATCTACCGCGCTCATCGTCATAATTTTGGTGAGTTGGTGGAATTTTTCCTGGCCCAGACTTTGCAGATGACGGCCGAACTGCTGCAAGGTGCGCAGCCCGCTCAGGCCAGGGTTGGCCGGGTCAGGTGGCACCATGCCCAAAATCGGTTTTACGGCAAAAGCCATCTCATACATCATCTGGTTAAATTCAGGGTATTTATCGGCGTCGCGGCGGGAGTGGCGTTTGAGCTCTTCGCGGGTGCTGGCCGCGTCAGCGTAATAGGCAAAATAGTTCCCATCCTCCATCGGCGCAAAGGCGGTATGGTAGGGCATGATGTGCAGGCCATGTTTGGCCAGTTCCAGTTCGCGGATCACTTCCGGCCGCAGCAGGCTGACCACATAGGAGCAGACGGTATATTTGAAGCCGGGGTAGATTTCTTCGGTTACGGCCGCGCCGCCCAGCAGATGCCGCCGCTCCAACACCAGCACCCGCTTCCCCGCCCGCGCCAGATAAGCCGCACACGTCAACCCATTGTGCCCCCCACCGATGATGATTGCGTCGTAGTTTTTCATATTTAATCCTTTTGCAGAGGAGAAAAGGGGCAGAGGAGCGGAGGAGAGAAGGTGCAGAGGAGACAGTCTTCTCTGCACCTCATCCCCTCTGCTCCCCTGCTCCTCTGCCCCTCCGCTCATTCTCGCTTGCGTGGCGGCTCATAAAATGGCAGTTTCACGACAACGGCCGGGGCGGGCAGGCGGTGAGATTCGATGGTTTCTTCCAGGTAGAGGCGCGTACCGGGTCTGGCGTATGCGGATTGGACGCGGGCGAGGGCGATGTATTGTTTGAGGATGGGCGACCAGGTGCCGCTGGTGGCTTTGCCAATCCATTTGTGCTGGCCGCTGTCGGCATAAACGGGACGGCCGTCGTTCCACGACTGGTAAGGCAGGTGTAAGGGCATCTGGAAACGGCCGTACAACTGTTCCAGCGCCACCACATCCACCATCAGCCCCACCAATTGCTCTTTTGACCCCTGCGCCTTCTCGCGCCGCAACGCCTCTTGCCCCACAAAATAGGGTTTGTCCAGCTTCACCGTCCAGGCCAAACCCACTTCATACGGCGATGATTTTTGCACGGCAAACATCGTCTTTTTGGCCGAAATAAAATCTACATCCGTCAGGATCAGCCCGGCTTCAATGCGGGCCATGTCTAGCGCCACCATGCCCGTGGGGCGCAACTTGTACGGCCGTCCCGCCAGCACCAACTCGTCCCATAACCGCCCGGCGTGGTCTGGTTCCAGCCAGATTTCATACCCCAGGTCGCCGGTGTAGCCGGTGCGGGTAATGGTGACAGGCATCCCAGCCAGGGTGGTCTGGGTAGCGTGGAAAAAGGGTAACGGGCTTACAGACGGCCGTAAATCCACATCACCTACCGCTTGCAACACATCCCGCGCCGTTGGCCCTTGAATGGAAAGTGCCGCCACTTCGTCCGTCACATCTTCAATGGTCACATCCAGGCCAAACGCATTATCTTCCAACCAGGCGGCCGTGGGGTCAGCGGCCGTCAGCCGGTAAAAGTTCTCATCCAGCCGGGTCAATGTGCCATCATCAATGAGTTTGCCGTCATCATCACACCAGGGCGTGTAATAAACCTGCCCCACCTTCAATTTATGCACATCGCGGGTGATGATCCGGTCGAGCAAATCAGCAGCGTCACGGCCGTGAATGTGATATTTGTACAACGGTGACACATCAAACAGGCCACACGCTGTGCGCACGGCATGGTACTCGTGCATGTGGTCCAACTCATACATCTGCGCTGCCAGATACCCGGCCCACTCCTGCCACAGGTAACTTTCATTGATGACGGCCGTTTTGTTGTGAAAAGCTGTCTCTCTCGGCATATTTCTCCTTATGCAGAGGAGCAGAGGAGCAGGAGAGCGGAGGAGCAGGGGAGCGGAGGGGATTCTCCTTCTCTCCTCTGCCCCTCTGCCCCTCTGCCCCTCTGCTCCCCCTCTCCTCCGCTACTCCACCACCCCCACCCCGCGCTTATACAAACTCGCCGCAATAATCAGCCGCTGAATCTCCGACGTGCCTTCCCAAATACGCTCCACACGCAGTTCCCGGAAATAACGTTCGGCCACGTTTTCGCGCATGTAGCCACGCCCGCCAAAAATTTGCACCGCATGGTCAGCCACCCGGTTCGCCATTTCCGAAGCGTATAATTTTGCCATCGCTGCTTTAGCATGGACACGCTTGCGGTCTTCGTCTGTCTGCGCTTCATCGGCCGCCTGCGCGGCCGCAAACGTCATCAACCGCGCCGCCCACAATTCGGTCAACGAATCAGCCAGTTTTTGCTGGATGAGTTGATAGTCGGCAATGGGCTGGCCGAACTGGATGCGCTGTTGGGCAAAGGCGGTCGCTTCTGCAATCAACCGCCAGGCCGCGCCACAGCAGCGAGCGGCAATCATCACCCGCTCGTGCAAAAACCACTCTTTGCTGATGGTCAGCCCCGCGCCCACTTCGCCAAAGCGGTTGGTATCGGGCACACGCACATGATGGAAGGCCAGTTTGGGATGGCCGTCTATGAGGTTGTGGCTGTATTTGGGATGCGCAAGCACTTCGATTCCGGGCGAGTCCAGTTCCACAAAAAAGAGGGTGTTGCCATCGCCAATGTTTGGGTCTGTCGCACATTGGATAACCACAAAATCGGCCACATCGCCGGAGGTGACGTGCCACTTTTCGCCGTTGATGCGCCAGTGGTCGCCATCGGGCACGGCCGTCGTCGCCAACATGCTGGCATCAGACCCGGCCCCCGGTTCGGTGACGGCGTAGCAGGCATCGCGCCGCCCTTCGGCCGCCGGACGGGTGAAACGTTCGATCTGGTCAGGGTTGGCATGTTTGAGGACAATGGCGGGCGCCCAGACCAGCCAGCCCAGGCCGTTGGTGGCCTTGCCAATCTCCTCATTGATGACCACCTGGGCTACCCAACTGTAGCCCGTGCCGCCGACGGAAATGGGCAGGCTGCTGGCGTGGATGGCTAACGGCCGTATCCGTTCCCGCAAGGCCGCCCGCCGTTCGGGGGCCAGGTAGCCGTCCGCCATTTCTACTTCCACTTCTAATGGAACAAACTCCTCCTCCACCAACCGGCGCACTTTTTGTTGTAAATCCTTCAATTCTGGTGATAACCTGAACTCCATAGCTAATTCCTTAAATAGGACGCGGACAAACGCGGACGAACACGGATAATATCAGACAAATCCGCGTCATCGGCGTTTATCCGCGTCCCTTAAAACAATCAACGCATCCACCGCCACTACTCCATCTGGGCGGACGACGAGCGGGTTGATGTCAATTTCTTGAATCAGGTGGGCGTAATCGGCCGTAAACTGGGCCAGTTTCAATGCAACATCTACGACGGCCGTCAGGTCTACGGGTGGCTGGTTACGGCCGCCCTGTAACAATGCTGCCCCACGTAGCGAAAGGAGAGCCTGGCGCACGGCCGTAGCCGTCGTCGGCAGCAGCAATAACTTCTTATCATCGAGCAGTTCTACCCAAATACCGCCCATACCCACCACCAGCAGCGGCCCAAATTGGGCATCGTTGGCCACACCCAAAATCAATTCCGCCCCACCGCGCACCATTTCCTGCACCAGCACACGCGGGCCGAGACGGCTGGCCAGGTCCGTGTAAGCAGCCGTCACCTGTTCACCATTCGCCAGATTCAAATGAATGCCGTTGACTTCTGTTTTGTGGTGGATGTGGGGCACGGCCGTTTTCAAGACCACCGGATACCCCAGCCGCTCCGCCGCCAGCCACGCCTCCTCCACTGTTTCCGCAATGGCCTCGGCCGTCACCGGAATCCCATAGCTGGCTAACAACTGCTTACTGCCATGCTCATCCAGCGAATGGTCAACGGTAAACGGTAAATGATCAATGGCAAATGCCCCCTCCCCCGCTCCTCCGCCCCCCTGCTCCTCCGCCTCCCTGCTCCTCCGCCCCTCCGCATACCCCAACAAATGCCCCACCGCCCGCAGCCCCGTCTCCGTGCCCAGCAGCACGGGAATGCCCGCGCCGCGTAGTTGGGCTAATTGATCTTCACCGGCAGCGGCCGTGACGTTTGCCAGAAAGGCCAGCGGTTTGGTGAACTGCTGGCGGATGGGCAGGAACATATCCGGGTAGGTGGGTGGCAGGGTGGAGCCGCGCATCAGGTCAACGGAAATGAGGGTCAGCCCGGTAGCGGGGTCGGCATCCAGCGCCAGGGCACAGCTTTGGTAGATGGTCGTTGTATCATTGCCCGTGCCCCAGGCGTCCAGCGGGTTTTCAATGGTCAGGCCCGGTTCCAGGATGTGGGCGACGGCCGTTCTCGTCTCGTCTCCCCATTCGGCAAAATGAACCCCTTCGGCCTCCGCCAGATCAACCAGCAGCGCCCGTTCGCCGCCGGAATCGTGCATGGCGGAGATGGCATTGGTGGGCGGCCGATACCCGGCGGCAAACAGTTCCAACGTATCCATCATCTCGTCCAACGAGCGCACCCGGCAGACGCCATAATGGGCAAAAAGGGCCTCATACACCGCATCTGCACCGGCCAGCGCGCCGCTGTGCGCCTGGGCCAGCCGCGCCCCACGCTGGCTGCGCCCCACTTTCAGAGCCACGATGGGCACATCTTGTACGGCCGCACGCTGCAAAGCGCGGCGAAAACCGTCCGGATCACGCGCCGTTTCCATAAACAGGGCAATGACTTTGGTGGTCGGGTCATCGAGGGCAAAGTGCATGTAATCGGCCAGGGTCGTCACCATCTCGTTCCCGGCGGAGATGGCGTAGTTGAAACCGATGCCCCGGCTGTTTTGCACCAGCGATTCCCAGACCGACCCGCTGTGGCTGATGAGGGTGATGTGGCCCATTGGCGTTTCGGCGAGGACGGGATAACCGGAAACGGGGAAGCGATGGGCCAGGCTGATCAGCCCCATGCAGTTGGGGCCGCAGATCACCATATTGTGGGCGCGGGCGATGGTGGCAATTTCGGCCTGGACGCCAAACGCGCTGGCAAAGATGACGGCCGCCGGAATCTCACAGGCGGCGGTTTCTTGCACGGCCGTCAACAATCGTTCATTCGGCACTGCCAGCAACGCACAGTCGGGGCGTTCGGGCAGGGCAGCAAGGGAGGGGTAACAGGGACGGCCGTACAACTGCTCATAGCGGGGATTCACCCCATACAGCTGGCCCGCATACCCAAAATTCCGCAAATTCACGGCCAACTGCCCACCAAACCGTTCTGGCTGGCTAATCCCCACTATGGCAACAGAGCGGGGGCGAAAGAGGGGGGTGAGGTTTTGGTTCATGGTGTGATTAGCAGGGGAGCAGAGGGGCGGGGGGGGAGCAGAGGGGCGGGGGGGGGGAGCAGAGGGGCGGGGGAGCAGAGGGGCGGGGGGGGGAGCAGAGGGGCGGGGGAGCAGAGGGGCGGGGGAGCAGAGGGGATTTAGACAACCTCTCCACTGCTCCTTCTCTCCACTGCTCCTTCTCTCCACTGCTCCTTCTCTCCTCCGCTCCTTCTCTCCTCCGCTCCTT
>CAZOPF010000036.1:0-3057 GCA_964581605.1 uncultured Ardenticatenaceae bacterium
ATGTGCAGGCCGCCATCTTCCAAAATGCTGGGGTACGGTTCGGTGGGGATGACCACCCGCTCCTGCACAATATAGGGGGATTTGAGGGCTTCTTCTACGGCCGTTTCCCACCCACTCGCATTCGTCTGCCAGCCCAACACAATGCCATGCCCACCATAATCATCATTCGGCTTCAGCACCAGCTGGTCTTTGTATTTGTGGATGAAGGGGATCAAGTCAATGGGCAGGCCGCCGTAGACCGTTTTGCGCTCCGCCACCGTGCGCGTCCAGGGGATGTGTGCCTGGATAGCGGCCGTTTCTGCCTCGTCAAACAGATGGGCATTTTGCTCATCACTCAGCACGGCCAGGCTCATCTTTTTATAGAGCATCTTGCAGCGCCAGGGATTGACCATGCACACCGCGCCATCCCGCACGGCATTCACCACCGGCTGGTTCAGCCCGCCCCGCTCAATCAGTTCGGTAATGAGAACGCGCTTGTAGATGAGGTTGATATGGTAATCGCCATGCGTGAGACGGCCGTTCCTATACTCCACCTCCCGCGGATCCACAATCTCACACGCCAGCCCTTGCGAGGCAAAGTATTGCATGAACAGTTCAAATTCGCTGTGGGTTGGCACTTCGGCCCAGTCCAAAATGGCAATATTCGGTTTGCCTGTGCCGCCCCACTGCCGGTACGCCCGCATCAACACATGCAGCACCGCATGGCGCGTGGGCAACGGCCGTACCACATACTCCCGCATAAACATGCCCATCACCGGCAGCCCATAAAACACCTCAGTCAACACATCGCTGTAAGCGGAAGCGGCCGGCACTTCAGCGTTATACTCCGTAAACTTCAGTTCGCCCGTGTCCGTCACAAAAAACGCATCCAGCCGCGTCAATGGCGTATGCCCCTGGTAGCCAGGATCATGTTGAATGAGTTCCTCCTCCCAATCCACCAGCCCAAACTGCTGCCGGAAGCCCACATCTTGTATGGCTAATTCAGAAATTTTGTCAAAGGCGCGCAGCAACGGCCGTATCGCCTTGCGCAAAAAGGTGTACTGTTCCGGCAGCAAAAAGCGCGGCCGCAGCACCGTACACAACGGCCGTTCCCCAAAAAACAGCCCGCGCATCCGCATCTGCTCCGCCAACTGCCCCTGCGACTCCGCCGCCAGCTCCTCCGTCAACAAATCATGGTACGTCCGTATCGCCTCTTTCAGCGCCATCTCTTCCTCACAGAAGAGCAGAGGGGCAGAGGGGCGGAGGAGCGAAGGGGATTATTTCTCCTCCGCTCCCCTGCTCCTCCGCTCCTCCGCTCAAAATAGTTCACTCCACTTCAACTCATTCACCTGCGGCTTCGGCTCGGTCGCCAGCCGGATGCACATATCGGCCATATGCTCCACACACCAGCGATGGAACTCATAGCCCAACGAATTGACATCCATATCCGGCGCCGGGTTCATAAAATCAATGGCATAAGGCACACCATCCCGCACCGCCCATTCGGCCGTGTTCATATCATAGCCAAACGCCCGCACCAACTTCAAACAATCCGAATAGATGCGCTCATACAGTTCCGGTGACAGGTCATGGTGCATATAACGGCGGCTGGTGGGGTCATACTTCATCACCAACACCTCCTCCTGCCCCAGGCACATACAGCGGATGTAATTGTCCCACTTAATAAACTCTTGCAACACCATCGTCAGCAGGCCAGACTGGTCATAACTGCGCCACAAATCCTCATAATTGTGGCAAATGTACACCTCTTTCCAGCCGCCGCCGTGGGCATCCTTCAGCACACAAGGAAAACCGCCGACGTACTCGATCAACGCTTCCCAGGGCATGGGGAACTGCAAATTACGCAGGCTCTTTTGGTGGTCAATGCCCGGAATGTAATCCTTATTTGGCAGCACGACTGTCTTCGGGCTGGCAATGCCCAGCTTCGTCACCAGCGACGCCCCAAAAAATTTGTCATCGGCCGTCCACATAAACGGGTTGTTGATCACATGCGTCCCTTGCAGCATGGCATTTTTCAGGAACGAGCGGTAATAGGGCACCTCATGGGAGATGCGGTCAATGATCACCGCATACTCCCCCGGCTCATTCATCTTCGTGCCGCCCAGTTTCACATATTCGGCCGTCACCCCTGCCTCCCGTTTATTCACCTCATCCATAAACGCCGGCGGCCACGACCATTCCATGCCCACCAAAAGACCAATCTTTTTTGTCATCCCAACCTCCTTTGGGGAATTAGGAATTATGAATTAGGAATTATGAAAAAGAGGCGCTCCTTCATAATTCATAATTCCTAATTCATAATTCATAATTCATAATTCTCAATCATGCCCCCCGATATACAACCGAATCATCTTCATCCAATACGGCCAGTCATGTGACCAGCCGTCCCAGAGGCGCAGGGCGTTGCCGATGCCTTTGCCCCATAGCAGCCCGGACAGGTACTCGTTGTTACCGCGTAAACCGTCATCTCGCCCCACCGCCAGAATAATGTCCTGCCGCCGCAGCGCCGCTAGCCGCCCCCACTCATGCTCGTTGGGGATATACCAGACCGGGTTGTGGTTGTAGACATGCTCACTGCTATCGCCATCCGCCCAACGGGAGATGTCATAGATGCCGCTCATGCCAATGGTACGGCCGACCAGGTGCGGGTGGCGCAGGGCAAAATTGACGGCATGGTACGCGCCAAAGCTGGCGCCCACGGTAATGAGAAAAGGGTTGCGGTTTTTCTGCCAGGAGAGGGGCAGCACTTCGTAGAGCAGGTAGTTTTCATACTGCTGCTGCCGCCAGGCGCGGTCGCCGGGCCATTTCCACCAGGCGTACCAGCTTTCCGCGTCCACACTGTCCACGCAATATAGTTGAATCCAGCCCCGCGCCAGGTGTTCCCCCAGCGTGCCCATCATGCCCCGATCTTCCCATTCGTAATACTTGCCTTTAGACGTGGGGAACACCAGCACCCGCGCTCCGGCATGGCCGAAGATAAGTAGCTCCATCTCCCGCCCCAGTGAGGGGCTGTACCAGCGGTGATATTCTCGATTCATGTGCTTCCCGTTTTTGGGG
>CAZOPF010000036.1:3157-50330 GCA_964581605.1 uncultured Ardenticatenaceae bacterium
TTTGGCAGCTACACCACGCAAACGGTGATGGGGCCGGATGGGGAGCTTATCAAGGAGCGGGTGAGAACAACAGGTTTTGACACCGCCTCGGCCGTTGCTATCGTGGGGGTTATTGCGGTGGTGTGTCTGATTCCCATTATGACAATTGCCATCCTGACGCTGCTGGGGCCACAAATTGGGAATGTCTTCTCCCGCATTACAGCCGGGCTGGAAGCCACGCCGCTGCCGCGCTAAAATAACAAGAAGTCCACCTTCGGATTTTTACTTTCCTGATTTTACGGATTTGTTTTATTGGCAATGGGAAAGTTCCCATTGCCACATATCCTATGAGGAAGAAACCCTATGCTTGTTATTATCAGCGATCTCCATCTGACCGATGGGACAACAGGTATTACGATAGGTGCGGGCGCGTTTGAAGATTTCCGCGCTCGCCTGCAAGACCTGGCTTTTGATGCCTCATACCGGGCCGATGGCCGTTATGAACCCATCCAGACGCTCGACCTGCTGCTGTTGGGCGATATTTTTGACATTATCCGCTCCACGAAATGGACGGAACAGAAGGAAGGGCAGGCAGGGTATGTGCGGCCGTGGCACGATCCGCAAAGCGCACTTTTTATCAACAAAATCCGGGACATTACCCGGGCCATCCTGGCCCAAAATGCTGAGGCTTTTGCCATTCTCAAAGGAGTTAGCAGCGATCATCCTGTAACGATTCCTGATGCGCATGACGGCCGTAAACGAGTCCCCGTCCACACCAACATCCATTACCTGGTGGGCAACCACGACTGGTTCTTCCACCTGCCCGGCGCGGAATATGACGCCCTACGCCAGGAGGTGAACCAGGCATTGGGGCTATCCAATCCACCTGGCCCTTACCCGCATGATCCGGCCCAAACCCCCTGGCTGCTCGATATATACAAAGCCCACAGCGTCTTTGCCCGCCACGGTGATATTTATGATCCCTTCAACTATGATAAGCAGAAGGGGCGCAATGCCGCCACGTTGGGTGACGCCTTTGTGGTGGAGCTGATTAACTTGTTTCCTCAAGAGGTCAAGGCGCGTATGGGGGACGAATTACCGGCCCCCCTGTTGGCCGGCCTGAATGAGCTGGCAAATGTACGGCCGTCGCTGCTGGTGCCGGTGTGGATTGATACGCTGCTCAAAAACATGAAAATCCCGGCCCCACAGGCAAAGCGTGTGAAAGCGATTTGGGACGAACTGGCGAACGCCTTTTTGCAGCTCGATTTTGTGCGCGATAAGGATACGATACGGCCGTTTGACGCCGTTGATGTGCTGGAAATTGTCCTCAAATTGTATGACAACGTTTCGCTGGACACGGCCGCCAAAGCCATTCGCTTTATCGAAGACAAATTGTGGGGGGGCCATAGCTCCTTTGCCCACCATGCTCTGGACGAAACCGCATTCAAGGAACGTTGGGCGCGGCACATCATCTACGGCCATACCCACCATTATGAAATTGTGCCTCTGGACAAAGTGTATGTGGGGTATGATTCCTTCGACCAGCTTTATTATAACTCTGGCACCTGGCACGCCGTGCATGAATTGGCACGCGCCCATGATGATCGGTTCGTTTTCTTTCAGGTGATGTCTTTCCTGGCGTTTTTCAAACCAGATGAGCGCAAGGGACGGCCGTTTGAAACCTGGGCGGGCGCGCTGGGGGCGAGGGGGGCACGGCCGTGATCCTCTCTGGGTGAGCCGCCGGGCGTGATGTGTGATGCGTCAAGCCGTAACCAGCCCC
Source organism: uncultured Ardenticatenaceae bacterium (assembly GCA_964581605.1). Classification (GTDB taxonomy): domain Bacteria; phylum Chloroflexota; class Anaerolineae; order Promineifilales; family Promineifilaceae; genus CAADGU01. The sequence continues at coordinate 4,917 of CAZOPF010000036.1, forward strand.
TCAGGGCCCTGTCATAAACTGCATAGCTTATCCATCGCCAGGTCATTGGCACGGCCGTTTGGCGTTGCGGCTACTTCAGAAATAGTGGCTGGCCAGAAGCCCGCCCTAACCGGCCAAAGGGTTTGGGGGATGCTACGACCTTCATCCCCCAAGGGGAACTGGTTGTTTGTGGGGGCGGTGATGTTGTTACCGGAGCTGGCTCAACTTTCTTACCGCGAACAGGAACACACCGTTCAGATCGAGGATAATCTCTATCAAGTGCCCGTCCGTGAACCGAAGCCAGGAGATTATGCCAACCATTCCCATGAGCTAAACGCCGGCACGAGCCGTTCCATGAAACACGCGGATGGGCATAGGCAAAAGTGGTGTAGCTGAGGCCATAAAGGGCACATCTACGTTCGTGGGGTTGATGTGGGAACTGCCGCCGCCCTGAAAATGGGGCGTTTGCGCGGCACGGCCGATAACGGCGATATGCTGCGGGTTTTGCAGAGGCAAAATGCCGTTGTTCTTCAGCAGCACCATGCCCGCGGTGGCCGCCTTACGTGCCAGGGCGTGATGGGCGGCGCTATCAAATTGGATGCCTTTGCCGGGGTCAAGCTGTGCCTTTGGCGTTTCGGCCGCTTGGAAGACAATGCGCAAGATACGGGCAACGGCCGTGTCCAGCACCGTTTCATCCAGTTCCCCATTGTTCACCACTTCAATCACCGCCTGCACCCGCGCTTTTTTTAGAGCCTGGCATTTCCAGGTCTAACCCGGCCTGCAAGGCCGCTACCCGGTCATGCGCCGCTCCCCAATCGGAAACGACAAAACCTTCAAACCCCCACTCACCCCGCAAAATATCAGTGAGCAGTTCAACACATCGTTGGCGCGGCTGCCCCATTGGAATTCACCGGAGAGGATGTCCAGAGATACGGCCGTGTCCACCCCCGTCAGCCATCTTACCAGGCCGTGGGAGCCAGCCTCACCAGCCGTTTGACGCCAATATCAGAGATCTTCGTCGGTTTTGTCTGGCTCATAGCTCCCTTCATTTTCCGGGCTGGTGGGTGTGGGCACGCCACCCGCAGGGAGCACTTCGCGGGCCTTGCTGGTGCCGGTGGGGGGGCCAACAATGCCCATCTCCTCCATCTGGTCAATCAGGCGGGCGGCGCGGGTGTAGCCAATGCGGAAACGGCGCTGGAGGAGGGAGGTGGAGGCTTTGTTGAGCTGGCGCACCATGGCAATCGCCTCCGGCATCAGGTCGTCTTCGGCCGATGGTGGTTCATTTTCGGCTTCTTGCAGCGCTTCTTGAATCGCTTCCCACAACGGCTGCTGTTTGGTCGGTTCCGGTTTGGCCGCAGGTTTTGGCGCAGGAGCAAACACGTCATCGGGGTCAGGTGTGGGTGTAGGGGTCACGACCACCGGTTGGCTCTGGGGCGATTGGCGCACGGCCGTACCGCCCATGTTGATGACCGGCGGGGCAATGGCGGGGGCGGGTTGGGTTACGGCCGTGTCCGTTACCGTTTTCGTCTGATTTGGCGGCGCAACCGGTTCGTCCTCTTCATCCACTGCCGCTTCAACGGGGCGTGGTTGGGCGCTTTCTGTGGCCGGAATCAGGTTAAAGCGGCGGGCAACACGCCAGTAATCAATCAGCTTGCTCAGTTCGCCATCACTCACAAAACAGCCCTGCGCCCGGATAGGGGACGCCGCGTCCGGCGCCTGGTAGAGCATATCCCCCTGGCCCAACAGCCGTTCTGCGCCCGTGGCGTCCAAAATGACACGGCTGTCCGTGCCCGACGCCACCGCAAAGGCGATACGCGCCGGGAAGTTGGCTTTGATCAAACCAGTGACCACATCTACCGACGGCCGTTGCGTGGCAATAATCAGGTGCATACCCGTCGCCCGCGCCAACTGCGCCAGCCGGGTGATGCCCCGTTCCGTCTCCTCCGGCGACATCATCATCAGGTCGGCCAGTTCGTCTACAATAATCACGATGTACGGCAATGCCTCGGCATCTTTCTGGCGGCGGATTTTTTTGTTGTAATCGGTGATATTGCGCGCCCCCACCTCGGCAAACAGCTTGTAGCGGTTGTCCATCTCCCGCATCGCCCATTGCAACACGCCAATCACCCGATCCATCTCCACCACCACCGGCGCGGCCAGATGGGGGATGCCGTTATAGCCGGTCAGTTCCACGCGCTTGGGGTCAACCATCACCAGCTTCAACTGGTCAGGTGTGTTTTGCAGCAGCAGGCAGGCGATGATGCCATTGACGCAGACGGATTTACCGGAGCCGGTGGCCCCGGCAATGAGCAGGTGCGGCATTTTGGTCAGGTCGGCGGTGATGGGCTGCCCGGCCACATCCTGCCCCAAGCCTAACCGCAACGGCGATTTGATTTTCTGGAATTCGGCCGTTTCCATCACGTCGCGCAGGGAGACGAGCGCTTTGGCCGGATTGGGGACTTCGATGCCCACGTACCCTTTGCCGGGCACGGGGGCTTGAATGCGGATGGCGGCGGCGTGTAAGGCCAGCGCCAGGTCATCGGCCAGGCCGGCAATTTTGCCTACCTTGACTTTGGTGCGTTTGCCGTTGCGCATTTCCAGGAAACTGGGTTCCACACCAAACTGGGTGACGGTTGGCCCCTGGTTGATCTCCACCACCGTCGCCGGTGCGCCAAAACTTTCCAGGGTGTGTTCGATGATTTCCACCTGTTCGCGGATGATGGTGCCGGAGGGGTCATGGTCGGTGCCGGGGTTGAGCATGTCGGTGAGGGTGGGCAATTGCCAGTTGTGGGCGGGACGGCCGTTACTGCCCAAAAACACCGGTGAGACGATGGTAGCCGGTTCGGGTTTGGCAGCGGGTTCTCTTTTGGGCGGGGACGGCCGTGTCTCGCGGGGCGGCCGTAACTGCACTCGTGGCGGCGCAACTTGGGCGGTATCCGGTGGGGGGGTGGTCTGTTCAGGCACGGCCGCCAAGGGCAGCGGCGGTTGGTTGGGGTCCGGTTCGGGGGCCGGGCGGCGGGCGCGGCGGCTGTTCACCACCACCTCCCGCTCCGGTAAGGCGGCTTCTTCCACAGGCAACCCTGCCCTCAACTGGTTGATAAATTGTCCAAAGCCTTCGCGTGTGACGCCAGAAAGCAGCACCGCGCCAATAATCGCCACCACAATCAGCGTAAAAGCCGCCCCCAGATTGCCCAGGCTGCCCTGCAAACCATAGGTGACGATGCCACCCAGGTAGCCGCCGCCCTGCCCGGCCTTCGCTATTGCCCAAACATCGGCGTATGTGCCCCGCGCTAAAATGAGTTGCGTGGCAAACGCCTCAAATGACAGAAAGAGCAGCACAAAGCCGGTAACACGAAAAGCAGGCAGTTCCGGCTGTTGGTCCATGCCCCACAAGACCAGATACAGCCCAATGCCACCAGTGATCAGCGGGGCCAGCAGCCCGCCCCAACCAAATAACTGCCGCATGGCGTTGGAGAGGGCTTGCGGCAACTGCCCCTGTGTGGGTGAAAGCAGACTCAGTATCAGGAAGAAAGTGAGAAAAACAATAATGATGCCGGAGATGAGAGCTTTTTGGGCCAGATTGAGGCGCAGTTCGCGGGGCGTTTTGCTGCGCCGGGTGGTCGTCTTACGGGGGGTGGTGGTTTTGCGGGGCGTCGCTGTTTTGCGGGGCGTAGGCGATTTTTGGGTGCCGCCGCGGGTGGGTTTGCTGCGGGCGGCCGTTTTTTGGCGCGAGGGTTTTGAGCCGTTGGCTTTTTGTTGGCCGTTTGTTTGGGTACGGCCGTTTCCTTTGTTTGAGGCACCTGTTTTTTTCTCAGCCATAGCTCAGATGTTCCGTGTGATACGCGGGCATTATAACATGGTTGGAGCATATCGTCAGCCAGTGGTAAGATTGCCTGCACCACAGGTTGGGCGGCAGGGCATGGGATGAATAATGAAGCAACAGGCGCAAGATGGGATTGTTTATTTTCAGTTTGAGTTGTTGGCGGAGCAAGACGGCCGTATCCAACATGCTATCTTTTCCCGGCAGGGCGGCGTCAGTGCGGCCCCTTTTCACTCCTTAAATTTGAGTGTTTCGGTGAAGGATGAGCCGGTCAATGTCTTTGCTAATCGCAGGCGGGCGTATGGTTTGTTTGGGCGGGATAATGACACGGCCGTACACGCCCACCTGGTTCATGGAAATACCGTCACCCGTGTGACACAGGCCAACAATGGCGAATACACGCCCCTTTCGGATGGGTTGATCACCAACGAGCCGGGCTGTGCCCTGACCATGAACTTTGCTGACTGTGCGCCGATTTTGCTCTATGACCCGGTGCAACACGCCATTGGCCTGGGCCACGCCGGCTGGAAAGGGGCGGTGGTAGATTTGCCAGGGGCGCTGGTGCGAGCCATGCAGCGTGCGTTTGGCACAGAGCCAGCCAACGTGTGGGCGGGCATTGGCCCCTGCATCGGCTGGGCGCGATATGAGGTGGACGAGCCGTTAGTTGGGGAAGTGAAAGCAGTGTTTAAAAATTGGGAGCAGTTGTTAAGACGGCCGGAGGGAGATGGGAACGCCGGCACTGAGCGCAGCCGAAGCGGCCGTTACCACTTTGATCTGCCTGCTGCCAATCAACTACGGTTACAACAGGCCGGGGTGACCCACATTGAACAATCGGGGCTGTGTACGGCCGAACGCACCGACCTCTTCTTCTCCCACCGGGCCGAAAAGGGTAGAACCGGCCGTTTTGGGGCGATGATGGTGTTGGCGTTTATGTCGTAGGTTGGGAGCGACCTAAAAATTGTAAAGGCTGCTTTTTCCATCTTTGCCGACGGCCGTCAGCACATCACATTGGCGCAGGGTATAGGTGATGCGTTGGGCCAGACGGGGCCGAATGGACAGGGTCTGGGCCAGCTGTTTGTTGGTGAAGGGGCGGGGCAGCTTATCCGGCCATAACGCCAGAAAATCGGACGGCCGTCTTATAACCACTTCCTCATTCACAGCCAGCAGGCGGCGGTCAGCCATGCTCCAATAGTTACGCCGCCAGCTTCCCCGGCCGTCATCACGCCAGAGTTCCTCTTGTTGGGTTAGCAGCACGCCAATACTCAGGTTGGGGTCGGCCAGCAGGTGCGGGATGCGTACCAGTTCGTCGAACACATCCCACACCTGGCCGCGTTTGGGAGATTGGCGGCGGCCAAGCAGATGGCCGGCGGCCGTTTCCCGCACAATCCACTTCTGGGCCGCTACCGGGTAAAGCAGGTGAACAGGGTGGTTTTCTAGCAGGCGTGCCAGCTTTTGTTTGAGAGCGCCAAAGTTCCCGGTCTGAATTTCAATCAACTGGTGGCCACGCACAATGTCCACCACGTAGCCATCTACAGGCTGCTCGAATTGGTCATGGGTACGGCCGTACCACACTTTTAGCCCGGCATGGAGCGAACCTTCAGCCAATGTGCCAATGTTACTCATCGGTATCGTGGGCCGGGTTGCCCACTGGAAAAAACGGTGGCTCAAGCGGGGGAATGTAGTCGGCCGCCAAAAAGGCAGGTTGCCCGTTGGTGGTGTAAACGCCCGGTGGCAACGCCAGGTCATTTTGCTGCCATAACCACCAATCATCCATAAACCAGCCGTTGTTGCGAATGGCATAACGGCCGCGCATCGCCACCTGGATGGGTACATTCTGGGCCTGGGAAACGATAAAAACGTAGTAGTAGCTGTTCTTTTGCCCAAACGTAGGTAATATCCAATCGGTCAGATTATTGTTACTACCCAGTTTCACCTCGCCTGACAACGGGTCCGGCGCCCAAATCTTATTACCCTCATCATCATAATCCACCACCAGGTCAGGAAATACGCTCATTTCCAGCACATATTTGCCCGGCTCCAGCCAGACGGTTGTACGCATTTGAAAGCTAATACAACCATATCCCTTAAAGATTTTCACTGTCTGGTCGCCATCCCAAATAAAGAGGGGATGCTCATGGGGTGGTAGTTGTATCGAAGGCAGAACCCGTACTTCTGGCCGCACCCACACATCCCAGGGTTCATTGCCAAAGCCAGTCGGGCCTGTTTCCCAGGTGAATGTCCACTCATCCGGTATCTGCAATTCTGGAATGTTACCAGGATGATACCAACCGCCCTCAAAGGAAGGATTGGGCAGGCGGTTGATGCTGTGGATGAAGGGCGTGGGTGAGGTGGCGATCAGGGGTAGGAAGATGCGTTGATTGCTTTGGGCAGCGATGGGGAAGGCCGTGAAGCTGGCAATGAGGTTGAAAAACAGGGCGGTGCTTACCAAAAATATGATACGCCGAAAAGTGGCGATTGTGCGTTGAGGGGACATTTCCTTTTCTCCTATGAGACCGGGCATTATCTGAAACGCCCGTTATGCTCCCAATAAAACCAGCTGGATTGTAGCAGAGTTTGGGAGTGGGATACGGCCGTGCATCTTCAATACATGGTCCTTTTGCCTGTGAGGGTTCAATCCGGCGTAAACAGGCCAGGATCAATGGTTCCAATGCCGGGGGTGTAGGCAAAATAATGGCTGCGGCTGTAGTCACGCAGCGGGGGAATGAGCAAGGCGGTCTCATGGGCAATGCCGCCAAAACCGTTGCCCAAATACCAGACGGCCGCTCCCCGCACCTGTGGATAAGCAGCATAGAGCCAGGCTGCCCATTGTATATGCTGCAGGGCAATCTCCGGCGGCGGCACATGGTTATACTCCCAGCCCCATTCAGTAATCAGCACCGTTGGCCGGGCAAGCCCATATACATCACACACCTGGAACAAGGCCTGGAAACGGCCGATCAGATAGGGATACCAGCGGCCAATATCATCCGCCTCATAACTATACTCATGCAAAGCAATGGCTAAACGGTCAGGATGCTCCCCAACCAACCTCAAGAATTGGCGCATGGTGGGGTCTTCCCAGTGATACGGCTCTGGCTCGCCGCTGGCCCAACCAAAGGCGGCCCATTGGTAGCCATCGGCCAATGCCAATCGCGCCGTTTCCAGAGCAAACGCCGCCAGCCAGGGGGTACGGTTTTTATCCACCTCGTTTACCGTCTCAATCCATACCAGACTGGGGTCTAGCTCATCAGGCCACACGGCCGTATGCCGTGCCCAATGCTCCTGTGCGGCCACTTGCGGCGGCAGATTGTAATTGGGCACATCATAGGCTGCACCTGTGCGCCGGTAAACAAGGATGTGGGGGACGCCGCTTTGTTGCATGAGCTGTTGGGCAAAAAGCAATGGTTCAGCGTTGTCCACACTTTTCAGGAAAAAGGGCACACCGGCCGCATCCAGCGCTGTCATCCATTGCTCAAGCTCAATTTCGTATTCCGTCAAGCCAGTGTGGAAACCAATTTTGTTGAAGGCCAGTTCTAACCCTTGCTCCTGTAAGTCAGTGCGCACGGCCGTGAAATCAATGGGCGGTGTAGCAGAGTGGGGCACAGGGGGCGGCAGCGGCGGCGGTAAGGGCGATGGCGGCGTATAAACCAGCGGCAGGTAGAGGGTGTAGGGAACGGTTAATGGGAAATGGGCAATCTCTGTGGTGCCGATGACTGATGGCCGATGAGGGAGGGCCGAAACAGGCGCAGCCAACAACGCTTCTTGAAACGATAAAGCCAGCCAACCCAACAACCCGAAACTGCTCAACAGTACCAACATTCGTCGCATGGGGAATATGGTAACGGAAACGGCCGTAAACAACCAGCTAAAGCACAGTATACGGTCAAAGGCCATAAACTGGCATTTTGCCCTTTGGTTGCAGGTTGCAGGTAACTTTTGCCAGAGTAACTTGCCACTTGCCACATGCCACTTGCCACCCAATAAAATGTAACTTGACGACAGTATAACTGCTGTGGCGCAGCCGTTACAGCCGCGATTCCAGAGCCGCGTTGGCGCGTAGGGCGAAGGTATCGGCCATTTGCACCCGCTCATGTCCATCATCAACGGTGGCATCAATCTGGCCGAGGAGGTGGCTAAAGAAGAGGCCGGGATGCTGCCGGTACAGATAGGCTTCAAAGCGGTGCAGGGTGGTTGAGTAGGGTATAATGGCCTCTGTTTGATGATTTTTGCCATACGCTCTAGGAGGGGTGGAACTTCTACTGGTGAAAAGATGATCAAAGCCGCAGCCCCACCGACCAACTATCCAGACGCTGCTGACCGCGCTGCAAACGACCTGAAATAATATGGTTCAGCGGGATCATCCCCATTCAAAACCAGTGGCGCCATCGCATGGATTACTCCTTTTTCGTGTCATCCCCTTGCAAAAACCACTCCTTTTTCACTCTTTGTGCCTGATATGACGGATGGTGAAGCCAGACCATTCTCGCTACCCTTCCCGACATGGAAAAGGCATATCGGGTATTTTTGATGGGAGATGCGCTGTTCACCGAATCGCTGGCACAAATGCTGGCCGAGGCAGAAAACATACAGGTCGTGGGTACGGCCGTATTCCCTTTCGATACCGCCACAGAAACGGCCGTCGCCCAATCCCACCCCCAGGTCATCATCCTGGCCGCCGCCGGCCAGCACCAAAATACAGCCACAATTCTGCTTGGCCAATTCCCTGACATACCCATTATCCAGGCCGACCTGAACCGGGATTACGTTCAGGTTATTACCAGCCGCCGGGTGAATGCCCGGCGCACTGATTTGTTGGCAGCTATTGACGAATTGGTAACGGCCGTTTAGCGCACCTGCCGTCTGGCAGCCCTGCACAAAGAATGATCTTCATAATTCATCCTTCATAATTCTTAATTTTAAGGAGTACACCTATGAACCTGTCCCGTCGAGACTTCCTGAAACTAAGTGGCGCGACCGTGGGTGGAGCGGCGCTGGCTCGCTATCTGCATCTGCAAATGTTAGAACCGGTGAACGTAGCCAACCCGCTGGCCGCCTATCCAGACCGGGCTTGGGAACAAATTTACCGCAACCAGTACGCCTACGACTCCTCCTTCACCTACGTCTGCTCCCCCAACGACACCCACGCCTGCCGCCTGCGCGCCTTCGTGCGTAACGGCGTCATCTTGCGCTCAGAGACAAACTATGATGTCGGCAGTTACAGCGACCTGGACGGCAATACCGCCACCGCTCATTGGCACCCCCGCGGCTGCAAAAAAGGGCAAACCTTCCATCGCCGTGTTTATGGCCCCCACCGGCTCAAAGGCCCCATCGTGCGCCAGGGCTGGAAAAATTGGGCCGACGACGGCTACCCTTACCTGGATGCCGCCAACCGGGACAAATATCAATTCACCTCACGCGGCACGGATGTGATGATCCCCGTCTCTTGGGAGGAAGCCTATCGCTACATCGCCCGGGGCATGATTGCCATTGCCACCCACTACTCTGGGGAGGAAGGAGCCGCTCGCCTGCAAGCCGATGGTTATCCCGAAGAGATGATCGCGGCTATGCAGGGGGCTGGCACGCGCACGTTTAAGTGTCGGGGCGGCATGGGGCTGCTGGGGGTGATCGGCAAATATGGTATGTATCGCTTTGCGAATACGCTGGCGCTGCTGGATACGCATGTGCGCGGCACAGACGAGGAGACGGCGCTGGGCGGCCGTCGCTGGTCAAACTATACCTGGCATGGCGACCAGGCCCCCGGCCACCCCTTCACCACCGGCCTGCAAACGTCTGACTGCGACTTTAACGACCTGCGTAACACCCGGCTGCACATTCAATGTGGCAAAAATCTGGTAGAAAACAAGATGGCCGAATCACACTTTTTCATCGAGACGATGGAACGGGGCGCTAAAATTTACACCATTACGCCAGAGTATTCACCGCCAGCTACCAAAGCAGATACCTGGATTCCGATACGGCCGTCTACCGACACCGCGCTCTTCCTGGGCGTGACCAAATACATCATGGACAGCGGCCGTTATGACGAACCCTTCGTCAAACAATTCACCGACTTCCCCCTGGTGGTGCGGCTGGACACCCTGAAACGGCTGCATCCCCACGAAATCTTCCCCAATTACCAGCCCGGCCTGAGCGAAGACGGCGCCAGCTTTAAGCTGCACGGCCTCAGCCAGGAGCAGTACGATACCCTCGGCGATTACGTCGTCTTTGATGAAAATGCCGGTGAACTTATCCCCCTCACCCGCGATGACGTGGGCCAACGTATGGCCGACAAAGGCATTAACCCCCGCCTCTCCTGGTCAGGCAAAGTCACCCTGCTGCCCACCGAAGAAGGCGGCGAAGGGGAAGAGATCGAGGTGATGACCCTGTGGGCCATGTACGAAGAGCATTTGCAGGAGTATGACCTGGATACGGTGGCCGAGATCACCCACGCCCCTAAACAACTCATTCAGGAAATGGCCGAAGATATTACCACCAGGGGGCCGGTGGCTATCCACATTGGCGAAGGCATCAACCACTGGTTCCACGCCACCCTGGCCAACCGCGCCCAATTCCTGCCGCTGATGCTCACGGGCAACATTGGCAAACCGGGGGCAGGCTGTTATACCTGGGCGGGCAACTACAAAGCTGCGCTGTTTCAGGGTTCGCCCTGGACGGGGCCTGGTTTTAAGGGGTGGATTGCTGAGGATCCGTTCCACATTGACCTGGACGAGAACCTGGATGGCAAAGATGTACACGCTCATAGCTATGCTATGGATGAAGAGCCAGCTTATTGGAATCATGGCGACCGGCCGTTGATTGTGGATACGCCGAAGTACGGCCGTAGAAACTTCACCGGCGCCACCCACATGCCCACCCCCAGCAAGGTGCTGTTCCACTCCAACGTTAACCTGCTTAACAACGCCAAACACCATTACGACATGATCAAAAACGTCAACCCGCTCATTGACCTGATCATCGCCGTAGACATTGAAATGACCGCCAGCGTGGAATACGCCGACTTTGGCCTGGCGGCCAACTCCTGGGCCGAATTTACTGTGCCCGAAATTACCGGCTCCTGCTCCAACCCCTTCCTGCAAATCTGGAAAGGGGGCATCCCACCTCTCTACGACACCAAAGATGATGTGATGATTTTGGGTGAACTGGCGGCCGCTATTGGCGATGAATTAGACGATCAACGATTTAGAGATTACTGGAAATTTGTCCTGGAAGGACGGCCGGAAGTGTACATCCAACGGCTGCTGGACATGTCTGTGCCTACACGGGGCTACAAATACGAAGACATCATGTCCGGCAAATATGGCGAACCCGGCGCGGCGCTCATGCTCTTCCGCACGTACCCGCGCATCCCCTTCTGGGAACAGGTCAACGACTCCGAGCCGTTTTTCACCGACTGCGGCCGACTGGCGGCTTATTGTGACATCCCGGAGGCCATCGAATACGGCGAGAACATCATCAGCCACCGTGAAGGACCAGAAGCCACCCCTTACCTGCCCAACGTCATCGTCACCAGCAGCCGCTTTGTGCGCCCCGACGATTACGGTATCCCTGAAGATGAAATGGGTTGGGATGAACGCACGGTGCGCAACATTGCCAAACCGTGGGCGCAGGTGAAAGAGACGACCAACCCCCTCTGGCAACAAGGTTTCCAGTTCTACTGCCTCACGCCTAAAACACGCCATCGCGTCCACTCCTCCTGGAGTACGGTGGATTGGACCATCATCCTGGACAGCAATTTTGGCGACCCGTATCGGCAAGACAAACGGCTGCCCGGCCCTGGCGACCACCAACTACATATGAACCCGCAGGCGGCCAAAGATCAGGGCATTGAGGATGGGGATTATGTGTATGTGGATGCGAACCCGGCCGATCGGCCGTATCGCGGCTGGCAGGCCGATGACCCCTTCTACAAAGTCTCCCGCCTCATGCTGCGCGTCAAATACAACCCGGCCTACCCCTACAACATCATCATGCTCAAACACGGCCCGTTTATGGCCACGGAAAAGTCCGTACTGGCGCATGAAACACGGCCCGACGGGCTGGCTAAATCAGAAGGCACCGGCTACCAGGCCAACCTGCGTTATGGTTCGCAACAATCACTCACCCGCGACTGGTCTATGCCCATGCACCAGACCGATACCCTCTTCCACAAACAGAAGGTGTTTACGGCCTTCATGTTTGGCGGCGAGGCAGACAATCACGCCCTGAACACCGTACCTAAAGAGACGTTGGTGAAGGTGGAAAAAGCCGAAAACGGTGGCCTAAACGGCGAAGGCGTCTGGGAACCGGTCAACTCTGGCTTCACGCCCGGTCATGAGAATGAATTTATGGAAAAGTACATGGCCGGGAACGTTGTCACCGTTTCGGGAATAGAGGAAGGGTAAATGATGAATAGCATACCCCTGCCAATGCTCGATCAACCGGTAGACCTGGGCGTGCCCTTGCCCGCCCATAAGGAAGACCCCTACGAACTGGTGGGCATGGTCATCCCTGGCGAAGAAGGGCAGACAGAAGCGATGGCGCAGGCCCTGATCGAAGAGTTCATCCTGCTCGGCTGGAACGAGAAACAGCTGATGACCCTGTTTACCAGCCCGCTCTACCTGGGCACCCACCGCATCTACCAGGAAAAAGGCGCCGCCTGGGTGCAGGCGTTGATTAAGGATGTTTACGGCCAGTGGTACATTGAGCGGTAATCGGTAAACGGTGAAGGCAACCGATTACCGTTTACCGTTTACCGGATGAAGGAGTAATAACATGACAGAAGTTTATAACTGGCAGCTCGGCCGGCCGATGGAATATGTATATGAAGACGCGCACCCCAACAGGCAGTTTGCAGCGATTTTCAACATCAATCGCTGTATTGGCTGCCAGACCTGTACCGGAGCGTGCAAAGCCACCTGGACTTTTTCCAAAGGGCAGGAGTACATGTGGTGGAATAATGTGGAAAGCAAGCCATATGGCAGCTACCCCAAGTATTGGGATGTGAAGATTTTGCAGCAGTTGGATGAGGCGCACCAGGCGGTGGGCAAAGCGGCCGAATGGGACCCCACCCAAACAGGTGTGCAATCCCCTTACGGCGTTTACAACGGCATGACCATTACCGAAGCGGCCAGCCAGACGCAAAATGGCAACCAGGCGCTGGGATATTTGCCAACCGACCATGAGTGGCAGGCCCCCAATTTTTATGAGGACACGGCTACCAAATACAGGGGTGGCAAGCTGGGTATCTCCGAAGAAGGGGCCGTCATGCCCGTTCACCAGACCTGGTTTTTCTATTTGCAGCGCATTTGTAACCACTGCACTTACCCGGCGTGTGCCGCCGCCTGCCCGCGCAAAGCGATCTACAAGCGGGAAGAAGATGGCATTGTGCTGATTGACCAGAGCCGCTGCCGGGGCTACCGCAAATGTGTGGAGCAGTGCCCCTACAAAAAATCCATGTATCGCGGTACCACCCACACGAGCGAAAAATGCGTGGGCTGCTACCCGCGTGTGGAAGGGAATGACCCGCTGAGTGACGGTGTGCCCATGGAGACGCGCTGTATGGCTGTGTGTCCTGGCAAAATCCGGCTGAATGGGCTGGTGGAGATTGCCGAAGATGGGACGTGGGCCGAAGACCCGCAAAATCCGCTCTACTACCTGGTGCGAGAGGAACAAATTGCCCTGCCGCTGTATCCGCAGTTTGGCACGGAGCCGAACATTTATTACATCCCGCCGCGCTGGGCGCCGCGGCCGTATCTGCGGCAGATGTTTGGCCCTGGCGTGGATAAGGCGATTGAGCGGTACAGCGCCCCCTCGCGCACGGTGCTGGCACTGCTGCAATTGTTCCGCGCCTCGCAGAAAATGGTCTTCCGCTTTGAGATTGAAGAAGGCCCACTGGTGCGCGAAGGGGAGCGCAATGGGCAGCCCTGGCAGATGTATGATGATACGGTGATTGGTTTTGACGCCAACGGCCGTGAAATTGCCCGCCTCAGTGTGGTCGAACCGATGATTGAGCGCGGCGCAGAACGGTTGAATTCAATTTAGTGTTTGTAGCAGGCGATTTATCGCCCGCTGACGGCACTGAAGTGCCTGCTACAAACTATTTACAGGACATTACCTATGAGCAAAGAAAATGCAATTCTGCGGGCACAGGTCTATGGTTTTCTGGCCGACGCCTTTTTATATCCGCGTGAGAATTGGACTGAGGATTTGTCGCTGGTGGCCAATATTGGCGCCGCGTCTGGCCTGCCCATTACCCATTATGAACTACGACAGGCAGTCAGCCGCTTGCCTGTGACGGAACTCCCCTTGTCCGATTTGCAGACCGCCTACCACCACACCTTTGGTATTGCTGGATCGCTTTGTTATGAAACGGAGTATGGCCTGCCCCATGAATATCGCCAGAGTCAGGAAATGGCCGATATTGCCGGCTTTTACCGCGCTTTTGGCTTTCAGATGGGCGGGCAGCGGCGCGAACGGCCGGACCACATCGCCGTTGAACTGGAATTTATGCACATCCTGGCCTTGAAGGAAGCGTATGCTCTGGAAACGGGCATCCCCGAACATGTGGAAATTTGTGTCGCCGCGCAGGGTAAATTTTTGCAAGACCATCTGGGACGTTGGGTGAATTTGTTTGCTCAAAGTGTGGCCCTGAATGCCTCTGGCTCTGTGTATGAGATGGTATCGCAGTTTACGGCCGATTTTGTCTGTGCGGATGCTGCCCGGTTGGGTGTTTTGCTCAACCAGCCGCAGCTCAATGAGGTGCAGCACACCCCCTTCGACCCGGATTTTTCCTGCGCCGATTGTGCAGTAGCCGGGTTGGGGGAACAGGCGTTTATCCGCGCAGATACGATAGTGGCCGGTAGGCGGTGATCGTTTATCGGTGAAGGTGCCCGATAACCGATTACCGAAACAACGGAGTTTATTATGATGACCCGATCTCGACTATTACTGATTTCACTGTTGGCGCTGGCCGGGGTGTTGACCTTTTTTAAGATTCCGCTGGCCAGCAGCCAGGGGGTGACGATTGCGGCGGCGCAGGTGGAAGGGGCGCTGCCGGTGGCGGATGTAACGGCCGCTACGTGGGATGAGGCAACGGCCGTCTCCATTCCCCTCTCTGCCCAAATTGTTACCAAACCGATGTTTCCGCAGGCCAACGTCAAAGCCGTGGATGTGCGGGCACTGACCAATGGCGAGCAGATCGCCTTTCTGGTGGAGTGGGAAGATGGAACGATGGATGAGTCGGCCGTGCGTGTGCAAGATTTTGCTGACGCTGTAGCCATCCAATTCCCCCTGGTAGAAGGGCAGCCATTCTTCTGCATGGGGCAGCAAGGTGGCAATGTGAACATCTGGCATTGGAAAGCGGATTGGCAGGCAGGCATGGACGGCCGTCAGGATGTCAACGATGTCTACCCCGATATGTACGTAGACGGTTATACCTTTGCCGATACCGAAGCAGGGGCGGCCGCGCCCGTCTCCTCCTACGAAGATGTCAACTACGTCCCGGCTATGGCCGCCGGTAATCTGTATGCCAGCCCGTCATATGCCTCGCCGGTCGAAGATTTAATCGCGGGCAGCTTTGGCTCACTCACTTCGCAGACGGCCGATATGCAAAATGTGCAGGGTCATGGCGAGTATGCTGACGGCAAATGGCGCGTCATCTTCGTGCGTGATCTCACATCGCCCCAAGGGGAAGATGCGCAATTTAGCGACGGGCAGGTCTATTCCTTAGCTTTTGCCGCCTGGGATGGGGCCAACGAAGAACGGAATGGACAAAAATCCACCTCGCAATGGGTCTCTTTACAACTAGGCAACGTAGCCACAGAGAGCGCCACGGGATCATCTGGCGCGGCCGCACCCGCCAGCGGCGGCAGCAGTTCGTCAGCAAACGCCCTGGAGGGGCTGCCCTATATTTTTGTACCCATGTTTGGCCTGTTCGGCCTGGTTATCGTGGCGGGCATTGGTCTCTGGCTGCTCTCCAAGCTGCCAGAGAAGAAGTAAATGTAGGATGGTCATTCCGACGAGTCTTCGAGGAGGAATCTTTCATATGTGCCAACACGAAAGATCCTTCGTTCCGAAGACTCCACTCGGAATGCCATATGGAACGATAGGCGTATGGAAAAACAACAATTGTTTTTTAAGTGGCTGGCGCTGGCGGCCGTAGCGGAGTGGTTAATCATGCGGACGGCCACGCGGGCGGCCATACATATGCCCAAATCGCCCGCTTTTATCACCGTTTATCAGGGTCTCAACACCTTGGGGCAGGTGGTGGCCACTTTTGTGGCCCTGTTGGCCCTGGGTTTGCTGCTGGCAATTGCCTGGCACGGCCGTCAGCAAATCTGGCTCTCCCTCACATTGGTCGGGCTGGCGCTGTTGAGCGTGTTATTTTTGTTTATTGTGCCGCCGACGTGGTTGGCGTTGTTGTATCAGTTGTTGGCGGTCACGGCCGTATTGTTGATTTGTGCCCGTGTGCTATGGGGGCAGCGTGTGGCAGGAAGAGGGAAGTGGGGTTGGCAGGGAACGGCAGCTTTGCTGTTCCCTGCCTTTGCTTTGCTCGCCGGTTTGCTGGTGCAGTTGCTGCCCAATGTGTATGCGCTATTCGGCTGGCCCGGCCCGCCGCCGCTCACTGCGGCGCTGTTTAATCTGGGCGAACTGTTTGTCATCGCCAGTGTGGTGGTCTGGTGGTGGATGGTGCGAATGGTGTACGGCCGTACACACTCCTGGCAACATTGGTTGTTAGCCGCCATTCCCGCCCTGCTGTTTGCCCTGAGCTTCTGGCGTGACCCGGCCATGACCGGCATCCTCACCATCTGGTCTACCGGGCTGACGCTCTTCCTGCCCTGGCCGGTATATGCCCTGGCCCTCTGGCTGGTTGGCGTCACGGTGCTGGCCACCTGGCGCCCCCATCCCCCCCTGGCCTATGCCATCCTGCTGCTCATCTCGGCAGGATACGCGCCGCAGTTGAGTTCACAGCTATTTTGTGCGCTCATCGGGCTGTGGTTACTGGCACGGCCGTTACCCGATGTGCAAAAACAAACCAGTAGCGCCTGGCAGCAAGATGAGCCAGGAATAAAAGCCACCCTGCTAACCGATAACCGATGACTGATTCCCTGACTCAACTTCTGGCCCAATCCGCCGCTCTGCACCACCACCTCTGCCCCCGGCAGGTATTGGGGGTGCGCATGGGCATGTTAGCGGGCGAACTGCTGGCCATGGCACTGCCCCAAACAAACAAACGGCTGCTCACCATTGTGGAAACAGATGGCTGTTTTACCGATGGCATTTCGGTGGCTACCAACTGTTGGGTTGGCCGACGCACCATGCGCGTGGCGGATTTTGGCAAGGTGGCGGCCACATTTGTGGATACGCGGACGGAAACGGCCGTGCGCCTGACCCCCTCCCCCCGTGCCCGCGAACTGGCCGCCACCTACGCCCCAGAAGCCCAAAACCGCTGGGAAGGCTACCTGCTGGGCTATCAACGCCTGCCAGATGAATTCCTCTTCACCATTCAGATAGTGGCCTTAGCCGCGCCCGTCAGCCAGCTCATCAGCCGCGCTGGCGCCCGCGTCACATGTGCCCAATGCGGCGAAGAGATCATCAATGAGCGGGAAGTGCTGGTGGGTGGGCAACTGCTCTGCCGCGCCTGCGCCGGCTCTGGTTATTATGTGCTGGTAAATGGAGAGCACGGCCGTCATCTTTGTCATCCTGGCCTGGCCGTGCGTCAAAGAAACGTATCGCAGAGGATAACCCACCCATGCCCCGCCTGAGCCAATGGGTGATCCGCTCCGCCCCCATGCCCTACTGACGCAAATTGCCTATATTTTGCTCAATCTGGGCATCTGGCTGGTCATCGCGGGCACAACATTTCGCGCCAGACCCTGGGCATTATTGATAGGCCGGGTGTTGAAAATAAGCGCCATCCTCCTGTTTGCCATGCACAATAGAAAACGAGTTGTTTCCCGTGAAGGCCAGGGGTAAATGGACTGTCCGGCAGGGCGTATGGCTATACGCCCCTGTTCCGATGAGACCAATGCAAAGCAAATGCCACCGCTCTGTCCAGGTTTAACGCCCGGCCCCTTCCCCACATCGCTTCAAAATCGGCGGCAGCCAATCGGCTGCGCATGGCGGCCATTGCCCGGCTTTGAGCCAGCGTATGGTGCTGCCCCGGAGGGCGGACCACAGGCAGCGCCTCCCAAATGGCTTCTGCCGCGCCGCCCAATTGGGCCGCCTGCCGGGCGTTGCCAGCGGCTACGGCCGTAGCTGCCAAAATCTCCAGCCCCTCTGCCAGCACTTCCCTTTCGCCCAACAGATGGCACAGACGCAGCCCCTGCCGCGCCAGCCGTGCCGCTTCCACCATCTCGCCTGCATACAGGGCAATCCAGCCCAGATTGACCAGCGAAACCGCCACGCCACGTGTGTGCCCCAACTGCTGCGCCACCGCATGAGCTTCGCGAAACAAGACGGCCGCTTCATCCCGACAATCCAGACACAACTGTGCCCAACCCAGATTAGTGAGCGCCCGGTAAACCATCACCGCATCATGCGCCGCCCGCGCCAGAGATAGACTTTCCTGATTGTAGCGGATAGCATCCGCCCACTCTCCCCGATCCAGAGCAATCCAGCCCAGGTCAAAAAAGACTCTGGCCTGCCCCGCCCCGTCTGCATCCGCGCCAAACAAGGTCAGGGCTTCGGCCAACTCGTGGAGCGCGGTCGGCCATTTCCCCTGCCGGTAGGCGAGCATGGCCGCGGTTTGCAGGCAGCGGGCGCGTAAGGCATCGGGGATGGGGGTGTGTGCCGTTTGCGCCAACAATGCCTCAAACAGATCGCGCCCTTCGCTGTAACGGCCGTGCCGCTGCCACACCTCCCCCAAATCACAGGCCAATTGCGCCGCCAGTTCCACCTGGCCCGTGGCCAACAGCCAGTTCAACGCCGCCCGCAGGTTATCGCCCTCCTGCTCCAGCCGCGCCAGCCAGAGGCTTTGCGCCGGCCCATGCAAATGGCGCACCGCTTCGGCCGCCCAACCCACAAAATAAACGGCATGTGCCTGCTGCACGGCCGTCCGTTCCCCCGCCATTTCCAGCCGTTCCAGGGCAAACTCACGGATGACGGAGAGCATGGCAAAACGCGGTTCGGCGGCCAACGCCTGGCGCAGCTGGCGGGTGGGGCAATGGGGACAACAGGGGCTGCTGTCGGCCGTCGTCGTCTGGCGCATGAGCAGACTGTGGCCTAACAAGGTGGCCAGCGTGACGGCCGTGTCCGCCTCCCCATTGGGCAAAGAACAGACCGCTTCTACGGCCGTCAGCGTAAAACAGCCCACAAAAACGGCCAACTGGCACAACAATTGCTGCTGCGCCGGTGAAAGCAGACCGTAGCTCCAGGCAATCGCCTGTTCCAACCCTTGTCGGCGCGGCGGCGCATCCACCACCTCCTGCTGCAACAGCGGCAGGCCGCGTTCCAACCGTTGTAGCAACGCCGCTGGGGAAAAGAGCCGGATTTGTGCCGCCGCCAGTTCTATTGCCAGCGGCAAGCCATCCAACCGGCGGCAAATATCAGCCACAGCGGGCGTTAACGAGGGCGTCAATTGAAACGTCGCCTGGGCGGCGCGGGCGCGATCACAAAACAGTTGCACGGCCGGGGAGTTGGCCGCCGCCAATGGGTCATCCACCTCAGGCAGGGGCAGGGGCGGAATGACGATCTCATGCTCGCCATAGAGATGCAGCCGCGCCTGGCTGGTGACCAGTAGTTGTAGCTGGGGGCAGGCCGCCAGCAGCGCCGACAAAAACGAGGCTGCCGGTAGCAAGTGCTCGAAGTTATCAAAAATAACCAGACTCTCTCTGGTTGCCAGGAAATTGATCACCGCTTCTACCGGATTCTGGCCGGCCCCTTCCCCCACGCCCAGGGCTACGGCCGTCGCCGCTGGCGCCAGTTCGGCATTGGGCGCGGCCGTCAGTGCCACCAGGTAAATGCCATGCCAGTACTCAGTTTGCAACTGGTGCCCCACCGCCAGCGCCAGCCGCGTCTTGCCCACGCCCACCGGCCCCGTCAGCGTCAGCAGCCGCGCCTCGTGGCGGCGCAGGCAGCCCGTGATGGCTGTCAATTCGGCCGTGCGGCCAATGAGCGGCGTAACCGGCGCGGGCAGGTTGCCGGGTAAACGGCGGGCGGCCGTTTGCGGGGGTAAGGGTAAGTGGGTGGCAGGGCGTTGGCCGGCGGCCGTAGCCACAAACCAGGCGCGTTCCGCCTCCGGCAGTTCCAGGCAGCGTGCCAGTTGTTCCGCCATCGCCAGTGAGGGATGGCGCTCATCCCCCTCAATCTTACGCAGCGTCACCACCGCACAGCCCACCCGCCGCGCCAATTCCGCCTGGGTTAAATCCAGCGCTTTGCGCCGCCGCCGTACCCAATAACCAAAAGAATCTGTGGTGTTCATGGCTGCCGTTATAACAAGAAACGCCAATAGTTGCTGCGATCAATTCGCTCCACCTGACTGCCAGGATAGGCCTGCAAGAAATCCGCTGGCGCTTTGAATCTGGCTGCGGGGTTCCATTTGAACTCATACCCGGCCAATACGCCATCAGCTTCTTCCAGGTAATCAATCTCCTTCTGGTCGTAGGTGCGCCAGAAGTATTGGTTAACGAATTGCTGGCGATAGTGCAGTAGTTTCAGTCGCTCGACGATGCAGAAATTCTCCCAAAGCGCCCCTACATCGTTGCGCAGCGCGAGCGGCGCAAAGTTCTGAATGATGGCGTTGCGCACCCCCAAATCGTAAAAGTAAATTTTGACCGATTTGCTCACTTCTTTGCGCAAATTGCGGCTAAAAGCGCCCAGGCGAAACAAAACAAAGCATTGCTCTAACAGATCAATATAGCCAATCACCGTGCGCCGATCCACCCCCAATGCCTGCGCCAACTCCTGATACGAAACTTCATGGCCGATTTGCCGCGCCAATAGCTCTAACAATTTGACCAGTATGGCCGATTTGCGCATCCCCACAAAAGCAAGGGCGTCACGATAAAGATAATTGGAGGCCAGTTCATCCAGAGCCACCCGCGCTTCTGCTTCGGCCAGGTTAACAATGGCCGGATAGGCGCCATAACGTAACAAAAAGTCAAGGCGTGGCTCTACGGCGCTATACCCCTGATCACCCGCCAGTTCAGAGAGTGATAGGGGAAATAGTTCAAAGCGGATCATGCGCCCGGTTAGAGGTTCGGTTGCCTGGTTCCCCAGGCCAAAAGAGGATGACCCCGTAGCAATCAGTTGCATTTCCGGGTACTCATCCACCAGGATTTTGAGGATACGGCCGATATTTTCAATTTGCTGCGCCTCATCCAACACCACCAGATCCTGTTCGCCGAGGAACGCCTTCAAGCCTGTCGCTTCCTCCACCTGCAAACCAGCGCGAACCGAAAGCAAATCGCAGTTGAGATAGCGTGTGCGCCGGTCAGCGTGTGCGGCCAGCAACTGTTTGACGAGCGTTGTTTTGCCTACCCGCCGCGCCCCATACAAAACCAGGACGCGCTCCTGGAAAAGATACCGCTCAATCTGTTTCTCTAGTAATCGTGGGATCATCCTGCTCTTGAAATTTTGACAATTGATTGTCAAAATTTAGCGTAAATATGGCAATGCCATCTAATTTTATGCAATACCCTTTCGCAGAGCAACAGATGGTTATGGCGTTTTGTATCACAAAGTGATACCCAACAGCTTGCATTTTATGGTTCAATCAGGGCAGTGTCAATTGAGTTTCCATCAGACATCCAATTTCTCAAACAACCGCTGGCGGCCGAAATCGGATGTTTCAATTCCACCAACCTTGTTGGTAGGAGACGACATGGGCAGCAGTCCACCCACATGAATGAAACAGGACGCCTGTTATCTCGTTTTATCCGCGTCATCCGCGTCAAGCAGCGTCCTATTTACACAGGAGACTTCATGGGGAGCTGCCCACCACGATGGATGTAAGTTGTAGCTCGATTTTCCAAATCGAGTGGCGATTTTCCAAATCGCCCTACATTTACGTAGGAGAAATGCCATGTCTACACGTCTGTTGATTCTGTGGGTATTGCTGCTGTTCGGGGCCTGTACGCCAGGCGGAGGGCAACCACAAACAGAGGTACCGGACGGCAACCAACGGCCGTACCCCCACATCCCCAGCGGCGGGCCAAACACCTACTACGTGCGCCCCGATGGCGGCACGGCCGGGCAATGCACCGGCCTGGCAGACGCCCCCTATCCCGGCAGCGGCCTCAACCAGCCCTGCGCCTGGGACCACCCCTTCCGCGCCCTGCCCCCCATGGGCACGCCGCGCATCAGCGGCGGCGACACCCTGCACATTGCCGCTGGCGCCTACATGATGGGTTACGGCGCGCCCGGTGCAGATGCCTGCGACGCGGGCGGCTCCTTTGATTGCCACATGCCGCCCATCCCCAGCGGCCCCGACCCCGCTCACCTCACCCGCATCCTCGGCGACAGCCAGAACCCACCCCAACTATGGGGGGCGGAACGGCCGTGGTTCATCCTCAACCTCACCGACGCCAGCAACGTAGAGATTGGCTACCTGGAAATCACCGACCATTCCGGCTGCGTGGAGTACCACAGCGGCGGCCTGGCCTGCGAACGGGACAATCCCCCCTACGGCCCCTGGGCTTCCGTTGGCCTTCATGCCCAAGACGCGGCCAACGTTACCCTGCACCACCTGAACATTCACGGCCTGGCCAGCATCGGCGTCCATGCCGGGCGGCTGACCGATTGGACGGTGGCGGATGTGCGGATTGCCGGGAACGGTTCGGCCGGCTGGGACGGCGACCTGTGGGATGATCTGGGCGATTCAAATGCCGGGATGCTCACCTTTCGCCGCTGGACGGTGGAGTGGAACGGCTGCGGCGAAACCTGGCCCGGCGGCCAGCCCACCGGCTGCTGGGGGCAGTCGGCCGGCGGATATGGCGATGGCGTAGCCACCGGCGAGAGCGGCGGCCACTGGATCATCGAAGATTCAATCATCCGCTACAACACCTCCGACGGCCTGGATTTTCTCTACATCCGCGCCCCCGGCGCCGCCATTGAAATCCGCCGCACCCTGGTGATGGGCAACGCTGGCAATCAGGTGAAAAGTTTTCGCGCCCCCTTTCTGCTGGAAAACTCCATCCTCGTTGGTAACTGCGGCTTTTTTGACGGCCAGCCCTTCACCTACAACGTAGACCATTGCCGCGCACTGGGCACGGCGCTGGACATTGGCCTCACGCCGGGCGACCAGGCGCAGGTGATCAACAACACGTTCACCAGCGAGGGGGATTGTCTGGTGGCGGCCGAATGTTACGGCAACTGCGACGGCAGCGAACAGGTGCTATTGCGTAACAACATTTTCCAGGGGCAGGTAGATTTTTTGCAGCCGTTTGAGAACAGCTGCCTGATCTACCAGGAAACATTCCCGGCCGATCCCTTTGACATGGATTATTCACTTATTGCCGATGTGAAGGATAACCTGTGCCCCGGCACACACGATATGTGTGATCTGCCTCTGGGATTGGTCAGCACGGCATTGGATAGTTTTAACGCCCATTTGTTAGCCAACAGCCCGGCGATTGATGCGGCTCTGGCCGATGTGGCCCCGGAGGATGATTTTGACGGCCGTACCCGTGACCCCCAACCCGACATCGGCGCTTATGAATGGTGGCAGCCAGCCGCCTGGGTCTATCTGCCGCTGGTGCAACAATAGAAAATGGAGCGCAGGCATCCCTGCCTGCCGTGCGCGGACAGGAAAACATGAGTTCCTCTTGATATTACTCATAATGACCCTCCTGGCTCTGCCAGTTGCGGCACAGCGTGGGAGGACAGGCACGGCCGTTACCCCACAACCAGCACACCCGGCCGCCTCCTCTACCAACGCCCCCTACACCATCGCCGACCTGATCCCATCCAGCGGCGGCTGTGAGGCGTTCGCCATCAGCAACAACGGCAAAGTGGCCGGTCGGTGTGGCAGCGGGTCTTCCGCTAGCGGCTTCTTTTGGCAAGATGGGGTGGTGCAGACCCTGGGCACCCTGGGCGGAAGCTGGAGCGAGGCGCACGGCGTGAACGACTCTGGCCAGGTGGTCGGGACATCGCTCACCGTCAGCGGATATTCGGGCGCGTTTTTATGGCAAAACGGCGCGATGCAGAACCTGGGGACACTGGGCGGAACCGGGTCATCGGGCGCGTGGGGGATCAACAATTCGGGCCAGGTGGTGGGTTTCTCCATCAACAGCACCCCGCCGATGCACGCCTTCTTGTGGAACGGCGGCATGACGGATCTGGGCGCCTTGGGCGACGGGGCCAGCTATGCCTATGCCGTCAATGATGCCGGTCAGGTGGCGGGGTGGGCCAAGGTGGGTACGTATCCAACGATCAGTGAACACGCCTTTCTTTGGAACGGCTCGATGCAAGACCTGGGCACAGGGAGTTGGGCGCACAGCAGCGCGCGCGGCATCAATGACAATGGGGATGTGGTCGGCGTTCTGGTGAACGCAACCGACGACGACTGGCATGCCTTTTTGTCGCAGGGCGGCGGCGGGATACAAGACCTGGGGGGAAGCCTTAGCATAGCCTACGACATCAACAACGACGGGCTCATTGTCGGCGAATCGGGAGGCCACGCCGTCCTCTGGGAGAATGGCCAGATGAAGGACCTCAACACCCTGATTCCCCCGAACTCGGGCTGGGTCCTCCAAAATGCGCGCGGCATCAACAACAAGGGCCAAATCGTGGGCAAGGGCACATTCAACGGCCAGACCCGCGCCTTTCTGCTGATCCCGCAGGTGTACCACTGGAGCAACCCCAGCGGCGGCGCGTGGCACCTGAGCAGCAACTGGGACCCGCAGGGCGACCCCGGCGCGGGCGATACCGTCATCTTTGACCTGACCAGCCAGTATGCGGTGGATGTCAGTACGCTCCTGGCCCCCAACGCCTTTTCCATTGACCGCATGGTGATCTCTTCCACAAACTTTGTCTATTTCAACAATATGGACCTGAATATGGTCTACGATTCACCTGAGGAGCCTTCTTTGGAGGTCATCGCGGGCGGGACGGCGGCCGTCAACTCTGGCGCGGCCACATTTTCCCACGCCATCATCGGCGGCGAGCCGCCCGCCAATCCCAATAACCCGCCCCTGGCCCGTTTGCAGGTGTTGGGCAATGGTACCAGCCTGGCCGGTTCGGGCCGTCTGAGCATTGGCGATGAAGGCGCGGGCGAACTGTTTGTGACGGCCGGCGGGCAATTGACCAGCGCGGAGTCACGCATCGGCGGTTTGCTGGCCACCGGCACGGGCGTGGCCGATGTGGGCGGCGATGGGTCGCTGTGGGACACCGGCAATATCGCCGTGGGCTATGGCGTCAGTGGCACATTGACCATCCAGTACGGCGGGCGCGTCAACTCGAACGATGCCTATGTGAGCTGGGGCGCCCTCAGCGAGGATTCAAGCGTGATTGTGAACAGCATCAGCGCCAACACCAGCCAGCCCTCGATGTGGGCGCTGTTGGGCAGTTTGACCGTCGGGCAAACCTGGTTTGGCTCGGTGGAAGTGCTGGATGGCGGCGATCTGTACGTCAGCCAGGACGTGTATATCAAGAATGGGGAACTCAACATCGAGGGCCGCCATGCCAATGGAGACCCGTCCGATCTGGACGTGCTGGGCAGCGTGTTCGTCGGTGGCGCGGGCAGTGCCAATCTGCTGGCCTTGCGGAACGCGGCCAAGGGGGACATCGAAGGCGATTTGATTATCGGCAAAGATGGCCCCGGCGCGGCGATCTTGTGGGGCAGCGCGGTTACGTCGGATATAACCTGGTTGAATGTGGTGGACCCGGCGGCGGGCCTGTGTGTGATCGGATGGACGTATGACGGCGGCGTCTCGCTGGACAACGGCGGCTTATTCCGTTGCCGGAATATCCAACTCGGCCAGGCAGGCACAAGCGGCGCGGGTTACCTCACGGTGGATGGCGGCATGGTGCGCGCCCTGGACGTGCTGACGGTGGGCCAGGTTGGGGGCGGGAGCGGCGTGGTGCAGATGGAGAACAACGCGCTGGTGGCTACCACCGGCACCTACATCACGCCAAACGGCGTAATCACCGGCACGGGGACGCTGGCGGTGGGCTTCCTCGGCCTGCAAAACGAAGGGACGCTGGCTCCCGGCATCAACATCCTGTATCCGATGGCCTCCCCCGCCGCCGCTCAACCCAAGGGGGCGGCGGCCACCATGGCCATTTCCGGCACGTTGGCGATGGGACCCAGCGGGCGGATTGAGATTCCCCTGATTGGCCCAGGGCAATACGGCCGTGTAACCATCACCGGCACGGCCGTTCTGGATGGGGTGTTGGCGCTCGACTTTAGCAACGGGTATGCCCCCCGCCAGGGCGATACGTTCACCTTGCTGGCGGCCACGGGCGGCGTCAACGGCGCGTTCGACAGTGTGGCGATCAGCGGCTTGATGCCGGGTTTTGAGTATGAGATCATCCTTGTGGACGGGCAGGTGGTGCTGGAAGCGTTGAACGATGGTGTGCCATTGATCGAGATATTCCTGCCGTTGGTGGTGCGCGAATAAAGTGAAACGGGATGTGTAACTTTCTGCCTGATTTAATCGCTGGAGAATTCTGAATGGAAACAAAACGTTACGGGACAATGAAAAACGGAACTTGCCCAAACTGCGGTAGCCCCGAAGTGTATGCCGGGACAAACCTGGCTCGCAAGGGTGGTAGTTATAACACCATCCCTATTTCTTTTATGCGATTGGTGGCTCTTGATAACTATGTGTGTGTTGATTGTGGTTATTTGGAGCGTTATATCGGTGACCGCGCCGGGCTGGAGCGAATCAAGAAGAAATGGCCGAAGGTGAAATAAGGTGTACGAATTAACATCTAAACGCGCACTCCTTCCAGCACCGGGCCACGGGTCACGGCCGTATGCGCTTCCATCACATGGAACAGCCGCACGTTCACATCGCTGATGGTTGGGTCTGCGCTCGTCGCCGCCACAATGGGGCTGTTCAAAAAGCCTTGCACGGCCGTCTCATCATCAAACAGGTAGATGCCGCCGGCCGCGCGTTCGGCCTCGTTCATCAGCCAGATTTTCCAGCGCAGGCCGGACGTATCGGCAATGGGTTGGGCGGCGGGCAACCAGGCCTGCTCCAACGCCGCTCTGGAAACGCCGTTGAACTTGAGGTTGATTTGTAAAATTTTCTGAGACATGATTCGTTTTCCTTTGTAACGCGATTTGGTAAATCGCCTTACGATAAATTTTCAACATTTTAGGGAACGGCCGCCCCCACATCGTCCCAGAAAGCGTCCCGATTCGGCCGTTTTAGACAGATCGGGTTTAACTTATAATTCAGTCGTCGAAATTGAGGAGTAAGGTGTCCTCAGATGCTCCGCCATTTGCAACTGAGGATGTGAACTCTACAAGAGATATTAGGCACAATGATATTCAATGACTAAGGAGGCTGTATGAAACCTATCAAGTGGCAACTACTCTTATTGATCACAATCTCACTTTGCACAGCCATTCTCAGAACACCGGGGAGCGTCAGAGGAATTGCCTTAAACGATTTTCTGCCGGCGGCGCCTGGTATATTTCCCCAAGAGGGGCTGACGCCACCCCCTTTCCAAAATCTTATACAAAATGGCAATTTTGACGCTGGCGCGGATCAATGGAGTTTTTGGGGGGATATTGTGTGGGAAGTGCAAAATGGTATGCTCTATTTTTATCGGCCAGCCACCGCAACCGGAGCGGCTATTTTTCAGGATATTAGCCATGACTCAACAGCAAACTCCCCCTACGAGTTCAGTGTCCAGTTAGGTAATACGGCTAATGTTGATAAGAGCGTCATGATCGCGCTCCATCACCCCGGCACCTGGGATGGAAACATTGGTTGTGTCTTTACGATTCCAGCTAATTCACCGCTTCAGACTTATGTGGTGCGCGGATTGACCACTGCTGATTGGCCCAGTATTCGCTTTGAAATAGGTGTTAATTCCAATGATGGCGTACCTGACCTGATGTTGGATGATGTCTCTGTGCAATACAAACCAGGTATAACGCTCAACGAAACTGAATGTTCGGCGCCAATTCCGCAAGAGCTGAATGTTGTACGCAATGCAGACTTCAGTTCGAATGTGGATCAATGGAGTTTTTGGGGAGATATGGTGTGGGAAGTGCAAAATGGTAGGCTACATTTTTATCGCCAGCCACTGCAACCGGCGCGGCCGTTTTCCAGGATGTCAATTACAACTCTACGGCAAACTCCCCGTTTGAGTTTAGTGCCCGATTTGGCAATACCGCTCAAGTTGATAAAACAATCATGGTCGCGCTTCATCACCCCGACACCTGGGTAGGAAACATCAGTTGTGCTTTTACGATTCCAGCCAATTCACCACTTCGGACCTATGTGGTGCGTGGGCAAACCGATGCTCCCTGGCCCAATATTCGCTTTGAAGTAGGGGTCTATTCTAATGACGGAGTGCCAGGTCTAATGATGGATGACGTATCTGTACAGTATAAGCCCGACATCAGTTTGTCTGGCACAGAATGTCTTATCAGTCAACTGTATTTACCATTGGTGGTTAAAACTCCCTGATAGTCTGACAAAGTCTTTTGACAGGTGAGCAGGCATCCTCAGATGCAAATGGCGGGCATTTGAGGATGTGAACCCCACGACAACTCCTTAAAATAATGGCCATGTCCGAGTTAGCAATTTACCTGTCAGGTATCCCCTGCATTGAACGGGACGGCCGGGCCGTGGCATTGGAACGCCACAAAGCCCTGGCGCTTTTAGCTTACCTGGCCGTCACTGGCGTTCCGCACCGCCGGGACGCGCTGTACCAGGCCATTGCCACCGCGCCTGGGGGGTGGCCCACCGGCTGGCGGGTGAATATGATGCCGCCGAAACACGATTAACACAGGCATTGGATTTGTTAACCAGTCTGAACGCACGCTGGCAAATGGGCGCACATTTATGAGTGGGGCATGGGCATTGATCGTTCGCGGCGAGTGACGTTTGAGGAAGTGGCAGATTTGTACAGTGAGAGCCGCCCTGGCTACCCGGAGGAACTGGTGGAGGATGTGATCCGGTGGTCGGGGTTGGGGGTGAACGGCCGTATCCTGGAAATTGGCTGTGGTCCCGGCAATGCCACCCACTTGTTTGCCCGGCACGGCTATCACCTGCTGGGCATTGAGTTGGGCCAAAAGCTGGCGCAGTACGCCCGGCAGCGCTGCGCGGCCTTTCCCTATACCGTTATCGTGACAGCGGCGTTTGAAGAGTACGAACTGCCGCCGCACAGCTTTGATCTGGCAATTTCGGCCGACGCCTTTCACTGGATTCCGCCGGAAATTGGGTATCCTAAATTGATGAACGCCCTCAAACCCGGCGGGGCCATGGCCCTCTTCTGGCATGTGCCGGTGGACCCGCAAACGGAGTGGTCGCGGGCCATAGATGACGCTTTCCAACAGTACGCGCCGGAATTTGAAAATCCCCATCACTCTTTCAGCCTGGCCTGGCTGGAAGAGATCATTCGGGGTAATTTCCGCAACTATTGTGGCCTGGAAGCGGTGACGGTGAAGCCGTACAACTGGTCTGAGGTCGTTGATGTGGAAACGTTCATAAAACAACTACGCACCTATTCCAGCCTGTGGGATATGGACGCAGAGACGCGGGCCGCGCTTGATACCGGGGTGCGTGATGTGTTCCGGCAATATGACGGCCGTATCGCCAAACCGTACCAGGTGGCACTGTTTCATACGATGGTGAGTGATAACTAATCCATTCGGTAGATATTTCCGCTCTGGCGCTGGATCGTTTGGCGAACGGCAAATTGATTAAGGGGAATTATGACACGATCTGGCGCTGAAGATGAGAAGAACCCATTTGGGCGGTTAATCGGCCTACATTTTTCTAGTTGGGGTGACGGGCAAAGCGTCTGCCATTTGGAGGTAACACCGGCTTTGCTCAATCCCAATGGCGTGTTGCATGGGGCGGCCGTTTATCCCATGGCCGATACGGGCATGGGTGGCGCGTTGGTTTCTGTGCTGGATGCCGGGCAGCTCTGCACCACGGTGGAAATCAAAATATCCTACTTTCGGGCCGTGGTGGCCAGTGCGCTGCGCTGCCACTCCCGCGTGATTCATCAAGGCAAACGCATCGCCTTTCTGGAAGCGCTGGTTTATCACGAAGAGGCCCTGATCGCTCAGGCGACGGGCACATTTGCTATCAGGCCTGATTGGCCGACAAAACTTATCTAACCGCAGAGAACGCGGAGGGCGCAGAGGTTAACTAAAGGAGAAATCTCTGCGTTCTCCGCGCCCTCTGCGGTTGAAAAATGAAATTTGTCAGTCAACTAGCTGTGGGCCAGTATTTTCCTGGCGGCGTATAACAATTGGCTGCATGGGCTGGCTTACTTTTTCTGGACGATTTCGTTGATCCCTATCACGTGGCTGTTGTGGCGCATTGTGCGCGATGGCCTGCGGGTTCTTGATGAGCATAGTCAAATAGCTGTGGAAACAGGGTAGCCCAACAACTGGCAGTGGGCACGGCAATTACCAAAACTTCCCATCTTTCTGCCTGCCAATCTCCCTATGAGCGCCGGGTTGTGTGGTATGATAAGCGTCATGCGCAATGGTTCGTTGCAGGTTCAACTTAACGCTATTTTTCTGGGTTTTATGCTGCTGGTGATCAGCGCTGTAGGGGTAACATTCTGGCTGGTGCAAACGCAGCAAAACGACGCTGCTATTATCAACCTGGCCGGCCGCCAGCGTATGTTGGCGCAACAGATAATCCGGCTAACGCTGACTGACCCGGCAAACCCGGAACTGGCAGAAACCATTGCCCGCTTTGAGCAAACGTTGTCACTGTTGACCGTAGGGGGCGAGGTAGTGGATGGTAACGGTGCCCCCGATGCGGCTTCGGGCCGCCCCCTCATCCTCTCCCCTGCTACCAACCCCACCATTCAATCCCACCTGGCGGCGATTGCCCTCCAATGGCGCACCTTTCAAACCTACCTGCAACCGCCAGTAGATAGCGCCCGTTTGCAAACAGAATTTGCTATTTTGCTCGCCCAATTGGACACGGCCGTCGGCGCTTATGAAGCTGAAGCGCAGGCTAAAATTAACCGGCTGCGGTGGGTGCAGGTCATTTTTTTGACGGCCGCTTTTCTGCTGCTGGTGGGGGGGTATCGTATAGTTCGGCAGCAGATGCTACGGCCGTTAGCGGCATTGGGCACAGCGGCGCAAAAAATTGGCGACGGCCGTCTGGATGAGCCGGTACCGGCGCTGCCTGGGGATGAGCTGGGGCAGTTGGCGCTGACGATGGAGGCGATGCGCGGGCAGATTGCCGCCTATCAACATTCGCTGGCACAGCAGGTGAACCAGCGCACACAGGAATTAACAACCGCGTTTGAGTTCAGCCAGGAAATCGTGCGCCAGCTTGATGCCGAGACGCTGTTGCAGTCCGTTGCCCAGCGGGCACGTGACCTGATGCAAGGGGAAGCGGCTTCGGTGTGTGTATTGGATGGGGATGGTCATACGCTGGAACTTGTGGCCGGCAGTGGTGCGGGCAATGAGTATTTGGGTCTACGCCAGTCTACCAGGCAGGGCATTGCCCTGCCTGTTATTCAACAACATCAAACCGTTGTCACCGACGGTAGCTGCGCGAACTGTGGTTTCCTGCATCATTTTCCCGGTACGTCGTGTATTGCCGCGCCCTTGCAAGCCGGGGAGCAGGCGTGGGGTGCGTTGTGTGTGGTACGGCCGCAGCATCCCTTTGATGCTAACGAGAGCCGCGCTCTGACGCTGCTGGCTAATGCGGCGGCTATCGCTTTGGAAAATGCCCGGCTGGTGGCCGCCGGTAAAAAACAGGCGGAAGAAAATGCCTCGTTATCTGAGCGGCAGCGGTTGGCGGCCGAACTGCATGACAATCTGGCGCAGACCTTAGGGGCTATCAATTTGCAGGTGGGGTTGGCGGCTGAATTGGTGCACAGGGGGGAAAGCGCAACGGCCGTGACCCGCCTGAAAGAGATGCAAACCACCCTCAAAAGCGCCTATGCCCAGGTGCGCATGGCCCTGACCGGGCTGCGCGACCCCCTGCCCGAAACAGGGGATTTATTGCCAGAGGTACAATCGTTGTTGGCTGATTTTGAAGCTCAATCAGGCTTGCCCGTTGAGTTGATCATCAAAGGGGAAGAGGGCATTGCGTTGACGGCCGTTAGCCAAAAACAAGCGCTGTACATCCTGCGTGAAGCCCTTACCAACATCCGTCGCCATGCGCATGCCTCCCAGATACAGATCACCATTGCCAGAGAAAACGGCTCCGTCGTTTTTCAGATCAGAGATGATGGCAAAGGATTTGATCCCGGCCAGGTAAACGGCGCCAACCATTTGGGACTGACCATCATGCACACCCGCGCCGAACGCAGCCGGGGCCAATTAACCGTTCACTCCATGCCCGGGGAAGGTACACAGATTACGGCCGTGTTCCCTGCCAGACCAGGCGACAATCATTCAGGTTGATCAGAAGCCAGATCATGACCACTTCCCCCGCCCGTATTTTGCTCGTTGATGACCATGAACTGTTCCGCGAAGGATTGGCCGGGCTGGTTAATGCCCAGCCTGATTTGGTCGTTGTCGGGCAGGCGGGTGATGGGCTGGAAGCCTTGACCCTGGCCCGCGATTTACGGCCAGATCTGGTTGTTATGGACATCAACATGCCCATTTGTGATGGCCTGGAAGCGACGCGCCTGATTCATACTGCTTTGCCAGGTGCGCGTATCATCATCCTCACCGTGCATGATCAGGATGAGAAGCTGTTTGCGGCGATTAAGGCTGGGGCGAATGGCTATATGCTGAAAGACACCAATTCGGCTGATTTTTTGCGCGGTGTACGCAGTGCTTTAAGTGGCGAGGCCACGTTGCCGCCCAAACTGGCTGCCAGTCTGTTGCAAGAGTATGTGCGTGTATCCCAGCAACAGGCAAAACCACCTGATCCCGAAGATGACCCTGACCTGACGGCCCGTGAATTGGAAGTGTTAACATTGCTGGCAACAGGGGCCTCTAATCAGGAAATCGCAAACCAACTTTCCATCAGCCTGCACACGACAAAGAGTCATGTGCGTAGCATTCTGGGTAAACTGCACGCTGTCAATCGGCGGCAAGCGGCGCGGTTGGCTGCCCAACGGGGTTTGTTGAGGGGGCAGATATGACCAGGGTTGTGAGGAAGTGGAGGTAAAGGGCACGGCCGTCGCCTTTCAGCCTGGTCTGGTAGGGCAAATCTGACTGCGTTCGCACAGCGATAGAGGGGGTGAGGGGGCCGTAGCGGGTACGGCCGTCCCTTCTGATTACCGTTTACTGATTTACTGCAACCCCGCCATAATCTCCGCCAATGCCTGAGCCGACGGCCGTATCCGTTCCCCGTCCAGCAGCGCCAGGGGTGTATCGGACAATCGGCTCACTTCGGCCAGCGACGGCCGTTCCGGGTCATAATAAATCAAGCCCGTTATAAACTCTTGCTGCTCCTGCGCCCATTGCAGCCGGTGTAATGCCCCCAGTTTATCCGTCGGGTCATAATCCTCTTCCAGCTTGCGCAGTTGAATGTGTGAACCATCGTGCATCTCCACCACCCGCATCTCACCCGGTTCATAATCGTCAATCGCAATCTCCGCCGCGGGCGGCACCCAGCCAAAGTCATGCAGCGGCGCTTCATGGTCTTTGCCATAGCCATAGCTCTTGGTCGAGGTGTCATGGTTATTAAAGGCCACACACGGGCTGATGATGTCCAGCACGGCCGTGCCCCGATGACTCAGCGCCGCCTTCAGCAATTCCCGCACCTGCTTCGCATCCCCCGAAAACGAGCGGGCCACAAAACCACAACCGGCAATCACCGCCTCCATGCAAATATCTATCGGCGGCAAATCATTCACCCCGGCATATTTCAGCTCCTGCCCCTCATCGGCCGTCGCCGAAAACTGCCCCTTCGTCAGGCCATAGACGCCGTTATTCTCCACAATGTACACCATACGCACATTGCGCCGCATCAAATGCTTGAACTGCCCCATGCCAATGCTGGCCGTATCCCCATCCCCACTCACGCCAATGCCGCGCAGGTGATGGTTTGCCAGCAATGCGCCCGTAGCCAGACTGGGCATACGGCCGTGCAGCCCATTAAACCCATGCGACTGCCCCAAGAAATAAGCCGGGGACTTGCTCGAACAGCCAATCCCGCTCAACTTGATGATTTCATGCGGCTTCACGCTCAACTCAAACGCCACCTGAATCACCTGGCTGGCAATCGAATTATGCCCACACCCCTGGCACAACGTCGTCGGGCTGCCGTTATAATCCACTTTCGCCAACCCAATTAGATTCGTATTTGGTTCTCGTCTCGTACCCATTTTTTAATCCTTTGAAGTGAGCAGTAAGCAGTTGGCAGTAAGCAGTAATTACCGCTCACCGCTCACCGCTCACTGCTCACCGATCGCCTCCACCACCCACCGCGCCGTCAACGGCATCCCGTCCAGATACGCCAGCGACACCAACCGCGTCGCCAGTTCCGGCGCTTCCGTCTGCAAAATAGCGTGCATCTGTCCATCGCGGTTCATCTCAATCACATACACCTGTTTATAGCGGCGGATAAACTCCCGCACCGCCTCATTCACCGGCAACGCCCGCAGCCGCATAAAACTCGTCTTGATGCCGTCCGCCGCCAGCCTGTCCCGCGCTTCCTCGATGGCATACCGGGTGGTGCCATAGGCAATAATACCAATCTCCGCCCCTTCCACTTCGTCAATTACCGGCCCCGGCACCATCTTCCGCGCCGTGTCAAATTTGCGCCGCAGCCGATCCATATTGTCGTGCCAGTCAGACGGCCGTTCGCTATACATCGCCCGCGCATTGTGCCCCGTCCCTCGCGCAAACCAGGCGCTGCGCCAGTTCTCATCCCCCGGCAGCGTGCGGTAGCCCACACCATCCCCGTCCACATCCACATACCGCCCCCAGTCCAGCGGAATCTCATCGCCCCGCAGCACCTTGCCCCGCTGAATCGGCTCCGCCGGATAGTCAAACGGCTCGGACATCCAGTTATTCATGCCCAAATCCAGGTCACTCAGCACAAAAACCGGCGTCTGCAACTGGTCGGCCAGATTATGCGCCGTCGTCCCAAATTCAAAACATTCCTTGATGGTGGACGGAAACAAAATCACATTTTTCGTGTCCCCATGGCCCAGGTAATAGACAAAGGTCACGTCGCCCTGCCCCGTGCGTGTGGGCAGCCCCGTGCTGGGGCCAACCCGTTGAATGTCCCAGATCACTGCCGGAATCTCAGCAAAATAGCCCAACCCGGCAAACTCCGCCATCAGCGAAATGCCGGGGCCGGAGGTGGCCGTCATGGCCCGCGCCCCGGCCCAGCCCGCACCCAGCAACATGCCAATCGCCGCCAGTTCATCTTCCGCCTGTACCACCACGTAATTGTGTTCGCCCGTTTCCGGGTCACGGCGCAGCTGCGGCAGATATTCATTGAGCGCATCAATCAGGCTGGTGGACGGGGTGATGGGATACCAGGCGGCAAAGGTGACGCCGCCAAACACGGACCCCAACCCGGCAGCCTCATTACCGGTCATCATAATCAGCCCTTCCGTTTCATTCATCGGCTCTACGCCGTAGGGGTCGCTTTTGATGATGTGTACGGCCGTCCACTCATAAGCCGCCTTCACCACATTCAAATTCAGGTCAATCAGTTTGCGCTTCCCCCTAAAGTGGAAGCTCAAGGCCTCTTCGATTTTGGACAGAGGAATGCCCATCAGTTGCGCGACCGCCCCCACATAGACCATGTTCGCCACATAATCCTTTTGTTTGCCGGTCGTGCCCGTCTCCTTCACAAACTGGTTCACCGGGATGGCATACATGGTCACATCATCCCGCTGCGGCGTGTTGCGCCAGTCGGCATTGACAATACATACGCCACCCGGCGGCAAATTCTGGATATCTTCGGCCACGGTCGCCTGATTGAAAGCGAGCAAAATCTCCGAGGTGTGCCGCCGGGCGATGTAACTATCTTTGCTAACGCGAATGTGATACCAGGTGGGCAGACCTTGAATGTTGCTGGGGAAGATGTTCTTGCCATTCACGGGGATGCCCATTTTGAAGAGTGCCCGCAAAATGGTGAGGTTGGCCGTCTGGCTGCCGGTGCCATTGGCTGTGGCGGCTACTAGCGAAAAGTCATTGATGATGGATGGCGAACCCGAAGCAGCTTCGGGCCGTATCACATCCATCCTTTCTTGAGGCATCAAATCTACAAGCTCCATGAGCTTATTCTCCTTGTGCTGTTAAAAATGTGCTGTGTGGTCAGGGAAATAGCCAGCGCAGCAAAAACGAATATGAGACACAAAAAGCGACGGTTATCCGTCGCCCTTTGGCGGAAGTATTCCACAAACCGGTATCAGTTGCAACTAAAGATGACGGAGGAAATGTGCGCTTTGTTGGCCGATTTTAGACGGCCGCCACCAACACCCCCGGGCTAAACTGGATGGAAATGGTACGGCCGTGCCACCGCATCGGTTCGGCCAGCGTTTGCGCCGGGTCAACGGAGACGGCCGTGCGCAAAACCAACTCTTGCCCGGCGATGGTGAGGGGGTACGGCCGTGCCCATTCTGCCGTGCCCCGCATAAAGTTGAAGGCCCGCTGTGCTGACCAGTTCACCTCCAGCCGAAAATCATCCGCAGTGGGAGCGGAGTAGTAAGAACCGGGTGCAGATTGGGGGTGGCGAGATAGGCGGCCGTGTGCCAATTGCCGAATCGCCTCCAATAGCAGCCGCCCGCCCCGTTCCGCCATCATCTGCTCCGCCTGTGCCCCGCTGATACCATCCGGGAAAGTCAGGCTGGCTTGCAAGGCGATGTCCCCCGTGTCAATACCCGCATCCATGAAGTGAATGGTCACGGCCGTCTTATTTTGCCCTTCACGAAAAACCCAAAATAAGGGGGAGGGGCCACGAAAATGAGGCAGGTGTGAGGGATGCAGATTCAGGCAGCCCAGGCGGGGCAGCGCCAGCAGCGAAGGCGGCAATATCTGGTTAAAGCAGGAGACACAAATGAGGTCGGGGGCGACGGCCGTGAGCATGGCCACCGTCTCTGCATCTTTCAAACGGCCGACGGGATAAACCGGCAGATGATAGTGCGCGGCCAGTTCCAGAATGCCGGGGTGATGCGGAGAAGGGGTAATGAGATGAGGGGATGAGGGAGTGAGGGGGATACGGCCGTGTGTGGGCAGCACATACGGTGGCAACACGGAGGCCGGTATGGCTATACCGCGCACATTCACCCCGCCATTCAACAAAATCGCCAGTGGAATGCGTGACAATATACCCGTCATGCCAAAAAACAGCACCCGCACATCAGCCAATTCCCCAGGCTTGCCAGTCATTTCCATCGGCATATAATCCATCATGTGGTCGTTGCTGGCAAAACAATAACGACATGGAGGCATTGATGGCAAGAAGAGAAAAAACAATATGGGTTGTAGATTGTGTCAAATTGGGCCGTGAAGCGGAAGCGTTATCCCGGCCCCCCTTCCCTGGCGTCTTGGGGCAGCGCGTGTTTAATGAAATTTCTAAACAGGCCTGGGAAATGTGGCAGCAACAATCCACCATTCTCATCAACCATTACGGGCTGAATCTGGCCGATCCCCGCGCCCAGGAATTCCTGTTTGAGCAAATGGAAGAGTTCTTCTTTGGCGAAGGGGCGCAAATGCCCGAAGATTGGACGCCGCCAACGGCCGCACCGCGCAAGAAGTGAACAGTGAACAGTAAACAGTTATAATCCCCTTGTTACATTGTTCACAATCCACAACTGTGAGAGGAGATTCCCATGTCTACCACGTTAAACGATGCAGAAAGTCCGTTTGTGGCTATTTTGGCCGGGGAGGAACCGGGCGATGTGTTGGCTCGTGATGAGGCGAAACGTTTTGCCCTGGTGAAAAGTATGCACCCGGAAGGGGCCATCCATTGGCTGGCCATCCCTTATGAACCCATTGCCAGCATCGAGGAATTGGAAAAAACCGACCGGGCGCGATTTTTAGAGCTGGTGGAATTTGCCATTGCGCAGACACAGGCGCTGGCAGAAAAGTATCCGCTGCTAGAACGCGGCTTCACCATTAAGTTCCACTTTGGCGGTTATGAGACTGTGCCCCATGCCAAATTGCACATATTGTCGGTGGAATAATGCGTGATACATGATGCGTAACACTTCACGCAGCACGTATCACGCATCACCGTATTACGGCCCTGGGGTGGGCGTGACCAGAACGTACCCTTTAGGTACTTCCTGGACAAAAGGCATGGGTGTGGGGGGAATGGTTTCAGTAAAAATGACTTCAGTAAAGCCTACCCCCTGCAAGAATGTGCGCATGTATTCTTGAGCGTTTACATTGGCTGTTTGCAGCAGGCCGGTGGCTAATGCTTCTTCGCGCAGGCGGGCTTCTGCCACGCGGCGCACTTCTGTTTCCATTTGGGCATCTGTGCCAGCCAATAAGCCAGTATCCCGGTCGGCCACGTAAGATTTTTCATTATCCAATGCGGGCAAGTCGTCAAAGATTTTGGCGGGGGGCAAATAGACCATTACTGTGTCCTGATCAACCACTTGCAAGTTTTCTGGCTTCATTTCGGCAAAATCTACACCGGCCACCACCTTGCCATGGGCCACAAAGATGAGGCTTTCGCTCATAATGCCCCACAACGCATTGCTATCGCCGCGTTCGGCCGTGACTACTTTTTCCATTTCAATGGAAGCGGTTTCCAGGCGGGACAGGTTGTTGATTTCGTGAACGATAGTGGTGTTGCTGGGCAGGACCACCGGGGTGGCGGGCACGATGAGCTGCCGGAACATATCACCCAATGGCTCGGTGACGGCCCTGTCTACTTTGTTGACGGTGGCGATGACGGTGTAGGCAGCAAAGGAAGCGACGGCAAAAAAGATGATGAAAAATAAATACATTAGTTTGCGTAACATTGAAGCTCCTGTGTCTCGCTTTTGACTTTCAGATGTGATCATTGATTCTCCAGACATAAAAAATACCTCATGCAGTGTCAAACGCCAACGGCCGTAAGCCGTTGCGCCTGCTTATCAATACCTCATTTTCAATTGTCTGTTAAATCTGAAAGCTACCCCTACACACGGCGGCATTATAAAGCAAGGGCCACTTTTGTGGCGGCCCATTCATAAAATTCTCAAACTATCGCCAGACCTGACAGATTTTCAAAACCGGTCAGGTCTAATGTTATCAACCAGCATAGCTCCAGCCTACATGGGGTAGAGACAGGGTGTCGGTGACTTCGCCCTCTTTGAGGACGTTACCTCCAACAATTTCTCCTACCAGCAAATCGTGGTCGCCGCCAACATCAATCATTTGCACTATACGGCATTCCACGTAAGCGGCCGCGCCCTGCAAAATGGGGCAGCCCGTTTCTGGCGCGGCCGTATAAATGGCTTCTGCCATTTTCTCCGGCTTTTTGGCCCGCCCTTTGGTGAAGGGCATCATCGCCTCCTGGTCTTCTTTGCGGAAGATGTTGATGGCAAACACACCCCCTTCGCTGATCATCTGATGGGAATATGCTTTTTTTTGCAGGGCAACCGCCATCAGTCGCGGCGTAAAGGAGGCTTGCATCACCCAATTGGCGACCATGGCATTCACTTCATCGCCGTGCCGTGATGTGATGCTGTAGAATCCGTAGGGCATGAGGTGTAAGGCATCTTTTATGGGATCATTTGACATAACATTTCTCCCTGTAGGGCGATTTTCCAAATCGCGCCACAATTTCTCTTTTTGTTTGAGGGTAGCACAAATTATAGGATGGCAACTGGACATTAGTCCAGTTTAGGGAAGACGGTATGCAAATTCCGGCAAAACTGCCCGGTTTGAAGATATTGACGATTGCGTGGGCGGTATATGGCATAGTATGGATTTCCCCAGAGGGGGTGGTGTGGCAGGCGGTGGTGCTGGCAGGGCTGACGACGGCCGTGCTGCTTGGTCATCTGGCGCAAAAAGTGGTGGGGGGGCGGCTGGTAGACCGGGGTTGGTGGCTGGTGGGCACGGCCGTAACCGGCGCATTGTTTGGTCTGCTGACAGGATGGCTCACCCTCTTTTTCATGGCCCTCAAAACCGGCTTGCACGCCCACGGCCCTGAATTTACGCCCACCGAGATTAACTGGGTAGTCGCACAAATTCCGCTATGGACGGCCGTTGGACTGTTGGGCGGCGCGGGATTAGGATTGGTGGGGATGGGAGTGAGTGGTGAGTAGTAAGCAGTGAGCAGTGGGCAGTGGGCAGTGGGCAGAAGAACCCGAACAACCGCTCCTGACCGCGCCCCATTTGTTGTAGGGGCAAGGCAACCGGCAATATCTTTGCTGCGAAAAACCTCCTTGATCCCGGTTACCTTGCCCTCTTTGCGCCAACAGGTCGGGCGAATATGGAACAGGCGGTATGCCCCAGGCGCTATCATCGCATTTTGGGTTTTTTGGTTTATCCCACCCCACCTATTAGCGGTTGAAACGCCGCTCACGCCGGGATGCTGATGGAGGCGTGGTCTTTTACGGCCGTCCCCATCCCCTCTGCCCGCGCCGTCAGAAAACCTAACGCTTCATCGGCCGTACCATCCATGTAAATGTCCAGGGCACGGCCGTGACTGGCTTCTGGTATGTCAATTACCCGCAGCCACTCTGCCAGTCCCGCGTCCTCCGGCAGCAGCCGCCCCAGACAGTTGGGCGACTCACGGAAAAAGTCCCAATCAAAATAACTGCCCGGCATATGCAAATGCAGCGGCAGCGAATAAATCTCCGACTCCACCAAATCCTGGAAAAAGTGGGTGCCATAGGAAAGTTCCGGCGGTTTGCCGTCCTTGGCCACCGCCATTTCTACCAGCACCTTTGTGTTGTAAATGTCGGCATACGTTACCCGCACCCCCAAATCCAGGTTGGCGCTACCCCAGCGGCCTGGCCCAATCAGGATGAACGGCCGTCCCTCCAACAACTTGTTCAGCCGCCCAATGGCCCGCCCCAGTTCCAGCCGGGTGGCATTATCGGGAATCTGGTTATATTTCTCCGGGTCCACAAATATCACCAGTTCCACCTGCTTTGCTAAACCGTCAGGAATGAGGCCCTGCGAGGTAAACAAAATATCCGCTTCCGGCACATCTTGAGGGATCGTTACCACCTGCTCCTGGCGGTGGCTTAAGGGGCGGCATTGCAGCAGGTGCAGCTTATACTCCGGGTGCGGGTATTTCGGAATAATATCTACTGTAAATTCCACATCCACCGGTGTTTTGTATGCTTTCTCCAAACGCGTCAGGGCGGTGCGCATCAGCGTGATAAACTTCTGATCTTTGGTCAGGTAATCAAAGGTCAGAACAAACCGATCCTCGGCCGTCAGGCCACCCACCGAAACAATC
Organism: uncultured Ardenticatenaceae bacterium; assembly: GCA_964581605.1. Taxonomy (GTDB): domain Bacteria; phylum Chloroflexota; class Anaerolineae; order Promineifilales; family Promineifilaceae; genus CAADGU01. Next base: position 46,143 of record CAZOPF010000036.1, read on the forward strand.
TTCTGCAAATAATCACCCCGATCCAGCGAGGCAATGTAACGCAGTTCCGGGTAGTTGTGGTCCAGAATCTCGCCGATGGGCAGAGTTCTAAACTGGTTTTTTTCCAGATCAACCACATCAATGTGCCACTGCGCATATTGGCGAATCGCTTTAGCTGTTGTCTCCGGGCGCAGGTGGGGGTGGCTGAGAGCAATCAGGCGCGGGTAATCATTGTCCACCCGGTCTACGGCGCGGGTGCCCAACCCCCACACCAGGCGCAAGAAACCGTCCTCCCGTCTAATTTTGGGATGCCAGCGAAAGGGGTTGCGGCTAAAGGCGACGCCGGCCAGGGTGGGGAAGTAGGTACGGCCGTACCGCTTCCCTCGCACCCGCTGAATCAAAATCGCCATCCGCTCATCATAATCCAGCAGCCCATGATGCTGCCGGTACAAAATCGCGTCTGGGTTCACCGTGCTGGCATACACCCGCTTAATCGCATTCAACAGGTCAGTCAGGTTTTCTTCTGGCGTTCCCTGGTTGGGGCAAAAATAACTCTGATACTTACCCGCAAAGGCAAAACCAAAATTATCTTCTAGCAAGCTGGATGAACGCACAATAATCGGATCATCCCCCATCTTGTCCAGCACAATCTGCAATTGCTCCACCACATCTGACGAAAATTCACCCCGCAAATGCCCCTCCACAATCGCCGGGTATTCCGCCCGAATTTCCTCCAGCGTCTTATACTTCTGGTTCATCACCCATTCCAGATTATTCATCAGCCGGAAGTCATAAATCACCTCGCTGCCAATAAAAAACGAGTCCGGGATTTCCACTAATTCTCGCAAATCCGGTTCCCCGTCTGGGGGTGGCTGGCGCAAAATTTTCCAGGCCAGTGTCATACCTGCCGACTTGCCGCCAATTTTGCCACCGCCAATCCGCCGCCGGTAAATGCGGCGCAAATCCTCAATGCTGAACATCTTCTTGGCCACCGCAATAAACCGCAACTGGTCGCTGATCATGCCCTTGATCAGCACCACTTTAATCTCTTCCAGGTGATGTTTTACCGACTCCAACTCGGGCGGGGGCAGCGATTCATATAACTCCCCCTGCCGGAACAGCATTTCCCAGGGGGCAATTTCCGGGTTGAATCTTAGCTCGATGGAGTTGTTGTGGCCTGGTTGGCTCTGGCGTAACTCCTCAATAATCTGATCGAGCAACGTAATGCCCAGATTATTGGCAAAATAAGCATCTGTCTGAAAATCCCGCACCCGCCCTTTGCGCTTTTGCCAGACATTGGTTGGCTCTTGCCTAAATGGATTGTTCAGCCCTTCACGACGCTGTGACTCAATCGCCTTGTCTTTAACCTCCCGCTCAAACGCTTCGGCATCAATAATGCCGCGCCGGAACAGTTCCTCGCGCATCCGCACCCGGATGCGTTCGGCCAGCACCGGGTATTGCGCCAGCTTGATGTAGACATCAATGGTGGGGGTAATGCTGCGAAGAGGAGAACTGCCTGGAGATGGAGAAGGTGGCTGATCCATGTTCTGAATTATAACAGGCTTGCCTCTGGCGCAGAACTGATTATATTAAGGAGGTTGGTGTTGGTTTATTAGTTGTTGGTGGTTAGTGGCTTGCGCCACCTATCCCCAGCCACTAGCCGCCATGTAGCAAGGAGAGTAAAAAATGACAAAAGGACAAGAAAAAGGCAAATCTGGTAAAGTTAACAAGCCAAAGCTGACCAAAAAAGAAAAGAAAGAGAAAAAAGAGAAGAAAAAGGTCAGTCAGGGCTAAAGAACCTCCCGGAGTTGGCTTTTAACGGCCGCTTGAAACTCCGGGAGGTTGGTTACTTGTGAAAAGGGAAAACAATGGCTTCTATTTTTAGCAAAATTATCGCGGGGGAAATTCCTGGGGATATTGTTTATCGGGATGAGTTGGTGACGGCATTTCGGGACATAAACCCACAAGCGCCCACACATATTTTGATTGTGCCAAACAAGGAAATTGCCACCGTTAATGATGTGACAGAAGTTGATGAGTTAACAATGGGGCGCATGATGCTGGCCGCTAAAAAAATCGCCGAGCAAGAGGGGATTGCCGAAACGGGTTACCGCCTGATTGTGAACTGCGGCAAACACGGGCACCAGGAAGTTTTTCATGTCCACATGCACCTGGTGGGGGGACGGCCGTTAGGCCCCATGCTCTATCGGTAATGGTCAATGGTCAACGGTCAATTGACTATTGACCATTGACCATTTCATCCCATCCAACACATCCGCCACCAGATCATAACGGCCGAAGGCGGGCATCATATACACCCCTTGCACAAACGGCCGTATCTCCGCCAAAATCTCCTGTGTAATCAACACCCCTTCCCGCTGCGGATCAGCAGCGGCGTGCATTCGCTGGCGTAGGGCGTCCGGGATGACCATGCCGGGCACTTCGTTGTGCAGAAATTCGGCGTTACGGCCGTTGTACAGCGGATACAGCCCGGCCACAATGGGGATGGGCAACGCATCGTACATCGCTTTGTACAACTCCACGAACTCTTTAGCCGCCGCCGGATCAAACACCGGCTGCGTCAGGGCAAAATCTGCCCCATGCTCAATCTTCTTGTGTAGCAGTTTTGCTTCCTTCTCCGGGTCTGGCGGCGTCAGCGTCAGCGCACAACCCACCACAAAACTGGTCGGTTCATCAATGGATGCACCAGAATGTTGCCGCCCGGCGTTAAACTGCTGCTTGATCAGTTGGATCAGGCCGGTAGGCACAATGTCGTAGCTATCCATCGCTTCCGGGTAGTCGCCAATGCGGGTGGGGTCGCCCATGGTCACAAACAAATTGCGGATGCCCAGGGCATGAGCGGCCAGCAAATCACCCTGAATCCGCAGCAGATTACGGCCGCGTGTGGGGAAGTGCAGCACCGTCTCCAGCCCAATCTCTTTTTGCACCAGGTGGGCGGCCGCCCAGGCACTCATGCGCATCTGGGCCACCGGCGTGTCGGCAATGTTCAGCAGGTTGGCGCCAGCCTCTTGCAGCATCCGTGCGCTTTGCAGCAGGCGGTGAACGGTGATGCCCCGCGGCGGGCGCATCTCTACGGTGATGACAAAGGTTTGACTGTGGAGATAGTGCGCCAGTTGGGTGGGTGGATGGCTGACGGCCGTAACTTGTTCATCCCGCGCCACCACCTCAATCACCGGCAGATGAATCTCCGCCGGGCGTGGCCCATCCAGAGCGCGGCGCATAGCGGCAATGTGCGCTTCGGTGGTGCCACAGCAGCCGCCCACCAGGTTGGCTCCGGCCTCTGTTAGCTTCAGAGCATAATCGGCAAAGTAAGTGGGGGTGGCCGGATACAGCACCCGCCCACCACCAGCCGCCACTTCTGGCCAACCGGCATTGGGCATAGCCGCCAACAGGCGATGGGGAGCGATTTGCCGCATGATCATGATCAGGCGGAGTACCTGCGCCGGGCCACCGCTGCAATTGACGCCCATTACGTCAATATCCAGTTCAGCCAGTTGGCGGGCCACGGCGTCGGCCGTGTAGCCTAACAGGGTGCGATCATCACGGGTAAAAGTGAGACTGGCAACAATGGGGATGTCTGGGGCGATGGCGCGGGCGGCGGCCACGGCCGTTTCCACCTCATACATATCAGACATCGTTTCCAGCACCAAGAGGTCTACGCCACGCGGCTGCGCCGTTACCAATGCCTGGATTTGCTCGTGGAAGGCAGCCTGGGCTTCGGCTTTGGAGACGCGCCCCAATGGCGCCAGCCGCACCCCCAATGGCCCCACCGAACCGGCCAGCAGCACCGGTCGGAAACTGCTTTCAATGGCGCGGCGGGCGATGTCTACGGCCGTGCGGTTGATTTGCGCCACTTGTTCCTGCAAGCCATGTTCGGCCAATTTAAACCGGTTGGCGCTAAAGGTGTTGGTTTCAATGATGTCTGCCCCTGCCTCGATATAACGCCGATGAATTTCGGCTACCAGAGCTGGCTGTTGCAGGTTAACATTTTCAAAGCTGTGGTCGGCGGATACCCCCCGGCTGTGCAGGTAAGTTCCCATTGCGCCGTCCATCAGGTACGGCCGCCCCAATAGCTGGCAAAACTCTTCTCGTTTCATACGCCTCCTGTTGTACGGGCGAGACAGTTGGGTAGCTAAGTAACCGTGCCGTAATTATGTAATTGAGTAATTTGGTAATTAGCCGCTTCAA
>CAZOPF010000037.1:0-3848 GCA_964581605.1 uncultured Ardenticatenaceae bacterium
CTTAATTAATTTAGATCCTTACCTTTTGATATTGAGATTCAGATGGTGATGCCGGGCATCACCACCATAACTTCTTCCAACCAGATACCGGCTGCTTACACCTTACCTGCCGAGGCGCCGCTGAGTGTCGTGCCGAGGCCCTTCAGGCGGAAGCCAAGAGCCACGGTGGCCACGCCGAATACCACAGCGTAGGCGCCAATCAACCAGAGGATGCTCAACGCACTGGCTGCCGGGTAGATGAAGACCAGCACACCAAAGACCACCGAGAGAATACCGCCGAAGATTAGCAGCCATTCATCGCTGATTACCTGGCGTAATTGAATGGCGGCCGCCACCTGGAAGATACCGGTGATAATAGCCCACACGCCGATGGTGTAGAGCAGGCCGACGGCCGTGATACCCGGAGCAAAGAAGGTTATCAAGCCGATGATGACACCGACAAGGCCCTCCAACACCAGTAACCAGCGCGAATTGCCGCTCAAAGAACCTCCGGATACGCCAGACGCAATGGAAAAGATTCCTTCTACTAAAGCGTAAGCCCCGAAGAGCATCACGAGCGCAGTCAGCGTCGGGCCGGGCCAGACGAACGTCAATATGCCAAATATGATGGCCACGACACCGCGTAACGCTACCAACCACCAATTTTTTCTGAGAATTTCAGCCATTTTAGTTTCTCCTTTTTTGTTAAAAAGCACGGAGCGCTTGTCGCACTGTGAATTTCCCGTGCTCGCCAATAATTTCCGCCTCCTGGCAGGTTCTGCCTGTTTCAAAAGCGGTTCGATTCAACTTGATGGCAAGTATAGGAATGGGCAGATTGCCCGTCATGACGCAGAAGTGCCAAAAAAGCGAAGTGGCGCTGCAAAGCACTATGGCGAAAAAGTATCAATGAGCCTGGTCTCACCCTCGGAAAAGAGAATAACACTTCAATAACACCCTGGATTCATGACAGCCCGTCCACCCAAGAGTATCCTTTTGTAACCCGCATCGGGTCGGAGGGGGCTTCTTTCTTTAATGTAATGAAACTGGTTTTATGCTCATAGAAGATAAAACCGGATAGGAAAGTGTTGAAATGACTTCAAATGAACAACTCAGTAGAACCAGTCGCCTGCGCCAAATCGTGCAGGTCTTTACAAAATACGGACTGGCCGAGTCGGTAACAGAGAATATGCCGGAAGGCATGAAGAAGTGGTTCGTCAATCCCGACAGCCAACTCCTATCTCAGTACTCACTGGCGGACCGACTGCGTATGGCCCTTACCGAATTAGGGACGACCTTCATCAAACTCGGCCAGTTTATGAGTACCCGCGACGACCTGCTGGACCCGCCATTCATCGAAGCGTTGAAAAAGCTTCAGGCCGACACCCCGCCCGATCCGCCCGATGTAGTTCGGGCTATTCTGGAGGAAGAACTGGGCCAACCGGTTGAGGAACTTTATAAAACCTTCGACTTTAATGCGCTGGGTTCTGCTTCTGTCGGACAGGTACATGCGGCCACCTTGCCGGATGGGACCGAAGTTGTGGTCAAGCTGATTCATGCCGGAATTGAGGAAGTTGTGCGCATGGATCTGGAATTGATGGCCCAGGGCGCTGGATTACTGGATAAACGAAGCGATCTGGGATTTCATCCCAGCGATGTGGTGACTGACTTTCGCCGGCAACTGCTGCGCGAGCTTGACCTGGAACAGGAACAACGCAATCTGACACGCTTTATTGATAACTTTGCCGGTAATTCAGGGGTCATTTTTCCTAAACCCTATCCTGAACTGTCTACCAGCCGTGTATTGACCATGGAGCGACTGAGGGGGATCAGTTTGAGCGATCATCAGGCGTTGGCCGCAGAGGGTGTGGACCTGTATGAATTTGCCAAACACAGCGCCAATATCTGGATCGAGATGATCTTCCGCGACAGGTTCTACCACGCTGATCCACATCCCGGAAATCTCCTGTTATTACCTGGGGGCATTGCCGGCGTCCTTGACAGTGGTATGGTCGGCCGTATTGACAAACATATGCTGCTTGACCTGGAAGATCTGGTCATCGCCTACGTGAACACAGATGTGAGCCAGATAGCCGACGTGATTCTGCGCATCTGTGATCATCCCAGAGGTTTTGATCGGAAAGAGTTTGAAACGGACATCAGTTACATCATTGATGATTTATTCGACCGGCCGGTGCAACAAATTGACGTAGACGAAGTTGCCGATGCCATCATCGGCGTCATTCATCGTTATCATCTGGACATCCCTTCTAACTACATCATGCTGATCAAGACGATTAGCCAATTGCAAGGCACCGGCCGTGCTCTGGACATGCGCTTCAATCTGTCTGAACTACTGGCTCCCTATGTCCAGGAAATCATCGGCCGTCGCTATTCGCCTAAGAATCTGATGCGATCCCTGGTGCGATCCTATCAGGACTGGGATCGTCTGATCCGGGCTTTGCCGGTGCAGATTGCCGACATTCTCAACCAGGCCCAGACAGGGGACATCTCCATCCAATTACAGATCAGTCGGCTGGATCGGATCACGAACCGGCTGATTTTTGGCCTGATTGCCACCGGCCTGATCATCGCCTCGGCGATGATGTGGAGCGCTGGCGTCGGGCCCATGTTCGAAGGGTTTTCTCTGGTCGGCGCCCTGGGTATCGTTCTTGGCCTGACCATTGTTATCAGGTTGTGGCGGGCTATTGACCGCTCGGGTGGGCTTTGAAATTGCCAATACCGATGGTAGGGTTAAGGAGTGTAGAGGGGTATACTAATGGTAAAGGTACTGCCTTTGTTGAGTGTGCTTTCCACACGGATGGTTCCATTGTGCTGTTCGACAATTTTCCTGGCGATAGGCAGTCCCAAGCCAAGTTTTTCAGGCCCAGAGGCAGGCAGAGTGAAGTGATAGAACCGCTCGAACAGATGCGGCATCAGATCAGCCTCAATTCCTATCCCCGTGTCCTGCACTTCAAGAACACCGTATGTCTCATTACTGAATGTACTGACCGTGACGGCGCCATTTTCCGGCGTATATTCGAGGGCGTTTTCGACCACCTCTTTTATGGCGAGATACAGTTGTAGCTCGTCCGCTCTCACCGGCGGAAGGTTAGCCGCGGGTTGGAGGGTGAGCGTAATATTCTTAGCCTCAGCCAGGGGGTGCATGATAGCGCCAATATAGTCGAGTAATCGGTTTAGTTGAACTGGCCCAAAAGAAAAATAGACACGATTGGCATCGAGTTCGGCCATCATCAGTACACGCTCAAGAAGCTGTGTCAGGTGCTTAACGTGCAGCTCGATGCTCTCGGCAGCAGAGAGTAAGGCTGGCTCGCTGGTTTGCTTTGATAGCTGATAAGCAGACAGATTGACCATTGTCAAAGGGGAGCGTGCCCTGGTCGTCGCAGCATGAATTAAGTCAAGGAATGACTGAATGCGTCTTTTCGCCTGGGAAAGCGCCTCCTGTTGTTTTGCTAACTGCTCATCTTTGGATAAGTCTCGGACCAGCACCCAAACCTCTTGCACCTGACCCTCTTCAATTTCTGGATGCGAGACCACTTCAACCGGGCAATACTCTCCCGAACTCTGTAATAAACGCAGCTTTTCTTGGGGGGGGTGCTCGCCGTTGCTCAAACGCTGCCAGCGGTCAATGGCGAGCGGCAAATCCGCAGGATGGATAAGTGATTGAATGTGCTTGCCAATGAGTTGGTCGGTCGGCCAGCCGAGTAGAGTTTCAAAAGCCGGGCTGAGACTGGCAATAACACCATCGAGGGTGACCACCGAGACGCCTTCACTGATGCTGGCGACCAGGCGATGATAGTGCGCGTCCAGGCGCTCCATCTGTTTTTTTAGATCGGCAGGGTCTCCATTGG
>CAZOPF010000037.1:3948-22596 GCA_964581605.1 uncultured Ardenticatenaceae bacterium
ATTACCAAACAAGGGGCGGTGGCGAAATGGCAGACGCGACGGACTTAAAATCCGTTGGAGGAAACTCCGTGTGGGTTCGAGTCCCACCCGCCCTACTGAAAGATGGCCCACAGGGGCCATTTTTTGTTGGTTAATCAATTGCCATCATTACTTTTCACTTACTTTTAAGGGGGTATAGTTACTGTTTTTTACAGATTACCGACTGATGCGCCGACAAATTGGAACAGTTATCAAATTAGGGGTTACGGCCGTAGCGCTTTTCCTTGTCTTACGGCAGGTAGATATACGGCAAATTGGGGTCGGGATTAGCCAGGCCCATGCGGGGTGGGTTTTCCTGGCTTTTGCCCTCATCAATGCCAGCATGGTTGTGCGGGCGTATCGTTGGCGGTTGCTGTTGGTGGCGCTGCGTGCTTCGGTGCGATTTGGCCGATTAGTAGAGCTGTATTTTGCCGCCGGTTTTTTTAATTCTGTATTGCCTTCTGGCCTGGCGGGGGATGTGGTGCGGGTGGTGGAGGCTGCCCAAGATGTGCCGGCCGATGTGGCTGCCGGTACGGTGATTGTGGATCGTCTGACAGGTTTGCTGGCGTTGTTTGTCCTGGCATTGCTGGCTTTGCCGTGGCGCCCCCCCTATTTTCCGGTCACGTTGCTGGCGCAGATTGTAGTCATTTGTGTAGTGGGGCTGGTAGGTGGAGCGGTGCTGTTGCAAGGCAGCCTGGTGCGGCGGGCCGGGCAATTGGTGCCAGGGCGGCTACGGCCGTATTGGAGCAAAATTGAACAGGTGTTAACGGCCGTGTCGGCCTGCGGCCGTCGGGCCATTACCGGCGCACTGGCCGTCTCGGTGCTGTTCAATCTCATGCAAATTGCCTGGTGGTGGGCAGCCGGCATGTCGCTAGGGTATGACATACCCGTTTCCATTTACTTCTATACCACCCCCTTAATGGCGCTGGCTACCTTGTTGCCTTCAATTGGTGGGCTGGGCGTGCGCGAACAACTGGCAATTTTGCTTTTTGCCCCTGCCGGGCTAACACCAGATGAAGCAGTCACTCTTTCATTGCTCGTTTTTGCCCTGGAGCGATTGTCTGGACTGCTCGGCGCGCCTATCTACATCCTCGCCATCATACGCCAAAACCGAATCCGCCGCTCAGGTTCTGTTTCGTGAAACTGCCTATGGTTCAGTGGCGATTGGGCCAAGCCATACCTGCTGATGGGACACATCCCTCATACCATTTATGGGTAAACGGGTTTAAGATAGGGAGCGTTTGGTGATCCTTCACACACACGTTTGATGTTTCGTGGCAAAATGGCGACGAAAATTTACAAAAGGAGGCCCCGATAACCATATGTGGCAAAGAATCATGTTATGGATGGTAGTTTTATTGATGTTGGCAGCCTGTGGCCCACAGGCTGAACCTACGCCTGAAGCGGCAACGGCCGTGCCTGAAGGCCGAACATTAGTCTTGGGCGATATTTCTGACGAGGCGGTTGAAACCATTCGAGGCACACAGCCAACGGCCGACTATCTGGCGGCGCAGTTAGCCGAACAAGGCATTACGGCCGGCGCTGTTAAAATTGCCCCTGACCTGGATACGATGATTCAATGGATGCGAGATGGGGATGTTGATCTCTATTTCGATAGCCCCTATCCCGTGCTGGTGATCAGTGATGAAACGGGCGCGACCCCTATTTTGCGCCGATTCCGGTTTGGCGTACCTGAATATCATTCCGTCTTTTTTGTGCCGGCTGACAGTGAATTGGATAGCCTGGATGATTTGTTGGGGCAAATGGTAGCCTTTGAGGAATCATTTTCTACCTCCGGCTATATGCTGCCGCTTTCGTTTCTGATCGAACAAAATATGAATCCGGTGGAAAAATCTGCGCCGGAGGCCGGCGTGGCTGAGGATGAAGTGGGTTATGTGTTTAGCACGGCCGATGATACCACCGTGCAGTGGGTGATCAGCGGCATCGTACCGGCTGGCGTGGTGGATAATGTGACCTTTTCCCGTTTGCCAGAAGAAACGCAAGCACAATTAAAGATAATAGCGGCCACCGAAGACGTGCCCCGGCAATTGGTGCTGGTGCGCTCCGGCATGGATGCAGAACTGGTAGAAGCGATTCGCACTGCCTTGCTGGAAATGGATGAATCAGCCGATGGGCAGGCCGCTTTGGAGACTTTTCAAACGACGGAGTTTGCCGAGTTTGCTGAAGGAGCGGAGGCAGCTCTGGCGCGTATGCGCACATTGTATGATCTGGTGCAGCAAGAGCAATGATTTAATATGCGTCTACGACTATGGCGGCAACGGCCGTTAGCCCTCAAACTCACACTGGTTATCACTCTCATCATTATCATCGTAGTCAGTGTCATTACCTCCCTCACCATTCGGCGAGAACGCCAGACTTTCCGGCAGGAATTGGAACAGCAGGCGGTGCTCCTGCTGGATACGCTTTCGGCCAGCGGGGCAGACTCTTTGTATTTTCTGGAGGCTGACTATCTCTCGGATGTGATGGTGGATTTGGGCCAGTTTGAAGTGGTGACTTTCGGCCGTTACTACGATCCCGATGGGCGGGTTGTTGCGGATGCTCTAGACTTAAACGCCCGCTTTAATACAGACCCAGATGTGTTTGGCAAGCGTTTGTTGGCGGATGACGAGCCGGTTTTCATGTGGCAAGAAGATCAACTCATTGCCGGGCAGCCAGTGATTGTGGGCGCAGATACCATAGGAGCGGTAAGTGTGGGGCTGCCCACTGCACCACTGGAAGAAAAGCTCACGGCCGTGCGGGTCCAGGGCATCATTATCGCCATGAACGTAGCCATCATCGGTCTGATCGTCAGCATTTTGGTCAGCCGCTCAATTACCGAACCTTTACAACAGATGATCCGGGCAACCGAACTGGTGCGCCAGGGGGATTTAGGCCAGCGCGTTCACATTCATTCTGGCGACGAGCTGCAACTCTTGGGTGATCATTTTAATGATATGGCGGCCCAACTGGAGCAAACATTGCATCAAATGGAGCAAGAAATTGAAGAACGCAAACGGGCACAGGCTGAACTCCAGGCGGCCAAAGAAGCGGCCGAAGCGGCCAACCGTGCCAAAAGCGCTTTCCTGGCTAATATGAGCCATGAACTCCGTACTCCGCTCAATGCCATCCTCGGCTTCGCGCAATTGATGGTTCGCCGGAACACGGTTGGCCCCAAAGACCGCAATAACCTGGACATTATCATGCAAAGTGGGGAACACTTGTTGACGTTGATCAACCAGGTGTTGGATATGTCCAAAATTGAGGCAGGGCGTATGACCCTGCATGAAAAACCATTTAACCTGTATCCCATGATGGAAGAGCTAGAAAGCATGTTCCGACTGCGGGCTAAAGAGAAACAGGTGCAGTTATTGATGGATGTTGACCCAGATATGCCGCCGGTAATTGTGGCTGATGAAGTGAAATTGCGGCAGGTGTTGATCAATTTGTTGAATAATGCCTTGAAATTTACCACGCAGGGGCATGTGAGTTTGAGCGTTTGTTATGAATCGAGCACGGCCGTATCCGAAACTCCCATTCACCTGCTGCATTTTAGCGTAGCAGATTCCGGGCCGGGCATTGAACCGGAAGAGTTAGACAAGGTGTTTGAAGCGTTTGTGCGGGCCAAAGCGGGTATCCAATCTGGCGAAGGCACCGGGTTGGGTCTTTCACTCAGCCGCCAGTTTGCTCGTTTGATGGGCGGGGATATGACTGTTCGTAATGTGAACGATGAGCCAGGGCATGGTGCAATTTTTGAGTTTACCATTCGTGTGAAACCAGAGGCCGTGCGCGATGAACAAGGCCGGCAACCTCAACGCCATGTGTTGGGGCTGGCACCCCAACAGCCGGAAGTGCGGGTGTTGGTGGTAGATGATAATTGGGAAAATCGGCAAGTGTTAGTCCAATTATTACGGCCGTTGGGCTTTGCTGTGCAAGAAGTGGCTGATGGGAAAGAGGCCGTAGAATCCTGGCAACAGTGGCGGCCGCATCTCATTCTGATGGATTTGCACATGCCGGAAATGGACGGCTATGAAGCGACCCGCACCATTCTGGGGCAGGTCAACGGTCATAAGCCCGTCATTATTGCTATCACAGCCAGCGCTTTTAGCCATGAACGCGATGCCATCTTACAGGTTGGATGCAGCGATTTCATTCGTAAACCGGTGCAGACAGACCAGATTCTGGAGGCCATTCAAAAACATCTGGCTGTGCAATATCTCTATGGAGATGAGGTGGCGATTGGTGAGCGGGCCACTGTTTTACCTGCGGCCGCCAGCCCGAATGGTGAAGAATCAACTGAGATTGCCTTGCCGACCGGATTGCTGTCCCAATTAACACAGGCCACTTCACAGGCCGATATAGAGCAGATTGAAGCATTGGTGACGGCCGTGCATACCCATAGCCCCGCATTAGCTGCTGAACTACAACGGCTGGCTGATGATTTTGAATACGGTAAAATCCTCTCCCGTCTACAAACTATAAAAGCAATTGAGTAATTGGTAATGGTGTAATTACCTGCTTACCCCATGACCCCATCTGTCCATGAATGAACAACCCCAACCACCTTCGCCAGGCATTGTTTTAATTGTTGATGATACCCCGGCCAATTTGCGTCTGCTGGCCGGATTGTTAGGCAATGCGGGCTACCAGGTGCGCCCGGTGCGCGACGGCCGTATGGCACTTACGGCCGCCCAATCCAGCCCGCCAGACCTCATTTTGCTTGATATTATGATGCCGGAAATGGATGGATACGAAGTTTGCCGCCAGTTAAAAGCAGACCTGCGCACCCGTGACATCCCCGTTATCTTTATCAGTGCCCTGGACGATGTGCATGACAAGGTGAAATCGTTTGCATTGGGGGCTGTAGATTACGTGGCCAAACCCTTCCAGGCAGAAGAAGTGCTGGCGCGCGTGCGCAGTCATATCACCCTATATAAATTACAGCGAGACTTGCGCGAACAGGTTGCCGAACTGGATGCGTTTTCCCACACCGTTGCCCACGATCTCAAGAATCCTTTGGCGCTGGTTATTGGCCTTGTGGATTTTATCCTGTTGCAATTTGCCGATGATGTGCCAGAAGAAGCGGTTGGGTATCTGAAAAAAGTGCAAAACACAGGCTATCGTGGCGTAAACATCATTGATGAACTGTTGCTGCTTGCCAGTGTGCGGAAACAAGATGTGCATCTCAGCCCGCTGGATATGGAAATGGTGGTGCTGAAATCCCAAGACCGGCTGGCGTTTATGATTGAAAATTACCAGGGGGTGATCACGGTGCCGGAAAGCTGGCCGACGGCCGTAGGCTATGCCCCCTGGATTGAAGAAGTTTGGGTGAACTATATGAGCAATGGCCTTAAATATGGCGGACACCCGCCCCGGCTGGAACTGGGAGCGGCCGTGCAGCCAGACGGCATGGTGCGCTATTGGGTGCGCGACAACGGGCCGGGGCTTTCAGCCGAAAAGCAGGCTGTTCTCTTCACAGAATTTGTGCGTCTAAACGAAGTGCGGGTGGAAGGGTATGGGTTAGGGCTTTCGATTGTGCGGCGCATTATAGATAAACTGGGCGGCCGTGTGGGTGTTAACAGCACAGAAGGTGTGGGCAGCGAATTTTATTTTGAGTTACCAGCCGGATGACGAGTCGTTAACTGCACCCACAAACGAGAGCTAAGAGCAGCCAAACAGACGGCCGTACCCAATGAAGCCAAAACCACCAACGGCAAATAATACCGGTCCCAATCCAGCGGTGTGAGCAGGGCAGGCAGAGCCACCACCCCCAACATCAGCAAAACAGCCAGACTCATATCAGGGGCACGGCCGTTAGCCAGATTCCCATTTCGCCACCACTCCCACGCCAGCGCCAGCATCAGTCCCAGCCCGCCCAATGCCAACAAACCCATCAACACCTTAACCGCCGCCCCACCGGGCCAGGGCACAGCGTAAGATAAGGTGCTATCTGGCACAACCCTTATCCTTTTGGGCACATCGGCCAGGGGCAAACTGGCATAAGGCGCATTCGCCTGCTGTTTGGCAATCTCTTCAGCACGGAACTCAACCATTGCCACCAGATGCGGCCAGGGGTGGGCATAAGCAGCCGGATTCACGGCCGTAAACAGCCAAAATGCCAGCAATGGCAGACCGATCAACCCCACCACAGCAAAGAGCCAGGCAAACGGCCGTTGCCGCCCTTTCCAGGCCAACAGCCCGGTCAGCACCATTCCCCCGCCAACCAACACCAACCCATTGAGCTTGACAGCGCCGGCCAATCCGGCAAACAACGCCAGCAGCAGCAGCCAGGCTAACGGCCGCAGCCATTCCCTGCCGCGCATGGCCTCCATTTGCACCAATCGCGGCCAGCTTCGCCCGGCCGCATACGCCGCCAACACCGCCAGCAGCATCAAACAGAGCAATAATGCTTCACCCATTGCCCGGCGAAGCTGTTCGCCATAATAGCCTGTCAGGACAAAGAGCAGCAGCATCACCCACCCGGCCAGCCGACCGCCAATCGCCCGCGCAATAAAAATTAGCAGCACTCCACAGCCTACGGCCGTTACCGCCATCGGCAGCCGCGACCACCACAGCAGAGCCGGTTCTGGCATCCGCCCTTCGGCCACATTTGTTTCCCACTCTTGCCGGAATAACCAGGGAGCGTTTAATTCATTGGCTGAAAATCCGCCAGCCAGACGGCCGACCGCAATGGCATAACGTGTCAGGGGTGGCTGCGTCAGCGTCCAGGGGTATGCCTGCCACTCTGGCGAGGCGATGTTGCCGTTGATAAACTTTTCATAGTAATGGCTGGTGGCGATCCATTGGCTTTCATCGGGATGAAAAGGAACATCGCCCAGGCCGCTGAGGTAAACGGCCGTCAGCACAGCTCCCATCAGCACCCATTCCACTGCCAGCCACACCCTCCGTTTGCCACTAGAAGAGGCGGACATGTACCCACTCCCCGGCTTGCAAACCACTCTTATTCAACGGCACTTTGATAATGCCATCCGCTTTTACCAGCGTATAAATCAGGTTACTTTTGCCAAAAACGGGCGTAGCCAACAGCCCATCTGGACTCTCTGTCAGACGGGCAGGTACATAATCCTCACGGCCGCTTTCGCTGGCGATATTCTGGCTGAGTCTGGCCCAAACCACACCTTGTTGTGGCCTATCGCTCATTCCTTGCAGCCAGTAAATGGCCGGGATACCAAACATATCAAACTGGATCATGGCTGAAACCGGGTTGCCGGGCAGCCCCAATACCGGTTTACCGTTAACCGCTCCTACAATAGTTGGTTTGCCGGGGCGGGTGGCAACACCGTGCAGCAATACGCCGGGCGTGCCCAACTGTTCAATAACCTGCACCGTCATATCCCGAACACTGACCGATGAACCGGCGGAGAGAACAAGCATATCGCAGGTGGCTAACAGGCTGGCAGCGGCCGTATACAACGCCGCAAAGTCATCAGGAATGATGCCACCCAACACCGGAATGCCCCCCGCCTGCCACACCAGGCTCGCAATGGTATAGCTGTTAATGTCTCGGATCTGCCCCGGCCCCACAGCCTGGCCCGGCGAGATGACTTCATCGCCGGTTGCCAGAATACCCACACGCGGCTGCCTGATGACCGCCACCTGCATCAATCCCAATGCCAGCAGCCCCCCCAAATCCTGCGGCCGCAGCCAATGCCCGGCTGGCAAAATCTCTGCATCCTGGCTTACATCCTCCCCCACCTGCAACACATTCTGACCAACGGCCGCCGCTTTGAACACCTCAATTTCAAAAGGAAAATTGGCAGACGGTGGCTGGTGGTTTGTGGCTGGCCGCGTCCGGTTCCCTGCTAACTGCTCCCTGCTCCCCGCTAACTGCTCACCGATAACCTGCGTATATTCCACCTGCACCACTGCATCGGCCGTGTTCGGGATCATACCGCCAGTGTGGACGAGCGCGGCCTGGCCGGTTTGCAGGCTGATGTCGGCGGCCTGCCCCATGGGGATTTCCGTGATGACTTGCAAAAAAGCCGGTTGGCTTTCGGATGCGCCGTAAACATCGGCCGCACGCACCGCATACCCATCCATCGTGCTGCGCCGGAATGGGGGCAGGGGATGCGGCGCGGTAAGGGATACGGCTGTCACCCGCCCCAACGCCGTTTCTGTGGCCACTACTTCGGAGGGCAGCACGGCCGTCAGGTGTTTCATCAGCAGCCCCAGAGCTTCTTCAGGTGGTAGAACATTGAAAAATTCAGGCATGACACACGCTCTCAATCGTATTTGTCATTTTTCTCATTTTTCCGGTTCAACCACAACAGCGTGGCCGACAAAATGCCGGCCGCGCCAATGATGCTCCAGCCCAACTGCCCCAGCCGTTTTTCGATTTTGTCGTAACGCTTCAACATCTCCCGGTTAGTTTGCACCCGGATTTGTCCCTGTTCGGCCATTGTCAGTAGCCGTTGCACACGGCCGGGGGTGGAGAGATACGGCCGTATCAACCCCCACGCCGCCTCCCACGTCCACTGCTGCGCCTGCTCCTCCCGGATCAACTCCTCACCGTACTTTTCAAAGAAATACCAGGGGTTAATCTCCTCATCTAATTGCGACACCAGCCCCGAAACCATGCCAATGGCCCGCCCCAGGTAAATAAAATCCTGCGGCACCTGAATGGGAAACTCAAACAACAAGTCGCGGAACTCCTGGCCGATCTCCTGAATCTCTTTCGGGTCAGGGCGGGTCAGTTCCAGCAGGCTGCGCCCCCAGATGCGTTCCAACACCACCGTTTGCGCTTCCGCAATGCGGTCTAAATCTGCGCCGGGCAGGAAAAAGCCCAGCCGGGCATATGCCTGCGTCAGCGCCCGGCCATCCTTTTGCAAAATGCTGATCAACACTTGCCGCAAATTTTCGCCCATCAGGTCAGGCACACGCCCCACCATGCCAAAATCCACAAAGGTCAACCAAAACGGCCGTGCCAACTGTGCTAACTCATCCCCATTGGCCGACACCGCCCAGGGCAGGTCAGTGCGCGGCCGTACAAACAAATTGCCCGGGTGCGGGTCAGCATGAAAAAATCCCTCCTGAAAAATCTGGTGGAAATAACAGTCCAGGAGCGTTTCCGCCACCTCTTTGGGGTTCACCCCCGCCGCCTCCATGCCAGCCACATCCGTAATTTTGATCCCCTCCACATTTTCCAACACAATCACCCGGCGCGTGGAATGTTGGCGATAAACGGCCGGGATGTATACCCGCTCACTATCTGCATATAGTTCGGCAAAACGCTCCACATTATCCGCTTCCAGCACATAGTCCAACTCTTCCCAAAGGGTGCGGGCAAATTCGTTCAGCAGGGCGGGCACATTGGCGCGGCGGCGAATGGGTTTGTAGCGCATGATCAAACGCGCCACCACCTTTAGGGCATCCAGATCAGTGCGCACAATCTCTTCAATGTCTGGCCGCTGAATTTTGATGACGACGGGGATGGGTTCAATGGGGGCGTGTAGCCAGGCACGGTGCGCCTGCCCCAGGGAAGCGGCCGCCAGCGGTGTTTGTTCAATGCGGGCAAAACGGCCGTCCGCATCTGGCAATTCCGCATATAAAACGGCCATCATCCGCCCCGTTGGTTCGGCCGGCACTTCATCTTGCAGCCCACGCAGCTCTTCCGTCACTTCCACCGGCAGCACATCCACGCGGGAGCTAAGGAACTGGCCCAGCTTGATCATCACGCCGCCCATTTCCAACGCCAGGGCGCGGAAACGGCGGGATGAGCGGCGCATCCGCGCCGGTCGCCGGTTGCGTACCCAGTCGCCCACGCCCGGCAGCCGCGCCAGCAGCAAATCCCACAGGATAACTTGCAGAATGATGCCGCCAAAAAAGAGCAGGATACGCCGGTAACGGCCGTACACCTGAAACGGCGCGCCCCTGTCTGGCAAAAATTGATAGTCGGTTGGCAGGGAAAGGCGGCCGTTCAGATGGGGTTGCACACGGCCGTTAGAACCGATGGACACTTGCTCTTGCTCTGAAACTGCCATACTGCGTAATTATCCCCCCGATTGACCCCAGGCACAAGCCATGTAAGTGGCAGGTTGCAGGTTGCAAGTGCCTTTCTACCTGCCACCTGCCACTTGCCACCTGCCACTCCCTCCCATAGCCCCTCAGTCATGGTACAACAATCAGGTCAACAACACGGCCGTTCTCCCCTATAATCGCCTCAGATAGTAACGGTTTTTGCCGCAATCAACCCATCGCCGTAAACTGGTAATATAGGTGAACGGTGAGCAGTGAACGGTGAGCAGTGAGCAGTGAGCGGTTAGCGGCAAAGACAGAACGACAAAAGCAGAGTGCCAGGTAGAAGTGCGCGCCTCTCCTCTGTGCGTAACGAACTGAAAACGACTGTTGTATTTCACATCCTGACCTGTATCATAACCATTAGTAACCGTGCAGTAATTACGTAATTGAGTAATTTGATAATTAGCCGCTTCAATTACTTAATTGCCCAATTACCCAATCGCTAACTTATTTGCAAACGATCACTTAGTTCATCAACACAGGTGATAAAATGAAAGAGAAGCGTATGTCATTTCCCTCTTCTGAACGGCAAGATGTTCGCCGTGGGCATGTCCTCACCTTTCAACTGTCGGCCCAGACCTATGGGCTGCCGGTTACGGCCGTACACCAGATCATTGAAATTGTGGCTATTACCCATCTGCCGCAGATGCCGCCAGGGATTCAAGGGGCGATCAACGTTCACGGCCGTGTCGTGCCTGTCATTGATTTGCGTCTGCGTTTTGGCCTGGATTGCCTGCCCTGCCATTTGCATACCCCGCTCATCCTGGTGGAAACGGGTAAACACCTGCTGTCCCTGATTGTAGACAGTGTGCATGAGGTGGTAGAAGTGGAGTTACCCGCACATGAGTCTCCGGCCCTGGTGCAATATGGCCAGGAACTGATCCCCTTAATTGATGTGGCTGATTTGCTAAACGAGCAGGAGCAGCAGCAGTTGGCCGAACGACTGCCCACACCACGCCACACGGCCGTCAGCAGCAAAAGCGGCGCCCCCCGACACACCGCCGCAGATTTTGTAGGTGTATGACAACCCCCCACCCCCTGGCAGACGCCCTTTTCCAGCAGTACCGCGATCTGGTGCAGGCGACCAGCGGCCTTTACTTTCCTGACAAAAAGCGGGCGGAACTGGAAACGGCCGTCTACAAAGCCACCCAGACCGCTCCCGATGGCCTGGCCGAACCGGCCGCCTACTATCGCTATTTGCGCCTGGGGGCCACCAGCCACGCTCGCGCCGAACTGCGCCGCTTTCTCACCCTGCTCACCGTCGGCGAAACCCATTTCTTCCGCGACAGCGCCCAATTTGACGCCCTGGCCAACCACATCCTGCCCACCCTCATCCGCCGCAAACGAGAGATGGCGGCGGCCATTGGTGCAGGTATGCCGCCTCAACTGCGCCTGTGGAGCGCGGGCTGCGCCACTGGCGAAGAGGCCTACTCCCTGGCCATCTTGCTTCATGAACTTATCCCAGACATCGCCCATTGGCGCATCACCATTCTGGGAACCGACCTCAACGAAAATTATCTGGCGCAGGCGCAGCAGGCCATCTACTCGGACTGGTCATTCCGCGAGGCGCGGGCGCAGCAGGTTCGTTCTCGTTATTTCACGGCCGTACCCCACAACGGCCGTGGCGGCTACCAACTGCGGGACGACGTGCGCCGCCTGGTCACATTTGCCCCACACAACCTGGCCGCCGCCGATTTCCCCTCCGTGCATACCAATACCACCACGATGGATTTGATTTTGTGCCGCAACGTCTCCATCTATTTTGCGCCGGAGACAACACAGCAGATGGTCAACCGCTTCCATCAGGCATTGGTGGAGGGAGGCTGGCTGATCGTCGGCCATTCCGAACCGTCATTGTCCACCTACAGCGCCTTTACCGGGCAGATAGTGGCCGGGACGCTGCTCTATCAAAAGGAAAAGGCGGCCGTCGCCCCACGTCCCCAACCTGCTGCATCTGCTCGCCAATTGGCTACGGCCGTACCCCCCACCGACCCCCTGGCCGAAGCACAGCAGTTGCTACGCGACGGCCGTATTGAAGCCGCCATCACCCTGCTGGAAAAAGCCGCCGCCACACAGCCGCTCCCGGCCGCCGCCCTCTGCTTGCTGGCCCGCACCCACGCCGATTCCGGCCATTGGGCGCAGGCCCGTCACTGGTGTGAACGCGCCAAAGTGGTTGATCCCTTGTTCCCAGAGGTTTATGATTTGTTAGCTATGATTGAGACGCACGAAGGCCGCCCGGATGCGGCCATTCACAATCTGAAAAAAGTGTTGTATCTGGACCCGGCACGGCCGTTGGCCCATTTCCATCTGGCGCTGCTGTACAAAAAGCAGTCCCAGGTCGTCATGGCCCAACGCGCCCTGAAAAACGTGCTGCACCGCATGGAATCCATCCCCGCTGACGCCCTGCTGCCCGATACCGACCATAGCGCCGGACGGCTGACGGCCGTTGCGCAGCGTCTGTTAGAAGAGATGGGGTGACTAGGTGAAGGGGTGACCAGGTGACCAGGTGTCGCCCTTCACCCTGTCGCCTGGACACCTTGTCAGG
Source organism: uncultured Ardenticatenaceae bacterium (assembly GCA_964581605.1). GTDB lineage: Bacteria > Chloroflexota > Anaerolineae > Promineifilales > Promineifilaceae > CAADGU01. The sequence continues at coordinate 16,547 of CAZOPF010000037.1, forward strand.
AAACTATGGAAACGCCCATCACCATCACAGACCCCGACTACACCCCCGTGCAGGTGGCGGCGATATTGGCGCGGCGGGCGGCGGAACTGGCCAAACCGTTGGCAGAAACAGCACACGGCCGTTTACTCCACCTGCTCGCATTCCAGTTGGGCCAGGAGCGATACGCCATTGATGTGGCCCATGTGCTGGAAATCTACCCGCCGCAGGCCATCACGCCTGTACCGCGCACCCCGGAATTTGTGGTGGGCATTTTTAACGCCCGCGGCCGTTTCCTGTCGGTGATTGATTTGCCGGCGGTGTTAGGATTGCCGCAGCGTAGCCAACCGGCCGCCAGCCAGATTGTGGTTGTGCAAGTAGCGGATAGAGAGGTTGGTTTTTTGGCCGATGTGGTGGAAGATGTGTTGATGCTGTTTGATGTGGAAATTGAAGCGCCGCTAACGGCCGTCAGCGATACCATCGCCCCCTTCATTCGCGGCATTGCCCCTGGCCTGTTAGCCATCATAGACCTCCACGCCCTTTTCCGCCACAAACAACTGATCGTTTATGAAGAATTGTAATTGTAGGGGCGAGGCAGTTGGGTTAAGACTGCCCACAGAGGATGGAGTAATTTCCCAACTGCCTGACCCCTACCTGGTATGGAACGTATGTTGAAAAACACCACAACTCGCGCCCGATTGTTCATGCTCATGGGGGTGTATGGGGCGGCGTTGCTGCTGCTCACGGCCGTTGCCCTATGGCAGATCAACGTCGTCAGTGGCGGGGAAATGGGGACGGCGATGGGGGTGATGGGTACGGCCGTTGTCATGCTTCTCATCCTCACCACCACCTTTGGCCTGGCCATCGCCCGCTCCATCACCCAATCCAAAGAAGCCATCGAAAGCACCGTCAACGACTACAACCGCTTCATTGAGCGAGTTGCCAAAGGCGACCTCACCGCCCGCCTTTCTGTCAACGGCGCAGACGACGACCTGAGCACATTGGGCCACAACCTCAACGGCATGGTAGAAAGCCTGACACGCATCACCAACCAGATTCGGGACGCCAGCGCCAACATCTCCGTGGGCGCAGCCGAAATTTTGGCCGCCACCTCGCAACAGGCCGCCTCCGCCACCGAAAACTCCACCGCCATCTCCCAAACCTCCACCACCATAGACGAAGTACGGGCCATCGCCGAGCAAGCCTTCCAAAAGGCGCAGCAGGTGGCCGAACAATCCCGCTACACCCGCGATATCTCCCACATCGGCCAGCAAACCGTCAGCAATACCATTGACAGCATGGCCCAGATCAAACAACTGGTGGATGGCATCGCCGAAAACATCTTGCTGCTCAGTGAACAGACACAGCAAATTGGCGAAATTACGGCCACCGTCAACGACATCGCCGCCCAGAGCAACTTGCTGGCGCTGAACGCCTCCGTAGAAGCAGCGCGGGCGGGGGAACACGGCAAAGGGTTTGCCGTCGTCGCCGTCGAGGTGCGCAATCTGGCCGAACAATCCCGCCAGGCCACCGCCCAGGTGAAGGCGATTTTGAACGAGATTCAGCGGGCTACGAACATGGCTGTCATGGCTACAGAAGAGGGTAACAAAGGGGTGGAGGTGGGTGTGCAGCTCACCGGGCAGACGGGTGACGCCATCCAACAGTTAGCGGCCAGCATTGCCGAAAGTGCCAACGCTGCCCAACAAATCGTCGCCAGTGCCCAGCAGCAAATGACGGGCATGGAGCAGCTTGCCCAGGCCATGCACAGCATCAACCAGGCTACGCTGCAAAATATGGCTTCCACCCGCCAGGTGGAACTCTCCGCCCAAGAACTCACCACCCTGGCGCAGCAGATGGAAGCGATTGTGGACAGGTATAAATTGAAGTAGGACGATTTTGCAAAATCGTCCTACAAAATGTTATGAGTTTAAGCGAAGAAATCCGCCGCAAACTGATCGCTACGTTCCAGACGGAACAGCGCGAACACCTGCAAACGATGATGCAGGGTTTGTTGGCCTTGGAGCGGGAACCGGACGGCCCGCAGCGGCAGGCAATTCTGGATGAGATTTTCCGGGAAGCGCACAGCCTCAAAGGGTCGGCGCGGGCAGTGGGGCTGACGGCCGTCGAAAGCCTTGGCCACGCCCTGGAAGAACTGCTCTCCCTGACGAAGGACGGCCGTCTGCCCTTCACGCCTGACCTCTTTGACCTGCTCTACCAATCGTTGGACGCGGTTGAACTGCTCGTGACCCAGGTGGAAAGCGGCAGTGGGGCAACACCCGCCAGCGTGTTAGCGTTACTCACCCGATTGGAAACGGCCGTGCAGCAGCCGATTGCCCCACAACCGGAATCTCCGCCCCAACCATCCACCGCGCCCACTCCATCCGCTTATCCGCTCCCATCCGCTGCCGCTGCCGACGAAACCATCCGCGTCGCCGTCAGCAAACTGGACGCGCTCATGGTGCAGCTAAGCGAACTGGTAGCCGTGAAAATCCGCGCCGGGCAGCGATTGGCCGAGGTGGAGCAGTTGCAGCAGTTAGCCGCCGCCTGGCAAAAAGATTGGCGGGCACAGCGGGCGCATTATCACCGGCTGGTGCGTTATGGGCCAGATGTGGGTAACGGACACCCCTTGCCCAAAGAGTTGCCACTGCTGCTGGGATTTTTGGACCGTAATCAAGAGCAATTACGCCGCCTGACCGTTCAATCTGGCGCATTACAACGTCAATTTGGTAATGACCTCCTGCGCCTCTCGCTGATTATTGATGACCTGGAAGAGGAAATTAAGCGGGTGCGGATGCTGCCACTGACTACCATCACCACCCCCTTTGACCGCATGGTGCGTGACCTGGCGCGGCAGCAGGATAAACGGGTGGTGCTAGTTATCAACGGCGGCGAGACGGAACTGGACAAACGGCTGCTGGAACAGATCAAAGACCCGCTGCTCCACCTGCTGCGCAATGCGGTGGATCATGGCATTGAGCCACCGGCCGTGCGCCAGCAAAACGGCAAACCACCCCAGGCCACTATTACCATCAGCGCCGGGCAGCAGGGGAACAATGTGATCATCACCGTGCAGGATGATGGGGCGGGGTTGGATGTGGCGCGATTGCGGGAGACGGCCGTGCGCCGTCAACTGTACACCGCCGCCGAAGCCGCCGCCCTGAGCGACGCCGAAGCCGCCAATCTCATCTTCCGCGCCGGTTTTTCCACCAGCGCCCGCGTCAGCGATATTTCCGGGCGCGGCGTGGGGTTGGACGTGGCCCGCCAGAATGTGGCCGCGCTGCACGGCGCCCTCACCGTTGCCTTTATGCCGGGGCAGGGCACAATTTTCACCATGATCTTGCCGCTCACACTGGCCAGTTCACGCGGGCTGCTGCTGACGGCCGGTGGGCAGACCTTTGCCCTGCCGCTGGCGACGGTAGAGCGCATGCTCTTTGTGCCACCAACGGCCATCACCCATCTGGAAGGGCGCGAGGCGATAGTGGAGCAGGGGCAGCCCATCACGCTGGCCTATCTGGCCGATTTGTTGGAGCTGCCAACGACGCCTGCGCCTGCCGACCGGCTGACGGTGGTCATCATCGGTGTGGCCGAAATGCGGCTGGCGCTGGTGGTGGACAGTCTGGTGGGGGAACAAGAACTGGTCATTAAAAGCCTGGGCAATCAGTTGGCCCGCGTGGGGGGGCTGATGGGCGCCACCATGCTCGGCTCTGGCCAGATTGTGCTGGTGCTGCACGCGGCCGATTTGCTGAAACTGGCGGCTAAACCAGTAAGCAGTAAGCAGTATGCAGTAAACAGTTATCCAAGTTCGGCTAATGGATTACAACCCACATCATCACCTAAAACTATCCTCGTCGTAGACGACTCCATCACCACGCGCACGTTGGAAAAAAACATATTGGAAGCACAGGGGTATCAGGTGCGGCTGGCGACCAATGGGGAGGAAGCGTTGAGTTTGTTGGTGATGGCCAGCAGTTTGCCGGACGGCCGTTTGCCAGATGTGATTGTGACCGACGTGAACATGCCTCGCCTGGATGGTTTTGGCCTGACGCAGCGGGTGAAGCAGGATAACCGATACAAAGATATTCCCATCATCCTGGTCACGTCCCGTGACTCCACCGCTGACAAAAAGCGGGGCATCGAAGTCGGTGCGGACGCTTATATCGTCAAGAATCGTTTTGACCAGGGGAATTTGTTGGAAATGATTGAGCAACTAACGTTGTGATGCGTAATGCGTGACCAACATCTCACGCATCACGCATCACGTCTCACAAGTATGACCGACCTCCCCCAACCCCCCATCCGCCTCCTCGTGGCCGAAGATTCGCCGGTGTGCCGGGAGTTGCTGGTGACGATTTTCCAGAATACGCCGGGTATGCAGGTGGTGGGTGCGGCACGGGATGGGGCGGAGGCGGTGCGGCTGGCGAAACGGCTGCACCCGGATGTGGTGGCGATGGATGTCTTTATGCCCCAACTGAATGGCTACGAAGCGGTGCGGCAGATTATGGCCGAAGCGCCGTGCCCGATTGTGATGGTCAGCGGCCAACTACCGCAGGGTCGGCAGGAGATGACCTTCCAGGCGTTGCAGGCGGGGGCGGTGACGATAGTCCCCAAACCGGCTGTGGGCGATGGCCCGGAGGTGACGGCCGAACTGATAAAGCAGGTGAAGTTGATGGCGGGGGTGAAGGTGGTGCGACGGCCGTACACCACCCCCGTTACGACCTCACCGACTAAACTGGTAAAGGCACACGGCCGTGTGCATCTGTTAGCTCTGGCGGCTTCAACGGGTGGGCCGGGGGCGCTGACGGCCGTGTTGGGTCGTTTACCGGCCGATTTTCCCGTGCCAGTGGTGGTGGTGCAGCATGTGGCGCGGGGTTTTGCCGCCGATTTGGCGGCCTGGCTAAACCGGCAAACGGCGCTGGCCGTGCGTCTGGCGCAAGACGGTGAAGCCTTGTGCCCTGGTCAGGTATTCGTGGCCCCGGATGATCACCATCTGGTGGTAAACACAGGTGGGGTGGTGGCGCTGCTGCCCCCGGCCAAGGGCGACCGTTACTGCCCCTCAGCCGACCGGCTGTTTGACTCGGTGGCGCGGTTGTATGGGGACACGGCCCTGGGCGTGATCCTCACCGGCATGGGCGACGACGGCGCCCAGGGGCTGGCCGCACTGCGGCAAACGGGTGCGCACACCATCGCCCAGGACGAGGCCACCAGCCTGATTTTTGGTATGCCGGCGGTAGCCATCCAGCAAAACGCGGTGGAGACGGTGCTGCCGGTGGAGAAGATTGCGGAGAGAATATGTAACTGGGTGATCTAGTGTTTTGGTGATTGAGTGTTTGAGTGTTTGAGTGTTTTGGTGTTTGAGTGTTTTGGTGTTTGAATGATTATGCAACTACTAGATCACTAGATCACCAGATCACTAAATCACTAAATCACTAAATCACCTTGTTTGTGGAGTGAATATGACAACAACCAACCCTGAACACAATGGCGGCGCGGCGATTTTGTTGGTGGAGGATACGCCGGTACAGGCGATGCGGTTTAAGACCCATTTGGAAGAGAATGGGTGTATGGTGCAATGGGTGGAGAACGGCCGTGATGGATTAAAAGCCGCGCACGAATCCTTCTACGACCTGATCATCCTGGATATTGAACTGCCGGACATCAACGGTTTTGAAGTGTGTCGCCGCCTCAAGGCAGACCCGGCCGTAGCCGAGATTCCGGTGATCATGCTCACCACCCGTGACCGCGCCGAAGATGCCCTGATTGGCCTGAATACCGGCGCGGTGGATTACATTCCCAAAGACAACTTCGCCAATCTTGTCTTGCTGGAAACGATCAAACAGATGGGGCTGCTATGAAGCTTAGAGACCTGACAGGTTTTTAAAAACCTGTCAGGTCTAAACGGATACGCTATGAATAAGGTAAATAAGACGGTTAGTGAACGCATTGTCATTAAAAGCGATCTGGACATTGTGACGGCGCGGCTGCGGGCACGCGAAGTGGCCCGCGAGATGGGCTTTGGCACCATTGACCAGGCGCGTATCTCGCTGGCAGCCAGTGAATTGGCGCGTATCCTGGCG
>CAZOPF010000037.1:22696-49635 GCA_964581605.1 uncultured Ardenticatenaceae bacterium
AAAGAGCTAGAAAGAACAAAAAAAGAGTTGGAAGATGCCCGGCTGAAGATGGAGCGGTACCGGGCGACGCTGCGGTTGGCCGGGGTGAACATTGAACGGCGCAACCGGGTGATTCGTGCCCTGACCTCGTTCCCGTACCAGGCCAGCCGCATGACGGAACCGGCGGCGCTGCTGAAGCTGGGGCTGTCGCAGGCGTTGGAGATGACCGAGGCGAAGGTGGGGGCGATTGTCATTATTGACCCGGCGACGAAGGAGTTGTCACTGGGGGCGCACGAAGGGCTGACGCCGGACCTGGTGCGCATCCTCACCGGCAAGCAGTTTGACGCCGGCGCGGCCACACTGATGCCGCATCTGGTGGCGGGCACGGGGGCGCTGGTGGAAGAGTCGGAGAATGCCGATGAAGGCGAACGCATGTTGTTAGCGTCGGCGCAGGTGAGCAGCCTGATGAGCCTGCCGCTGTTTGCCGGGGAGCAGTTGTTGGGTACGCTGGTGGCGGGCACGGTGGATGAATCGCGCTTTTCGCCCGCGTCCACCCACTTTTTGATCGCCATTGCCCAGGGCATTGCCATTGCCCTGGAATCGCTGCGGCTGCGGGAACGACTGTGGCATATGGCGGAGATGTTTTTGAGCCAGGCGATGACGGGGGAGGGTACGGCCGATACCCTGGACACCCCACCGCCGCTGTTGCCGCCTTTGCAGGCCAAACTGGCTGACCTGGTGGCCAGCCTGGGTGGCACCATTGGCGCGATTTTCTTCCTGGACACGTTGAAGGAGGATTTGCAGATTACATTGGCGGCCGATTATGGCTTGTCGCCGATTTTTACCAGCGAGTATGCCCAGTTCCGCAATTCCTATGCCTATTTCCCGTTTCATCAACTGCTGACACACAATTTGCTGGTGAAGAATCTGGCGCAGGTGAATGCCCGCCAGCCTTTGCCGCTGCTGAAAAGTTTGCAGGAGGAGGGGGCGCGGTCACTGGTGGCGGCCTATTTTTCGGACCCGGATGAGGGGAAGATGCGGGTGATTTTGGTGGCGTGTAATAAGGTGGGGGCGTTCACGGCCGTGCAGTTTGACCCGCTCATCACCATGAGCCAATCGCTGCTGCCGCTGCTGGACGAGCCGCCGTCTGTGCCCACGCTGCCCACACGCAGTGTGCATGTGCCCTCCATGACGCTGGAGGCCAAAGAGGGCGACCTGGAATTGCTGCTGGCGGCGATGATGGAAGCGGAGGAGGAGGTGCAGCGCCATAATGCGGACTTTGTGACGCTGAATGATATTTCTGAGATGCTGGTGCAGACGTTGGAATTGGGGCCGGTGCTGGCGGAAGTATTGGGCCGGATCAAACAGATGTTGCAGACGGAGGCGGCCTGGCTCTATCTGATGGAAGACAGTGATAATGAGCGGGCCGGGCTGCGGCTGGCGGCGTATGAAGCGTTGTCAGAAGAGTTTGTGACGGCCGTGCGCCATTTGCCCATTTTGGATACGCTGGAAGGGGAGGTGGCACTGGAAAACAAGGCCCGCCATTTGAACGATGTGTCGCAGGCGATGACGCAGTGCCAGGTGATGCACGAGATGGAGCAGGTGCAGGCGGTAGCGGCCGTGCCGTTGTCGTGCCCGGAAGTGATGATTGACGGCCGTGCCCATCGCCGGGTGGTGGGGGTGTTGGTGGTGGCCATGCGCCAGAGCCACACCTGGCAGCCGCGCCAGATTCGGCTGCTGAACACGGTAGCCAACCAGATGGGTTTTGCCATCAACAATGCGCTGCTGTATGCCCAGGTGAAGGAAGACATGGAAGCGTACTCGGTCAGCAACCAGTTCCTCAAACAGGTGAATGATGCGCTGATGGGGATTTGAGACGGCCGTAGTGTCAGGTAAGAGGCAGAACTATTGCGATTGACCAATTCTGGCGTCGGAGATTGATACCAATAAGACGGTAGCGGGCTTTGTTCCGTTGTGAATTTATTTAGGAGGAGGCTAATGGCTCATTACACAAACCTTGAGCTAAAGTTCAATCATTTAAGTAGTAGCGTGTACTTACTAGACACGGACCCAGATATTATTGACTGGATTATAGAACAAGTTCGCGATCTCCCTGGGGCATCTAAATGTAAAACGGCTGACGAAAAACGAGACTTTTCAGGGAGAGTTTATTCATGCAGATTGGTAAAGCTAGGCGGACAAGACGAGAAAATAGGTCAATGGATCTTTCAGCTTCTCCTTAGAGACGAATGGGAACCTTATGGAGCAATGAATGATGGTAGCGGGAAGAGTACCTATTTTCGCAAGGTGATTGGGTAAGCCCTTGCTGCAGTCTGTTTTCAAGACAGCGCTACCTGACTTTTGTTCATGTAGAGGGGAAGTGGGGGGTACGGCCGTAGCTTCCCCTATCACTCCTTTTCCGTTCAGCCACGTTGACGAATATACTCATCAAGTGTATTGTTGAAGCACCCTATTTTGATTAAGGAAACGGTGCAGCAAATGGAAGCCATTCGCATTCAACAAACAGTCCAAAAAAGAGGCGAATTAACCATTCGGAACCTGCCGGTTGAAGCCGGGCAGCAAGTAGAAGTTTTGTTGTTGCTCACGCCCTCTGAAAAACAAGAACAGCCCCGTATGACGGCGCAACAATTACTTCAATCTGGTTTGATTGGTCTATGGAAAGATCGTCAAGATATTATGGACAGTGCCAGTTATGCCCGCCAATTACGTGAGGAAGCGCAGCGACGACCGGCGACAGGCGAGTTGACAGATGATCATTCTGGATAGCGATGTCATGATAGACCTGCTCCGGCAGCATCCGCCTGCTGTTGCCTGGTTAGCTGGCCTGGGGGAAGAAGAAATCATCTTGCCTGGTTTTGTGGTGATGGAATTATTGCAGGGGTGTAAGAACAAATCCGAACAATCCAAAGTGGAAAAGGCATTAACGGGCGTGGAAATCGTATGGCCTTCGCCCGAAACATGTAATGCTGCCTTGGCAGTTTTTGCCCGGTATCATTTGAGCCACAACATTGGACTATTGGATGCCTTGATTGGGCAAACGGCCGTTGTCCTGGCTCTGCCGTTACACACATTCAATCGTAAACATTACAAAGCTATTCCCCATTTACTGACGGTGGAACCGTATAGCAAAACATAAATTCTCTTGCTGCGGTCAGTTTTCAAGCCAGCGCCACCTGGCTTTTGTTCGTGGAGAGGGGGAAGTGGGGGGTACGGCCGTAGTAATTTGCAGCCACCAAATTCTTTCGCTTGCCGCTTGTAACGCCACGGGTTACACTTGAACGCGTGATCAGGGATTTTAAGCATAAGGGCCTGGAAAGATTTTTCCTGACCGGTTCTAAAGCCGGAATCCAGGCGGCTCATGCGGGCAAACTACGGCTTATCTTGGGTCGGCTTAACGCTTCCACCAGTCCACGTGATATGAATTTGCCCGGTTTACACTTGCATGAATTGAAAGGTGATAGACAAGGCACCTGGTCAGTGCGCGTAAGCGGCAACTGGCCCGTCACCTTTCAGTTTGACGGCCCAGATGCCACTGTTGTTAACTACGAGGACTACCATTGAGGTAATAGATATGATGCCAATGTATAACCCGCCGCATCCCGGTGAAATCATTAAAGAGTTGTGTTTAGAACCTTTGGGTTTAACGGTGACAAGAGCAGCAGAAGCCCTGGGCGTCAGCCGTAAAACTCTGTCGTCTATTCTGAATGGTCATGCGGGCATCAGCCCTGAAATGGCTATCAGGCTTTCCCTCGCCTTCGATACGTCAGCCGAAAGCTGGCTTAACCAGCAGACGCAGTATGATTTGTGGCAGGCCAGACAGAATCAACAGGCGTTTCAGGTGGAAAGGCTTTTTGCTGCCCCGCAGGTGCCAGAGAGTCCTGGCGGGTGAGATTCCACATGTTTGGCCCATTGTGGCTGGTTTTCAAGACAGCGCTACCTGACTTTTGTTCATGGAGAGGGGGAGTGGGGGGCACGGCCGTAGCCCTTCCCCTTTCTTCCCTTACTTTACCTGTTTTACATTCTTGCCTTGTGCTATTGTATTTAGTATCATACCTTCGTGAGCAAAGCAGACAAAATCCTCCAGCAAATGCAAAACAGTCCCCTTGACTGGCGGATTGATAGTCTGAAAACCGTCGCCAACGCTTACAACATTGAATGGCGGCAACGCGGCACAAGTCATGTCGTTTTTGTACGTTCCGATGGCCGGACACTACCCGTCCCCGCTCATCGGCCAATCAAACCGATTTACATCAAGAAATTTGTGGATTTTGTGATGGAATAAGCCATGAGAGATTTAAGTCAATATCCCTTTGAAATTCGGCCACTTTCAGATGAAGAGGGTGGCGGTTTCTTGATTTCTTTTACTGACTTTACCGAGTGCATTTCGGATGGGGAAACCATAGAGGAAACCATTCAAAATGGTATGAATGCCTTGCAAGAAACCATCGCGGCTTTAGAAAGTCTAAATCTGGCCGTGCCAGAGCCGGGAAGTGGTGGCAGTTACAGTGGAAAATTTATCCAGCGTGTTCCCAAAAGTATTCATGCTCGCCTGGTGATAAGGGCCAAACAGGAAGGCGTTAGCATGAATGCGCTGGTAACGTCCATCCTGGCAGAAAGTTTGGGCAGACGTGAAGCTGTTTGATACCCTCATAATGGTCGGTTTTCAGGGTGGAAATTGTGGATTACCATTAGGCCATACGCCTAAACCGGAGAGAAAAATGGTTCGTGTACCAACTCATCGTGTTCCTACCCATCCGGGAGAAATGTTGTTAGAAGAGTTTCTGGCCCCCATGGGCTTAAGCCAACGCGACCTGGCTGATAGTATTCATGTGCCCTATCAACGGATCAATGAAATTGTTAACGGTCGGCGGGGTATGACGCCAGGCACAGCCTTGCGTCTGGCAAAGTATTTTGGCACATCGGCTGGCTTTTGGATGAATCTGCAACTGCGGTGGGATTTGTATCATGCGCAGCAATCTGAAGCACAGCTTTTGGAAACCATTCAGCCGTATCAGGTAGTATCAGGTGGTTGAGTAACCGATCTGGCCGCCTGCTGTGCCGGTCTTCAAGCCCCGACCACTCAGCCTTTGCCCGGAGAGAGAAGTGGGGGGTACGGCCGTAGCCTCTCCTCTCCCATATCAACCGTTCTGTCCGTTGCCCAAATCCTATCATTGACACGTGTATAATTATATGCATAATCTCGATCATGCGATTCAGTTGGCATGAACCCAAGCGACAAGCCACTCTTCATAAACGAGGCCTGGATTTTGCTCAGGCCGAACAAGTTTTTAGGGGGCCAACCTTTACTTTTGAGGATGACCGCAAAGATTACGGCGAGCAGCGTTGGGTAACACTCGGCCTACTCCGCGAAAAAGTGGTCGTCATGGTGCATACTGAATCTGAGGATGAAATCCATATAATTTCGATGCGCGAGGCAGATAAAGATGAGCAACTCCTATTCTTCTCCAACTTTTGATGACGAAGACGAATACCCCAAAATTACCCAAAGCGATCTGGATCGGGCTGAGTTTCGGGTCGGTCTGAAACCTGCGCCACGCAAACGGCGCGTGACGATTTTGTTGGACACTGTTTTGATCGAGTACTTCCGGGCCAAAGCGGGAGAGCGTGGTTATCAAACATTGATCAATGACACGTTGCGACAGGCCATAGAGCGGGAAGAGCTGGAAGATGCGCTGCGGCGGATTATCCGCGAAGAACTTGATAACACCCCATCAGTAGCCGTCTAACCCCCTCGTTGTGACCGGTATTCAAGACAGAGCCACCGGACTTTTGTTCATGGAGAAGGAGAAAGTGGGGGGCACGGCCGTAGTCAATCCTGGTGAAATTCACGAAAGGGGGGTACGGCCGTAGTTTTCCTCCCTTCCCCACTAAATGAACCCTTATCACCTGAGGTGATTGAAATGAGGCAAATGGTTAGCCCTCCTCTGTGCTATACTTAATTTATGAGCAATACGCTTGTTCGTATAAAACGGGCTATTTTGTCCGGTCATTACGCTTTCAGTGAGAAAGCCAGTTTAGAGTTGGAAGCGGACGGTCTGACGGAGTTGGATATTGTCGAATCCATCGTTAACGCAGTGGCAATTTACAAAACTATTCGTTCTACCAGTCCTTTTCGTGAACATACCAGAGAGTATTTACACATTATCCAAAGCACAAACCTCGAAGGTTTGATGATTTACAGCAAAGGTAAACTGATTCAAGAAGCCGGAGTTGAAACCTATTATTTTTTGATTTCGTCTAAAAAGGCGATATAAGAGTATGAACGAGAAACTTTCTATCAAAACTTGCCCGACTTGCGGCAGTGACAAAATTCAGTTGGTGGTAAAAGATGTCACTCGCCAATACAAAGGTCAAACTTACACCGTGCCCGCGGTAGAGTTTTACGAATGTCCCAATTGTGGCGAAAAAGTCTATGATAGGGTGGCAATTCAAAAAATTGAAGCGTATTCGCCCGCTTATCGCCATGAACATGCTTTAGCAGAAGCCTAAAAAGAGCTTTACGGGTTTGTTCTTTGGTATGGCTGGTTTTCAAGACAGTGCCATCTGATTTTTGCTCATGGAGAAGGGAAGTGGGGGCACGGCCGTAGCCCTTTCCCATATTCCAACCAACGTCCTCAGTTTCCGCCGTGCCACAACACTTCGATTGATGTTATACTTTTCGTCATGCCTTCTCGAATCGTCAACGGTTATAAATTGCAGTTCTACTCCGCTGATCAACATGAACCACCACATATTCACGTGGTTAAGGCAGAAAAACGAGCAAAGGTATGGTTGCGCGACCTTTCTGTGGCCTGGAGCAGAAACTTTAGCAACCGGGAGTTAAACCAGATTTTGGGCATTCTGCGTGAGCATCAGCAGGAATTAACGGAGTGGTATCATGGATTCTTTACCTGACATCAAAATAGCCAGCGCGTTTTTTACCAATAACTTGCTGACAGTCGCTTTGAATGACGGCCGTATCATTATTTTTCCCTGCGCGGAAATGAAATGGCTCATTCAGGCCTCTCCCGAACAACAACAGGATTTCAGCATTGAATCAGACGGCTATGGTGTCTGGTGGCACGAATTAGATGACGGTATCGCCCTTCATCATATTCTCTACCCAACGGCCGTGCCAGCATTGGCCGCAGTCTCATAAAGCGCCTATCATCTTCCCGTTGCGGTCGGTTTTCAAGACAGAGCCACCTGACTTTTGCACATGGAGAGGGGAAGTGGGGGGTACGGCCGTAGCAAACCCCGCTCAACTTTGTCAAATAAATCACCCATCCACAGAATCCACCGACGAAATGCCCGTCACGGGTCACGGCTTCACGGGTCACGCTTCACGGATTACGAATTATCATCGGTAAAAAGACCGCACATTGTGTGCCAAAGCATAGCGAAGCCATTACTTCCGGTGTGCTGCGCCCTGTCGTTTCCCACAACTCATACAAAATCTGGCCGTTGTTATCAGGGTTGCCGATGTCTGGGTTATTGTCGCGCAGGAACTCGATGTACTCTTTGGAAGAGGTCTGGTAGAGCAGGCGCACACGGCCGTAAGCCACCCCCTCCGGCAGCGCATACACCACCTCATCCCAATACTGCCCATCCGCATACCGGGTCGGGTCGGGCTGCCCATTGGTACGTGGTTCGGCGCCAACGGCCGCAAACGCCGCAAATTCAAAACCACGCGGCGGAATACGGTTGTCCTGCACAATGATGTTATTCAAAGCAAAATGGAACGATTCACCGGGCGGCAGCCCCAATTGGGCCGCCAAATCCGGCGTCAGCCCATGTTTCGATTCATAAATCTGAATGTCCGCATCCTCCGTTAAAACCCCTGTGGTCGGGTTATATGCGCCAGAGACATAGACCAGATTGCCATCGGCATCATACCCCTCCACTTGCAGCCACATGCGGCGACCTTCCACGTAGCCGGTGGGCAGTTTGTGGCCGGAGTTATTGGTGATGCGCACGGTTAATTCGTTGGTGGTGGCAGAGTATACGGCCGTGACTACGGCCGCGTTTTGCAACATATACCGGGCGCGTTCAATGCCCAGGTTCAACGCTTCCACCCGCTCTGGTTCCGCTTGAAAGGTGGCGCTAAAAACGGGATGCAGCGGAATCATTTGCGGCACCCACGTATTCGCCCCTGTCAGATCATGCAACGGCATATCATCACGCACCGGCATCCCATTAGGGTCGCCAAAATAGCTACCACCCACGCCCGTCACATCCCGCATGTGGCAATCCTGGCAGGTAGACACATATGTCTTGTTGCCCCCAAATGCCGGTGCATACACCCCTTCCGGCGTGTTGTATTGGCTCAGTCGCCATTCGCTAAAGGTGCGCTCAATCGGAAACATCTGGCTGGTATCCGTGAAGGGCTGCCCTAAGGGATTGAGCGCATACGTCTGGCTGATCTCATTCCAACTCAGCAGCGGGTTGCTAATATCGTGGCACGTGCCACAAAAAGCCGATTCCTGATGATAAAGCGACTGTATCGTTTCTGCGCCGTTGATCTCATGGGGATTGAAGCCAATCTCCCCCACCACATCAAACGGGCCGCGCCGGTAATCTTCCGGGTCAAACACCATCGTCGCATTGCCATCACTGATTGGAATGGTGGTAGTAATGGTGGCCGTCAGCACATACCGATCACGCGGATCATTATTCTCGTCCGGTGTGGGATCAGACAGGCGGTGGCATACCTCACATTGCACCCCTTCCAGGTCATAATCAATCTCATTGGGATCAACTGCCAGCGTCCCACTGATAATGCGCCCTTCCAGCCAGGCGCGGGGCAGGTGGCAACGCAGGCAAAACTCGCCGCTGAACTGGGCGTCGGCCATGGCTATATCCAGCGCCGCGTAAAAAACGGGGTCACGGCCGGCCTGCGCCATCATACTGCCCTGCCAGCCCGTCCAGGGTTCATACTCGGCCGGCTGGGGCACATTCTCGCTGTAATTGCTGTGGCAGTGCGAACAGATGAACGGCGCGGTAATCGTATCGGTGATATGGCCGGGCTGCGTGCCAGGAGCAAAAAAGTCAGCCAGGGTGCTGGTCACCAGCGCCGTCCCGTGAAAAGTAGCTGGCACTGGTGGATGGTTTGCCGGCAGCGCCGAAGTAGGTTGCGGCCGTGACGATAAAGCCAGCATTATCCAGAGACAACCGGCGAACAAAAGCGCCAATCCGGTGGGTAGTAACAAGGAAGGGAGTCGTTGCATGTGAATACTCCATGACAGTGGGTTAACAATTGAAAATTGTGTGGGGTATAATCCGCCCCGTTTGTAAAGCAAAGCCGGCCTGCATTGTAGACAGGGTGGCCTGATTTGCCAACATGGAGATTAGAGATTGGAGGCTAGAGATTTGAAAATAGATTCAACGCAGAGACGCGGACTTGTGCTGAACAAAGCCGAAGTAGGTGCAGAGGAGGGAAGACGCTTGAGCGTTTCTTCGCGTACTTTGCGGATTGGTTTGTTTTTACTGGCGGTGGCAGGGTTGATTCAAGGGATCACGGCCGTAACCCCACCCCCGGCCGCCGCCTACATCCCCCCCCAACAGGGGGCGCTCGACCCCCGCTTTGGCGCAATTGAATCCTTTTGGGCGCCAGCCGAAGCCGCCGAACTCGGCGTCGGTTTTGAACGCATTCTCTTCTACTGGAATGAAATCCAACCCACCGGCCCTAACGATTGGAACACCTTGCACGTGCATGAAGAGTGGCTGGCCGAAGCGCGGGCGCACAATCGGCAGGTGCTGGGCCTGCTCAAAAACACACCCCAATGGGCTACCGATGGCGCATTTGCTTCTGGTGTGCCGCGTGGCCTCTACCTGCCGGTGAATGATCCCGGTAATCTGTGGGCCAATTATGTACGTCGCGTGGCGCAGTATTATGGCCCGTTAGGTGTGCATAACTGGATCGTTTGGAATGAGCCAGACATTGCCCCCAATGTATACGGCCACGAATTTGCGGGGTCTACAGAAGATTATTACCAACTGGTCAAAGTGACCTACCAGGTGATGAAACAGGCTGACCCGCAGGCCAGAATCCACATTGGCGGCATGACCCACTGGCATGATACGGGCTACTTACGCCGCTTTTTGCAGGTGGTGGTCAATGACCCGGAAGCGGCCGAAAACAACTATTTCTTCGACGCGCTGACCTTTCACATTTATTTCCGCCCAGAGACGATTCCCGACATTGTGGGTAATGCCTTTGCCGCGCAGCAGCAGTTGGGCATCAGCCCCATGAAAGAGGTATGGATCAATGAGACCAATGCCCGCCCCAGCATGGACCCGGAGTGGCCGGTTCAGGTGCAGGCGTTCCATCTGGATTTGGAACAGCAGGCGTGGTATGTGCCGCAGGCATATGCGCTTGGGTTTTATGCCGGGGCCAGTCATATAGGGTTTTATAAGCTCATTGACATCAATATCAATCCAGGGGATGAAAGTTGGGGGTTGATACGGCCGTATGACTTCAGCAAACGCCCTGCCTTTTACGCTTACAAACACACCATCCAGTACCTGGCCGGTTTCCAATACCCCATTCGCCGCGAGCAGAGCAATACCCATTATCTTTTTAGCTTCACCCGGCCACAAGGGGTAACGCGCATCATGTGGGCACGCACCATCACCCCGGTAGATCTGCGCGTGCCGGCGCTGGCCGCCTCTGGTGTGTTGGTTGACCCCATTACCGGCGTGGAAACGGCCGTGACGCCCAGCGGTGGTTTTTACAACGTGCGTCTGGAAGGCCAACGTTGCCACAATGGGGAATGTTTACTGGGTGGGCCGCCCGTTTTCCTGGTGGAGGCAGGTGTAGCCCCGGAGAGCATCCCCACCTCACCGCCGCCCGCTGCCGCACCGGCCACGACAGCCACGCCCGGCGCATCGGGCACACCCGGCGAGACGGTGGCGGCCGCCGCGACGATCAGTGGCACGGTCACGGCCGCATCCCCGACGCCCATCACCTCTGCCCTCACCGCCACCGAAGCCCCACCTACGGAAACGCGAACGCCCAGACCGACCAATACGCCGCGCCCCACCCGCACGCCTTCGCCAACGGCCGCGCCTACCGACACACCCACCGCCACCGCTACGGCCGTGCCGCCCACGGCCACCGCCGCCGCCACTGAAGTGGCCGCCCTGCCGCCGCCGACCGTGATCCCGCCAGTAGTAATGGAGGAGACGGCCGTAGCTGGCCTCATCCCGGCAGATCAGGCTTCCTATTGGTTCCTGGGCGTGGGTCTGGGATTAGGTTTGCTGCTCGTAGGGGTAGCGATCTGGCGGCGACGTTAAAAAGCTATATGCTGCCTGGACAACTGATTCACTATGCCTCTTTTGCTTCCCGCCATGTACCGGCACGACCCATGGATGTGTGGTTGCCGCCTGGCTATGATGGGACACGGCCGTGCCCTGTCCTTTATATGCACGATGGGCAAAACCTGTTTGATCCGGCGCTATCTTATGCAGGCGTCACCTGGGGCGTGGCCGAAGCGCTGATCCAACTGATAGACGAGCAGACTGCCCCGCCAACCATCATTGTGGGAATCTGGAATGCGGGCGAACGACGCTGGCAGGAGTATTTACCGCAACGGCCGTTTGCCACCCCCGCCGGTCAGCAATTCTTAGCCACCCTCGACCCGCAGAGATTAGCTGACACGCCTGATTCGGACGCTTACCTGCGTTTTTTGGTATCAGAAGTAAAACCATTTGTTGATCAGAGCTATGCCACCCTCCCCAAACAGGAACACACATTTATCATGGGTTCCAGCATGGGCGGTTTAATTTCACTGTACGCCCTGTGTGAATATCCCCACATATTCGCTGCGGCTGGCTGCGTTTCAACGCACTGGCCGGCCGTTGCTGGCGTATTGCCAGACCTGCTGGCGCTGCTGCCAAAGGCCGGCCACCACCGTCTCTATTTCGACTTTGGCGATGTAGACCTGGACGCCCAATACGAACCGTTCCAGCAGCAAGCAGACAAACTTGTTGCGGCCGCCGGTTACACTCAGGGGCAGGATTGGGTCACGCACAAATTCTCCGGCGCCAACCACTCCGAACAGGCCTGGCAGCAGCGGGTTCACATCCCGCTCGCTTTTTTGTTGGGGAATTAACCGGCATACAGCGCATCTGGCAAACCAGCAATATCTGTTTCCAGCACCAGCAGGCTGCCCGCCAGCGGCTGCTCCGCCCGTTCGGCCGGGGAGAGGCCCACACTGGCGCTGGTGATGTATAACTGGTTGAGCGCGGGGCCGCCAAAGGTGCAGCTTGTCGGCCGTTGCACAGGCAGGGGAATCTCCCGGTCAACCGTACCATCAGGCGTGTAGCGCACAATTTTCCAGCCATCCCATTTGGCGCTCCAGACATAACCGGCGGCGTCCACCGTCAGGCCGTCCGGGTAGCCTTCGGCGTCGTGGGTGAAGATGCGTTCGTGGCTAATCTTGCCGATTTCCCCATCAAAATCGTAGGCAAGAATGTGGCGGGTGGGCGTGTCGGTGTAATACATGGTGCGGTTGTCTGGCGACCAGCCCAGGCCGTTGGAACAGGTGACGTGGGGGCGCATCATGTCGCAATTTCCGTCTCCATCCAGCCGATACAACGCCCCCACCGGTGCGGCAAATTTTAAGTCCATCGTCCCGGCCCAGAAACGGCCGTACCGGTCACACTTGCCATCATTAAAACGTGTGCCCCGCTTCGGCTCCGGGCGGCAGATGTTGGTCAAATGGCCGCTGCCCAGGTCAAAGGTATACAACCCGTCGCGCAGGGCTACTACCGCGCCGCCACCCTGCCGCAAAGCAAAACTGCCAATTTGGGACGGCATTGTCCAGGCGGTGTATGCGCCGGTTTCTGGATGGTACCGTTGCAGGCACGGCCGTTCAATATCCACCCAATACAACGCCTGCTCATCCACTGACCAGACTGGTCCCTCCCCCAATCTATCCTCCGCCGCAAATGCTACCTTCAGCTTCATTTTATCCCTCCAATAGAACGCAGGTGAACGCGGTTTCTTGGGATTTGCCAGATACGCACGACAATCCTGCAAATCCGCGTCCCATTTCTTACAGAACGGCTGTATCCGGCAGCCACATCCACAACAACAGCGCCGCCACCAGCGCCAACACCCCACCAAATAAGAAGGGCGCAGCCATGCCGAAACCGGGCCAACTGCCCACCCCTTGCCACAACAGCCCGGCGATCAGGCTGGCAGGCAGGGCGGCCAGCCCAATCATCCCATTAAACCAGCCATACGCCGTACCCCGTTGATCTTTTTGTACCAGGTCGGCCACAAATGCTTTGGCAATACCTTCGGCAAAACCATAATAAATGCCGTAAACCACAAAGAGAATGACCAGGTGCCAGCTTTGCTTTGCCAGAGCAAAACCGAGATAAACAAGCGCGTAGAGCAGCCAGCCCGCCAGCAGCACCCGCCGCCGCCCCCACCGATCCGAAAGCGAGCCAATGGGGCCGGAAACGATGGTATAGACCAGATTAAACAGCAGCAGCAGCCCCAGAATGGACAGCAGCGCCAGCCCGGCGGCCTGGGCACGCAGGATGAGAAAAGCGTCGGCGGAATTGCCCAAAGTAAAAATGAGCATGATCAACAGGAAGCGGTGAAACGGCCGTCCCAACGCCTGCCAACTTATCCGAGAAGATTCTGTTTTGGCTGTCTGGCTGGTCACCTCCCGCACACCCGCAATGAGCAGAAGAACAGCCAACGCCGCCGGTATTACACTTATCCAGACCAGGGTATTAAAGGTTGGGCGTGTTAAGGTTGGGGCCGCGCCCTGTAGCTGCCAGATGACCAGAATGGCGACCAATAGGCCAAGCACAGCCCCGGCCGTATCCCCTGCACGGTGCAGGCCAAAGGCCAGACCGCGCTGTTTGGCATCTATACTGTCGGCGATGAGGGCATCACGCGGGGCGGTGCGGATGCCTTTGCCGGTGCGCTCCACAAAACGAATGGCGAGGACGGCCGCCCAGCTATTCGCCAGCGCTAAAAAAGGCTTGGCAACCGTAGACAGCCCATACCCGGCAACCGTCAGCCATTTGCGCTGCCCCAGCCGGTCAGAATACCGCCCGGAAAGCAGTTTGACCAGACTGCTGGTCGTCTCCGCTACCCCTTCGATCAGGCCAATAGTGAACGTGCGCGCGCCCAACACGTTGGCCAGGAACAGCGGCAGCAAATGGACGATCATTTCGGTGGAGAGATCAGTGAGGAAGGAGACGGCCGTGAGCACCCACACATTCCGCGGCAATCGCCGCCACTGCCGGTTTTTCTCTTGTTGTGATTGTGAGGCAGACATTGATTGAGCTATTCCCCGCGCAATAAATTGGCCAGGCCCCGTTCTCTGGCCACATCCCGCACATAGAGCATAAACGACGGCCACCAGATCAGATCATTGGTCAAAATAATCCAGCCAAAAGCCAGTGGCAACTGCCCCCTGCTCACCGACCAGACAAAACCGATTGGCCCCAGCATTTTACCCGCCAGCCCAATCAGAACGAGATGTGGATGGCGTTCCGGGTAACGGCTGGCCCACCAGTAAGCGGGCGCATACACCAGCACAAACATGCCCACCACCTGCCACAATGGCAAATACTCAGGCGGCGGCATCCCAATTCGCTGAAAAATCCACTCCGGGAACAAAACATTGACGCTGCCCCACACCAGATTGTATACGGCCGCAGCATAAAACCACCCCCGATAACGCTGTAAATTCATCTCAAGCTGTGGCAAAGCCTGTGTATTGTCGCAAGTGAGCGGGCCGAAAACCTAACACGATGTTCTCACGTGGGATACCTGCTTCCGCCAATTCTTCAGCTATACCTGGGGATGTGCCATCTTGTTGCACCCAAATCTTATCGCCAATCACATCAATGTGAATTAACACGCCATGCACCCGTCGTTGTCCGTCCCACCCCAAGTGCAGCACTTCAAAATGGCCTTTGTCCCAATCAATAATCGCTTCTGTATCAATCTCACCATGAGACGGCTTTAAATTGGCATATTCCAAAATCAATTCTTGCACGGTTTGTTTATAATTTTCTATGGTATCCATCTTGCAATACTCTCTTCTGATTCATCAAAGACAAATAGATTCAAATTTTGCCTTTTGATAACCAGTTGACCTAATGGATCGCTAAAAATTCCGGTATAAACACGTACCGGAATTGCCAGGTATAATCGGCGTTCCGGTTCCACTTCAAAAAGTACATCACGGTATAAATTATACTGCCCCAAAGCAATTTCGAGATCACGAACATCAGACGCACCAAGAAAACTCTTGATCTCGACCGCGATCCTGGTGCTGTCTTTCTCTGCCCCAATGGGATATTCTGCGCCGAGATCAACATAGACATCTTTGTTCCCAAACGACAAAATAAGGGGATCATCTGTGATCCGCCAGCCATCTTTTACCAAAGCGTTGATGACAGTGTCATGGTAAACATCTCTTGCAGGCATTTCGTTCTCCTCAAACTCCAGGACTTTGCGTCAACTCCCACAGCTTGCCAGGGCTGAGGGGGATTTCGCGGATTTCCAGAGTGGGGTGGTGGGTTAAGGCATCCTCCACGGCCTGGGCAAAGAGCGGGCCGGTGGGAATCGCGCCAGCTTCACCTGCGCCTTTAATTCCCAATGGGTTCAGCGGCGAGGGGGTGACTTCGTGGCCGATTTCAATGCGCGGTATGTCCGTAGCGGTGGGCAGCAGGTAGTCCATGAAGGAGCCGGTGAGCAGTTGGCCGTCTTCGTTGTAGATGATTTGCTCGTAAAAGGCGTTGCCAATGCCCTGGGCCACGCCGCCCTGAATTTGCCCGTCCAGGATGAGCGGGTTGATCACCTGCCCGCAATCATGCACCACCACATATTGCAAAATTTTGACTTCACAGGTGTCCGGGTCTACTTCGACGATCATGGCGTGAACGCCGGCGGCCGTAGCCCCATATTCCGGGCCAAAGTAGTTGGTCGCTTCCAGGCCGGGTTCCGTGCCCGGCTTGACTGCCCCGCGCATGGGGTTGGCCCGCTGTGCCAGTTGGCCAAGTGGGATGGTTTTGTCCGGTGTACCTTTGACGTGGACACGGCCGTCCGCCAACACCAGATCCTCCTCCGCCGCCTCCAAAAAATCGGCCGCCAGCTTGAGGATTTTTTGCCGCACGTCTCGCGCTGCCTCGTTAATGGCATTGCCCGCCACCACCGCCCCCCGGCTGGCAAACGTGCCCGCGCCCCAGTGAAACTGGTCGGTATCCCCGGTCACCATGTCTACATCGCGCACATCCACCCCCACCTGGTCGGCCACAATCTGGGCAAAACTGGTGAAGTGCCCCTGCCCCTGTGTGCCAATGCCCGTGGCCACGCTGACACGGCCGCTGCTCTGCACCTGCACCCGCGCCCCCTCATACGGCCCAATGCCCGTGCCCTCGACATAGGCGACGATGCCCAGGCCCAGATGCCGTCCTTCGGCCCGCGCCTGCGGCTGAATTTCGGCATAAAATTTCTCGTAGCCAATCATGTTCAGCGCTTTGTCCAGGATGGGTTCGTAATTGCCGCTGTCGTAGGTGAGGGGGGCAAAGTCCTGGTAGATGATTTCGTTGTTGTAGGGGAATTTGTGTGGCGGGATGAAGTTGCGGCGGCGGATTTCGGCTTTGTCTATGCCCAATTCGCGGGCGGCGATGTCCAGCAGCCGCTCAATGACAAAGACGCCATGCTGCCGCCCTGCGCCGCGATAGGGGGTGACGAGCGTTTTGTTGGTGAACACGGCCGTAAATTCCGACTCATAGTGGGCAATATCATACGGCCCCAACAGGGTACACTGGCTGTTCAGCGCCACCGTCAGGCCATAGGGCGCGTAAGCCCCCTGGTCGTGCAGGAACACGTCGTGAATGCCCAGGATACGGCCGTCCTGCGTAAACGCCGCCTCCACATCATGGATTTGTCCTCGTTCGTGGGTGGTCGCCACAAAGTTCTCGGCGCGGTCTTCAATCCACTTCACGGGGCGGTTCAGCCGCATCGCCGCCCAGGGAATCAACACTTCCTCTGGATAAAACATCATAATTTTTGGCCCAAAACCGCCGCCAATAAACGGGGCGATGACCCGCACCTGATTTTCCGAAAGGCCCAGCAGCGCCGCCATGCCGTTGCGGATGAACACGGGGGCCTGGGTGGTGTCCCACATAGTCAGCCGCCGGGCGCGACGATCCCATTCCGCCACCACACCCCGGTTTTCCATGGCCGCTGCAATGCCGTGATCATAATGGAAACGGCGCTGGATGAGCAGGTTGGCCTGGTTTTTGGCGGTGGCGTACTCCCCTTTCGTTTGCACCACATGGGCGGAGATGTTGCTGCCCAGATCATCGTGAACCAGGGGGGTGCCGGGTTGGAGGGCGTGTTCCAGGTCGGTTACGGCCGTGAGCGGTTCATAATCCACCAACACCAATTCGGCCGCGTCTTCAGCGAGGTAGCGGCTTTCGGCGATGACCAACGCGACCGGCTCGCCCACGTGCCGCACCTTGTCTTTGGCCAGCGGCACCTGGGTGCGCTGGTTGAAAACAATATCTTTGACAGGCGGCGGCGGCACAAGCAGAGGGCCAGGCTGCCAATAATCGCCCAGGTCTACGGCCGTGATCACCGCCAGCACCCCTTCCTTCCCCAGCGCCATTGACGTATCAATGCTCAGGATGCGGGCATGGGCATACGGGCTGCGCACAAAAGCGGCGTGCGCCATGCCTGGCAGGTGTACATCATCTGTAAACAACGCCTGCCCGGTGAGCAGGCGCGGGTCTTCATTCCGTTTAATTCGTTCACCAAAAAATTGTGTGGCGGCCATAGAATCCTCATTTTCAATGCAAAGCACGACTCAAAAGTTGGGCAAAGAGTGTAAGGAGGGAAAGACGAAAAAGCCGTAGCTGAACTATAGCCATCTATCCCGTGGTGGGCAACCGCGTCAGGAATGGGTGAACGGGATAGGGGTAGCTTTTGTGGTTTAACGGTAGATCAACGAAGCAGAGCTAGAGTACAGGTATTAACGGTCATAGCTTGCCGAAAATGATGCCGGTGGTGGCAAAGTTTCTCGGAAAGCAGCAATGTTTGTGGAGGTGAACAATGGCGGTAGAAACGACTGTAGACGGTATTCAACCGACGCGATTAGGGAAACGTGTGGTCACTACATGCAAAACAAGTTGGAATTCGCATTGGTATCTCATTAGCGGGCTGGGCCTGATCGTGGGCGGGACTATTATCGGATGGGCTATTGCCAGTCCGGTAGACCCCCAGTCGCATCCACTGAATGGAGGTATCAGCCTTTTTGCTCTTTTATTCATCATGGCTCAGGCATTGGAGCGGTTTATGGAGCCATTTACAGAGTTTTGGTGGGTCTCAGAGGAATCAACCAATGATGAGCCTAAGAGTGACGCCGAAATAGAGAAAGAAGCCACGACAAGATTGTGGAAACGGAAGGTAATTTACTGGGGTATTACTTCGTCGCTGGCGATGCTGTGCAGCGCGTATATGGGCGTGTTTTTGTTGCGGATGATTGGGGCGGAATGGACGCCTCTATGGATAGACATCGCCATTACCGGCCTGGCTGTAGGCGCAGGTACCAAACCGCTGCACGACCTGATCCAGCGGATTGAAGCAGGTAAACAAGGCTAAGAGCCTTTTGGGAGGACAATATCATGCAAGTGAAATATAACGTTTTTATGTCAGTGAGTGGTTGGACAGGCTGGGTTTTTGACGGCGCTGTGGCCGGAAACCCGGCCGGAAATGAGCGAATTGAAGCGTTTCAGGTGGAACTGGTGAATGCGCCGGCTGGCGTTTCCCTGGTTTATCAGGCACGGCTGCAAGGGATTGGTTGGCAGGGGCAGGCCCATTCAGCCGGCCGGGTGGTTGGCTCACCCGTTCTTGATGCAGGGGTGGATGGGCTGTGGGTGCAGTTAGTGGATATTGGTGACAATGTGTCACACTCCATTCGCTATAACGCCCATCTGCCCTTCCTGGGAGGTTGGTTGGGTGAGGTAAGAGATGGATCGGTGATTGGCAGAGTCAGACAAGACATGCGGGCGATGACGATCCGACTGGTTTAGGGGTATAAGAGCAGACAGGTGGGCCTGATCTGCCTGCTCTGCCAGGAGTAACACGATGGCAAAGAGTAAAAGTGAGCCGGCGGCCGTAGCTGGCAGCCAGAAGAAGGATTTATTGCTGGCGATGGCGGCGGTGATCACGGCCGTCGCCACCATTCTCACGGCCGTCATTGGCCCCAAAGGGTTATTTGAGGCTGTGGCCCAACTATCGGCCGACACGCCTCTGCCTACAGTGGAACCGACGGCCGTGTCTATGCCAGTTACGGCCGCTAATTGCTATTTTTTTGATGGCATTGAACAGCAATATATTGTGACTGTAGATTTGGACAACGAGACCACCTGGCAGCTACCCACCAATCACACGGCCGATGATGTGATTGCCATTCGCCTGCTCGATCCTCAAACATTTGCGTTCATCGGCGGCGTGAAACTGCGCTATGTGGAGGATGACGAAATGTTTGAGGTGGTGACGGCCGTGAACGCCGAATGTGAAGCCCAACTCGATTTCACGAAAGAATACGCCGTCAAGAGCGGAGGCATTTTCCTTTTGGTTATTGACAATCACGAATACGCATTACAATTTTTAGTAACAGCCCGCCAAATCAAGTTTATCTTCACTAAATCAGCCTGAAAATTTACTGTGAAGTCGCCCAACTTAAATGATAAATCAATGTTTTCAATTGGGATTACCCAATATAGACAGGATGGCAGAAAAACTCTGCGCCTGAGGAGGTTCAAATGTCTAACGATGTACAGATATGGAAAAGCCGTTGGGATTCAATAGATCAAACGATCCAGGAAATTGGATCGGGACTCCCCAACAAAACAATTGACCGCAAAAGCGCCTTTATAAAGTTAGTCGCGGCCTTAGGAACGTTTGGGAAAAAGCAATTTAACTTTTTCTTTGAGGGGTTTGGTTTTGAGAATAATACTGACCAAACCCTGGAAAAGGCGCTGCAATACCCACCAGAGTTCGTCCTGAAACGCCTCATTGATCAGGTGGCTCATGACATTTGGGTCATAGAGACAGCCATCAAGCAAAGAGAGGATTCCTCAAAAGTAGCGGCATTAAAGCAGGCCGATTTGTTAGCTTTTCGGGCATTGGAGCCCGTTTTGGGGGACGGCCGTCTTTTAGCCGCCAACAGTACGGTTATCACCTATTTCCAGAAGGTGCCAGCCGTGCGAATCTTGCCTTATGCCAATGTGGCCCTGATCGGCATCCCTTACTCGGCGAACCTTACCGGTCAGATTGATAAAAATTCTCCGATACGCGACCTGTTGGCGATCCCGCACGAAGTCGGCCATTATGTATTTTGGCGTGGCAAGATGAACGGTGAACGGCTGCATATCTTATTACAACAGCAGCTCTTACAAGCAGGCCTGCCGCAATATGAGCACTGGCTTGAGGAGATTTTTGCCGATGTTTATGGTTGTTTGATCGCTGGTTCTGTGTTCGCCTTGAGTGCGCAGGATATTCAACTAGACAACATGCCCATTCGCCTGACGGCCGATGATCGGCGACATCCTGCGGCGGTTTTACGGCCGTATCTATCTATAGCCGTTTTAGAGTCAGAAGCAGGTAATGCCACTGCCAACACATTAAAACGCGCCTGGGAAGAAAGAATCCAGCAAAAGGGCGGCCCGCAACAATTTGATCTGAAAAAGAAAAAGACACCGGTGGCTGATGGGCTGAAGGATGTAGGAACCATTGTCACCTTCATCTTGAACACTCTGAAAAAGGCTAATAACTTTCAATTGGATTGGAGCGACGGGCAGCCCAGTGATTCCAGTGATTTGACACCGCTTTACCAAGGCTTTGCCGATAAATTGAATCTGGCTAACTCCCCTTTACATGTGGACAGCCACCCAAACGCGGTAAATGCTGACTTTGACGAACCAGGCATAAGCAATAGCTGGGTACATAAACTCAGGGACGGTGGACTCGTTGACAAAAATAACAAAATGCCGGCCGAGGTCTGGTTAGTGGTGATGAATGCCAATGGTTGGGGCAGTGGCGGCCAGGAAGAAACTTATCCGAATCGCGGCTAAAAGTGCAAGACATCCGGTTTCTCAAAGAAATTGGATGTTTTCTACTCCCCAACCAACAACCCCTTTTCTACCATGAACCTGCTTATATTCTCGTATTCCATATGATCATCTTGTCGGGCCAATGACAAAGCTTCCAGACAGTATTGTGTAGCCTTTTCCTTCTGGTGAAGCCTGGTACAGATACGGCAAAGATGCTGCAAAACATGCACGAGATTGTAGCGATCTTGCAGATTACGAAAGAGCGTAAGGCTTCTCAGGCTCAGTTCCAAAGCCTCTTCGTCCGCTCCCATCAGATATCGTAAACCGCTTAACGCATGAAGCGAAGCAGCTACCATTTTTTGATCGCCCATTCGTTCAAACAATGCCATAGCTTCCTGGTTATACCGTAGAGCTTCTTCAAACTCATCCAGACGATCATAGACGACGGACAATGTATAGAGGGTATAGGCCTTTTCATGCTGGTCGGCTAATAGATCGCACAGTGTTAATGCACGGCGGCAGTAAGTGACTGCTTTGTCATATTCTTTTTGAAAAATAGCTGTGCGGGCCAGTAGTCGGTAAGTTGTTACCAGGCCGGAATTTTCCACTTTGTTTTCCTGTAACTCTAATGCTTTTTCAAGTAACAATTCCGCCTCTCTGAAATCTTTGGAACGGCTGACCAGGATAAGATGCGCCTGTAAAACGAAAGCAGCAGCCAGCCCCACCATATCGTTTATTTCCTCACGCATGGAAATGCTCTGTTCTAGATGTATGGCTGCATCATCATAATTTCTTTGTTCCAGCATGATCTGCCCCAGCAGATAATGAGCTTCGGAAATTCCTGCATGGTCGCGCATTTGCTGATAGACAGGCAAGCCTTTTGTTACCCAGGTATAAGCTTCACCATAGTTGCTTTGATGAAGATGCGTCTCCCCTAAATGTAAGTAGCTATTGGCCAGAGACATAGTATTCTCAGACAGGTGGGCTGCTTCAAGCGCCCATTGGAACCCTTGCCGGGCCTGGGTGTAACGGCCGCGTGCAAACCACGCATCATGCAAAGCATCCGCAAACTCTATGACTTCCTGCCACAATTCATACTCATGGGCGGCTTGCATGGCAGCCATCAGGTTGTCCCATTCGGGGCGCAAAGCATCGTAGTTGTGTTGATGCTGCCGGGCAAAGGCGAGGTAGGTGTGGGCCATACGGCCGTACCACCCTCCCGCCTCACCTGACTCCAACAGCTTCTCTCGCGCAAAGTCCGCCAACAAGGGATGCTGCTGGTAGCGGGTGGCCCCCTCCTCTTGCGCCAGCGAGAGGGCCACCAGGGCAAAGATGCGGTCTTCGGTTTCATACCGGTCATGCCCGGCAACACCCGCCATCAGGTCAGCGGCAAAACTACGGCCGTTGAACAGCCCCATCAACGCAAACATCTGCCGCTCGTCTGCATCCAGCGTGTCATAGCTGATGGCAAACGAAGCCCGCACCGCCCGGTCACTGATTTTCAGCTCCGACAGGCGTTGTTTTTCGTCACGCAGCCGGGGCACAACGTCCGCCAGTTGGCGGCGCGGCCGCGAGCGCAGCCGCTGCCCAATGATTTCCACCGCCAGCGGCAGATTTTGCAGCAGATCACAAATTTGGGTGGCCGCTTCTGGTTCAGCCTGTACCCGCTCTTCGCCGAGGATGTAGGTGAGCAGGCGACGGCCGTCCATCGCCGACAATTCTCCCAACCGCCACACCTGCGCATCCAACCCATAAGCCAAATCCTGGCCACGGGTGGTGAGCAAAACGCGACAGTGGGGGCCATTGGGCAGCAACGGCCGTATGCGCGACACACTGACCACATCATCCAGCACCAACAACACCCGTTTATCGGCCAATACGCTGCGAAAGGCACTCGCCATACTCTCCAAATCCGTCAGCCGCGAAAAGTCATACCCATACGCCTGCGCCCAACTTTCCAGCACGGCCGTTGGTTCACTCACCGCCACCGTCGCCCACAACACCCCATCACTAAAATGCTCTTGCAGCGCACGAGCAACCTCCCCGGCCAGCGACGATTTACCCACCCCGCCCATGCCTACCAACGCCTGAATGTGCGCCTCATCATCCGCTTGCAAAGCCGCCATAATCGTTTCGCGCACTGTTTCCCGGCCCACAAAATGGGGCAGGGGCGGTGGCGCCTGGAAGGGTGGCGACCAGGTTTGCGGCGGCGGTGCGGGCATGGGTTGGATAACGGCCGTGTCTGCCGGAATCTCGCCACGCCAGATTTTTTGGTACAACGCTGTCGTTTCCGGCTCTGGCTCCAGTCCATCCTCGGCCAACAGCGCCTCATACCGTTCATAATGGCTGCACGCCTCATTGATCTGCCGCATCAGCGCCAGCAGCAGCATCAACTCCCGGTTGGCCTCTTCAAAATAAGGGTTGAGGCCCAGCAGCCGGGTAATGGTGGCAATGGCCGGTGCATACTGCCCGTGTTCTTTATAATGAACGGTCAGCAGGTAGAGGGCGGTGGTCATTTGCGTTTCCAGAGCGCGGCGGACCTGTTCGGCCCATTCCTCAAAACCGGCCGCGTCACGTAGCCGCAGCCCAGTTAGAAATTCGGCGCGGTAGAGGTCTACCGCTTTCTGTAATTGTTCCGGCGTAGGGTGAGGGCTGCGTAAACTGTTGAGAAATTCATCCACATCCAACCAATAGTCGGTCTCCGTTTTGAACGCTACTGAGAATTTGGGGCTTTCCACAAAGTCACCCAGGAATACATTGAGCTTCATTAGCGCCCCATTCCCGCGAAGGTTGCTTAGTTTCTCTTCACGTGATTTACTTTCATCTGAAAAAAGCATTTCCGCCAACCGTTCACGGGTCTGCTGCTGTTTGGTCACTACCAGGTAAGTGAGCAGCGCCAGCGGCTTTCCTGTCAGGCCAGTCAGTAATTTGCCGTCCAATTTGATTTTTGGTGATCCCAAAAGGGAAATTTCGAGGCGGGCCATGATGGTCTGATAACTATCCAGATATTGAGCAATTGACCGCATCAATTACCTGATTACCCAATTACCCAATTTAACGATTCATCAGCGTTCGCCGGTTATAGTGGATGTTAATGAGGAAGTTATCGGCAATGAGTAATCGGCGATCCGTGAGTCTGCCGAAAAATGCTCACATAAAGACAGCGAATAACTAAAGGAAAATCTTCGCGTTCTTCGCGTCCTTCGCGGATATTTCGGAAAACTCATTCATATTCAGTTTACGGGCTTCGGATTTCGGACGACGAAATACGAAACAGGGATACGAGATTTACCCATTATATCCATTTATCTTGGAGGTGAAGCTATGACTTTTAATAACCCCCCCTATTACCGCACATTCATCTTGCGCCTGTGGGAGGAGCGCAACCCGGACCCCCAAAAAAGCAACAACTGGCGGTTTACACTCGTAGACCCGGAAACCAACGCCAGCCACGCCTTTCAAAGCCTGGAAGGGTTGGTGCAGTTTTTACAAAAGCAAATCGCCGGTTGATGCGTGACACTTGACACTTTTTCACGCATCACAGGCTAACTGCCAACAGGTGCAGCGCCAGCAGTGCATATTCCGGTCGCGTCACGCCCCTGGCTTCCAGGTGGGTGGCGCACGTTTGCAAGATCAGTTGCTGGAAGGGGGGGAGGGTGGTGGGAACGCCGGATTGTAAGAACCGGCAGAGGTGGCTCAGACCATCTTCGAGATTGTTGAGACTGCAAGCGGCGGCGCTTTGGGTGAGGTGGGTGAGAGTGGGGGACACGGCCGTGTCCCCTGCTTTCCGCCATTTCTTTTCCAACCCGGCAATAGCCTGGGCCAGCGCCGTGCCCTGGTCGTAGCGCCACTGGCGCAAAAGTTGGATGAAGGTGTGTTCCTCGCCAGTCAGCCGGGCCAGCGCCAGCGCCAGTTCCAGCCGCGCCGGTTCTTCTGGCTCGTCGGCCAACAGCGCCAGGATGGTTTCTGTAGCCTCTGTGGCCTGCAACTGGCCTAACGCAGACGCATAGGCAATCCGTAGGCCATGATCTGTCTCTACTGCCAGGCGGGTTTGCAGGGTGGGGATGGCGTTTGAGTCCCCCAGTGTGCCCAGCGAGCGGGCGCTGTGGGCACGAATGGAGCGGTAGCTGGAGTCCAGAGCGGTGTGCAATGGTTCACGCGCCCGGTTATCGTGGCTGCGCCCCAGTGCCCAGGCCGCCATCACGCCCAGCGCCGGGTCGTTGCCGTGCAAGACCTGGCTGAGGGCGTGAATGAGTTGTTCGTCGGGGCGGGTACGGCCGATGGCCACAATGGCCTCAAAACGGACGTTAAAACGGGGGTCGGCCAATGCTTCCAGCAGTTCTTCAATGGTGAGCAAACTGCGCGCCCGGCCTAAACGTTCGGTGAGGCGCACGGCCGTTTGCTCATCACGCGCCATATGGTAACGAATCATAGATTCCACCGCCAGGAAGGGATTGCCACGAAACAAGAGACCGGCAAAACGGCCAATGCCCACGCTGCTGTCAGTTTTCACCCGCCGCAAAAAGAAGAGACTGCCCAGTGGCAGGGTAATGCCCAACAAAAACAGGGGCGTATAGGGGTTAAGTTGCACCAATCCCAAATCCAGCGACAGGTTGCCAGACAGGTCTAAAATCCAGCCGCCAAGCAACTGGCTCAGCCCGCCCACCACGCCAATCCAGGCATAATACAGCGCCATGTAGTCGCTCTTTTTTTCGGGGGGGACAACGCTGACGAACAAGAGCCGCGCCGAACCGATAGCCCAACCCATGTTAGCCACCCCCTGCAAAAAGGCAATACCCAGGGCGACATGCAAGCTGTAGGGGCTGCCTTTGGGCATGAACAGCCAGCAGATGGGCAGCAAAATGCGCAGCAAGACGCCGGAAAGCATGACGGGGGCGCTGCCATACCGGTCGGCGGCCCAACCCCAGGCGAACACGGAGAGCAGGCTGCCGATGAGGACGCCGTTTTGCAGCAGCACTACCTGGCTTTGCGGCAGGCGCACTTCTTCCACCATGAAGAGGGGAAGGAAGGAGACCATGGGCGTGCTGGCCAGGGTCATCAGGGCGATGCCTAGCAGGTAGTAGCGAAAGTTGTGGTCCTGTACGGCCGCCCACAATTCCCGCTGGCTCTTTTGTTTTGGGGCAACAACAGGTGCGCCACCGGGAATGTGTGAATATGCCCACACGCCCACCAGGCCAAAGGCAACGCCGAAGGCAATGAGCAGCATGAAGCCGGTTAACCCGGTGGTGTGGGCAATGACATACCCGGCGCTGGCGACGGCCACAAAACTGACGGTGGTGGTGAATACGTTGTCCAGCGCCGAGTATTTGCCACGCACCTGGTTGGGCACGTACTCCTGCGTCCAGGGATATTTGCCCGTTTCGGCGGTGGCGCGGCAAATGGCAAAGGCGGCCGTGCAAAAGGCGACATAGAGGATGGCGGTGTTTTCGCCGAATTGGCCGAGAACCCCGGGCGTTAACAGCAGCAGGGCGGCGAAAAATTTGCGGATGCCCCAAAAGGTGATGAAGGTGCGCTTGTAGCCAAACCGGGCCACACGGGGAGCAATGAAGGGGGCGATGAGACCGGCGAAGGGGAAAAGGGAGAGGACGATGCCAATTTGCCCTTTGCTTAAGGCCAGCGCATCCAGAAAGAGGATGAACACGGAGCCGAAAAAGGTGAATTCGACAAAAACGGCATTGGCGGAGTCCCCGGCAATGCTCCAGCGCAGGCCGCGCATTTTTTCTATGGTGGTGGGTTCTTTTGGGGAGTGGAGGGGGGGCATGGGTAGGAATTAGGAATTAGGAATTAGGAATTAGGAATTAGGAATTAGGAATTAGGAA
>CAZOPF010000038.1:0-49120 GCA_964581605.1 uncultured Ardenticatenaceae bacterium
CTTCCGGTGTTGGCGCTGACCAATCCATTTCGGCCAGGTGCAGGAAGACGGGGATGACCTCGGCAAAGGTTTTGTCTGGGCCGGATGGTGTGGCGGCGGCCGTGGCCAGGCGGTACGTCAGGTAGGCCAGCAGGGTGCTTTTGCCGGCGCCGGGTGCGCCACAAATGAGGGTGCGACGGCCGTTGCGCAGCAAATGTTCCACTGTCGTCAACGGCAAAACAGGCGCGCCTACCTGCCCGGCCAACTCCGGCCACAGCCAGGCCAACTGCACCGCCCCCCGCTGCTCGGAAAGGATAGCGTCATCTTCTAGCGGGGCAGTGAGATAGGGGGCGATGAAAACCTGATCGAGTGTGGACCAGTCGGCCCCCAGGTGATAATTTTGGGCGTATACGGCCGTTTCGCTCTGAAAACGCACTTCCACGCCAGAACGCATCCAGCTAATACGCGCCTGCATCCAGCCCCGCGCCCGTTGGAACTGCTGCCGCAGCCGGGGCAGCAGGCGCAGAAAGAGGAAAACCAGCCCTACACCCAGGAGAAAACCCAGTAAGAGTGAGGGGGTATCCGGTCGCCAGGCGGTGATGGATTGAATCATGGTGTCAAAAACAGGTTTGATTGATTGCGTTCGATTATATCATCACACCGGTGAACTGGCTTGAACAAAAAAACGGCCGTACCAGAGAGGGTACGGCCGTTTTTCCCGACTAACTGCTAAAAAGCAGTCACTATAAATTTACTGAGCCGTGGTAATATCCAACGTCCAGCTATCCAATGACCCACCATCACCAGCCAGATCGTCTGAAATAGTGATGGTCCAGACGCCGTTGGGGTCTTCACCATTAAAGGCTGCCATAGACTCCTCTGGCGTTAAGGGTGAAGCCAGTGTCAGATTTACATAGGCGTTATCGGTTACCATACCATTATTCGTGGTATATGGCACTTGCCCATCTGGATCCGCGGAATCATCCCATACCGTTCCGTTAAACACGTTATCATTGCTAGTCCCATTGTCTGAAGAGAGGGTAACAACAGTACCGGCCGGAGACATGAGGGTAATATCCATATCGGCCGCAAACGTGTGTTGAATGAAGGTGGTCAGATTCAAATCCAGGATGGAACCTGTCATTCCTGTTACGGTGATAACAGCGCTGGCAACGGCCGGCCCGGTGGGAATTGGTGTCGGTGTTATGTTGCTGAACGATTGAGAGGAAGTAGATGGCGCTGCACCGCTGGTTATTTCCAAAGACCAGCTATCCAGCGACCCACCATCTCCAGCCAGGTCATCTGAAATAGTGATCACCCACGTGCCGTTGGGGTTTTCGCCAATGAACGCCCCAAATGTTTCCTCCGGCACCAATGGTGAAGCCAGTGTCAGATTGACATAGACATGATCTGTTACCAGACCATTATTCGTGGTATAGGGAACTTGCCCCGCAGGATTGGCACTGTCATCCCAAACCGTGCCATTAAACACATTGTCATTGCCAGTCCCATTATCTGAAGAGAGGGTAACAACTGTTCCGGCCGGAGACATGATGGTGATGTCCATATCGGCCGCAAACGTGTGTTGAATGAACGTGGTCATGTTCAGATCGTACAGGTACGAATTCGCGCCAGCGACCACAATCGTTGAGGTAACAACACCTGGGCCAGTCGGTATGGCCACCGGGGTGGTATTGGTAAATACCTGTGTTACCGTGCCACCACCACTGCCACTCGTCACTGTTAATTCGACCGGCACCTCTACCAACGGCGTCACCGGGTCATTGCTGTTGATGCACAATGTTCCTGTGTAAACGCCGATGCTTAAACCGGTGGAATCAAAGGTGACATCCACAGGCACACCGCCACCAGGGGTAGTTGTACCACTTGCCGGGCTGACGCTTACCCAGGGTATATCACTGGGGGCACTACACCCACCACCACCACCGCCACCGATGGTTCCATTCAATCGGAATAGGGCATCTGGTTCAACACCACCTCCTACACCACAGGTACCAGCGCCAGGAGACCAGGTTACACAACCGGTGCCAAATCCATTGCCGGGATTCTGCCAGGCATAGGGGTTATTTGCCTGCACTGTTCTTGTATTCCAGAACCATTGACCATTGGGGGTGAAGTTCATATTGGCAATAACAGATACCCAATAGTGACCAGAGGGTAACACGGCTGGTGCGAGCAAGGTGATCCCCAAATCACCGCCCACATCGCTGGCAGGAACAACACCGGGAGCAGAGTAAACCAAAGTGCCAGGCAAACCAGCATTGTCGGCATAGATGTTCACGTCTACGGAGGGTGTTGGGCCGCCACCGGCCGAGTAAACACCAATCACATCTACACTTTCTATCGTCCAGGAGCCATCACCTGCGGGAATGATGAAGTCATCAGCGCCGGCATTGTCGTAGGCATTGTTAACCGTCTCGAAATTCTGCGAGGGAAAACCATTGACGCCAACATTGTCGGTTTGGTCATAAAGGACCACATAGGGTGAATCAGCAAGGCGGGCGGGAGTTGTACGCGCGGGGGCACTTAGAAGGAGGCCAGGATTCACGGCAACGGCTTCAAAGGGCGCGGCCGATGGTGCCGAACTTGCCGCTTCATCAATCGTCCAATCCAAATCTGCGCCACCTGTGTTGCTGATCACCAATGTCTGCACGGCGGTTGTATCGGTAGGTTGAGTGCTGGCCACCAATGTGGGGTCAACCTCGATAACAGGCGGTGAGCCGGTTACATCCAGCGATACAGGCACGACAATCTCTGGCGTTACGGGGTCATTGCTGTTGATACAGAGGTTACCACTGTAGCTGTCGGCCGATAGACCTGTCGCGTCGAAAGTGATCGAAACATCGGTGGCTACGCCAGGAGCATTAGAACCGCTGTTGGGTGACACGCTGGCCCAGGGAATATCTTCCACCAGGTCGCAGGGCAGGCTGGCACCGCCCACGCTGCCTTCAATGATAAAGGGCAATCCTTGTGGCGAAGTACCATCCAACAATGCAACCCAACCCGCATTATATTGAAGAGCATCACCTGTCACTGTCTGCCCATTGATAGTAATGGGGGGCGCCCATGGCCCAGAAGCCAGAGTGCCACCGGTTTGCCAATCCACCCAGTATGTACCTTGCGGCAAGTAAAAGCCGCCACTGGCAACATTTGCCATCACCGGCCGCTGCGTATTACCAGTAACGGATACACGGTAGATGTTTGACCAGGCCGTGCTGGCTAACCGGTTGGTGGTTGTGTCGCCATAGACAATGTTGCTGCCAGCATCGTTCGGCGGGCCATCCCAGATACGGTAATTGACGTGATCGATGGTGGAGGTTGTGGTAGAGCCAGTCTGGTAAGCATAGAAGGTGAACTGGTCAATTGTCCAACCCGCGGCATCAGTAACGGTGAATTGATCAGATACCCGTAAACCGGCTGCCAAAGAATGCCCAAAGCCAAGTATTGTCATACCCAGACCGGTCTGAAGCTGGCTTTCATCGGCGCCACCGGCGCCGCAGCCGGGGCAGTTAACTAATGGCCCATTGTCGTACAAAATGACAGTTGGTCCATGAGCTAACGCATCATTATCTTCGTCAATTGTCCAGTCCAGCGTCGCTGTGCCGATGTTGGTGATGGTCGCTGTGAAGGTAACCGCATCACCAGAAGCCAGTGTGGCACCATAGGAAGTAGCGTCGGTATCAATCACCGGTATGCCTTCGACAATGAAGTTGACATTGACTTGAGCCAGTTGACCGGCAAAAGGTGGACTAACGCCTAATTCAAAATCACCATACCAACGATCACCAATGCTAAAGTTTGGCTCGTTCCAGCTAATAGTAGCCGTGAGCGGGTCGCCGCTGGCTACAGTGGGCGGGCCAGAAACTGTCCAGTCGCCAGCATCTGCTCCAGGGACAACAGCATAAACCAGAGTGACATCATCTGGCGGAGTGGCTGATTCTGCCCAGTTTTGGATGAGGATCCACCAGACGCCGGCCGCAGGATCATCAATGTTGCAGTATTCGATATTGGAGGCGGAAGCGCTGAAGCATTGCTCTGTGGCTGCGCTGGGCGTATCGCCGGTGCCGACGTAGAGGTCAATGTCGGGAGCTTCTGATTCGGTAACTTCAGCAACCAGACGGGCCGCATCGGCCGGAACGGTAACGGTGATAAAGCTGACCGTGCCATCATTCAGGTTGTCATAGGGGTCCCCATTGGTGGGATCCACGCTCAGGCTATCGGTGTAAACCGTGCCTTCGGTCAGACCGTATTGATCCACCGTCAGATCGGTAACTTCAACAGTAGCGGGGCAGATCAGATGATCTTCGCTGCCACTGGTGGTGGAGACCACCATGCTAATGAGGTCTGGCGAGCCACAGGAAACCGAGTAAGCACCAACCGTCAGATGGGCATCAGGCACCTGGTCAATGGGTACGGCCGTCACACCTTGAACAGCTTTCACAGTTTGAGCGGCAGCGGCCGCGCCAGCTCTCATAATGATTGGCAGGTAAATATAAGAGTCTGTTTCGGGCGGTACTGCCAGAATTGTTGTTGTATCTGTAGCAGAACCAACCGACAGATTGTCGCCGCTAATTTGAGCTGTGTTGGTAATTGTTCCGGGCGGCGTAGAAGCATCTACTGTAACGGCAAACATGGCGTCATCAGAGGCGCTGCTGGCTACATCGCCGATTGCCAGTGTGTAGACGCCACCACCTTGATCAGCCCATCCCGCAGTGCTGGCGGCCGCGTTAAAGGTTGTACCTGTCGGCACAGTTTCTGTAATAACAACGCCTGTTGCCCCAGTTTCACCAATATTGGCATAACTCAGGGTATACACAATATCGTCCTCTGGGTATACAGAAACGCCACCATCATCTTTGGACAAGGTTAATTCTGGGGCAGCCACACTCAACCAGACACGGCCGAATGACCATTCATCAGTGGGTGCGCCCAAGACGTTGGTTGTCACGGTAATGGTCTGGGTGGCGTAGGGGGCCAGTTCAAAGGTAGCTGGTTGCACATCAATCGTCATACCGGCCGGCACTTCAACTGAGGATACCCAGGTAACTGTATAAGGCAGGGTGCTAGAGACGGTGCGTGTCCAGGAACATTCACCAAAACAACCAGCATTGCCTAAACTGGACAGGTTCAATGTCTTGGGATCGCCGCCAATGGATGGATCGGCATCCAGGAATTCTTGTGTGGTTACATCCAACACGATACCGGCCCGACTGGCATCGGCTACATTCACACGCCCAGCGCCCATTGCGAAAGGTGTAGCCGGGTTAATGCCATCATCATTGAGAACGGTAATATCCGCTGTCGTCATGAGGGCCGATTGAATTTCGCCCACCGTCCAGTCTGGATGCAGAGCGCGTAATAGTGCACCAGTGCCAGCCACATGGGGACTAGACATGGATGTCCCTTGAATGACATTGAAGGTGAATTCGCCATCTGAACTCCCTTGATGATAGGCGGCCCAGATGCCACGACCAGGAGCAGTAACGGCCGGTACGATAATGTCCGGTACAGCCCGGTTTGGCCCGCGAGAGCTAAAGGAGGCCATAATGTCCCCATGAGCATCATCAACATCCAGAGTAGAACCAGCGATAGTGCCCATGACGGAGCCTGTTGCTGCGCTCATAAAGGCATTGAGGGCTTGATATTCATAGTAATCTATATGGACGGCCGGTAACACATGGGGGTCTGGAGCTAAAGCGCCGGGGCCTCCGCCAAATTCAGCGGGTTGAGCCAGGATCATGCCACCGGCACCACCATCCAACACACTCTGGCCTTTGGCTACACGGCCGTAAACGCCCCGCTCACAGATAACAATCTCGCCAGTAAATGTTCCGGCCGGGAAAGCACCAGGGGCGCACAAACGAGCTTCATCTGGTGTTGCGGGCGAAATGACAAAATCAGCTGCGTAAACAACCTCAGCCGGTGTGCTCAACGGGCCTGTCATGCTTTCGCCATTTACAGTTAATGTGTTCGTGCCATCTGTTACAGTGGCAGAGTTAAGGAATGTGCGGTTATGGCTGCTGGCGCCCACAGAGGTCATCCAGGGAATATCGGGCGGGCTGCCTACGGTAGCGGAACCAGGGCCAGAATTACCAGCTGAGTCGGCCACAAAGATACCAGCGTCACGCACGGCCAACCAGGATAATGCCTCGGTATCTGTCCAGGGGTTGGAGGTAGGGGTTGAGCTGCCAATGGAGTAGTTGATGACATCTACGCCATCCAGAATAGCCTGGTCACGGGCTGCCTGTAGTGAAGCGCCAGGGCAGCCGCCGCCATCAATACAACCATCATAGACAATAAGGTTGGCATGGGGGGCTACACCGGAAATATCGGCCGTGAAGACGGCCGTCGAAGTGGTGATTGTTGCTCCATAGACAAAATTGCCAGCGGCCGTGCTGGAAGTATGCGAACCATGTCCATTGGAATCACGTGGGTTGGGATCAGAAGCCGTATAACCCCAAACACCAATCAACTTATCATTACATGGGAAGGTGGGATCATAGGCCACTACACCACCGCCGCCTACATTGGTGGGGTCACAGACACCCAGGTAATTGCCACTGCCTAAGGGGTTGGTGTGGGTGTAACCGTCATCACCAGTGGCTGCAAAAGAGGGATTCCAGGGATCAACGCCCGTGTCAATAACGCCTACAACAACGCCTTCACCCATCGTGCCTGGTAAACCACCGGTTTGTGAACCATCCCAAATGCCAGGCGCACCGATCCAGGCGGGACCGGCGTCTGTGTCCAGAATATGCATCTTTTGCCGTTCTACTACAAAGACATTCGGCAAAACGGCAATTTGGGCCGCTTCCTCAGGCGTCATCTCGGCTGCGAAACCATTCAAGGAGGCCATATATTCAAAAATGATGTTCAGATTACGCCCAATAGCTGCGTTTGCCTGAGATATAACAGCCTGACGCTGTTGCGCCAGATATTCCAGATAAGCCACACTGTCTGCGCTTGTGGGGTCCACCTTTGTTTCACCACGAGCGGCCGGGTTTGTGGCTGCCAGGCCGTCTATTCCCCCACGATAGCTTGCCAACGGCGCATCTTTCAATATCACCATATATATTTCGGGGCCAGTAGCGCCTTTGGGTTGAATAAGATTAGGGGGCAACGTAGAAGTTTGATCTGTCTCAATGTTAGCATCTGTTTTAACAGTCACTTCTTCCCCAATCTCTTGAGCGGCGATATTTGCCTGACCACGTAAAAGAACAGCTAACATCAAAGCAAACATTGTTAGCGATCCTATACTTAACAACAACCGATAAGAATATGCCTGTTTCTTCATTTTCTCTCCTGTTTTGAGTTAACCTGTTTCTTGGGCTGTTGGTAAATCACCCAAGAAGCGATTACCGACCAAATGTCATCTGTGGGAAGACGTAGTGGGTATTGATAAAATCAAAGTGCTTTTTTAATCAATAAGCTACCTCCTTCTTGAATTTTGTTGGTTATGGTTTTGTATTAGGTTTAGGATCGTCGGTTTGGTTGCTAACCAGCAATTGGTGATGGTTTTATAACAAGGTTTTTGTATGCCAGTTGCATAAAGAGTTATTGGTGAAGTGTCGCTATTTTAGGTTTTTTTCGACATTCGTCAAATTCGGTTTTGGGGCAACCTGCTATTCAAAGAATGACGGGCTGCTGGTTCACCCGGCAGTGGGCGGCCGTAATAATGCTGAGTATCTGGTTCACGGCCGTCTCCTGCTGCTTCTCCGCATTGACAATCCAGTAATCAAATTCGTGGATGCGCTTCATTTCCTGGCGAGCGGTGGCAATGCGCAGGTTGAGACCTTCGGCCGTTTCTGATTTGCGTTCCCGCAGACGGGCAACCAGTTCTTCTTCCGAGTCTGTGGTCAGAAAAATGGTGATGGCATTGGGGATGAGCTTGCGAATGGTGGCTGCCCCCTGCACATCTACCCGCATAATCACATCACGGCCGCTGGCTAATGCCTCTCGAATTTGTTGTTTGGGGATGCCTTTGTAGTCGTTGTAGACGACGGCGTATTCCAGCAGTTCATTGTTTTCAATCATTTCGGCAAACTGGTCGCTGCTGAGGAAAATATAATCCTGACCGTCTATTTCGCCCAGACGTGGCGGCCGGGTTGTCGCCGTCACCACAAAATAAAAAGCTTCGGCACGGCTTTCAATCACCAGTCTGGCAATGGTATCTTTGCCCACCCCGGAAGGCCCAGAAATGACAATGAGTAAAGGATAATTTCTGCGTTCATACAATAATTGATCAACCATATCATTTGCACTTGCGTGCTGTCTCCGTATAATGAGTTTCCCAATTTATAACAAAATCACAGCCTGAGAACTATAAAAAAAGCAGGTGTAAAAGTTTATGCCTTATTATGATTATCAATGTCAGGAGTGCCGGCGACGGGTGCGTTTGTTTATGACGTATGCGGAATACGGCCGTAGCCAACCCACCTGTCCCCATTGCCAAAGCACATCACTTAAACGGCGCATTGGCCGGGTGGCGCTGGCAAAATCCGAAGACGCCCGCATGGATGCCATGATGGATGACAGTGCCCTGGCGAACCTGGATGAAAACGACCCCAAAGCGTTGGGCCACTTTATGCGTAAAATGAGCCAGGAGATGGGCGAGGATCTGGGTGATGAGTTTAGCGAGGTGGTAGATCGCCTGGAGAGTGGTGAGTCCCCTGAATCTATTGAAAAATCTATGCCTGATTTGGGTGCGGCCGACAGGGAGATGGATTTTTAGGTTCAATTCCTCAGCCGATTGATAATGATGGCGCGTAAATCATCTTGCACGGCTTCAGGGGGGCGGGCCGCATCCACAATGACCCAACGCGCCGGTTCTTGGGCCGCCAGTTGATGATAGCCTTCACGAACCCGTTGATGGAAGGCGACGGTTTCCAGGTCAAGCCGGTTCATTTCCACCCCGCCTCCCGTGCGCCGCGCCAGTCCCACTTCCACATCAATATCCAACAGCAGGGTTAAATCCGGTTTGAGGCCGCCGGTGGCAAAATCGGTGATGTGGCGCAGGGCGTTCAGGTCAAGGCCACGGCCGTACCCCTGGTAGGCCAACGTGCTGTCATAAAAACGGTCACACAACACCACCAAACCGGCCGCCAACGACGGCCGTATCACTTCCCGCACCAACTGCGCCCGCGACGCTGAATAAAGCAGCAACTCCGCCTCCGGGCACATGGCCGTGTTTTGCACATTATGGACACAGGCGCGGATTTCATCGCCAATCGTCGTTCCGCCCGGTTCACGAGTCAGCCGCGTAGCCATGCCCTGCGCCTGTAAATACTCGTGCAATCGTTGAATCTGGCTCGATTTGCCGCTGCCTTCGGGGCCTTCCAGGGTGATGAACATGGGGGTGTGATGCGTGAGGCGTGAGGCGTGACCTGTCATTTTACGAGTCACACATCACGTCTCACCTCAGTTCTCTAAACGTGGCGTGTTAAAGATGCGCACGTAACGATTTGGCTCTTTGCCGTAGCTGTGCGAAACCAGGTTGGCCTGGCGCACCAACTGATGCTGGTAAGCGCGGATGGCCCGGCTGACGGGGGGTAAATCTACGCTTGACTGCCCGGCGTGAATCATCTGAATCCCCCGTTCCACATCGGCAATGCCGGTTTCAAACGGGTCTTCACCATCCTGATCATCCAGTTTCAACGCCTGCACCAGGAAGCTCTCCATCTGAGTGATGGTGTTGGCACGTAGGACGTAGACGGGCGTCCGCCGCCGCTCCGCGTCACGGATCAGTTGGCTGCGTTTGCGGTAGTAGCTTTTGAGCGTCACCAGCACATCGGCATCGGGCAGGGTATTGACCAGATTGATGCGTGCCCGCAGCCGCCGGGCGGCCTGCAAGAGCCGGTTACGCGCCACACCGTAGGCGTATACGTTCAACATGCCCGGTTCGGCCGTTGCCGAGGGCGTGACTTCTGGTTCGGGCGCAAAGCTGCCATTCACGGGTTTGGCCGCTGGCCGTTCGTCGCTGAAGATGCGCGTTTGCCCATTGCCACTGTCGCGGCGGTGGCGGCCATCGCGCCCATCACGGCCGTCACGCGCATCTCGTCGTCCGGTCACGGCCGTAGACGAGACCACCAGGCTCTTATCTTCCACTCGGATGCCCTGCTGGTTGTCCCGCGCCCGCAACTGCACATGCAACGGCTCGCCACGCAGCATCGCATCCACCGAACTGGTCACATCCGGGTGGACCAACAGCTTTTCCCGGTCTTGAATTTCAATCAGCACGTCAAAAGTGGGGGGAGCGCGCCGCTCCAGCACCGTCTTTTGGGTGCCCCGCCGCCGGGCTTCTTCGTCGGACAGAGTGACGCTTTCAATGCCACCTACCAGGTCAGAGAGGGTGGGATTGAGCAGCAAGTTTTCCAGCGTCTTGCCGTGCGCCGTGCCAATCAACTGCACACCCCGTTCGTTGATGGTGCGGGCGGCGGCCGCTTCCTGCTCGCGGCCAATTTCGTCAATGATGATCACTTCCGGGTTGTGGTTTTCCACGGCTTCAATCATCGTTTCGTGCTGGCGTGACGGCCGTGCTACCTGCATCCGCCGCGCCCGCCCCACCGCCGGGTGGGGAATGTCACCATCCCCGCCAATCTCGTTGGAGGTATCTACGATAACGACGCGCCGTTTTTCGGCCAGCACCCGCGCCATCTCCCGCAGCATGGTCGTTTTGCCCACGCCAGGCCGGCCCAGCAGCAAGACGCTGTGCCCTTCTTCGATGATGTCGGCGACAATGTCAATGGTGCCATACACCGCCCGTCCCACGCGGCAGGTCAGCCCCACCACATCACCACGCCGGTTGCGAATACCGGAGATGCGGTGCAGGGTGCGGGTGATGCCAGCCCGGTTATCGTCATCAAAATCGCCAATACCATCTATCACCTGGGCAATCTCGGCCGATGTCACTTCGCTCTGGCGCAGGATGATTTCACCATCCACGTAACGGGCGGTGGGCTGGCGGCCCAAATCCATAACCACTTCTAACAGGTCGGCTTCACGGCCGTGTCGCTCAATTGGTTCTCGAATTGTTTCCGGCAGAATGGCTAACAGGAGTTGCAAATCTTCTTTGGTTTGTTGTTCCGACAATGTACTCATAATTGGGGGATGGGCGAGGCAGGTGGAAAAGATTGATGATGCTGGACAACTTGTGGCCCACCTGCCTCGCCC
This sequence comes from uncultured Ardenticatenaceae bacterium, assembly GCA_964581605.1. Taxonomy (GTDB): domain Bacteria; phylum Chloroflexota; class Anaerolineae; order Promineifilales; family Promineifilaceae; genus CAADGU01. The sequence goes on from CAZOPF010000038.1 coordinate 11,170, forward strand.
CTACGATTTGTCTTTTGTAACCGGAGGATACCAGTTACGCATCATCGGCGTTGTGGGGGAAACGGGTTGGATTTCCAATAACGCCGAGAGATCGGCGGCCGATTTTTGCACATGGTGAACAGTATGCTTCACCATCACCGCCTGGCTGCCCCATAAGGTGAAGTTGGTGCGTGCCAGCGCGTTTTGAATCCAGCTCTGGTAACGACGCACGCAGCAGTAAACGGGGTGTGTCAGCCGGGGCGGGGTGATGTGCAGCACGGCCGTTAAAATTTCTTCCACTCTGGCTTCGGCATTTGGATGCACAAACAGGCGCATCCAGGTGGCTGCCGGGCCATCATGGAGCTGAACAAATGCGGCTAATTCACCATCTTCACGTAACACCCATCCTGTGCCCTCGCCTGGCGGCGGCAGAGGTTCCACCATTTGCACCAGACGCGGTACCGTATTGGCATATAACAATTGTATATCCCAGTCATCTGCTTCCTGGCGCGGCCGTAACAATTCCGCGCCGTTATGGGGCACAAACTCAGAAATGGCCCAAATATCCTGGCGGGTATAGACCACAAAACCCGCCCGCCGCAAAATGGGCAGTTCTGGCCCCAATTCGTCCACTTCGGCCACCAGACTGACGATCCCTCGACGGCCGGCTTCGATGACCGCCTGATCCAGCAGCGGCAGCCACACCTGTTCATTGATAGCTGGCGGTGTAGTGGGTGGGGGCACGGCCGTGTCGTCATTTGGTACGGCCGTGTCATTCGTCGCCCCCACAAACAAAATCTGCGCCAACGGGCTGCCTTCCACCAGACCAAGCTGGATAAACCCGGCCGTCGTCCGATTTTCCGATTTCCAAACATACGTAGGAAAATCCCCACCGACAATACCAAATAACGCCCCTCGCACCGGGTTCACATTCCGGGTCAGGGCGCTCTCCGTATGGAGCGAAACACCATGCTCACTCAGCCGGTGTACGAGAGCCACATCGCGCAAATGGAAAGGGCGTATCATGTCATTGGGGAGTGTAACAAGCGCCATATACCGGCGCAACTTCATGGCCGGATTATACACCAAAAATTAACCGCCCTTTTTTAAACCCAAATACCTGCCCACTAAAGAGAACGTTGCTATAATCACGTCCACTTTACTATCTGTAAGTGCGTAATTGGGCGATCAGGTAATTAAGCCAATTACTCAATTACCTGATTACCCAATTACCGTTCTGAGAGGAAGGAAAACAATGTCTACACTGGTACTCACCATACGCGAAAGTATTCGCTATCGCGGCCGTAGTGGTCATCTCAGTTGGATGGCCCATCGCATCTCCGGTTTAGCCATCCTCGCTTTTCTGGTCATGCACGTCTGGGACACGGCCAACGCCAACTTCTACCCGCAACTGTATGAATGGTCTATTGCGCTATTCAAACATCCCCTCTTTGCTCTGGGTGAAATCGCCCTGATGGCGGCCGTGCTTTACCACGCCTTCAACGGTATCCGCATCACCATCATGGACTTCAAGCCGGAATTGTGGAAACACCAGGCACGCAGCGCCACCATTGTCTGGGTGCTGTTTTTTGTCATTTTCATCCCCATCGCTCTGCTGATGTTCAATGAATTGATACAGGGCTGCACAGAGCGAGGCGCCGCCTGCTGGCAAATTCCCAGCCTGGCCAACTACCTGAACTCGTAACGCGATTTTGCAAAATCGCGCCACCTTTCCAAAGGAGTTAAACCATGACCACAACTACCGGTCTCACCCATCGTAAAGTTGCTGTGCCCTCCAATTTAGAAAGACGCGCTTTTCTGTTTATGCGTCTGTCAGGCGCAGCCCTGCTTATCCTGGCCGTCGGCCACATGATGATCCAACACGTCCTCAACAGCAGCCAAAACCTGACGCTGCAATTTGTGGCCGACCAGTGGAGTTCCTGGGGCTGGAAAGCGTATGACATGCTGCTGCTCTTTTTTGCCATCACACACGGCTTTAACGGCCTGCGTAATGTGCTGGAAGATTACATCCATAACCGCGGCGCTGTCCTCTGGATCAATCGCTTTTTATTCGTTTTTGCAATCCTGACCATCATTTGGGCGGGCATTGCTATTGCATCGTTTTAATATCGTTTGTAGTGGGCGAATCATCGCCCATTGACGGCGATAAATCGCCTACTACGAACTTTGAGGAAGAGGCAACATGGCAGAAGTGAAAACACACACATTTGACGCCGTTATCGTCGGCGCGGGCGGGGCCGGCTTGATGGCCGCCCTGTATGCCAGCAAAAGCGCGAATGTGGCCGTTATTTCTAAGTTGTACCCTACCCGCTCCCACACCGGGGCGGCGTTGGGCGGTATTGGCGCGGCGCTGGGAAACAATGGGGAAGACCATTGGGAGTGGCACGCCTATGACACGGTGAAGGGGTCTGATTATCTGGCTGACCAGGACGCCGTGGACGTATTGTGCCGCGAGGCCGTCGAGACCGTCTATGAATTGGAGCATATGGGGCTACCCTTTGACCGCACATCAGAAGGGCGCATTTCGCAGCGTCGTTTTGGCGGCCATACGAATAATGAGACGGGCAAGCCGGTGCCCCGCGCCTGCCACGCCGCCGACCGCACCGGCCACATGATTTTGCAAACCCTTTACCAGCAGTGCATCAAGAACAACGTCACCTTTTTTGACGAATATCATGTGGTGGATTTGATTCGGGTGGAGAATACCGTGCGCGGCGTGGTGGCCGTGCAAATCAGTACCGGCGAATTCCACATTTTCCACAGCAAGGCGGTGCATTTTGCTACCGGCGGTTGGGGGAAATGTTGGGAAGTAACGTCTAACGCCCATTCGTTGACGGGGGATGGAGCGGCCATTTGCCTGCGGCGGGGGATTCCGTTGGAAGATATGGAGTTTTTCCAGTTTCACCCGACGGGCATTTTTAAGTTGGGGATTCTGATAACGGAAGGGGTGCGTGGCGAGGGCGGCATTTTGCTCAACGGGCTGGGGGAGCGTTTTATGGAGCGGTACGCGCCGACGATTAAGGATTTAGCCAGCCGGGATGTGGTCAGCCGGGCGATCTTTCTGGAGCTTCAGGCGGGACGGGGGATCAATGGCAAGAATTACGTGCATCTGGATGTACGGCCAGAGACGGTGAATTATTACTTTGAGCAGGCGGGGGACAGCCGCCGCATTACCAAAGAGTTTATCGAGGAGAAATTGGCGGAGACGGTGGATTTGGGGCGGACGTATCTGGGCATTGACCCGGTGCATGAGCCGATTCCGATTCAACCGACGGCGCATTATGCCATGGGGGGGATTCCGACGGATGTGGACGGCCGTGTCCTCCTCGATGCCCAAAACACGCCGTTGCCTGGTCTCTATGCGGCTGGCGAATGTGCCTGTGTTTCTGTACACGGGGCCAACCGGTTGGGGACCAATTCATTGGTAGACTTGGTGGTGTTCGGCCGTCGCTCCGGCGTGCATATGGGGCAGTATTGTCAGCAAACGGAACTGCTGCCTCTGCCGGAAAACGCGGCCAACGAGGTAATGGCGGAGTTTGAGCGCATTCGCAATGGCAGCGGTGGTGTGAAATCATATGACCTGCGGCGGCGGATGCAGGCGACGATGATGGCAAATGTGGGCGTCTTCCGCACGGAAGAGTTAATGAATAATGCGTTGCAAGAACTGCGGCAGTTACGGTTGGAGTACGGCCGTAACCTGCAAATTGATGACAAAGGCAAGCAGTTCAACAGCGACCTGCTGGAAGCGTGGGAAGTGGGCTGTTTGTTAGAACTGTCCGAAGTGACGGCAACGGCCGCCCTGGCCCGCACGGAAAGCCGCGGTGGCCATGCCCGCGACGACTACCCCAAACGCAACGACGAGCAATGGCTCAAACATAGCCTTTGTTTTGCCCAAGGCGAAAGCTACCGGCTGGATTACAAACCGGTGGTGTTGGGGCGGTATCAGCCGAAAGAGAGAGTTTATTGATAGTGAGCAGTGAGCAGTGAGCAGTGAACGGTTACTGCTCACCGCTCACTGTTTACTGCTTACTTCGGAGAAGAACATGCAAGTACAAATTCGCATTCGCCGTTTTAACCCGGAAAAAGATAGCAAACCCTGGTGGGGTGAATATACGCTGAAAGACGCGAACTCAACTGATTCGGTGTTGGATTTGCTGCATCGCATCAAGTGGGAACAGGATGGCACATTGACGCTGCGCCGCTCCTGTGGATTAGGGGTGTGTGGCTCGGATGCCATGCGCATTAACGGCGCCAACCGGCTGGCCTGCAAAACGTTGGTGTCGCGCATTGCCAAAGCGGGCAGCGATCAGGCCAAAATCCAGGTAGAACCCGTTTTAGGATTGCGAGTGATTAAAGATTTGGTGGTGGATATGGAGCCATTTTTTGCCCACTACCGCTCGGTGCTGCCCTATTTTGTGAACGACAATTTGCCGGCCGACGGCCGTGAATTCCTGCAATCCCCCGAAGACCGTGCCCGCTTTGACGACACCACCAAATGTATCCTCTGCGCGGCCTGCACTACCTCCTGCCCCAGCTTTTGGGCCAATGGCAACTACGTGGGGCCAGCGGCCATTGTGCAGGCACATCGCTTTATCTTTGACAGCCGCGATCAGGCGGCTGAAGAGCGGCTCAAGGTGGTGGGGGATTCATTTGGCGTCTGGCGCTGCCGCACCAACTTCAACTGCACCAACGCCTGCCCCCGTGAAATTGAGGTGACGAAGGCGATTGCTGAAGTGAAAGGGGTTTTGGCGAGAGGGGAGATATAAAGGTAATTGGGTAATTAGGTAATTAGGCAATTACGTAATTACCCAATTACCCAATTACTGCTTACTGTGCTGGTGTAATTTCCAGGAGTTCAATCTCAAAAATCAGGTTAGCGTTGGGGGGGATGGGGCCGCCGCCCGCTTCGCCATAACCGAGCGCCGGAGGAACAATAATTTGCGCTTTGCCACCTGCTGGGGTCAGCATCAATCCTTCCTCGAAGCCGGGAATAGTACCACCTGAGCCAATGACTACATCCAATGGCAAACCGCGCTGCACGGATGAGTCAATCATCGTGCCATCTTCCAGCCAGAGGGTGTAGTGCAAGGAAACAGTATCACCAGCCTGCGGGGTGGGGCCGCTGCCTTCGGTGATGGTGTAATACTTCAGGCCACTGTCGGTTACGGTGAAGTCGGCGTCGTCTACGGCCGTAGGTTTTGGCGCTTCTTGTGTCTCCAACAATGTAATCTCAAACACGTAGGTCGCCCCACTGCCATCAGCCAGTTCCGGCGGCAGTGTTAGTTGTGCCCGGCCCCCTTCACGCAGCAACAAAAGCCCTTCATCCAGCCCCGGCAATGAGCTGTTGCTGCCCAGAATAAAGGTGTAGGGTGTGCCACGATCAATGGTTGAATCCAGGAATGTGCCATCGGCCAGCCACAATTGGAAATCTACGGAAACCATATCACCTTCTTGCGGCGCATCACCATCTCCTTCTTCAAAGATGTAATACATCAAACCGCTGTCGGTGGTGGTGATATCTTCTTCGGCAATCTCGGTTGGTTTGGGCGTGGGCGTTACCTCTACCAATTCCACTTCAAAAATCAAGGTGGCGTCTGGCGGAATGGGGCCACTGCCGGATGGGCCATAACCCAGTTCTGAGGGAATAATCAGCCGGGCTTTACCCCCTTCGTTCATCAGAGCAATGCCTTCGTCCCAGCCGGGGATGACCTGCCCCTGCCCCAACGTAAAGCGGAACGGCTCGCCGCCAACGGAACTGTCAAACTCGGTGCCATCTTCGAGTGTGCCTGTGTAATGCACGGCTACCATATCACCGGGCTGTGGCTGGGGGCCGGTTCCGGCTTCAATCTCTATGTATTCCAACCCGCTGGCGGTGGTGGTGGAACCTGTGCTGGAATGGCTGGTTGTTTCGGACTCTTCTGTGGTGGTTTCTTCGCCAACGGCCGTATCATCATCATGTGCCGCTTCTTCTTCGCTGCCTTCAACACCCGGCATGTCCGGTTGGGCATCCCCACTGCGGGCAGAAGGGCCACAGGCTGCCAGAATCAGGCTGAACAACAACAGCAGCCCAATCCACCAATTTCTTTTCATTAAGTTCATTGATTTTCACTCCTTTGCATAAACAAAATAAAAGCCGGAGCGGACACGGCCGTTCCGGCTGGCTTTCTTACCGGTTAGGGGTAATCAGTTTTCGGTAATCGGTTTTCGGGAACCGGATTTCAGGCCACGTTTTACCCGCCACGTTCCCACATGTTAAGTGATCGTTTGCAAATAAGTTAGCGATTGGGTAATTGGGTAATTAAGTAATTGAAGCGGCTAATTACTAAATTACATCATTACTGCACGGTTACTAAGTGCCGTGATTGTACGGGTGAGCTATTATTCGGGCGAGAAAATAGCCCATGGATTAACTATTTCTCATGCTCATTTGTGCCAGGTTTGTTGGGGGTGTCGCGGCCGTACCGGGGCATAATGCGCCTTGATGCGCATCAGGTCGCTCTCATAATCCCCGGACGGTTCAATGATCGGCCCCAAATCAACCACCTTATGCCCATAATCGAATGCGGCCAACTGCACCGGCACACCAGCCTGCATGGCAATCTGATAAAAGCCGGACCTCCATTCACGCACCCGCTGCCGGGTGCCTTCTGGGGTGATGCACAAAATCAGATCTTCCATCTTCTGAAATGCCTGCACGTTTTCACCCACCACTCCATGTGCGGCGCGCCGGTCAATGGGAACGCCTCCCATCCAGCGGAATAAGGGCCCCATTGGCCCCCGAAAGAGGGAATGTTTGGCCATCCAAGAGGCCCGTACCCCTAAGGCGGTGGCGGTTGCCAGGAAGAGTATAAAGTCCCAATTCGACGTATGTGGCGCGCCAACAATGATGAACTTATGCAAATTAGGCAATTCGCCACTAATGCGCCAGCCAATGGCCGCCAGGAATAAAATCGCCAGCGCCCGCGTAAACCTGTTGCCGCGCCGGGGAACAGAATTACCTACCTTTTCATTGGTGATCACACGTTGTTTGAATTTATTTGTGAACATGGCTGCTCCAGGTTTGTGGTCGGCGATTTATCGCCCTTTTCTAGCGATGAATCGCTTCCTCCGAACGAAAATTTATTGCATATTATCAAACTGTGACTTAATCATATCGCGCTCTACTTCTTTGCGGGCGATTTTGCGTTGGGTCTCTTTGGCCATTTCGGCCAGCAGGTCGCGCCCCTGCTGGCGGGCAAATTGTACCTCTAGCGCCAGGGCGACCATGGGCCGGTTATGGAAATTTTGTAACGCATTCTGCACTTGAAAGAGGTGCAGGCGCTGGCGTTCTAGTTCTTGAGAAAGAACTTTTACCAGGTCGTTATCGGTTTGGGGAACGGGCACGGCCGTTGCCATTCCCCTTTCCCCCTTCTGCGTCCCCGCCCCCACCAATGGCGCCGCCTCTTTCTCCTCCGCCAGCGCCATCATCTCCACCAGGCTGCCTGCTTTATAGGCATCGTTGATAGCCGTCATCTTTGCCGTGCGGTAAGCGCGATCCGCTTCGTCTACGGCCAGGTCGGGATGATACCGGCGGGCCAGGTCGCGGTAGAGCTTTTTTAGACGTGCGGCCGTGAGCGGCGGGGGTTTAGGGGGCTGTTTTTTGGCCGTTTCCTGGCGCGGAATGTTCCAGGTGGTATTGTACTGGTCTTCAACGGTGCGGTAGCCTTCGCCAAATGTTTTTTCGGTGCGCAGAATTTTGATGCGCTGTAAGTAGTCGTTAACCTCCGCTTCTAGCTGTGTCAACTGCTCCACCAGATAACCGACATTGGCTTCAAACTCAAACTCAAAGGCGCGTAAATCTTCCTCCAGGTTGATCAGTTCCGCCTCGGCGTTCTCAATTTCAGCCTGAACGCGGTTGAGTTCACGTCGCAGTTGCTGGAGTTGTTGTTGTGGGGATTCTTGCCCAGACATACTTGTTCCATAGGGCAGGCTCAAATGCCTGCCCTATGGCTTAAGTTTACTGTACTGCCTGGGCGGCGGCTACCTCCAAAATGTTTTGAATGCGGGGCAACATATCGGCTGGATTGGGGTGCAGCCCTTCCTGTATCAGGGCGTTGGCGTATAACTGCTCAATGCTCATGGTCAGCAGCGGCGCATTGGGCTGCTGAGTGGCAAGTTGGGACAGGTTGGCGATGAGAGGATGACGGCCGTTGACCTCCAAAATTTTGCGCGGTACTTCATATTCTTTATCCAGCAGCCGTTGGATGCGGTGCATCTCCTTGTTTTGGGTGTCTTTGGGGGAAACCAGACGCACCGGGCTGTCCTTGAGAACTTTGGAAACGCGCACTTCTGTCACCCGCTCGCCTAATGTGGTGACACAGGCGCCGATGAAACGGTTCAAATCTGGCTCGGCGATGGGGGCGGGTTCATCGGTTTCCGGTTCGGCTACGGCCGTGTCTGGCAGTTCCATATCCGCCTCATCCACATTCCGAAACGGCTTGCCCTTATACTCACTCAACATGGCGCTGATGAGCGCATCCAGCGGGTCAGTCCAATACAACACTTCCAGGCCACGCGCCTTGAACGGGTCTAAATGGGGGCTGTGGCCGGCAGCAACGGCCGTGTCTGCCAGCACAAAATAGATCGCCTCCTGCCCCTCCGCCATCCGCTCCACATACGCATCCAGCGAAATCAACTTACCGTCCGATTTGGACGATTGGTAACGATACAGCGGCAGCACCTCCTCTTTGGCCGTCGGGTCAATAGCCACCGCTTCCTTGAAGGCACGGCCAAATTCGCCCCAGAATTTCTCATACTTTTCGGCGTCATCCTGCCCCATTTTTTTCAGGTCACGCAGCAGCCGCCCGCGAATGGTCTTGCCCAACTGGGCCATCAGCCGGTTATTTTGCACCGTTTCCCGGCTGACGTTCAGCGGCAAATCCTCGGAATCCACCACCCCATCCACAAATTGCAGCCAGGCGGGCAGCAAATCGGTGCAATACTCCTGAATGAGCACATTGTGAGAATAGAGCATCACGCCCGGCTCTTTACGCGAAGCCAGGATGCCCGGCTCCCGTTTGCCCGGCACAAACAACAGGGCGTTCAGGCTCACGGGCACATCCGTCGAAAAATGCACCGTCAGCAGCGGCTCTTCAAATTCCATCGTCATCTGGCGGTAAAAGTCCCGGTAAGCGTCCGGTTGAATGTCTGACGGCCGTTGCCGCCACAACGACGTTTGCTGGTTGGCCTGCCCCTCGCCCACATAAATCGGATACCGCACAAAGTCCGAATGTTTCTTGACGATCTGCTTCAACTTCCATTCATTGGCAAACTCGGCCGCATCTGGGCGCAGGGTGAGGTGAATTTCCGTGCCGCGGTCTTCTTTCTCGGCCGGTTCCACGCGGAACACATCGCTGCCATCACACACCCAGGCGGCCGCTTTGGCCCGCTTCTTGTAACTGCGTGACACCACGCGCACTTCATCCGCCACCATAAACACGGAGTAGAAGCCCACACCAAACTGCCCAATCAAATCGTTGGCGTCAAAACTGGCCCCCTCGGCCATCTTTGCCAGAAATTCCCGCGCCCCAGACTGGGCAATGGTGCCCAGGTTTTGCACCAGTTCCTCTTTGGTCATGCCAATGCCACTATCCCGGATGATGATCTGCTTCGGTTCCCCTTCGGCCACTTCAGGCACATCAATATGCACCGCCAGTTCGGCGTCCGGGTCCAGCACATCATGATTGGTGAGCATTTCAAACTGCATCCGGGTCATCGCGTCGGAAGCGTTGGAAATGAGTTCGCGCAGGAAAATCTCCCGATCCTGATACAACGAATGGACCAGGATGTGCAGCACTTGTTTGATCTCGGCTTTGAAGTGATAAGAATCGGTTGTGGTTTGTTCTTCTGTGGTCATTTGTCTTCCCTCTCTATACAGATTGATGATGTCTCATGGCACGGTTGGAAACCGGCCACAGCCAGGTTATTTTCCTGAAAACTGGGCATGTGGAAAATAACGGCCGTAATCATACCCATCTCATGTTAGCATTTTGTTAGCGCCTCGTCTCCTGACATGCCGAGCCAGCCATTGCCAGGGCAGCTCAGACTATTCAGAAAGTTGCCGCACCAACTGCTGCGCCTCGCGCACCAGCCGCGCCGCATGTGCCCGCGTGCGCACCGGAATCGGCCCATCATGTGCGGCCATGCCACCCACAAAATCTTGCGTTACCAGCGCCGTTTTTGCCCCCAATTCCGCCGCCCGCTCGGCCGCGGCGATGCCCGCGGGGCCACCCCCTAAAACAATGACATCGAATGATTGTACGGCCGTCATAAACCTCTCTAAAGATGGGGGCGAGGCTGTAGCCGGCCACTGATCGGCTCCAGCCTCGCCTCCGCGTTTGTTCAGGGCTGGTGTGCCTGTCCGGAATCCGGGTCAATCATTAGCGAAGAGGCATCTACCACCTCAAAATTAGAGCCGGTGACATCATCCAGTTCATGCAGTACGTCATTATCCCACCGCTCATCCGGCACGCCGGAGACATACCAGGCGGAACCGTTATCGGCCAGGATCAGGCCATACGTTTTCATCGCTTGCAGGATGACCTGGGCGTGGGGCGAGTAGCCGGAGATGTCGAAGTCGGCCCGCAAACGAACGCGCAAGCCCATGGGCGGGTATTGCGCCCCGGTCAGGGCAGAAGCGTCGTGGCGGGCGGGCCACCAATGCGCCTCGCGGGTTTCAGGCACGGTAAAGCGAATGGCATGGCGAATTTCACCGGCTGCCACTTCGTCATAACGCACCAGTCCGGGCAAGATGGGCAATCCGGCAGCATCGGCCGAAGTCCAGCCATCGGGGCGTAGGGCATGGGCATTCAGGTCATAGACTGCACCGTTGCCCGCCACCCAACTGCCATCTTGCTGTGGATAGGCGGCGTACATTTCGTAGAGGATGCAGTTATCCTGTTCCAGCACCAACACATGCCGGTCGCCGTCGCTATCGGGGCCACCTTCAATGGGCGCATCGGGCGGGACGGGATAGGGGCCGGGGTCGCTTTGCTCCGGCCACCAGACGAACTCCACGGTTACTTCTGGCTGGCTGCCAGGCACGACGACAAAGGGGATGCCGATGGGGCCGCCATCCCACAAACCGGAGCCGAAATCCATGTGCAGCCCGGTGTCTGCGCCAATGGTGTTGATGAAGGTGTCGGAGTTGGGGTGGATGGGTAATGTATCAATGGGTGTGTTCCAGATGTTATCGGCAGGGAAGATGTTACAGCCGGCGATTTGTGGTGGGGGTGTGCCGGGTTTGGTAACAAGTGGCAGATAGGTGGGTGGCGCAGAACCGGTGGGGGTCACGGCCGTGACCCGGCGTCCCATCTGCCCCACCCACAAGGCCATGATCAAAACCAGCGCCAGAATGAGCAGCCCTTTTGTTGATTTCATCACTTTATCTCCAGGTCGGTGAGCGGTCATCGGTAAACGGTTATCGGCCGTTTCTCGTGGAAACTGAATACTTACTTAGGTGATGGGCATAACTATACTTGATTGAAGCGGGATGAGGTAGCATTGCCGCATGGCAGAATGGGAATCGGATGAGGTTGAAGAGACGGGTAAACCGGGCAAGTGGGGGCGGGCCATTACAACGGCCGTGACGTTGCTCATCCTCGTCTCTTTTCTGGGCGTGATCCTGGTGACGTTTTATAACCAGTTCACCGGGCGGCAAACGCTGCCGCCGCGCCTGCCGCCAATCGCCTTCTTGCGTGAAGACGCCAACGGGGTGTGGCAACTTTTTCTAACCAATGCGCCAACCGGCGAGAAGGTGACGCCGTTGACCTTTGAAACAGAGGATGTGCTGCATTTTGCCGTGTCGCCAACGCATACGGCCGTTGCTTACACCATCAAAAACAGTGATGACAGCAGTACGATCAAGCTGTTCGATTGGAACGGCCGTGCCGCTGACAACCACCGCGAGATGCTCACCTGTACTGAGGCCATTTGTGGGCCGCTGGTGTGGCACCCAGACGGCCGTCGCCTCATTTACGAACGGCGCGAAGGGAACACCCCCCGCCTTTGGTGGCTGGATACGCAAACGGGGGAGTCGGTGACGGTGCTGGCAGATGAAACGGCCGTTAGCCAAAATGTTGCCATCTCCGCCGACGGGCAATGGCTCAGTTATGCTGACCCGCTCACCGAGGAGATGGGCCTCTACGCTTTTGGCGCGGGCACACAAGAGCGGCTGACGAATGTGTTGGGCAACACGGCCGTATGGCATCCCACGCTCCCCCAATTTTTGTTCAGCGATGTTGATCTGGTTGTTTATCATGGCGACCAAAACCAGACCAGCCACGAAGAACATAGCCATGATTTTGCCGAAGCCATCCACCTCTATCTCGGCAATACCGATCAGGTGTGGTACCCCTTACTCAGCCAGATGGGCCAGGTGGACGACGCAAACCCGGCCTGGTCGCCGGATGGGAACTGGATTGCCTTCGGCCGTAAGCCGGCGCAGACGAATGCGGGGCGGCAGCTTTGGCTGATGCGGGCAGACGGAACGGAAGCACGGCCGTTGACGGAATCGCTCACCATTCATCATGGGCCGCCGGTCTGGTCGCCAGACGGCCGTTACTTACTCTTCCAACGCTTCGACACGGCCGACCCGGCGGCCGCGCCAGGAATTGCCCTCATTGAAGTCAGCACCGGAAACGTAACACGGCTGCTGGAAAATGGCATCCTCCCCGCGTGGATTCCATGACGGGTGTTTTGGTGTTTGAGTGTCTGAGTGTTTGGGTGTTTGAATATTTGGGTAAGGTGACCAGGAGACTGCAAAATCACCTCATCACCTCATCACCGATCTGGCACTGGGCCGAGCCGCCGGGCAGGCGGTAGCGGTTGGCAGCGACCCATCGGTACACACAATCTTCTACCTGTTTGATTCCCGGTAAAGGATAGAGCCAGGTGAACGGCCGTGCCCACCACACATCGCGCAAGGCGTCATTTACGGCCGCTGCGCCACCACTTAGACGGCCGTCAGCATCCACAAACCAGACCTGCGCCATGCCGTCTACGGCCGACAGCCCCAACGCTGTCATCTGCTCTGGTATCATCTGCCAGGGGGAAATAGCTACCCGGCCCTTTGACCACGTCTGCACCAGACGCGCCGACTTTTCTCAAAAACCGCAATCACCATCAAAAATGAGAGTTGGTTTGATTTTCATTGTGTTGGTTTTCCTATAAAAATTTCAGGCATGGTTCAGAAATCCAAGAAATGAGCCTGGCACTTTGTCGGATGATTTTGCAAATCGTCCAGAGAACGATTTGCAAAATCGTTCCATAATTTGTAAAGGACAACTTCCGCTTTATGAACCATGCCAAATTTCAAGTTTATACACGGCAGGGCCACAAACTTGCTTTTCATCTGGTGGCAAGTTACTCTGGCAAAAGTCACCTGCAACTTGCCACTTGCAACCAAAAGGAAAGATACCAGATTATGCCCTTTGCCAGTATAACTTTACGGCATGGCGGCAATAGTTCCAAATTGAGTTGCAGCCAGACATCCGATTTTATTGAGAGAGCGGATATCTGACACAAACGGGTGGAAATACCATTTCCACAAGGGGATTGCCGATTGCATTAAGAATTGCAGGGCTGTTGAATCTGATTTTGTTAAAATGAGGGCTTTCCAATTCCTGGTGGTTATTGGTGATTATGACAAAACGACAATTAGGACTTTTATTTATCGGGGTGGGGGTGGCGGCCGTCTTTGCTCTCTTTGCCCTCGATTTCCTACGCGCCGGGCAGTATCAGGGCATTGGCCCGGCTCAGAAACAGGCGATGGTGGTTGCTGGGCTGGCGGTGTTGGTGGGGCTGACGCTCTTGCCATTGGGAGACCGGCCGGCATGAGTGAGCAGGTGCAGGTGGCAGGTGGCAAGTGGCCGGTGGCCGGTGGCCGGTTAGAAAAGGTGATCACGGCCGTTGCCTGGCTGTTGATCGGGCTGGCGTTGGCCGCATTTGTAGGCTATCTGGTGGTGTACACCATTTATGCGGTGGAGCTTTTCCGTTTTCCATTTGATTATGACCAGGGCGAAGGGTTTGAATTGATGGATACGGTGTTGTTTAGCCAGGGGGAGTGGCCGTACCGGGATAATGACCAATACCCGTTTTACTCCTCCAACTATCCGCCACTTTTCCATGTTGTGGTAGCCCCGTTGGTGCTGATTTTTGGGCCACAGTATTGGACGGGGCGGCTGGTTTCATTTGTGGGCACGCTGGTCACGGCCGCAGCCATTGGCTATGGCGTGCAGCGGCACATCCGGCGTTGGTGGTTGGCCGCGCTCGTGGGGCTGGCGTTTCTGGCCTCCAACTATGTCTACCATGTGGGGGCGTTGTTCCGGCAGCATATGTTTATGGTGATGTTGGAGACGCTGGCCGTCGTGTGGCTGACTATCACCATTGACAAGGAGGAGCAGGACGGCCGACCCTACCCCAAACGGCTGCTCATCGTCATGCTGCTGCTGTTGGCGGCCGGATACACCAAACAACTGGCCTATGCCACCGTCATCGCTGTGTTTATCTTCCTGTTTATTCGTAACCCCAAGCGGGCTATTTTGTGGGCCGTGCCGTTTGCGGCCGTCACAGGCATCATCTTTTTATGGATCAATTGGGCGACGGATGGTTACTGGTTTTTGAATACCATCACCGCCAATTTGAACCCGTTTGTGCCGGGGCAGGCGCAGGGCTTATACCGGCAGTGGTTCAATTTGCACACATTATTGGTGGTCGCGGCCGTGTGTTATGCCATTTACCAGCTTTATTTTGAACGGCTTTCGGCCTATTCCATCTGGTTTGTGGTGGCGGCCGTGAACAGCGTGACGGCCGGCAAATGGGGGGCGGGGGAATCTTATTTTGCCACGGCCATCGCTGCCAGTTGTATACTCACCGGGTTGGCTTACGGCCGTTTGCTGAACTATCTGCAAAAGGATCAAACCGCAGAGAGCGCGGAGAGCGCAGAGGTTAATCCAGAAAAATCCGCGTCCATCCGCATCCATCCGCGTTCCATTTCCTCTTTTCCATTTGGCCGCTGGCTCTATCCCCTGGCACTTTTGATTATTCCCCTCCTGTTTTTGTGGCAGGCAAACCGGCTGTTTCATATGCCCACGCACACGCCCACGCTCACGGCCGTCGCCCGCGCCCTGGGCAAACCCACCGCAGTACACATTGCCCCCCAAACCTCCTGTTCTGCACCCCGCCCGCCAGAAATAATTCCGTATGTAGATGCGGCAGGGGTTTCTTTGCTGGGACGGCCGCCCAATGCCGCCGATACGGCCGCCGGTAAAGCCATCGCCGCCGCTATAGCCCAGGGGGGAACGGCCGCTTTTGCCGAAGATGCCGGGTTCAACTTTTACATTGGCCGGGACGTGATCACCAATCCCACACAACTGCTGAACCTGTATAATAACAACCAGGTTGATCTGACCGAAATGCTAGCCATGCTAGACGCACAGACATTTGATACAGTCGTATTAAGAGCGCAGTTTTACCCACCGCCCGTTTTGGATATGATCGGGCAGCGGTATGAAACCCAAGAGTTGATTCAGATGAATGGTTTTGTTTATTGCATTATGCGGCCACGGCAATGATCCGCGAAGGACGCGCAGGTACACGCAGACGTATGGGCGCGAAAGGTTTCTTACCGATGGCCGATGATGGATAACCGATTACGGATATGTTGACTGAAGTAGCTTGCCCCAACTGTTTGGCGCCCATTGATATTCGGCAGCACGGCCGTCACATTACCTGTGCTGCCTGCCGCAGCGAATTTCTGCTGGAAGGGCACATTTGCCCCAGTTGCCACGCCTATCATCGCCAGGAGCAACCTTTTTGCGGCGACTGTGGCACAGCCCTTTCGCGCATTTGTGATAAATGCCACACGTCCAATTGGGCCGGGGATGAGTATTGTAAACAGTGCGGCACGGCGATGGACATTTTGCAATTGCTGAAAAAGAGCTATGCCCAGACAACAGCCGACCGGCTGCAAGAGCAGATGGCCTGGTCAAAAGAGATCAAGGCGCAGGAAGAAGCAGATTCGCAACGACGCATGGCGCGGATGATGGCAGAAGAACAGGCACGGCTGCAAGAGTTAGCCCGCCGCCGGGCAGCCCAAAAGCAAAAAGATCAGCAGTTATTCTTGTTGCTGGCGCTCTTTGTTTTGATTCTCATTGCTGTTGCTGTGGTGGCGACATTTTTGTTTTGATATATGCCGAACCCATATCAGATTGCTCTGCCCGTTTTTACCGGCCCATTGGATTTGCTGCTGCATCTAATCGAGCGGCAAGAATTGGACATTACGGCCGTCTCCCTCGTCCAGATCACCGCCCAATATCTGGCGCAAATTGAACAGATGAAAGAAAACCGGATGGAGCAGTTGATAGATTTTCTGGCGGTGGCCGCCCGGTTGGTATTGATCAAAAGTCGTGCGCTGCTGCCCCAATCGCCGGTCATGAGTGAGGAGGAAGAAGAAGAAGACCCGGCCGCAGCGTTGGTACGCCAGCTAAAAATATATAAACAATTCAAGGATGCGGCTCGCTGGCTGCAAAATCGGGAAGAGCAGGGATGGCGTACTTTCCTGCGGGTTGCGCCACCGCCCAGGCTGGAAAGTCGGTTGGATTTAAGTGGGGTGACGGTGGAGAGTTTGCTCACGGCCGTGCGCGATGTCCTGGCTCGCGTGGAAAACCGCGAAGAAAGCGTAGCCCTGGTGCAGCCCCGCCGCATCACCATTGAAGGGCAAATGGCCCGGCTACGGTTCCGTGCCCGCCAGGGGGAGTCGTTTCAATTTCGGGATTTATTGTCTGTCGAAAGTAACCGGATAGAACTTTCTGTCACACTACTGGCTGTGCTGGAATTGATCAAACGACAGGAAATAGAAGTTTTCCAGCCAGAACCATTTGGCCCTATAGAGATTCAGGGCAAAGTGGCAGCGTAAATTGAATCGTTGTACCGGCGGGGGAGCTATTGGCCAACCAGATACGGCCGTGATGCGCTTCCACCACCATCCGGCAAAAATATAGCCCCAACCCACTGCCTCGCTCCTTGTGCATCCCTCTGGAAAACTTTTCAAACAAATGGGATTGCATCTCAACCGGGATGCCCGCCCCCGAATCACACACTTGAACTGTTACCCATTGGGGGTTTGCCACAACAGGCTGCACGGTAACACCAACCTGCCCTCCGCGTGGTGTAAACTTCAAGGCGTTTTCCACCAGATTTTGCAGCACACGCTCAATCAGGCCACGGTCTGCCATGATTGTGGGTAACTGTTCCGGCATTTGGCAGATCAAATCTATTTCTTTCTCACGGGCCAGTGGCAGTTGTGCATCCACCACCCAGGCAACCAAAATAGCCAGAGAAACCGGCTGGTGATTTAACACCAGATGCCCACTTTCCAATCGGCTCAATTCTAATATGGCCTCAACCAGCCCCAGCAATTTGCGGGTGCTGCCGCTGGCACGCTCTAATGCCAGCAAACGACGTTCTGGCGTAGCATCGGGCAAACGCTCCATCATTTGCAATGCTTCCAATGAGATTGAAATGGCCGTTAAAGGCCCCCGTAAATCATGCACCATTGTGTGGGTCAGGTCTTCGCGCATCTTTTCCAGCGCGTGTTCTTGGGTCACATCACGCAGCACAATCAGGCGACCTAATGGCTGTCCATCGAGTTTTACCGGCAGGTTTCGCCAGTGAATGGAGCGCGGCGGCAATTCAAATTCACCCTCTGTGGCTGAATCATCACCTGCCGTAATACGATTGGTTTCGGCAACAAGTATTTCCGCGGCCTGCGGTGCCTGTGTTTGCAATTGGGCGATGACATGCTGGATCGTCTGCCCAATCCAACATTCGGGTGCATGATCAAGTTGCAGCAAGGCATAACCGGGCGGGTTGATAAGAAGAATACGGCCGTCTGTTCCCACCAGGAGAATGCCATCATTATCAGCAGCAATAAGCGCCTGAAAACGGCCGTGTTCCTCCTGAATCGCTTGAAATAAACGGGCATTTTCCAGGGCGATGGCCGCATGTTGAGCAATGCCCCGGCAAAGTGCCAATTCACTTTCCAGATAAGTGCGACGGCAGCGGCTGTCCCACACTTCTGCATAGGCAATGGTATCACCGCCAATTTGCAGCGGAATCGTTAATGTCGTTTGTGCGCCATATTGCTGCATATGAGCACGTTCGCTATCTGGCAGGTGAGCATCCCCCACATAACGAATTGCCAGGTCCCCTTTATCCAGTAAATCCATATCTTGGGGAAAAGCATCTGGCAGGTAATACGTAACACCCAGGTCTGAGGTCATTTCTAATGGATCGGCCGTCTGGCTTACATATTCGGCCAGGACGGTGGAGCTTTTCAACTCTCTTTCATAGCTACAAATATAGGCACTGGTAGCACCCACAGCCCGGCACATCTGCTCGGCAATCCGCCCCAACACAACGGGCAGTTCCAGAGAAGCGGTAATGGTGGCAGTGGCCTCCTGAAGAGCGGTTTGTGCGGCCAGCCGCCGCTGTGATTGAGCATAGAGTTCGGCATGATCTAATGCTAAAGCAATAACCTCGGCCATTGATTCGGCCAGGATAACATCGCTCTGGCTGAACGGTTCATCATTTTCCACACTAAAGATGCCCAACCGGCGCCGGGTGCGTACCATGGGGATAGATAGGGCCGAAAACACTTTTTGGTAGGAAGGGCCTTCGTCCGAATCGCCTATGAGATTGTCTACCATTTGGGTGTCGCCGGTGCGGTAGGCACGGCCGTGAATCCCTACGTCCGTGAGCAATGAACCAACAGCCGCTCGCACCACCATCATACCGGCCGTATTAGGAGTCAGAATAGCTACAGTCGGCCAGCCGGTTAATTCGGCCACCTTATCAACAGCCAGGTAGGCCACATCTTCCGGTTCTAGCGATTCGCCAATGGCCCGCAACAGCCGGTATGTAATGATCTGGTGGTTAACTGGGGGTGTCACCAATCGGTCCATCATCAACGGTTCGGCTACGGGTGCCCCCATAATAAGGTGTGATCTGCCCATTGCATTCACCACGTTAACACAAGTTGGCTAAACAACGTATGAAAGATGTGCGGGAGAAGTGGGTAATAGGTAGGGGAAAGCGTCCTTCTGGTACTAAGAGGCCAGAGGAAATTGGGGAATGGGTTGGTGAGTTATGGGTAATGGTTCAGATCACGGCCGTAACAATACAATGCCACCCCCACAAAAACGGCTATTGCTGCCGGAATTTGGTATCGGCGGCGATTAAGCCGGCCGTGCCTGTTTTCAACACGCTCCCAACAGCCCCACCGCAATAGTCACAGTCTACTGCTCATAAATCATCAGGATCGGCAATATGAATACGCTCACAAGTATCCAGCAACAGGTTGTAGGTGCTGGCATGGCTGACATAAACAAACCCGCCGCATGTTTTGCAACTGGCTTGATATTCCAGGTCTGAGCCACTGACCTTTTCCCATTCGGTGAGAAGATGCCCATGTATGCTGGCAGTGGCTTCGGCCTGGCGCATGTGCAGTTCCAGGTTTTCTTGCATTTCAGCCTGGGCAGCAGCGTAATACCCTTCGGAGGCTTCAATCACGGCACGCACGGCCGCTGCCTGCACCAGACGGTCCGGCACCGTGTCTGGCAGATCTTCTACTTTGTGCAATAAGTGGTTGAGGGCTACCGCAATCTCAAGGCGGGTGGCTTTATCATAACGGGCAATAAGCGAGCCATCCTCTAGCAGGCCAATCAGGTATTTCACGGCCGTTTTCAACTGTGCCAATTCAATTTCTGCTGGTTTGCTCATGGTTTACCTCTCATCTCGTTACATTTGTTGTCTATCATGCGATATTTTGCCGTTGGGGGCAAGTTGCAAATGGCAGGTGGCAGGTACCTGCCACCTGCAACCTGCTACTTGCCAACCCACTCAATCTTTCAGCTCTAGCCAGTTTACGCCCGTGCTGGTACCTACCTTGAGCGGGACATCCAGTTGGTAGGCATTCATCATCGTGTCTACCAACAACGGCCGTACCCGTTCCACCTCGTCTTCCGGCAGTTCCAACAGCAGTTCGTCGTGAACTTGTAAGAGGAGTTGGGCGCGGTACGGCCGTAGCCGGGCAAACAACTCAATCATCGCTACCTTCACAATATCGGCGGCCGTGCCCTGAATGGGGTGGTTCACCGCTTCCCGCTCTGCCCGCAGCCAGGATTGCCGGTTTTGCCCCGTCATCGTCCCCTTGAAAACGGGGAAATAACGTCGCCGCCCCAGTAAAGTTTCCACATATCCCCGCTGCCTGGCCTGCTCCTTCGTCTCATCCAGATAGTGCCGAATGCCAGGGAACTGGGCAAAATACCCTTTGATATAATTTTCTGCCTCCGCCAGTGTCAGTTCTGAATCCCGCGCCAATCGGAACGCGCCCATGCCATAAATCAGGCCAAAATTCACCGCCTTGGCAAAGCGGCGCTGATTATACGTCACCTGCTCCACCGGGATGTTGTACACGGCCGCCGCCGTCATCCGGTGGATATCCTGATCTTGCCGGAACGCTTCTACTAATGCCTCATCCTGGCTCACGTGCGCCAGAATCCGCAGTTCCACCTGAGAATAGTCAGCCGCCAGAAAGACATGCCCCGGCCGGGCCACAAACGCCCGCCGGATTTCTTGCCCCACCGCACTGCGAATGGGGATGTTTTGCAAATTGGGGTCGCTGCTGGCAATGCGCCCGGTGATGGCCCCGGTCTGGTGAAAGCTGGTGTGGACACGGCCGTCTTTGCCCACCATGCCCGGCAGCGCATCCACATATGTACTTTTCAGCTTACCCAACTCCCGATACTCCAATAACCGGGTCACCATGCCCGACTTTTTCTCTTGCTCCGTTTCTTTCAACTCTTCCAGCACATTGGCGGCCGTGCTATAGAAACCGCTGCTCGTTTTGCTCAGCCCCTCCACCGGAAATCCGAGCTTCTTAAACAGCACATCACTCAACTGCTGCGTGGAATTGACGTTGAACGGCTCCCCGGCAATCTCGTGAATCTCCCGTTCCAATGCCAGCAGGCGCGCATCCAAATCTTGCGACATGCGCCGCAAAAAGGGCACATCCAGCCCAATGCCCGCCTGCTCCATCGCCGACAAAATGGGAATCAGCGGCAGTTCCAGCGCCATAATGCGATCCTGATTCTTCTCTGTCACCTCTTTTTGCAGCGGTTCCACCAGCCGCAGCGTCATATCGGCGTCGGCCGCGCCATACGGGGCTGCTTCGGGGATGGGCACTTCGGCAAAAATACGCTGATTTTTGCCCTTGCCGATCAGCGTCTCAATGTGCGTCATTTCGATGCCCAGCCGGTGAAAAGAGAGCTCTTTCAGCCCTTTGTATTTGGTTGCCGGGTCGGTGAGCCATTCGGCAATCATCGTGTCAAAGGTAATGGGCGAGACGGCGATGCCATAGCGATCCAGCACCGTGTAATCATATTTGGCATTGTGCGCCACCTTGCCAATGGCCGGGTTGGTCAGCGCCGGTTTCAGCGCGTCCAGCACCCTCTGTAAGGGCAACTGCCCCGCCGCCAGTTCCGGCGCGCTGGCAAACAAGGACATTTGCCCACTGTCGCTCTGTTTGGGCTGCGCCAGATGGCCGACGGGGATGTAATACGCGGTCGGCGGCGTGACCGCCAGGCAAATGCCCACCAACTCGGCGCTGGTTTCGTCCACTCCCGTCGTTTCCACGTCAAAGGCAATCAGGCTGGCGCTGTTTAACTGGGCTACCAGTTCGGCCAACTGCGCCTCGGTTTGCACGATGATGGTATGGGTGGGCACGGCCGTTTCGCTGGGGCCGGTAATATCTTCAGCCGCTTCCACCCGCGCCAGCAAATCTCTGGTCAGCGAACGAAATTCCAGTTCGCGGAATATCTCCAGCACCGCGTTCACATCAAAATCATGGGCCACGCAGGCGTCCAGATCGAGGCTAATAGGCGCGTCGGTTACAATCCGTGCCAGTTTTTGGCTCAGATAGGCGCTCTCTTTGCCTTCCAGCAGTTTTTTCTGGTTGGAACCTTTGATGTTCTCAATGTGGGCATAGATGCCGTCCAGGGTGTCGTACTCTTGCAGCAGTTTGGCGGCCGTTTTGGGGCCAATACCGGCCACGCCGGGGATGTTGTCACTGGTGTCACCAACCAATGCTTTGTAATCTACGACTTGATCCGGCCGTACCTTCCAATAAGCCATCACCGCCTGTTCATCGAAAATTTCGGGCCGGTCTGTCCCTTTGCGCGGCGGCAGTTCCACGCGGGTATTCTCGTCCACCAGTTGCAATAAATCCCGGTCGCCGGTGATGATGTGAACAGGTACACCGAGTGGTTTTGCCTGCTGCGCAATGGTGCCCAACACATCATCCGCCTCATACCCATCCAACTCCAAAATGGGGATATTCATCGCCCGAATCACTTCCTTGATGCGCTCAATTTGTTGCGCCAGTTCGTCCGGCATCCGCTCGCGGGTGCCTTTATACTCAGTGAACAGGGCGTCGCGGAAGGTGGCGCCCACGTCAAAGCTGACGGCAAAGTATTGCGGCGGGTTGTCGCCAAGGATGCAGTCCACTACGGTGCGGGTGAAGCCGTAGGTGGCGTTGGTCGGTTCGCCAGCTTTGGTGCTGAACGCTTCGATGGGCAGGGCGAAGAACATGCGGTAGGCCAGAGCGTGGCCGTCAATGAGAACCAGTTTGTTTTCGGTCATAGGTTATTCCAGAGTTTTGATCCGCGAAGGACGCGAAGGGGGCTGAAGAAGGTCTGTTAGAGAGGTAATTCGTGAAATTCGTGTCATCCGTGGCTTGTGTTGTGAATAATGGGAATTGTACCATAAAACAGATGTTCGGTAGTAAGCGCGGGAGTTTGGGCACACGGCCGTGTGCCTTTCCAATGCGACCCCCAACAGCCACGTTTCGTAATGTGGTTATTGGTTACGGCCGATGAACAAAATTACCGACACCTGATTTAGCCACAGGACAAAAGATGATAGAACCATCCCTATTAGAAACAAATGAACAACTGCCTTCTCCCGCACCTGCCTCCTCCCACCTCTGGCGCATCCTGCGCCTGCTCCCACTAACCATCATGCTCCTCGCTCTGCTCCTGATTCTAGCTCTATTTCTAATGGGCGGTATGCTCAAAATCACTGCCTGGTATCTACTACAATTTATCCCACCCCTGTTGGGATTGATTTCGTTGATTGTTATCCTCATCTATGTCATCGTCAAAAGAAGATTCAGCAAACTGCTCATTACAACTTCAATCCTGGCCATTATCTGCCTGTTACCGGCCATTCTCTGGATCAGGCCCGTGGCTTTTCCGGCCTCGCTGGCATCCACCACACCAACCGCCACAGTGCGCTTGCCGGCCGATGTACCACTCAAGGTTGCCTGGGGTGGCGATACATTGGAAACCAATTATCACGCCATCTCGCCTGACCAACGCTGGGCCTATGACCTGTTGGTTGAACCATATATGACCGGCAGCAACCAAGTGGAAGATTATGGCTGTTACGGTGTTCCGGTTTTGGCACCAGCCAGCGGCCTGGTGACCACCGCGCATGACGGCGAACCGGATGAAGTACCGGGGGTTGTCTCCAACAATTATGTGGCCCCAACCGGGAATCATGTGGTTATCTATTTGGAAACTGGGACGTATCTGGTTATCGCCCACTTAAAACCGGGCAGCGTGGCTGTGGCCCCAGGCGATCATGTGGAAGAAGGCCAGGTGATTGGGGAATGTGGCAATTCCGGCAATACCAGTGAACCGCATATCCATATTCACCATCAACGGCAGGACCCGGCCGTATTCCCGCTAAACTTTGCGGAAGGGCTACCCCTCTATTTCCGGGATCATGACGGGGCTGCTATGCCCATAGGTGGCGTGAAGGTTGAAGGAGATGAGACCATTCTGTCTGGCGATACGGTACAACACATAGGTGAGTAGGGAAAAGCAGCAAACAAGGGAATGAGGGCATGCCCCCGTCAGTTCAATGGCAACTGGCGGGGGTCCATCCATTCATCCAGGTGCAGCCAGATCACCCGCGCATAATGAAAAATCAGGGGGATTGCCAGAAAAAGGGCCAGCACCGCCCCAATGATATAGCCTGTCATTGTCGGCCGTATGGTCACATACATCACGACTATCGCCGGTATGACCACAAAAAAGCCCATGACATATCCCACAAAGACGGACATCATAAAGTAACCGCGCTCTCGTTCATACACGATCCCACATTGGCCACAAGTGGGGTGCATCACAAACGGTTTTCGGAAAACAGCCCCCTGGCAGCAATGGGGGCATTTAAGCTGCAATATCGCTTTCAAGTGCATGGACAGGGGTATTCCGAAGTCCAAAGCCCAGAGTCGGGCTTCGGACATCGGGCTTTGGTTATTAAGCCGGTTCCCAGGTAATTTCTATCCCATCAGACTCACCCACTGCCTGACGCAACAAAGCAATCAGTTCCGGGTCGCCACCGCGCACTTCCAGCATATCAATGGTGTCCTGATTGATAAAATAATCGGCATCTTCGGCCGATTCCTCTTCCAGCATATCCACTAAGAAGCGCATTTCGGCCTCATTGACTTCACCAATGACAGCACCACTCTCTTCAATCTTTAATAGTAGCAACATGGTAACTCCTCGATTATTGATTGTATTATCCCATGTGCAACCTTATATTCACCAGAGAGGAGTTGGCATGTGAGGTTGCCAACGGCCGCAGTTGAGAATGCGTCCTACCCGATTAAATTGAACAGAAAGTTGCACATTGCGTATGGACTGTATCTTATCACCGGCTCAGAGGCAGACCAATAAGCAGATGGTTCTTTTTTCACTCAAAACCAGCCACTTGTTCCCACCAGACTTGAATTTGGGCTGAATCGTGCCGTTCGTAATAAGTAACTATCAGATCATGCTGACCGGCCGCCAACGTGATCGTGCCCGAAACCTGCCGTGCGGTGCCATCCTGCCAGGCGTCAATGACCAATATATCATCTACGTACAAACGCATGCCATCATCTACCATCGCCTGAAAACGATAACCACTGGCAGCAAATGAGAAGGTGCGCAGCCAGATCACCGAAAAATTATTGGCAGGCAATCCGGCAGCCGGGGCGTTAACACCCCAATTGAAGTTTATTTCGGGGTCATTTCGGACAATGACGGGTTGCCCTTGTAAATTAGGGTCGGCCATATAAGCGCCGCGCCATTGGGGAAATTGTGTCTGGGCTTCGGCCCAAACGCGCACATTTGCCAGGCCTGTTGCATGGTAATACTCCACACGTACCTCAAGCAGTTGGCCTGGCTGTAAGGTGATGTTACCCTGATAGGTAATCGTCTGCCCATTGTGCCATTCGTCAAAGAGAATTGCGCCATTCACCCAGACGCGCACGCCGTCTTCACTACGGGCAAAAAAACGATAGGCGCCACCTGGGGTGGAAATGGTGCGCGTCCATCGAGCAGAGAAGTTGCCATTTTGCAGCCCTGCGCCCGGCGAGGCGGTGCCCCAGGTGAAATTGATTTCGGGATCATCACGCACTAATACGGGTGTGCCAGAGAGGGTCTGGTTGTTGAAGTATTCGCCGCGCCAGCCGGAGATGACTGGGGTTGGTGTGGGGGTGGGCGGCACGGCCGTCGGTGTGGGCGCCACCACCACAGAAGTTGGTGTGCTGGTTGTTGCTGCGGCCACAACCCGGATTTCCACCGGGGATGGCGGCTGCAAAAGTAACCCATCGGCCATCTGCGGCTGCCACATGCCACTGTACGCTCCCGGGTTCATGGGGGCAGCCAGCGCCAGGTTTACATCCACTGTCTGCCCTGGGCCGGCCGGTGGCAAGCTGATGAGATCAGGCCCGCCCATCTGGTCGCCACTGGTGAAAACCCAGGCAGCACCCGCGCCCCAGGCACAGGTGCCATCATTACGCACACGCCATGTTTGCCAGAATGGCGTGCCGGGCAGAAGTTCCGCGCTGGGCGTCGTTGAGCTTCCTATCAGGGTGTAAGAATAAAAACAAGAGCTGGCATTTGCTGTATTGACCGGGGGATCAGTGGCGGTGGCTGGCGGCACGGCCGTATTCGTCATAGCCGGTGGGGGTGTGGGGGTGGCGGTATTTGTCGGTGATAGTTCGGCCAGATTCAGGGTAGGCAGGGCTGCGTTTTCTGCGCCTGCCACAATGGTTGTGGCCGGTGTGGGCGTAGGCGGCATATCCTGGCAGGCAGCCAAAACAAACAAGAGGGGAAGGATGACGGCCGCTATCATTTGCCGCCAGATCAGGCGGGCACGTTTTCCTTCAATGCACAAGCCACGCAATCTGTTTTTGCCTCACTGACCTGCACCAACACGCCATCACAATGGCCGTTACTGTCGGTCACCGGTTTATACCAGCTACGCCATTCACAATCCGGGTAACGGTTGCAGCCATAAAACAGCTTACCCTTTTTGCTGCGGCGTTCCACAATCTGGCCGCCGCGAGGGCAGGTGGCTAACACTTTGACAAGTTGTTCGGTGTAACGACATTTGGGGAAAGTGCTGCAACCAATAAATCGGCCGTATCGCCCCTCCCGATACACCAGTGGATTGCCACAGGTTGGGCAGGCACGCCCCACATATTCATGCTCACGTTGCACGTCAATTTTAGGAATAGACTCATTGGCAATTTCCAGCTTTTCCACAAGCTGCCCATAAAAACTCCCCACCACCGGCACCCAGGGCGCGCCCTCTGCAATCTTGTCCAATTCATCTTCCAAACGGGCCGTGAAATCTATGGAGACAATATCGGGGAAATACTCTACCAGTAAATCGTTAACCACCGCGCCTGTTTCTGTGGGTGCCAACCGGCGATCTTCCCGGTCTACATAGCCACGCTGCTGGATCGTGGAGATGATGCTGGCGTAGGTGCTGGGGCGGCCGATGCCGTTTTCTTCCATGGCTTTTACCAGTGTGGCCTCGCTGTATCGGGGCGGCGGCTGGGTAAAGTGTTGTTCTGGCAGCAGGCGCAGCAAATCGAGCTGCTCCTGCTCTTTTAGGGTGGATGGCACCTGGTTTTCACCATCGTCGGGGCGGTCGTCCGGGCGGCTTTCCTCGTACAACGCCAGGAAACCGGGGAAAACGAGGGTGGAACCGGTGGCACGGAAGAGGTACGGCCGTTTCTCGGCAGCCACCCATTGGTCGCCAGCCCAGACATCGGCTGAAACCGTATCATAACGGGCAGTGGCCATCTGGCTGGCCACAAATCTATCCCAAATAAGGGTGTAGAGCCGGTGCTGGTCGCGGCTGAGAAACTCTTTTACATCCTGTGGGGTGCGCATCACGGCCGTAGGCCGAATGGCTTCGTGGGCTTCCTGGGCTGCTTTGGTTCTGGTCTTGTATTCCGGCGGCTTGACGGGGACATACGATAAGCCAAATCGTTTACCAATATAGTCCCGCGCTTCAGTCTGCGCCTCGCCGGAAACCGATACGCTATCCGTGCGCATATAGGTGATCAGCCCCACCCCATCCTCACTGCCCAAATCAATGCCTTCATACAGTTGTTGGGCAATGCGCATGGTCTTATCTGTGTTAAAGCTCAGGCGGCGGGAGGCTTCTTGCTGCAAGGTACTGGTGGTAAAAGGGGCAGCCGGGCGGCGGGTGCGTTTGCCCAGGCGTACTTCACCGACAACCCAATGAGCGCCTTCCAGCTTATCAAGATGGGGCTGCACATCTGCTTGCTGGCGGAAAATGGGGTCTTCACCATTCAGCTTAACCAGTTTGGCAATGAAGGACGGCCGTACCCGCGTTCCGGTTGTGAATTGCTGGCTTAGTTCGGCCGCCAACGTCCAATACTCTTCCACCACAAATTGTTCAATTTCCCGCTCACGGTCAACCACCAGCCGAACGGCCACCGATTGCACGCGCCCGGCCGAAAGACGGCCGTGTATCTTGCGCCAGAGCAGCGGGCTGAGTTTATACCCCACCAATCGGTCCAAAATGCGCCGTGCCTGCTGGGCATCCACCCGATTCATATCAATATCCCGCGGCTGCTCAAATGCTTTTTGGATAGCCGGTTTGGTGATTTCATGGAACTCTACCCGCCAGGTACGCGCCGGGTCCATCTCGGCCGCTTCGCGCACATGCCAGGCAATCGCTTCCCCTTCCCGGTCAGGGTCTGTTGCCAGGTAGATTTCGGTAGCACGTGCAGCGGCTTCTTTCAAATCTCGCACCACGCCCCGTTTATCATTGGAAACGCGATACTCCGGCTCAAAGTTATTGTCCACATCTACACTGAGCCGGGACTTGAGCAGGTCACGCACGTGCCCAACGCTGGATTTGACGGTATACCCTTTGCCCAAATAGCGGCCAATGGTTCTGGCTTTGGCCGGGGATTCTACGATTACCAGTTTGCCACTGCGGCGTGGGGCGGGTTTGGAGGGTGCGGCCGTTTCCTTCACGGCCGCTTGCTTCACCCGTTTCGTCCGGGCTGATTTTGTTTTAGTCGCTTTACCGGCCGTCTTCTTGCCTGTTTTCTTGCTGCCCTTTTTTAAGGTTGTTTTGCGGGTTCGATTGATATTTTCCGGTTTGGGCACTGTATCATGTTCTGGCAATCGCATGGCTTTATACATGGTGCCGCCACAATTGGTGCAGTTTCCCCGCACTCCTGGCGCCCCGTGCGAAGACCACTCCGCCTGCGGGTTTGCCATCTGGTGCTTCTCTTTACACTTAAAACAATAACCGATAATTTCTTCCATAATAAAAAGAGAGAAAGGGCAGAAATGCCCCGGTCTCTAGCTAAATTTTTCCAGTTCGGTGCCGTCCAGGCTATCCACCATCTTCTTCACCAATGGGATTTTATCTTTGTGCACCACCAGCAGGGCATCGCCGGTGTTGACCACAATTACCCCCTCCAGCCCTATTACGGCTACCAATTTTTCCGGCTCATAGTTATAAACCAGGCAATCGGCGGCTTCGGCCGTTTGCACCAGGCCTTTTGTCACATTTGCGGCGGGGTCAGGATCTATGGCTTCTTTTAGCGCGTACAATGTGCCGGGATCGCTCCAACCCATTTCACTGTGCAGCACCAATGCCTGATCAGCCGGCATATGCTGCAAAATAGCATCATCAAAGCTCATTACTGCCAGGTTCGGATAAATGGCTTGCAGCGTTTCCTGGTAACTTTCCTGCCCAATAACGGCCTGAATCTGGCTCAGCCTGTCCCACAGCTGCGGCTGCTGCTGCCGGTAAAGCGACTGCACAAAGCCAATGGTGGTTACAAAATAGCCGGTATTCCATACATGCGTGCCTTCGGCAAACATGCGGCGGCAGTCGGCCAACGGCGGCCGATAGGTGAGCGAGGCAAAACCATAATACGGCCGTCCCTGAATCCGCCCCTTCTCCGGCCCCAGGCCAATCCAGCCCAGGTTTTCGTTAGGAAATCGTGGCGTTTCACCAATAAACAGGATGCTGGCCAGCTTTTGGGTTAACAACTGTTCGGCCGTTTCCATGACTGCCAGAAAATTATCCACCTGGGACATGTAATTATCGCCCCACAATATCGCTATCGGTTCATCAGCATGATCCGTGTGGTGTGCCAGATGGGACAATGCCAGGCCAACGGCCGCCGCCAGATCACGCCGCGCCGGTTCGCCAATAATTTGTTCCGGCGGAATTTCTGGCAGTTGCCCGCGCACCAGTTCCACATACTGTTCATTCGTGGAGACAAAGATATTGGCGGCCCCATACGTATGGCGCACCCGCGCCACAGCCAGTTGCAGGGTAGATTGATCGCCAATAATTTGCTCAAACTGCTTGGGCGACTTCTGACGGCTGATCGGCCATAACCGGCGGCCGGAGCCACCGGCAAAGATGATTATTTTCATAGATTATCTGAAACATTCGGTTTTTCTAAAAAATCGGATGTTTGTGGGGGATTACTCTCAACGATTTCATACACCGGGTCTGGCTCGCGGCAGAGGATGTAATTCATGCCGCCTACCTGCTGAACCATCCCTTTGAGTTCCATAATGGTCAATGTGCTGCTCACCATGCCGGTTGGCAAACCGCTCACCCGGCTCAGGTCATCAATATGGACTGGCTGGCTGGATAGATGGGCATAGAGGGCTATTTCTTCAGCACTTTCAGGCAGGGCCATCTGCACGGCCGTTTGCTCTGCCACCAGATGCACATTTAGCTCTTCCAAAATATCCTCCACGCGCATCACCAGCCTGGCCCCCTGTTGAATCAACTGGTTGGGCCCTTTACTGGCCGGGCTGTTGATATTACCCGGCACGGCAAACAGATCACGGTTTTGTTCAGCAGCAAAGCTGGCGGTGATCAATGCGCCACTGCGTTCGGCCGCTTCCACAATCAACACACCTACTGACAGACCGCTGATGATGCGGTTGCGTGGCGGGAAATTCTTGGCTTCTGGCTGCACACCCAGCCCATACTCCGACAGGAGAGCGCCATGGCCATTGGCAATATGCTGCGCCAGCTGGCGATGTTCGGCCGGGTAAATGGCATCCAGCCCGGAACCCAAAACGGCGATGGTTCGGCCGCCCATTTCTACGGCCGTTTTGTGAGCCACGGCGTCAATTCCGCGCGCCAACCCGCTGACAATGGTGATATTGTGGCGCACCAGGCCAGACACTAAATCTTGGGTTACCTGACGGCCGTAAGCTGTCAACCTTCTGGTACCCACCACCGCTATTGCCAGTTGATCGCTTTCTTGTAGTTCACCCTGCACATACAAGAGCGGTGGCGCGGCCGGTATCTCCTTCAAATAGCGCGGATACGTTGGCGAATCCCATGTCATCAGGTGGATGCCGGCGGCCTGTACCTGCTCCCAGGCACGCTCCAAATCCAGCGTCGCCCGTGTTTCTTGCAAGTTCTGGATCGTGCGCCGGTCAAAACCTAGTTGAGCCAGTTGCCATTCGGTCGCCTGCCAGGCGGCCGCCAGCGAACCAAAGGAATCCAGAAGCGCCTGGACTTTTGCCGGGCCTATCCCGTTTACCAGGTTAAACCCCAACCAATACTTCACATCGGGCATTTTATGAGCATATCATCACGGTGAACGCAAGGCAAACCGGCCGGGTTTCATTCCGGCAACAACCCTGGCAGCAGGTGAACGGTGAGACGGCCGTGAACAAAATCTATATCCAATATCACTTCTCTGGTATCCGGCAGCAGCACGTCACCATAGGGGCCGACAACACGGAATACATTATTCGCGCCTGTCTCTAACACTTCTACCAGCCTGCCAATTTGTTCGCCCGTATCCGCCATTACTTCCAACCCTTCAAGTTGAAACAAAAAATACTCCCCTTCTTCCAGGGGGATTGCTTCCGATTCTGGCACTTTCAGCCACGCCCCCCGCAGCGTCTCGGCCGCTGTGCGGTCATCATATCCCGCCAACTTGAGCAGCACCATATTTTGATGTAAACGAGCGGCTTCTACTGCAATCAGAGTGAAGCTCTCCCGACCAACATACAGTTCTTTGAGCCAGGTAAATCGCTCTGGCAAGTCGGTATGCAGGATTACACACACTTCGCCGCGCACCCCATGTGGTTTGCTCACCTGCCCAATAGTCAAAAAAGAAGGCTCAGTGGCTTTCTCCACCGAGCCTTGTGACATCGCCTGGATTGGGTGTTTTTGTTGCTTATCAGCCAAATATTTACTCATGAATGAAGACCAGTGATATGTGTGTAGCTCTCTAATCGCCAGGTTCCCATCACTCCAAAATCTCTACCGTCACCTGAATGCCCTCTTTGGCGGCGGCAACCTGCACTAATGCCCGAATGGCATTGATTACCCGGCCGCCCTTGCCGATGACACGCCCCATATCCGTCCCGGCTACGCTCAATTGCAGAACCTTTTCTCTGGCATAACCAGACTCAGTCACCTGGACATCGTCCGGGTTATCCACCACGCTTTTGACAATGTATTCCAGCAGTGCTTTACTGCCGTTTGTCTCTTCAGCCATCACTTTTACTCGCTTTCAGCAACGGCCGCATCGCGTTCGGCTTCCGATTCTACAGCATCGTCTACAGGCTCATCTTCGGCCATGTCAGCCGCAGCCTCTTCTTCTTCGGTAACAGCCATCGGTTCAACAACCGCTTCTTCAACAACCGCTTCTTCAACGACGGTTTCTTCAACAGCCATTGGTTCTACGGCTACCGCCTCAACAATAGCAGGGGTCGGTGTAACGGCGGCCGTTATAGGTTCACCAGCATATTCCGCCACCAGAGAAGCCAGCGATTCGCCTGCATGAAGACGTTGCAAACGCCCCATGGTGCCCTGCTTTTCTAACAAACGGCGCACAGCATCTGAAGGCTGGGCACCAACACTGAGCCAGTACAGTGCCCGATCCTCTTGAATGACATATTCGGCCGGATGCACTAATGGGTTGTAATGACCGATACGCTCCACAATACGGCCGTCACGCTTGGCGTCTTTATCGGCCACCACTACCCGGTAATTGGGTTGTTTTTTCTTTCCCGTTCGAGTTAAACGAATTTTAAGCATAATATTCTCTCCAAACTTTCTCTAATAATTCAAACCTGGTGAAATGTGAGATTACCTTGATCTCTCATCTTCATAGCTTACATACCTGGAAACCGGCCACCCAACAGGCCAGCCAGCCCCCGGCCACGCCCCTTGCGCATCTGTTTCATTAAATCTTGCATATCTCGGAACTGCTTCAATAGCGTGTTTACTTCTTGAACTGACGTCCCTGATCCCATAGCAACCCGCCGCTTGCGGCTGGCTTTCAAGATTTTGGGGTCACGCCGTTCCTGAGGGGTCATAGACTGTATAATGGCCTCGATACGCTTCAAATCTTGTTCGGCCGTACTCATATCCACGCCCTGTGTCATTTTGTTAATACCCGGAATCATCTCCATCAGCTGCGTCAGCGGGCCTAATTTGCGTAACTGCTGCATCTGCTTCAGGAAATCATCCAGATTAAACTCTCCTTTCATCA
Organism: uncultured Ardenticatenaceae bacterium; assembly: GCA_964581605.1. GTDB lineage: Bacteria > Chloroflexota > Anaerolineae > Promineifilales > Promineifilaceae > CAADGU01. Next base: position 44,153 of record CAZOPF010000038.1, read on the forward strand.
GCCGCTCGCCCGCTTTGGCCGCCTCTTCCTGATCCATCTCCGTCTGTGCTTTTTCAATCAGCGTCAGCACATCCCCCATACCTAAGATACGGCTGGCCAGGCGGTCTGGATAAAACGGTTCAATGGCGGTCAGCTTTTCACCGGTACCTAAAAATTTTATAGGCACGCCGGTTACTTCACGCATCGAAATCGCTGCTCCGCCACGCGCATCGCCATCCACCTTGGTCATAATCAGGCCAGTAATTTGCACCGCCTCATTAAAGTCATTGGCGACACGTACCGCTTCCTGACCGGTCATGGCGTCAGCCACCAGCAATATTTCGACTGGATTGACCGCTTTTTTGATGGCTCTAATTTCGTCCATCATCATTTCGTCAATGTTCAGGCGGCCGGCCGTATCCAAAATCACGGTTGTCAGGCCATCATTTTTGGCGCGGTTGATGCCATTGGCACAAACTTTCACCGGGTTAGCCTGTGGGCCTTCATCATAAACAGGGATGTCTAGTTGACGGCCGAGCGTTTGCAACTGGTTAATAGCCGCCGGGCGATATACATCAGCACCAACCAACAACGGCCGTCGCCCCTGTTTACGCAGATGCAACGCCAGCTTCCCCGCCATCGTCGTCTTGCCCGCACCCTGTAACCCCACCAGCATAATCACGGCCGGTGATTGCATCCCCAGATTCAACCGCCCTGGTTCACCCAGGGTATTAATCAATTCTTCGTGAACAATTTTTACAACCTGCTGCCCTGGGGTCAGGCTACGCATCACCTCTTGCCCAATGGCTCGCTGGCGCACTCGTTCTACAAAGCTCTTCACCACCTTGTAGTTTACGTCCGCCTCCAACAAAGCCAGGCGTACTTCACGCATGGCTTTATCCACGTCCGCTTCGGTTAACTTACCACGACGTTGCAGGCCATCAAAAACAGATTGCAGGCGTTCGCCTAATGTCTCAAACAAGGTGCTCTTCTCAGAAAATGAAACGGGCTGATGGTACCCATCAAACCCGTTATCGTACTGTAAATTTTAGGATTTGTTGTTTTGCCGATACGTATCGTCTAACAAGACGCGAAATTCTAACCCAGGCGTATCGGCTCGTCAAGAACCACCCGATGTTCACAGCCATTCTCCGTTTGCAAAATCCGGCGATTACAATCGCGGTAACAAGCAGCAAAGCCTGCCTTCGTTTCGTTTCACTAAACCGGAGAGGGGCTGTGTTCCAAAAACAGATTGAGTTCCGAGGGGGTAAGCGGCCGCGTAGTTTCTGTGGCATAAAAACCTGGCTCCCACAAACTGACAACCACCCCATACTCCTGCTGAATCGTTTGCTCGGAACCACTTTTGAAAAGCGCGGCTACCCAATTGGCGTCTCGTCCAGGAGGGCAAGTTGCCAGAATATGCACCAGGTCTGGCTGGATATGGAGGTGGGTGAGCACAAAACCATTGGCACTTGCCAGCCGCAGCAACGCCTGGCGCAGCGGTGGAATGAGCGCATCGGCCAGAGGCTCAATGGGCCGCCAGACGATAGCATAGGTGATACGGCCGTGTACATTCTCCTCTTTGGTGGCAAACTGAAATGCCTGCCCGGCCGGCGTTGTGCGCCCAGAGGCCACCTCGTCTAAAAGCGACGCCAACGTAAGCGACCGCCGCCGTAATTCACCAACAGGCGTTTCCGGCAAGGCAACCAGTGTCAGCAAATAGTTTGGCCGCCGTTGGCAGGTATAGAGCAACATATCTCCTGCACGGGCAGGTAAATGAAGAAATTGCAGCCGCTCCGGGCCAGAATCCAGCCACCCTTTGCCAACGTGTAAAGCGACTGTGGCACATTCGCGTTCGTTTAGTTCCCCCCAATACGCCATCAGCTTATGCTCACGCGCAACAATAGCACTCTTGATAAAATGCCCCAGATCGGTCTGGTGCAATAGGCTAACCAACACGGCCGTATCCAACAATTGCCCAGGGCGTGGGGCGTCTAACTCTGCCGCTTCTCGCACATAAAATGGCTGCGCCAACACATCTTGCATGATTGCCGGTAGATCAGCTTCCAGCATCGGCTTAATCAAAATGCTCTGGATGCGCCCGGAATAGGTAACAGGAATTTCGACATCAGCCGTTGGCGTAACCAGAACCAGGCGTAAATCTGGCTGGATGGCCCGCAGCGAACGAATGATTTTGGCACCTTCATGGATGGGCACAAATGCCAGGTCTTTGGGTGATTGCACCAGATGTAAGCAGGCTTCTTTTACCGTAGGCACAACTGAGATGGAGTAGGACCCAACCTTATTGAGGGCCTGCACCAGCCGGGCGGCAAACTCTTTATCAGGTTCCAGAATTAGAATATCTTCGGCCATTTTGGGCATGGGCACATTCTACGGGGCAAAGATGGCAGAATCAATAGATGGGTCGTGAAAAGGTTTAGGCGTGAAGGGGGAGAGTCGCTGCCAGACATTGGATGTGGGTGTTAACGGCGGCGATAAAGCCACACGGCCGCCCCCCCCACAACCACCCCCAGCATACCGGCCCCCACCAGCCAAAGCCAACGGCCGCTCGTAACCGCATTGGCTGTGATACGCGCTGGCATTTCTGCCTGCATGGCCGGCGTGGCCGGCGGCCCTTCCAGGTTAAGAACAACCAGCGCCAGGTCGTGGTCGGTGGCCTGGTAAGGCACGGCCGTGTCTGCCGCCAGCACATCGGGGTAATCAGCATTGAGGTGTTGGATAGTGGCCTGTGAAAGGGCAGCCATCAGCGATGGCGAAAGCAAAATGCCATCAATCAATTGTGCTGCACCGCTAAAAATAAAGGTGTATCTTTCTGGCAAAGGGACGGTGGCAAGGGCGTTGGCCAGGCGACCGTCAGCCGTCAGCCGCTGCATCGTTGGCGACAATTCATAATCGTTAAAGTCACCCATGGCCACCACCCGTGCATTCGAGTCGGCCGCCAGCAAGGCCGCTACCAGATTGTGAAGATGTTCCGCCTGGGCCAGCCGTTGCGGCCCGGTTTCCAGTTCACCGCCCCGTTTGCTTTTGAAATGGTTAACGAAAATAGTATACGGCCGTCCCGCTATGAGCAATTCCACCTGCAAGGGGGGGCGGGAAAAAAGAGGATACTGGCCGGATGGGCAATCGGCCGTCTCATCAACAATATCCGTATCAATGAAAGTGCAGGTCTGGCGCAAAGCCACTTCTTGCACATTCACCAGCCGGGGATCGCTTAACAGAGCCACGTCAATGCCGCGTACATCGGCACTTTCCAGGTGAGCAACATCATATACAAAACCACACGGCGCGGCCAACTTTTGGGCCAACGATACCAGCAACGCTTCATGTTCCACTTCTTCTACCCCCAATAGTGTGGGGCAGCCCAGATATTCGCTGATCTGCCGGGCAATTTTGGCTTCTTTTTGGGCAATTTCTTCTGTCGTTGGTAGCAGTTCTTCTGGGAGGCCAGTGTCTGCATACGCATCGAAGTGGTTTTCCATGTTGAAGAGGGCTATGCTGATCTGATTATCAGCCAGGCGCGGCGGTGTAGGCAATGGAGGATAGGGCACGGCCGTTACCACCAATGCGGCCGTTTCTTGCTGCACCAGCTTAAACAGGTCAAAATGATAAGTGAGCGGGCCGGCCAGACCGGCCACCCGGTCTCCTGTTTTAACGCGGGGAAAATCACCACAGTTCACATCGCTGGTGTGCAGGATGGGCACAATCTGCCCAACCGAATCACCCGCTTGTTGGCGCACAAGGGGTAACGAAGTTACGGCCGCATCTACCACCGCAAAACTGCATCCACTAAACGTGGCCCCCACCACTCGCGTTTCCCCGGCAAACGCCACCCGCATCCCTTCCAATGGCTCAAAATAGGCCGCCTGCGCCGCATGATTGGCTGATGGGGAAATGATAATGGGATCAGGCAGCAATTGGCCGGTAGCTTCTATCATCAGCTGCAAACCATCATCGTCAATTTCGGTGAGGCCAAAGAATTCAGTCACTTTGCCGGTAATCAGCAGGAGATCGCCTAATTGGGCCGACGGCCGTGTCTGCCCTAAAAAGAGCGCGATGCCATCCGATGTAGCCGGGTTGCCATCGGCCGCACCAGGCGGGTCTTGCACAAACAGGGTGTAATAGGTAATCCCGGCCGTGTTGCGATCTTCATACACTCCCGTCACCACACCCCGGAAGGTGACAATTTCATCCAGATGAGGCGAGAACAAACCATTGCCTTGAATGGCCCCAATGGGCGGCAGAGCCTCTGCGGGTCTGGTGGGCAGAGGGGCCGTTTCGGCGGCGACTGCGGCACAGTTGCCGTTGGTGTGGATCTGGCCGGGCGTGGGGATGGGTTGTAGCTGCCAATCAACGGCCGCGTTTGTGTCACAAAAAGCCGGGATGCGCGCAATAGTTTGGCCGGGGAAAACGCCAGGAGCAGGCGGATTCAGCACCAGGGTACTGTCTCCATAACTCACACCATCCAGCATCCGGCCGTCGGCTGCCAGCAGGATTAGTTCATCGCCAACATTGTTCAACACAAAGGGGCCAGAAGCATAGGCGGTGTTGGGCAGCATGTCCGGCACGGCCGTATCGCTATCTGCCAGTTCAAAATCGGGATCAAAACCGAAGAGAGCGCGGAAACCAACGGCCGTTTGGGCGATCACCACCACTTCATCTGGGGCCAGCATGGCCTGGTGTGGAAATTGGAAAGCTCCTTCCCCGCCGCCAGCCGCTTCTTCATCGGTGAGCGTTACGCCGGCCAGTGGATAGGCGGCCGTGCCCACATTGGCAACCTCCACCCACTCCTGCTGCGTATCTTCCCCTGGTGTGGTGTAATACAGCTCCGTCAGCAGCAAACGGCCGTCTGCTGCCTGCCACCCTGGCAGCAGCCCCACCCCCACCAGTAATGCAGCAAACCACTTCATTTGGCACATGGTGGGGTGTAGGTGTTTACCTGTTCAGGTGTTCACCCAAACACTCAAACAC
>CAZOPF010000039.1:0-2624 GCA_964581605.1 uncultured Ardenticatenaceae bacterium
CAACGGCCGTTCGGCATAATACCCGGCAAAAAACGCTTCCGCCAGTTCCGGGTCACGCTGGTGAATCAGGTCACTGTTGTGCAAAAAGACGGCGATGTCATACGCCCGCCAGCCGGTGCCACACCAGTCAAAATTAAAAAAGGTGGGCTTGTTGTTCTCGTCAAAAAAGACACTGCCGCTGTGAAAATCGCCGCCAATTGGCCCCCAGCTATCCGGCGTGTGCTGGTCATTATTAATCAGCGCCAGAATGTCATCCTTCGCCTCCTGCGCCGAAATCAGCAGCAGTTCAACGTCATCTTTGTGCCCTTCGTCCTCGTCCCAATATCGTTTGATGCGTTGCACCGACCGGTCTACCAGGAATTCCAGGTCAAGCATCCGCCGGTCATACTTATGCTCATACTGGTTAGAAATGCGATGAATCCGGGCCATTTCCCGGCCAAAAATGTAAAGCTGCTCCTCGTCGTGGATGTGCATGGCTGACCCTTTGGCAAAACTGAAAAGGGCGTAATAACGTTGGCCTTCTGGCGCATGGATGCTGCCCAGGAAACGGCCGTCGCGCCGCGCAATCGGGTAAGAAACCGGCAACCCTTCCTTCTCCAGGAAATTCAGCCAATCCAATTCATACAAATAATCAGACTCCTGCCGCTGCAAACGAGTGCCCAACTGGTATAAACGGGCCACAAATTTGTCGCCAGCGCCCGTCGTCACCAGATAATGATCATTGTCCTGCGTGCGCACCATTTTGCTAAACAGCTTACACGTCACCGGCCCGCCAAAATCATATTCAGCCGCAATTAACTCCGCCAAAGCCTTCGCATCTACAAAAGAACGTACTACTTTGATTGTGTCCATGTCTCCTCCATAAAATCAGTGAGCAGTGAGAGGTAAGCAGTGAGCAGTCTGCCGCTCACTGCCCACTGCTTACTGCTCACTTCTTGCTTCTATCGTCCCGGCAATATCCCTTCATATTTGGCAATAATGCCCAACATAATTTCGTCTGCGCCTGCGCCGATAGAGAGAAGGCGAGCGTCCCGAAAATAGCGAGCCATCGGATACTCTTCCACATAACCCATACCGCCGTGAAATTGCAGGCAGGTGTCGGCTACTTCCCGCGCCAGCCGCCCCGCTTTCAGCTTGGCCATGGAAGCCTCTTTGGTCACATCCTCGCCAGCGACCATCGTGCGCACACAATGGTACGCTAACTGCCGCAATGCTTCCACTTCGGTGAGCAGTTCACAAATTTTGAAATGAATCCACTGGTTATCAATGAGCGGCCTGCCAAAGGTTTGCCGTTGGCGGCAGTAGTCAATGGTCATGCGGATGATCTTTTCCATCCCGGCTGTGCTCATAATGACTCCGGCCAGCCGTTCATGCTGGAACTGCTGCATTTGCAGGATGAAGCCCATGCCTTCCGGCCCGATGCGGTTGGCCTGGGGCACGCGCATATTGTCAAAGGAGAGGATGGCGGTATCGCTGCTGTGGTTGCCCAATTTTTCCAGCTTTTTGCTGACGCTAAAACCGGGCGTGGTGGTGGGCACGATGATGAGCGACATCCCTTTGAAGCCGTATTCGCCACTGGTACGCGCCAGCAACGTCAGGTAATCGGCCTGGGTGCCGTTGGTGATCCACATTTTGGAACCGTTGATGATGTAGTCGTCACCGTCTACTTCGGCGCGGGTGCGGATGGCGGCCACGTCAGAGCCGGCATCAGGTTCGCTAACGGCAATGGAGAAGACGGCCGTGCCTGCAATGGCCGGCCGTAAAAATTTCTCCTTCTGCTCGTGGGTGCCGTAGGCGGCTAATGTAGGTGTGGCCATGTCCGTCTGCACCGCCAGCGCCATGGGCACCCCGGCACAGTTCGTGCGGCCCAACTCTTCCAAAAAGACTGTTTCATACCAGTAATCCAGCCCGCTGCCGCCATACTCTTCCGGGTATTTAATGCCTAACAGGCCCAAATCGCCCGCCTTTTTGAACAGCTCATGCGCCGGAAAAATGCGCTCTTCCTCCCATTTATCCACATGGGGATTGATCTCGTTTTCTACAAACCGCCGCACCATCTGGCGGAAGGTTTGGTGTTCTTGATTAAAGTAGAGAGACATGTGTTCTCCTGTAGCAAGTTGCAGGTGGCAAGTTGCAGGTATTTATCGGCTAACTGTTCTTCTTCCAGCGACGTTGTTGGTCAATGACCACAATAAGGTTGGCGATAATTTCGTCTGCTAATCCAAAGCGGTGATTCAGCAAATCTGGTTCAAACACATGGCGGCCGCGAAAATACCAACCTCTGGTTTCTCTCGCCGAGCCAAGGGAGATTTTTAAGAAACGGGCATAATCTTTACCGTAACCTCGTCCAAAGCCTTCCTCAATGTTGGCGGCAATAGACCCCGAGCTATCAATTAGCTGCCAGGCAATTCCTTTGCCACGCTCATCGGCCAACAACTTTTCACTATCGAACCAGGCCAGGTCGGACAAGAATAATGCCACCTGGTAAGTCTTAAAATCCCACAAAGTATCCTTCTTAATACTCTCTGGTACCTGCGCCATCCACTCTTCAAAATTCCGAAAGTTCATCGCACCCTCCTCACCTGTTACCTGCCACCTGCAACTTGCCACCTGCCACCTGCAAC
>CAZOPF010000039.1:2724-48166 GCA_964581605.1 uncultured Ardenticatenaceae bacterium
ACCTGCCACCTGCAACTTGCCACCTGCCACCTGCAACTTGCCACCTGCCACCTGCAACTTCTTAAACCCATCAATCGTTGCCCGCCAGCCAGCTTCATTTTGGCCAGGGACGAAGGGCAGGTAGTAACTGAGGCGGTCTATGCGACGGCCGTACCGCTGCTGCACAATCCCCGGCAGTTCGGCCCAGGTGCCGGTGACGGCGATGGCATCCAGGATGTTGTCGTTGATGAGGGCGGGCATGTCGGCCCAACGGCCGTTGCGTGCCAACACGCTCAACTCTTTAGCTGTCTCTTGCCAGCCATGCAGTTCGGCCAGCACCCGGTAAGCGGGGGTACTCATGTAAAAGGAGATTTGCTGCTTGACGAAGCCTTCGGCCCAGGCGGCATAGGTGGGGTCGTCGGTGGGGATGGCGAAGACGGCCGTGTTCACACTGAAATCGGCCCGCGCTCGTTCCCCTTTGGCCAGCCCGGCTGCCAGATGGGGCAGCGCGTACTCGTCAAAGTATTTCACGGAATGGATGGCATGAACATGCACTCCTTCGCACAATTCACCGGCCAGCCGCAACATTTGTTCGTTCACGGCCGCAATGTAAATGGGCGGGTTGGGGTAGGCGATGGGGCCGGGATTAAAAAAGGGGGTCATCAGCTTGAGCAGGAAAAACTCGCCTTCAAAATTGAGCGGTTTGTCATGCTGCCAGCAATCCCACAGGGCATGGATGGCCTGAATGGTCTCGCGCATCCGCTTGACCGGTTTGTCCCATTTCACGCCCAACCGCAGCACATTGTGGGCTTTCACCTGTGGCCCCAAACCGAGGATGAAACGGCCGTGGCTATACTTCGCCAGGTCCCAGGCAATGTGTGCCAGAATAGTGGGGGTGCGCGGAAAGGCGACCGCTATCGCCGTGCCCAAAGTCAGCGTGGTGCTATGCTCCGCCGCCAGCGCCAGCGGCAAAAAAACATCGTGGTTGGTCTCGGCCGTCCACAAGCCGTCAAACCCCAATGCCTCTGCCGCCTGAACATGGGCTGCCATTTCGGCCAGATCATGGACAAGGAGAGTGGTATCAAACTTCACGGCCGTTGCTCCCCGCTCATTCTTCTTCTAATAAAATCGTCAAATCTTCAGTCACAAAACCAGACGAGCCGCCAACCCGCTCTGGATCAATACGCACAGTAGCCCGTACTTGCATCCCGGCGCGAAACTCATGCGGCCGAATCTGGCTGCCATCCTCTACATAAATATCTGGGATGGGCTGAGAATTGATGGTGTAAGATGCCCCACCAGGAATCTTGACGGTAAACAACGGCTTGTCCTGGGGAATCACATTCACCGCACTCAAAGGGCCAATGACAATAAATTCACCTTCCTGTGGCGCTGGATTGGGGTTGATCAACAGCCCCGTTTCCGGGTCAATCTCGGCTTCGGCCGTTGGCGTTTCGGCCACAGATGATGACGATGAGGATGATGAATCATTTCCTGCACTATCGTTGTTGCCACCTGACCCAGAACAGGCAACCATCAACCCCAACCATAAACCAACAATGAGAAAACCAATTAACTTTTTCATAACCAATTCCTTCCTCCTCAAATTTTAGGGTCAAAATGTACCTGTAAGGCTACGGCCGTGCAACATCCAGCCTAAAAGTGTCTGGCACTGCTTCGCACCGCTTCCTTCCTTGTCGCCCCTTCGCGCCCTCAGCGGATCACATCCTGAACACCCCATAACGGGGCGCGCCCGGCGTTACAAAATCTACATTATGGGCCACCGACAACCCCATGCTCAACACCTGCCGCGTATCACGCGGGTCAATAATGCCATCATCCCACAGCCGGGCGGTGGCATAATACGGGTCTGACTCCTGTTCAAACTTCTGCCGCGTCATCATTTGCAACATTTGAATGGCGTTCTGGTCTGGCTCCTGCCCGCGCCGCCGCGCCTGCTGCTCCTGCACAATCGCCAGCACCCCGGCCGCCTGCTCGCCGCCCATCACCGCCACCCGGCTGTTCGGCCATGTCCACAAAAAGCGCGGGTCATAGGCCCGGCCGCACATGGCATAATTGCCCGCCCCATAGCTGCCACCCACAATCACCGAAAACTGGGGTACGCTACTCGTCGCCACGGCGTTAATCATCTGGCTGCCGTATTTGATAATCCCCTCGCGTTCATACTTCGTGCCCACCATAAAGCCGGTGATGTTTTGCAGATAAATGAGCGGCGTGCGGCTCTGGTTGCACAACTGGATAAATTGCGCTGCCTTATTGGCACTCTCCGAAAATAAAATGCCGTTGTTGCCGATGATGCCCACCGGCCAGCCGTTTAGATGGGCATGGCCGCACACGAGCGTTGGCCCATACTCCGGTTTGAACTCAAAAAAGTCCGAACCATCCACCAGGCGGATAATGATTTCGCGGATGTCAAAGGGAATTTTGGCGTCGGCGGGGATGACGCCCAGCAGTTCGTCGGGGTCATAGGCAGGCGGTGTGGGGGATTGGCGACGGCCGTTCACCTTCTCACTCCTCAACTGCGCCACAATTCGCCGCCCGATGCGAATCGCATCCACATCATCGGCCGCCAGATAATCGGCCAGCCCGGACACCTGCGCGTGCATCGTCGCCCCGCCCAATGTCTCATCATCCGTCTCCTCCCCCGTGGCCATCTTCACCAGCGGCGGCCCACCCAGGTAGGCATATGCCTGCCCGCGCACAAAGACGGTGTAATCGCTCATGCCGGGCACATACGCCCCGCCGGCCGTGGACGAACCAAAGACCAGCGAAATCTGGGGAATACCCAACGCACTCATCCGCGCCTGGTTGGCAAAGCTGCGGCCGCCCAAAATGAAAATCTCATCCTGAAAGAGCAAATTAGCCCCGGCCGACTCCACCAGGCTGATGCACGGCAGCCGGTTCTCCTGGGCAATCGCCTGCGCCCGCAGCGTCTTTTGCAATGTCATCGGGTAGACCGAGCCACCCTTCACCGTCGGGTCATTCACAAAGATCATGCACTCCACACCCGATACCACGCCAATGCCGGTGATGTTCCCGGCGCAAGGCGCTTCGTCGTTATACATGCCCCACGCCGCCAGCGGCGACAATTCTAAAAACGGCGAAGCGGGATCGAGCAGCAATTCCAGCCGTTCGCGGGGCAGCAATTTGCCCTGCTCGCGCAGCTTGCGTGCGCCACGCTCGCCGCCGCCCGCGCTCACCTTTGCCAGCCGCTCGTTTAGTTGGTCAACCAGCTTCTGCACGGCCGTTTGATTCTGTTTGAACTCTTCACTGCGGGAGTTTAATTTGGATTCGTGCATGGTTTAGGGGAAAAAACGCTCAAGATCGAAATTGCCGCTGTTAAACTCAACCAGCTTCACCCAATCAATGGCGCCATGCTCATCACAGTATTTGTTTGCGAATTCGCGGGTAAACCGATTGAAAACGCGGTCTTTTTGTTGGAGAAAGGCTTCGTTGTGTTCCTTAGCCTGATAGCCAATTGGCTCAATAATGTCGGTATAAAGTTGTTCGTTTTGACTAATGAGGTACCAGAAATTTTGGCCAACAATCTTTAAGTAACCACGCAAGTAGCTGGTAGCAGACTTGCCATAACAGATACCCAAAACGGGCTGCACGTTGATATTCAAGTGTGATTGTTTCACTCGCTTGACGGCGTTTTGCAAATCGTGTTCCAGCCTATTTTGTTGGGAACTATTGCCCCAATTGGGGCCAGATTTGACAGAAACGACGTAATGGACACCGTTATCTTCAAATTCCAGGTCTACGCCAGGGGCAGTGGATTTACGGCCGTTACATGTCTTCCCTGCTACGAACACCGCCAGATTCTCTAAAAAATCACCAAACAGCTTTTCTTCAGATGAGGACAGAAAAGCTTCAAGCAATCCCCCAATGAGGTCTGAAGCCTTTGTGATATTTTTAGCACGAAAGAGATAGGGGTTCTTTTTAAGGAGCTTATTTAGCTGTAATTCTTCTAAAGATTTAATTCGCCTCTGGTGAAAATCTATGATGTGGACATTAACAAACTCATTTACTTCCTCAAGATGGAGTGGGTTCATTGAACATCTCCGACTTTGTATGTCACAGATTCTTCCAATAAAAGGGGCTGGTTGTGCCCGACACGCTCTCGAACAAGATGATAGTATTCTTCGGAAATATCAATTCCAATATAATGACGGCCGTGTTCCTTTGCGGCTACCAACGTCGTCCCTGAACCAGCAAACGGGTCTAGCACCACATCGCCCGTATCCGTAAACAGCCTGATAAACCAGGCTGGCAACTCCACAGGAAAGGTAGCACTATGGCTGCGGTTGTAGCACTCAGTAGCCATATGCAAGACATTCGTCGGATAAACCAGATCACGCCCTACCCAATTAGAAACATTTTTACCGAAACCGCTATTAGACCTTGATTCATCCCGCCGTTTATCTGTCTCACTCAAATTTGCTAACCGTGTTTTTGCCCAATCACCAACTGGCACCATCACCGCATCTTGGTACATCTTAAACTGTTTGCACTTGTTGAACTGCAACAGCCGCTCCCAAGAGTCTCTAAAGCGATTCGGCCATTTACCTGGGTAAGAGTTCTTTTTGTGCCACATATATTCTTCTGTCCACAACCAGCCCTGTTCACGCATCTTCAAAATTAACTCCAGAACATAGGTATGTCGTTCGCCGTCAACCACACGCTCTTTGATATTGAGGATAAACGTACCCGTCGGCTTAAGCACCCGCTTGAATTGGGCCGCTTTGGGCAAAAACCAATCTGCGTACTCATCAGGTTTAATACCACCATATGTTTTAGCGCGTTGATCAGCATACGGTGGTGAAGTAACAATGAGGTCGATTGAATTATCGGGGAAATCTTCTAGCACTTCTTCACAGTCACCTAAAATGATACTGTCTAGCCGTTCCATGATCTAACTTTCCTCGGTTGCTTCCGGTTTGTTTTAGCCTATTTCCACAAGTCGGCGGGATTATAGCAGGAATGGGGCAAAACGGCCGTCGCTAGAACTTCATCCGCCGAAAGATAAAGGAAGGTATATGGCGAATAATGAGACCCACCAACCCCCAACGAGCCGGTAGATAAACAGTTTGTTTCCGGCGGTGGATGGCCTGGCAAATGGCGGCGGCCGCCTGCTCCGGCGAAATAACCCAAAAAGTCTTGGGCGCATTCTCTAGCAAAATCGTATCCACAAACCCAGGTTTGATGGTGGTGACGGTAACGCCATGTCGGGTGAGCCGGTTGCGCAGCGCTTCCAGATAGGTATTCAGCCCGGCCTTGCTGGTATTGTAAACAGGCGCACCCACCCGCCCCCGGTCGCCGGCGATAGAGCTGATGCCCACAATATGGCCGCTGCCCACCCGTTCAAATCGCAGGGCGGCCTGGTTCAGCCAGGCAATAGCCCCCAGTAAATTTACATCAATCATCGCCTTATCTTTGGCAAAATCATATTCGTCCAACGCCACATTGGGCTGCGTACCGGCGACGTACACAACTAAATCCAGGCCACCCAAGTCATGAGTGATAGTTTGAAAGAGCGCGGGTATTTCATCGTAGTCGGTGACGTTATGGGTATACGGGAGAATTTTAGCGGGAGCTGCGGCCGTGTTCACACCCGCACACAATTCCTGCAATAAACTTTCCCGCCGGGCCAGCGCCGCCACCGTGTATCCCTGCCGCACCAGTTCACGGGTGAGAGCTGCGCCGATACCGGAAGAGGCGCCCACTACAACGGCACGTTTTTGTGGTTCTAATGGTCGGGTTGGTTGAGAGATAGTATTTGTCATATCAGGTTTCCAATTTTCAGAGTACCAGAGCGTGATGAGATGCTCAAAGGGCAACGGCCGTGCTAAAAAACTCAACCAGGTGGCGATTAACTGCATCCACCTCATCATGTTGCAGCCAATGAGTGGCATGGGGGAAGAACACAAGGCGGCCGTCCCGGCACAACTCGACACTCAGCGGCGCTAACTCTTTCCCCAACGCCCGGTCTTGTTCCCCCCACAGCAACAAAGTTGGCGTCTGAATCGAACCAGGCGATGGCTGTGGCGTCGTAAAAAAAGCCCGGAGATTAGCCCGATACCAATTCAACATGGCCGTCACCACCCCCGGTTTCTCCCAGGCATATTCATACACCATCAACTCAGCGGCCGTAAACGTATCCTTATGACCTATACGCAGCAAGATATTGCGCCCTTCACCCACATTCTGCTGCCGGAAACCACGTTCCGCCAGCCAGGGAAGCTGAAACGCCAGCACATACCCACTCTTGCGCAACTGCTCCCGATTACCGGCGCGTATCGCCTGCACAACCACCGTCGGAAACGGTGCATTCAGCACGGCCAGCTTACGCAGCCGCTGCGGAAAATGCAGCGCCAGCCACCACCCCACGGCCCCCCCCCAATCATGCCCTGCCAGATACGCATCCTGGTATCCCAGTGCATCCATCAAACCCGTCACATCCCAGGCCAGTTCATCCAGATGATACGCCCCCACCGGGTGCGGCTTATCACTCAGGTTATAGCCGCGCTGATCAGGCACAATCACCCGGAAACCAGCCTCAGCCAGAGCGGGAATTTGCTTGCGCCAGCCAAACCAAAATTCGGGAAAGCCATGTAAGAGTATAATGGGCTGACCAGCCATCGGCCCGGCTATTACCACATGCAGCGTAATGCCGTTGGTTTGTATAAAATGATGTTCGTAGCCATTGGTTAATGTTGTCATGGTAAAGCCCAATTTGTAGGATTTTACCGTCCATTGTAAGGAGAACAAAAATGTCAAAGCTGTTTGTTGTATTCTTGACCACCCTGATGCTGCTGTTGTTGCTGATTGGTTGTGATATGCTGCCCGGTGGGGGTGGGGGCTCTGCGGCCGCACTGTTGCCAGAGCTAGAAGGTTATAGCACCATTGAAGGGCAGAGTTTTACCGATGCTCTAACCTCATTAGGCGTCATGGCTACCCTGGCCGGGCAGCCACAATTTGGCGCACCCATTGCCGGAATTAGCAGCATCGTCGGTTGTTATCAAGAGGCAGGCGCCGTCAGCGCCCGCGTTTATAGCGATCCCAATCTTCCCCAAAACAGCGGCATTGTGGCCGTAGGCGACCGGGATGCTTTGCTGAACCCGATTACCTTTTTGCAGTGCGTTCCCGACACCGACATGCGCGGCGCGCAATCCGTCACCCTGCAACCATGTACTCATAGTTACACATTGACACGTGACGATAATGAGTTTTACATCATCTATGCCGGGCTTACGCCAGATGTTTGCCATGCTTTCTGCTCACACCTTGAAGGCTGTACAGCTCACTAATACTTTACCCGTCAAATTCTTGGACAATGAACAAGAATTTTCACCACCGAGAGACGGAAACACAGAGCTATTCATAAAAACTCCATGCCTCTGTGGTAAATGACCTTTCTGGTTCTGGCTTGTCCAGGTTAGGGGATGGTGAGCCACAGACATCCGATTTCTTCGAGAAATCGGATGTCTGTCTGATGTTGACACCGATATAAAACCGATACAAACAAATCTCTTCTCTTGTGCCTGTAACGACTGTTCTTCTATACTGTCCCTTAGCAGTTGCCTGATTAACACTCACGACTACCCCCTGTTAAACCCGGCGTCTGGTAGCCACGAGAAATGAAAATCTGTGACGCGATTTGGCAAATTTGTGGTGAGCAAAGCCGAACTATCGCGTTACAAAGGGTGTTCCATGATGGACGAAATCTCCTTTGGCCAGGTTGTGAAAGAACGGCGCAGCGCGTTGGGGCTGACCCAAACGGAGTTAGCCCGGCGGGTGGGCTGCGCCGCCATAACTATTCGTAAAATTGAGGCCGATGGCTTACGGCCGTCCGTGCAAATGGCCGAACTCATCGCCTTAGCCCTCAACATCCCCGAAGCGGAACAGTTGGCCTTTGTCCGCCTGGCCCGCGCCGACATACCCCACTCACCCATTCCCATCCCGGCCCCCACACCGGGCGAAATTGGGCTGACCGATTTAAGCGGCCGGGCCGTCAAAGGATTTCAACTGGGCGAACGCATGGGTAGCGGCGGTTTTGGCGTGGTTTACCGCGCCTTGCAGCCCTCCGTCGGCCGTGAAGTAGCCATCAAAATTATCCTGCCCCGCTATGCCAACCACCCTAACTTCATCCGCCGTTTTGAAGCTGAGGCCCATCTCATCGCCCAACTGGAACATCCCCACATCGTGCCCCTCTATGATTACTGGCGCGAACCGGACGCCGCGTACCTGATTATGCGCCTGCTGCGTGGTGGCAGCCTGGAAGACCAGCTTAAAAACGGGCCAATCCCCCTGCCCCTCATCAGCCAATACACTCGCCAAATTGGGCTGGCGTTGGATGTGGCCCACCGCCACGGCGTCATTCACCGGGACATTAAACCGGCCAACGTGCTGCTGGATGAAGAAGCAAACGCTTACCTGGCCGACTTTGGCATCGCCAAGAATCTGGAAGGGGTCAATGGTCACAGTCTCACCGAAGATGGCGTCCTGATTGGCTCTCCCGCTTACATCTCGCCCGATGGCCAATACTTGCTCACAGCCAGCGAAGATCGCACCGCCCGCCTGTGGGATGTGGCCACCGGCCAGACCATCCAGACATTTGTTGGTCACACTGATCACCTCGTTGTGGCAGACTTCTCTCCTGATGGCAAATATGTCGTTACCAGCAGTGCAGACAACACCGCCCGCCTGTGGGATGTGGCCACCGGCCAGACCATCCAGACATTTGTTGGACACAATGGAAGGGTGATTGGCGTAGTCTTCTCACCTGACGGCACATATGTGGCGACCACTGGCGTGGATGAGACAGCACGCCTTTGGGATGTGGCTACGGGCGAACAGGTGCAGGTATTTGAAGGCCACCAAGGACCAGTTAGCGATGTCCGTTTCTCACCCGATGGCACTCTGATTGCTACGGCCGGTGATGACCGTATGGTTCGGCTTTGGGATGCGGCTACTGGTGAGCAGGTGCAACTGTTTGAAGGCCATCAAAGTTGGGTACTAACGCTTGCTTTCTCGCCCGATGGCAAATATCTTCTGAGTGGCAGCAACGATCGGACGGCCCGCCTCTGGGATGTGGCGACTGGTGAATCTATCCAGGACTTTGCCCATCCTGTACCCGTTGATATTGTGGCCTACTCTCCCGACGGCTGATACATGGCAACCGGTAGTACCGATGGCATTGTCAGGCTGTGGCAACTACAAACGACTCCTGGCAGAGAGCAACTGATTGGGCACGAAGGCCCGGTTGGGCAGGCTTCATTCTCGCCAGACGGCCGTCAGATAGTCACTGCCAGTGGCGATGGTACTGCCCGGATATGGGATGCCGTTACCGGCCAAACGTTGGCCACCCTTACTGGGCATGAAGGTATCGTGCATGGGGCCGTCTTCTCACCAGGCGGAAAGCTGGTGTTAACGACGAGTGATGACACGACCGCTCGGCTCTGGGATGTTGAGACCGGGCAGGAATTACACCGCCTGGAAGGACATACAGATGCCGTGTATCGGGGGGTATTCTCGCCCGATGGCAAGTATGTGGTTACGACCGGTTGGGATAACACAGCACGTGTCTGGGATACGCAAACCTGGCAGACCATCCTGACTTACACGAATCAGAATCAAGAACATGTAAACCGGGTTGCTTTCTCGCCGGATGGCAAGCTGGTGGCCACCAGTGGTGACGATGGCACAGCCCGCATTTGGGATTTACAAACCGGTGAGGATGTAATGATTTTCAACCACCCGCAGGGCGTGACTGGTGTCGCTTTCTCACCGGATGGCAACTCTCTGGTGACTGGTAGTTATGATGGCGTTGTCCGTTTGTGGGAAGTTGTCAGCGGTACAGAAATAGGCGAGTTCACGGGCCATCAAGGTTGGGTCTTTAGCACCCTCTTTTCGCCAGATGGCAAATACGTGCTATCAAGCGGCGCAGATGGGACGGCGCGATTGTGGGATGTGCAAACTGGCGAGGAAGTGCGCCGCTTCACTGGTCACACGAACGAGGTTCGCAACGTGACTTTCTCGCCCGATGGCAAGTACATTTTGACTGCCAGTAATGATGGCACCGCCCGGCTGTGGCTGACTGACTATCACGACACCATCCGCGCCGTCTGTGCCCTGCTCACCCGCGACTTCACGGCCGAAGAACGGGCGCAGTATGGCATTTTGGATGAGGAACCGACTTGTCCGGGGTCTTGATCGCACTGTTAAGCGATCAGGTTACACTTTGAGTTGAGTGTGAGTGTGAGTGTGGAGTAGGTGGATACGGCCGTGCCTGCCAGCGATTCTGGTGGGCACAGCCGTTAACTATTCAGAATGTCCATGAGTTTGGAGATAACCACTTTCAGCTTTGTAGGCTTTAGTTTGCCAGCCTTTAGTCTGCCAGCCCGATAGAGAATGATGCTGGACTCGGCCGTAAAGAGACGATTAGGCCGGATATTACTACTTCTGGGTAACTTTCCCTCAGTAAAATCACCATTCGTTAGAGGAATGGCATAACTATCAGAAACATTCTGGCTGGTAATCTGGCACAAAATAACATCATCACCGGTAAGACTGGCTAAAACCAAAGCTGGCCGCCGTTTAGAATCGCTTAAATCAGAGAATGGGAAGGGTGCAACGACCACATCGCCTTTCACAAACTTGCCCATGCTTCATCCTCTTCAGGAAGATCCCAATCGCGTTTCAAAATCGCTTCCGAGGCCAGCATGGTTTGAAAGGCTGAATCTGTTTCAAAAATCAGTTCGTCCCTTTCCTTTTCTGCCAGATAGGAAACAAATTCATAAACAACGACTAATTTGTCCGATGATAGCTTTTGTAAACGCTCATTGATTTGCGAGATAGTGATAGTTTGTCCATACATGACTGCCTCTCCTGGACTGCATAATCGTTTGACGCAGAAAAGTATAACACATCCTGACGGCCAGCGACGACAACACCGCCCGGCTGTGGTTCACCGATTACCACGATACCATCAACCATGTTTGCAGTTTGCTCACCCGTGACTTTACGGCCGAAGAACGGGCGCAGTATGGCATCCCGGATGATGGGCCAACCTGTCCGGGGAATGAATAATGAACAATAAGCAGTGGGGGGAGGGGTACGGCCGTTTTGTTTAACCAAATAATCTGTCATAGATTTTGCCTGCAAACCGGGTAAATATAGTGGCCTTGATTGGGCTTTTATCTATGATGGAGGCAGCAATGACCGCTATTGTGAAAACAATTGAAGCAGTTTATGAACGGGGATTCTTACGGCCGTTACAACCCTTAGATGGCAAACCCGGTCTGATTTACATCGTCACGGTTGTAGACACAACGGCCGCCAAACCGCCAACAACAACGACGCACAGCCTACGAGGGAATATCGAGGCACGTTAAGCAGTAGTGATGAATTTGCTCGTCTAAAGCAGGCTGAAAAAGAGCTAGAACGCTAATGGCTGACTCAGCAGAACAGTTTGTCATAGATGCCTGTTCATCATGAATTTGATGTTATTGCCAAATCAGGTGATATAAACTTTTTCTGGTTGCGGTAATCGGTGGGGGACGATCAAAGTTGCTTGCTCGCGTTTGATAATCAACCACCTACTGGACAAACGATGTTTTCATCTCCACACGTCAGACCTCCGATTTCTTGAAGAAATCGGAGGTCTTGTGGCAACTAATCTCCCAATCTCCCAATCTCTTAATCTCCAAAACCGCTCCCCCCAAGCGATAGTGATTCGATATAAGCGCGATATAAAGCGTTTGTATCTCTTGAATCCCCTCATTTCCCCCCGTATGATGCCCCACAGTCGGCCACAACCCAATCCATTCCAGCAATAACCGACCAGCCGAGTTTTGTGACGTTTTCGTGACGGTACCATCACGCGGCGTGGGCAAAATGAAAGCAACTTACTGTATCCAGCAACGCAGCTTGCAAACAAACCAGTCAATCTCCCAAGGAGACGAATCATGTCCCATAAAAATAGTGTTCACGGAATAGACGTTAACAGCACGCAACCAGATGACTCATTTGATTATCGCCACCTGTTCCTGTTTGCTCTGGTTGTCGCCGTGCTCATCACCCTGTTTGGCCTGGTGGCCAGCCTTCGCCCCGCCAGCAGTGATACGGCCGTCAGCCCCCAAAGCGCAGTTCCTTACAGCGATGCCCTGGCGATGCAGTATGCCCAGCCCTGGCTGGATAAGCAGGCAGTTGAAGCTGCCCCTGCCGTGCGTTACAGCAATGCCCTGGAAATGCAGTACGCTCAACCCTGGCTGGATGCCCAGAAAAGCGATTCTGGCATTCAATATGGCAATGGCATGGCCCTGTTTTATGCCCTGCGAAATGGTTATCGGCCTGCCCCCGCCGCTCCCTCATGCAATGACCGCGCCGATTGGCTCTATGCCTGCCAGAACAGCAGTTGGCGACCAGGGGATTAAAAGCGGTAATCAGTGATCCATATTCGGTAAACGGTTTGAAGGCGGCCGCCACTTGCAGAGTGGCGGCCACCTTCATTTTTGTTACCGATTACCATTCATTTACTGCTCACTACTTGCTCCAGATGCCCCTGTATTTCCGCCTCATTCAACACCGCCTGAATGGTTTGCACCAGCGCACGTGCAGCGTCCGCGCTCAACTCCACCGCCACCCGTGCTCCTGGCCCCTGTGCCTCGTTCACAAAATCAATGTTCAGCGCATGTTCATACGGGGCATGAAACGGATGGTCATACGACACATTCGCCTGCTTCACCACAAACCAGCCTTCACGCCCTTTGCCGCTGCCTTCAACGGCCACCTGCCGCACAATCATCGTACACATTGTTTGCCTCCCGTGATGCGTAATCCGTGATGCGTAATCCGAAATCCGATAACGGATTACGGGGCACGAATTACGCTCTTCACGCCAGATGCTTCGCCAAAAACGCCCAAATCTTCTGCCAGCCATCTACTGCCTGTTGCTGGCGGTAGGCCGGCCGATCATAATAAAAGAAGCCGTGCCCCGCGCCATCGTACATGTGGAATTCATATGCTTTGCCATGTTTTTTCAGTTCTGCTTCGTGTTGGGCTACCTGATCTGGCGTCGGGCTGTGGTCATCTGCGCCAAAGAGGCCCAAGAGAGGGCAAGAGAGGTCTTTGGTGTAATCAAGGGGGGCTACCGGATACTTCTCATTCAAGTCAGCTTCGGCCATAACCACACGGCCGCCCCAACAATCTACCACCGCCTCAAAACCGGGCACACGGCAGGCAGCCAGATAGGCATGACGGCCGCCGGAACATGTGCCCCACACCCCCACCTTGCCATTCAAAATGGGCTGCGCCTTTAAGAAATGCAAGGTACCGGCCAGATCACCTATCACCTGTTCATCGGCCACGCCTCCGGCCGCCCGCACTTTGGCCGCCACATCCTCCGGCGTGCCATGCCCGGCGCGGTAATAGAGGTTGGGGGAGACGGCCGCATACCCATGATGGGCAAATTTGCGCGTCGCCTCCCGGTACCATTCATCCCAACCGGGCATATGGTGGATGACCACCATGCCCGGAAAGGGGCCAGGGCCAAGCGGCCGGGCGTAATAAGCGTTGATGACGTCGCCATGTGCCCCGGTTAACATGACCGTTTCGGCTAACATCCCTTCATACATGTTTGTTTCATACATGCTGCACCTTTCCTGTTTTGATATTTACTCAACCCATAAAACGCCCTACCCCTCAACCCCAGATGGCAATTGTTCCTGTTCAGCCTGCGGCCGTTCCAGATAATTGGTAGCGGAAACAACAGGCTTACCCGTTTCCGCCTCCAGTTCCCGCCGGGCATTGCCAGCAATACGCCCCCCCTTGCGGGCGGCCGTCTGGTTTTGGTTGAAACCCTGTGCATCCTCGCGCCGGGTAATTTCCGTTGTAGCCGCCTCGCCCAAAATGGTAAAAGCCAGTTCCAGCCCCGTCATATGGTCGCGCAGGTTCTCTCGTTTCAATTGCTTCAGTTTTTTGTGCTCGGCCGGCGTCAGACCAAAAGTAGCTTTGGCAATCTCGGCCGTTAAAATGGCTACCTCTCGACCCGCTTCCACACCGCGGTTTTGCCATTCGTCTGTCAATTCATTGCGGGTGACAATGGATTGCAGCCGCCGTTCAATCCACTCGTCTGAATACCCTTTCACCTTGTAAATCTGGCGCAGCCGTTCGGCCGCCAGTTCAGGATTTTCTATTTCGTCCAGCCGTTCCGCGCCCACTTCCGCCAGCCATCGCTTAAAAGGCTCTGCTTTGGGCGAAGGAATGGATTGGATAATGCGGAACATCCCCTCTGTATTGGCACAATCAGTCTCGTAAAATCGGTTATTCGTTGCCTTCAATTTGAACTGTCTGCAAATATCAGACAGTTCAATGCCCGACTTTGTTTTTTCGCGTCGCTTCAAGTCATACCAATAATTACGCGGCTTTGTGCTGTCTGTTAATACCTCAATCACATCTACAACGGCGTACCACCATTCTCCTGTCTTTTCATCCATCACTCGCCGAATCTGGTGGCCTTCAAATTGAAGTTGAACCAACGCTTTGTTGTCGTCCATCGTCTATCCTCCTCAAAAAATTGCTAACGAAGGGTATTGTAGCACAACTGTTCTTGGCAGGGGCAGTTTGACACTGTTCAAACATCTCCTAAAATATCATCCGTATGTCTGAAACGTTGGCCCTGCCCGTACCCCTAACGGCCGCAAAACGAAGCCGATTCTCTCAATGGTGGCACGGCCGTTCCCGGTTTGCCCGCCAGACCATCTCCCTCCTCGCCTTACTGCTGCTGCTGGCGTTGGCCTGGGAATCACTCAAACTGGTTGGCGGCGATCCCTGGCGGGCAGACAACAATCCCTTTGGCCTGGAACACAATCCCCCCTTCCGCTTCAAAGTGGCCTCCGACCTGAACCTGCCGCACCTATGGACGATCTTCGAGGCGTTTGGCCGGGAATCGCGGCGCAACGGGCCGCCGCTGATTCAGGTATTGGCAGGTGCGGCCGTCTTCACCTTCCGCGAAGCATTTCTGGGGTTTGCCATTGGCGGGCTGCTGGGCTTTGCATTAGGTGCAATTTTTGCCCATTCCCATATGCTCGAACGGGGACTCATGCCCTACGTAGTCGCCTCGCAAACAGTGCCCATCCTGGCCATTGCCCCCATGGTCATTATCTGGCTGCAAGCCGGCTGGTTAAGCGTGGCCGTCATTGCTGCCTACCTCACCTTTTTCCCGGTGACGATTAACACATTAAGGGGACTAAGATCGGTGGAGGGCACGGCCGTCGAACTCATGCACGCCTACGCCGCCTCCACCTGGACAACCATGTGGAAATTGCGTTTCCCCGCTGCCCTGCCCCTCATCTTCACCGCCCTCAAAATCTCCGCCACCGCCAGCGTCGTGGGCGCGATTATCGGCGAGCTACCCTCCGGCATCCGTGATGGCCTGGGCGGGGCCATCCTCAACTTCAACTCCTACTACATCTCCGGCCCCGAACGTCTCTGGGCCACCATTCTCATCACCGCCTTCGTCGGCATCTTCTTTTATTTACTGGTATCGTTTGTGGAATACATCGTCTTACGCAACCGGAGAAGACCGGAATGAAGAAGTAATTGAGTAATTGGGTAATTGAGGAATTACCCAATTACCCAATTACCCAATTACACCTATGCCCCCCACCGTCTCCATCCAAAACGTCAGCAAACTGTTCAATCCCGGCGAGGCTAACCAGGTGTTGGCCTTGAAGGAGATCACCCTGGACATCTTGCCCGGTGAATTTGTCTCTATCATCGGGCCGTCCGGCTGTGGCAAATCTACCCTGCTGCGGCTCATTGGCGATCTGACGGCCCCTTCCACCGGCACGGTACTGGTGAATGGCAAACCGGCGCATCAGGCGCGGCTGGATCAGGATTACGGCATGGTGTTCCAGGCCGCCACCCTCTATGAATGGCGCACCATCAGCAAAAATGTGCAGTTGCCGCTGGAATTGCAGAAGGTCTCTAAAGCCGAACGCGAAAGCCGCGCCGCCGAAATGTTGGCCCTGGTGGAACTGACCGGTTTTGAAAACCACCACCCCTGGCAACTCTCCGGTGGGATGCAGCAACGGGTGGCTATTGCCCGCGCATTGGTGATGCGGCCGCAGCTTTTGCTAATGGACGAGCCATTCGGCGCGCTAGACGAGATGACCCGCGAGCGCATGAATCAGGAATTGCATCAGATTTGGGAGCAAACCAATAAGACGGCCGTCTTCATCACCCACAGCATCGCCGAAGCCGTCTTCCTGTCCACGCGGGTCGTCGTCATGTCGGTACGGCCGGGGCGCATCACCCAGATCATAGACATAGACCTGCCCCGCCACCGCGACGTGAGCACCCGTGAAATGACCCGCTACTTTGAACTGGTCAACCAGGTGCGCGAGGCGCTGCGCCAGGCAGAGGCAGGGTTGTAATGGCCGATCAGGTAACTGACCCAACTGGTTTTAGCGATACGGCCGTTGGCGTAGATGCCGTCATCCCTGCGCCTAAACAAAGCTGGTTGCAGTATTACCTGCCGTCCATCGTTATCTTCATCATCGCCATCGTCACCTGGGAATTTTTTGTGCGCATTTTTAGCATTCAGGAATTTCTGCTGCCAGCCCCCTCTGCCATTTACAATTCCCTCAGCCTCAACTTGAATCAGTTACTCAAACTCGGCTGGTTCACCACCAAAGAAGCCATCGGCGGTTTTGCCATTGGCTGTAGTTTGGGCATTCTGGTGGCTTTGGCCACCGCCCGCTGGACGATTGCCACCGAAGCACTCATGCCTTTTGCCATCGCGGCCAACTCCGTGCCCATCCTGGCCTTCGCCCCCATCCTCAACAACTGGTTCGGCGTAGACAACCCCCTCTCCAAAATGGCAATCGTCGCCGTCATTGTCTTCTTCCCGGTGATGATCAATACCGTGCGCGGCCTGACATTAGTAGACGCCAACGCCCTGGAACTGATGGCCTCTTACGCCGCCAGCCAATATAACGTGCTGTTCCGGCTGCGGGTGCCCAACGCCCTGCCTTACATCTTTAACGCGCTCAAGGTGGCGGCCGCCCTCAGTATGATTGGCGCCATTGTCAGCGAATACTTTGGTGGCAATCGTTCCGCCTTAGGCGTGTACATTACGCAAGAAGCGGCCCAATTCCGTTTTGCCAATGCCTGGGCGGCCATCATCCTGGCCTGCGTGGTGGGCATTGCCCTTTATCTCATCGTCCTCACCGTGGAGCGGTTTGCCATTCCCTGGCATCCGTCGGTGCGGGGCAGTGAATAGTGAGCAGTCAACAGTGATCAGTTACAGCACACTATTTGCTGTTGACTGTTCATTGAATCAGGAGGTGATATTATCATCCATATGCAACAATCAATTTGAAATTCATCTGGTTTATATCAAAAATTTTGGAGGAGAGAAATGAAATTTCTTAATTGGAAAACCCTGACTTTGTTGATTGTATTGGTATTGGCGTTAGCGGCATGTGGTGGTGAAGAGGAAACGGCCGAACCCGCCGCCGAAAGCGAAGGGCAGGCGGAAGAGCCTGCCGCCGAAGAACCTGTAGCCGAAGAACCAGCCGAAGAAGAGTGTGCCGAACTCACCCCCGTTACCATTCAGTTGCAATGGGTCACACAGTCCCAGTTTGCCGGTTATTATGCCGCCAAAGAACAGGGCTTTTACGAAGACCAGTGCCTGGACGTGACCATCAAAGAAGGCGCGGTGGAAATTGTGCCGCAGCAAGTGGTGGCCGCTGGCGACGCCGAATTTGGTGTAGCCTGGGTGCCCAAGATGCTGGCCTCCCGTGAGCAAGGGGCCAACCTGGTGAACATTGCCCAGATTTTCCAGCGCAGCGGCACGCTGCAAGTGGCCTGGGCAGACGCCGGTTATGAAACAGTGGAAGATTGGGCCGGGCAGCGTGTGGGCACCTGGGGCTTTGGCAACGAGTGGGAAGTGTACGCCGCCCTGCGCCAGGCAGGCATTGAACCCAACGACCCCGACCAGGTAACAATCGTGCAGCAGCCATTTGATATGTCCTTGCTGCTCAACCGCGAAATTGACCTGGCCCAGGCCGAAATTTATAACGAGTATGCCCAACTGCTGGAAGCGACTAACCCGGAAACGGGCGAACTGTATCAGCCGGAAGATTTCAAGGTGTTCGACTACAACGATGTGGGCACGGCCATGCTGCAAGACCATGTATTTGTACGTGGGGAGTGGCTGGCGGAAGAGGGCAATGAGGATATTGCCGTGCGTTTCTTGCGGGCCACGTTCCAGGGGTGGATGTTCTGCCGGGATAACTTTGACGAGTGCGTGCAGATTGTGCTGGACAATGGCCCCACGCTGGGCGAAGGGCACATGCGCTGGCAGTTAAATGAGATCAATGCCCTTATCTGGCCGTCACCCAATGGCATTGGCGTGATGGATGATGCGTTGTACCAGCAAACGGTGGACATTTCCGTGGACTTTGGGGTGATCTCCGCCGCGCCAGATGACGCGGCCGTGCGCACCGACCTGGCCCAACAAGCTCTTGAAGGTATTGAAGGTGACACCACCGGCGCCAATTACCAAAAATTGGAAGTGGAAGTGACGCCGGGCGGGGAATAGTTAGTAATCGGTAATTGGTGATAGATGAAAAAAGCCTCTTGAAATAGTCGAGAGGCTTTTTTTCTCTAGTGTTGAGTAATTTGGAGCAATCGGCATAATTTTACCAATCGGTCTAAAATGGGCGAAAAGAAAGTATGAGTTGCGCCAAATTTACTCTCCGGCGTGAAAGGGGGCTTCGAGGCTGTTGATGTAACTCAGACATAAAAAGAATGGCGGCTGGTGGTTAGTAACCGTGCAGTAAGTATGTAATTGAGTAATTTGGTAATTAGCCGCTTCAATTACTCAATTACCCAATCGCTAACTTATTTGCAAACGATCACTTAGTACTGGCCACCAGCCATTATTTCACATTATTTCATTTGTAACCGCTGGGCCAGCGCCTGACGAACCAGGTCAATATCCGGCGGCAGCAAGACGGGCGGGTTGGCATGTTGGGCTTCTACTTCGTCCAGAGCATCCTCGTGGTAATGCAGCTTAAAGCTGGTGAACTTGAGGCCGTGCGCCGTGCTGATGACGATGACCCGCTCCTGCGACTTGATCACCCCTTGCTTGACTAATTTGAAGAGGACGGCCAGGGCAACGGCCGTGTGCGGACACGTATACATCCCGGTGCGGTCGGCCAATGCGGCCGCATTCGCCAGTTCATGCTCCGTCGCCTGCTCCACCACCCCATCCGTCATCTGAATCGCCTGCACCGCCTTCTCATAACTCACCGGGTCGCCAATTTGAATGGCCGAAGCCAGCGTGTTTTGCGCTGGCAGAGTTACCTTTTCTTTGAAGCCATTTTTGAAACTCTGATAAAAAGGGTTAGCCTTGGCCGCTTGCGCCGCCACCAGGCGAGGCATCTTATTGGTAATCCCCATTTCCATCAACATCTTCAACCCCTTATACAGGGCGCTGATATTCCCCAAATTACCAACCGGCATCACGATCCAATCTGGTACTTCCCAATCAAACTGGCGCACAATCTCAATACCCACCGTCTTTTGCCCCTCAATGCGCAAACTGTTCATCGAGTTGGCTAAGTAGAGGGAGTTATCCTGCGTCATCTCCCGCACAATGCGCATACAACCATCAAAATCGGTATCCAACGCCAACACATGCGCCCCATTGGCAATGGGCTGGATCAATTGAGCACGGCTCACCTTATTCTGTGGCAAGAAAACGACGGCCGGAATACCGGCAGCGGCCGCATAAGCCGCCAGCGCTGCGCTGGTGTCACCCGTGCTGGCGCAGGCCACCGCCCGCACCGGGCTGCCATCGGCGATCATCTGCTTGACCACACTCACCAACACCGTCATGCCCAAATCTTTGAAACTGCCGGTGTGACTGTTACCACACAACTTCACCCACAAATCGGGAACGCCAATTTGTTGCCCCAGTCGCTCCGCCCAGAACAGGTTGGAGTTACCCTCAAACATGCTGACGATATTTTCGTCACGCAGGTTGGGTATCACCCATTCCTTCATCCCCCACACGCCGGAACCATAGGGCCACTGTGTAGAGCCGCCCCGTTCTTCCAGCATTTTCATCCATGCCGCCGGACTACGCCGTTTCAATGCCGCCACATCATGGTTTACTTCCAATAGACCGCCACAATGCGGGCAGGTATATATCACCTCAAACACAGGGTATTCACCGGGGCAACCCCGGAAACAGCGAAATCTGGCGTTGTAAATCATGGGATGGTAAAGATTGGTTCAATCTCGAAGATCTGGACTGATCTTGCTGGTTGAACCAATTTTGAAAAGTGAAAATTGAGATTGAACAAGTGATCTAGTTTTGTAAAAACTTAGCCTACCTTCCAGTGTGAATTTTGGCTATACGCAGAAAATAGTGCTGCAACCTGGCAATTATTTATGAGTTACTCACAAATAATTGCGGAGGATTTGCTGACGGACTGATTCCAGCGTTGTCAGCAACGGATCGGGGGGATGATCTTCCAATGATTGGGTTAACAAGGCCATACCTAAGACAAAAGTCTGGCTACGGGTAGCGCCAAAGGCGGCGTTCAGCGTGCCGTGCGCCCGACCCAAATCTAAGACCTGCTGCGGCGACACGCGAATGGAGGTCCAGGCCGCGTCATCATCTCGGCCAGGTAGAGGCAAATCCCACAACAGGTAGAGCGATTCCAAATCGGTGACGCCTTCGGGAATGGTACGGGTGCGGTCAGCGACGGCGCGGTGCAAACCCTCTAGCCGTGCTGTCAGGGCGGTAATAGCCAGGTCGGGTACGTCGGCGCGGCTAATTTTGGCGGGCAGGCTGGCCGCTATTTCTTTGATGGCTTGTTTTTGGGCGGGAGTGAGGGCGATATATACATTTTGGCGGCTGATGGGATGCGACGGCCGTCCCCGTTTTGGCTGCTTGTCTTTCAATAACGCCGCCAGGGTGCTGGCTTGCAAATTGTCCTTCTCTTGATCCCGGCTCATGGTTAGTTGTTATGGTACGGTTTCAACCGTGCCACTCCAGTTTACTACCCGGCTGCCCGGCGGTATTGCTGGTGATGTTCCAGGAAAGATTCTACAAAGGGCACATCAATCTGTGTGCCACCTTGCACCAGCAGTTCCAGACACAGGTGCAAACACAACAGGCAAATACTACGGGGATAGCCACGTGTTTCCCGCCAGATAGGCAAGATCGCCTCATCGGTGAACAACGGCCGTTGCCTGGAATCCCGCCCCGCCGCCAATAATCGGTACTCGATCAACGACTTCGTATCATCGGGTGTCAACGGGTCAAGCGAAGACCGGGTTGCCACCCGGTCGTTAAAATCGGGCGCCTCACGCAAATTGATGTCCAATTCCGGCCGGCCAAGCAAAATCAATTGAAACGCCTTACCACCGCGAGGGTCACGGAAGTTCAGCAAACGCCGCAGTTCCACAAACTGCTCCACACTCAACTCATGCGCTTCGTCAATAATGATGAGCGGCAAAATCCCCTTTTCGCTCTGTTCCACCAGGAAGGCGCGAAATTCATTCAGCTGGTCTTCCGTGGCGCGGCGGGTGCGCAGGCCAAATTCGGCGGCAATGCGGCGGAGAAGCAGCAACCCGCTTTTCTTGGGTGATTCGTCAATTTTGGCAGCAGCAAAATCGGGCCGTCGGTCATAGCGGCTGTGGAACCAGGAAGCCAGCGTCGTCTTGCCCGTGCCAATTTCACCGACAACGACTGAAGCCCCCTGCCCGGCTTCTACCATATAACTGACTTTAGACAGCGCACGCCGGGTTTCAGTGGAAAGGTACATGAAGCGCGGATCGGCTTCAATGGTAAACGGGGGAACAACAACTCCCAGCTTGTCCCAGTCTGGTTTGTATTGTTCAAAGTTGAGTTCAAATTGGCCGGTCATGTTCATGGGGCTGATCGTATATAAGGTGGGCAAAGTTGTCAAGTTTAGGCAAAAACTGGCATATATTTCATGTAGGGTAAATATACCATGCCATTTTTTTGCAATCTATATGCTATAGATTTGTTGACATAGTGTTTTATTTTTGATAGACTGGCCACAGTATTTATTCACTGCCCATGAATTGTATCTATTGATCTCGTTTTGGGCATGGTTGCAGCATTACCAGGCTGTATAGCTACAAGACCCTAAAGGTTTGATTGATAAACCTTTAGGGTCTTTATGCAAGAAAAAAGGCCAGGCGTTGCAGCGCCCGGCCTTCATTTATTTTAGCAAGCTACTAAACTGTTTGGTGCCGCCAACACCCGTTACAGTGCCCCTTTATTGGGGAGGGGGATTTTTTGTCCCCTGGTAGCTTACCGTGTCTCAGGTAAGAGAATAGCATAGGCAGGTCAGGCTGTCAATGACGTTGCCGTACAGGCTCATCTTGCAGAGGGCCTGGTTTAGGTTGCCTGTTTGCTGCTCTTGCCGGGAAAAGTTGAGCGGATTGTGGCTCTTCCGGCGGGAGAAGTTTCGGCCGATTTGTTAGCTGCCCAGGGACGACTGGCGCAGTTGCAGGCAAAATCACGTGAAGCAAGACTGGCGACGGGAGCGCCGGTTGATCGTCTTAGTCACGGCCGTACTCCCCCCCCCGCCCCTCCCTCTTTCCAACTACCAGCCGGCTTACCCGCACATTTGGGTTGGGGCAGTGCGGCACTGACGGCCGTTGCGCGGAAAAATGAGATTAAGAGACTAAGAGATGGGGAGATTGAGGAAAGCGCCGAATCTCCCCATCTCCCCATCTCCCCCTCTCCTGATCTACCCATCGCCTCCCCTTCTATCAAGCTGTACCCCGACCTCGCCGCTGGGATGTTTCAACAGGAATTGACTGCGCCGGGGCGCATCTGGCTGCTGCTGCGTTATTTGGACGGCGCCGGGCGTGGCTGGCTTGATCTGGAAGAAGTGCGCACACATCTGACCAACAAACAATCTCCCTGGCAGGTGTGTGGCTGGCGGCAGTTGCGCAATTTGCTGAATGAAGGGGATGGAGTGTTTTGGGTGCGGGGTGACGGCCGTATCTGGTTACATTCGACCGCACGTGTGGCCGCAGCTTTGCAGGTCAATCGGCTGGCGCTGCCGCCCGTCGCGCTGCCGGTCTTCGTCCTCACACAAACCATAGGCCAGGTGCGCGCCCATTTGTACGCCTCGTTTCACAGCAGCCGGGCAGTCAAGGCGACGGCCACACAGCGGCCGGCCCCCATCGCCCGCGAGACAATTGCCAGCCTGACAAATGTTATACCCCGCACACAGCGTCGGTATGAAAAGGTAGCTCGTGTGCGCGCCAACCGCCATTTTGCCATTGGCGGCAAGGCCAGCGAGACGGCGCTGGAAGAAGCGGCGTGGCAGCACGGCCAGGCGACATTCAGACTAAACGACAAGAAAGGCAGCCAGGGAACAAAAAATCAAAGTTATGTTGCCTGGCAATTACCCAACAGTTATACCGGGCCACACCCGGTACAGCCGAAAGGCCAGCAAAAACGAATCAATCAGGCATTGTCAGACCTGTTTATGCAAGGGATGACGGGGAACGGACAGGGCCGAATGGAAAAGCGTTTTTATGGTCACGGCCGTGCCGCCGCCCAGGCGTATAATCGGGGGGTAACACACGATATTTATTGGTACGACGGCCGTGCCCGCATCTGGCACTGTCTGGAGGGCCGGAAAAAATGATCCCCCATTCTAGGGATATATGATAACATTTGCACATGACTGTCCATGAGATTCACACACTTGATCTGCACTTTCAGGGTGAAACCGAAACCATCGCGGCCTATCTGATCACGGGGACAGATGGGTTGGTGCTGGTGGAAACAGGGCCGGGTTCCACTTTACCCACTTTACAGGCTCAGTTACGCCAATATGGGGCAAAACCGGCAGATATTCACCATGTGATTGTGACCCATATTCATTTTGACCATGCAGGTGCGGCCGGTTGGTGGGCGCAGCAAGGCGCGACAATTTATGTGCATCATTTTGGGGCCGGGCACCTGATCAATCCGGAAAAGCTGATTGCCAGTGCCACTCGTATTTATGGCGACCAGATGGACACTTTGTGGGGGCAACTGCTGCCGGCGCCGGCTGAAAAAGTAGTTCCCCTGCATAATGGTGACATGATCGAAGCGGGGGGGCTGGTATTTACGGCCGTTGAAACCCCCGGACACGCCCGCCACCACCACGTCATCCGGCTGGAAAATGTCGCTTTTACGGGGGATGTGGGGGGCATGAAGTTAGGAAGCCGGCCGTTGCTGGACATCCCGGCTCCCCCCCCGGAATTTGACCGGGAAGCCTGGCAGTCTTCCCTGGACAAGCTGTTGGCAATGGAATTGGAAACGATTTATCCCACCCATTTTGGCGCGCTCAACAATGCCACCAGCCATTTGCAAGCCATTAAAAAACTGGTGGACGAAGCAGCCCATTTTGTGCAAGAACGGATGGCGGCGGGTGTGGAACGTGACGAGTTGATCGCCCAATACACAGCCTGGAATCACGGCCGTGCCCAGGCCGCCGGTCTCTCTGACGAATCCATCCGCAAGTATGAAATTGCCAACCCGTTGTATATGTCGGTGGATGGGATAATGCGGTACTGGAAGAAGAAGGAGATTGAGGGATTGAGAGATTAGGAGATTATCAATCTCCCAGTCTCCTAATCTCTCAATCTCAAACCTCCGGGAGGGACAACACCACCTCTGTCCGTTTGCCAGGAATGGAATTCACGCTGATGGCGCCACCCACAACGGCCATCATGGTGCTGTGTAGGGCCAGGCCATGCCCGTTTCCACTGGCGGGAGTGGTTGGTTGTATCCCGACCCCATTATCCACAATGGCAACCTGCAAACCGGCAGGCCAGGAGATGGTGATTGTGATGTGCAACGGCCGTGTCCCATCATCCCCCCGCCCATGCCGGGCCGCATTGCGAATCGCTTCCCGCGCCGCATAAAAAATCACTTCGGCCGTCAGAGTGGGAATCGTCTCTGCTTTTTCGGCCGCTTCTGGTTCGATTTCCCAGACAATCTCATCAAAAGCGGCCGCCAGATCATTGTCTACCGCCCGGCGCAGGGCACGTACCAACCCCAGGCGGGCCACTTCGGGCACAGTGGTAGTGGGCATATTGTGGAGCAGATCAGAGATTTGTTTGTGGGCATCACTTAAAAGGGTGAGGGCATCGGGAATACGGCCGTTTTCGTTGCCTGGATTGCTGAGAGCGATCATGGCAGCCTGCAAATTGGGCAGGATGTCATCATGCAGCACACGGCGGGTTTGTTGGTCAATGACCTGACTTTGCGCCAGCCGTTCGCGCTGTAATAGCATCAACCGCCGGGCCATTTCCGCGCTGGCCTGGGTATCAATCAACCGTTCACCGCTGACGCGCACAATGTCAATCTCTTCCTGACTGTACAGGCCGCCGCTGTTCTTTTCCCCCAGCAAAAAAAGGCCAATCAGGCCCCGTTCACTCCACAGGGGAATGGCCCAAATGGCCCCACCGTGCTGCTCCGGGTCGAGGGGAAGCATGAGGGTTTGGGGGGAAGTGAATTGCACTATGAGGTTGGTTAGCGGCGGCAGGTTGGGGGCGGTAGATGGATAGGTGAGGGGCGGGCCAACCAGGGGAGCCAGGGGGCCGACGGCCGTCAGATAAGCCATTTTGGCATCCAATAATTCCCGGCACAGCGCACGGAAGGGCAGGTCAATATCCACTTCCTGTGGACTGGTGGGAGTGAGCAATTGGTCGAGCAAACGCTGGCTGCTGACAAACGGCCGTAGCTGTTCCATCGTCCGCTCCCGTTCCACATAGGAGCGCCAGCTGACCAGGGCGTAAAAGACGGCGATGAGCATGGCCACCAACACCTGCCCATACAACGGCCGTAGCTGAATGGTAAGGGCGGCGCTGATGAGCACGGCCGTGCCCGCGCTGAGAGCGATAGCCCGGTACCAATGGCGGGCCAGCCCACGTCGGGGCAGCGTCTTGCCGGTGAATACCTCATACGAAACGACCGCCTGGCCGACCAGCAAAATCACCACCCCAATGAGCGAAGAGACGAATAGATCAAAGCGGGCGACCAATTCCCGCGAGACAAAGTAGATTTCTAAAAAAGTGCGGCGATGGGCGTCTTGCACCACCCACAACATGGCTCCCGTCACCAGCAAACTGACCAACATGAGCATAATCGAGGCGGCCATGAGATACGGCCGTGCCCGCTGCCGTGCTACTGTGCCCATCACTCGTTCCGATGGGCCGGGCTGCCGCAATGCATCCAGCGATAGGCCAACACACAACAAAACGTAGAGGCTATAACCAACGGCCAGCAGGGGAATTCCGGCAAATGACCAGCGCACTGAGACGCGCAAACTGTTCATTTCCGGGGCAGGAATAATGAGCAGCAGCAACCCCAGGCCAAAACTGGCCAATCCGGCCAGCAGCAAGAGAGTCACCGCCACCAACCACCATTGTTGGCGCTGGCGCAAGCGGGCAGTTGGGGCGGCCCAAAACCCGGCATACCAGAGGATGACCACATACCAGGCATAGGGCAGCAGGATGACGGGCACCATGCCCACCGTCCACCAAAAAATCATGCTGCGCCAGGTAATGTTGAAACCCAGTCCGGCAATGGCCGAATGGCTGACGAAAAATAGCCCGCCCAACAGCAACCCGGCGCTGGCAATCCAGATACCCCATGCTCGCCGGTCAGAATTTAGCAGCACTGTCAGCCCCAGCCAGATGAGCAGCAGGGCATTAAAGAGGGAGACGGCCACGATGGCCCAGTTGAGGTAGAGGTTTGTGCTCATTTCGGTAATTCGGTGAACGGTGATCAGTTATCGGTTTTCGGTCGAACCCACCGATTACCGATAACTGATTACCGATTACCTCTTCCACTCCACCCAATTCCCCTGGGCGTCCAACACCTGGGGGATGCCACCATCTGTCCAGGTGAGGAGGTGGCCGTTGTGGACGATGAGGGCGGCGCGGGTGCGGGCGACTTTTTCTTCGGTGGTGGTGCTGTTGAGTCCCCAGGCGGCGTAAATTTGGCCGTTGATGCGGCTGATGGTGCGTTTGTCGCGGAAGCCCATGCGGGCGGCGATTTGCTCGTTGCTCATGCCCTGGGCCAACATGCGGGCGACCTCTTGCTCGTTGGGTTCCAGCAAGGCCATGGGGGCGTGTTCGTCTTTGTGGCGCACTTCCTGGACGCGGGATTCGATGTCGGGGTCTATGAAGGAACGGCCGTGTACCGCATCCTGCAACAAGGGCACAATCATTTGCGGCAGCAGGTAGTTGGATTTGCGCACATAGGCGTAGTGGCTGAGGATGCCGGCGCGGCGAAAGGCGCGGTAGTAGGCGTCGTCGTCCTGGATGGAGTAGAAAACGACGGGCATTCGGGGGAATTCGCGGCGGATGGCCACGGCCGTGTCAATCCCATTCATCTCGCCCGCTAACTGCACATCCATCAAAATGGCCTGGGGCGGCCGCTGCAAACAAAGCTCCAGTGCCGCCTCGCCGCTGGCGCAGTCGGCAATCACCTGCACCTGTCCGGTCGCTTCTAGCCCGGCTTTCAGGGCAGGGCGCAGCTTTTCATTGTCTTCAACAATTAAGATGTGCATATTTCAATCCAAAGAGATTGGAGATTAGAGATTGGAGATTGTCTCATCTCTAATCTCCAATCTCAACAATGTCTGATTCCGTTCACCCGGTCAAGCACTTGAGTGCGTGGGATTGGGCATTCAGGCGGTGGTAACGGCCGTGTCCATTCCCTATCCTGTGCCGCATGGTACATCTAAAACATCACAATTTCAAAAGTAATAGCCGGTTGCTGGCTGGATTGGCCGGCCTGGTGGTTGTTGTTCTTTTTCCTTATGGCTGGCTGGCGGAAAACTGGCCCATATTTGACCGGTTCACGGGATTTATTTTTGGTTCAGAAGCGGCCCATGTGGCCGGTCATGTGGGGCTGTTTATGTTGTTGGGTACGGCCGTGCTGCTGATCTTTCCGCGGTTGAAGCAACGGCCGTACCTCTACTTTAGCCTGATGGCGGGAATGGGCATGGTGCAGGAATTTTTGCAGATTGTCTCGTTCAAACACCGGCCGGTGGCCGCTAATGACCTGTTTGATCTGGTGGTGGATTTATTGGCCGCAGGCATTGTATTTATTGTTTTTAACGCCGAGGGACGGCTAAGAGCCGGGCGGAGACGCAGAGGTGCAACATGATAGAAAGTTTGAAGCATGAGGGAAGTGTTGTGGCCGGGGCACGGCCGTCTCGTCTGGCACACATTCAATCACCGGGGCGTGTGCTGGCGGTGGGGTTGGGGATGGGTGTGGCGGCCGATGTGTTAATTTTTGGCAAGCCGTTGGGGATTGGGCTGCTGATTTGTGTGCTGCTGGCGGCAGCGGCGTTGTGGCGGGTGAACCGGGCGGAAGGGGTCACGGCCGTGCGTGCCAACCTGTGGCTGCTCCTGCCGCTTCTCTTTTTTGCCGGCATGGTCTTTGTTCGTGCCAATTCTACCTTAACCGCCCTTAATACGGTGGCGGTGCTATGTTTGCTGGCCTACCTGGTCTTCTTTTGGGGGCGAGGACGGGTGCAAAATCTGGGGCTGGTGGATATGGCCTTGCTGCCGCTGCGGGTGAGTGGGCATGCTGTGACCCTGACACCACCCATTGTGGGTGAAAGTGTGGATACGGAAGTGTTGTGGCGGCACGGCCGTTGCTCCCTGTTTCCGGTGCTACGTGGTTTGCTGCTGTCCTTACCGGTGCTGTTCATCTTCACCGTGCTGCTGGCGATGGCCGATACCATTTTTGCCAACACCGTGGAGACAGCCTTCAGCCTGAACATTGTGGCCCGTCTGTTTAACTGGGCCGGACACGGCGTCTTGATCCTGCTAGCAGCCTGGTTGTTGACAGGAGGATTGGCGTATGGGGTGATGCGGCGGTACGGCCGTGATGACCAGAGCCGCTTTGAAGCTACTTTGCAGCAAATTCCCCGCCATTTTTCGTTGGGATATATAGAGATGGTTACACTGCTCGCGGCCGTAAATCTTCTCTTTCTCGTTTTTGTCATTATCCAGTTCACCTATCTGTTTGGCGGCGTGGCCTTCATGCAGGTAGAAAACTTTTCTTATGCCGAGTATGCCCGACGTGGCTTTTTTGAACTGCTGCTGGTGGTCATCCTCAGCATCAGCCTGATTTTAGGGTTGAACTGGCTGACACGGCGGGAATCAAAGCGGCAAATCAAGCTGTTTAATGCCTTGAGCACGTTGCTGATTGGGCTGGTGCTGGTGATGCTGGCTTCTGCATTCCGGCGCATGATGTTGTATGAAGCGCAGTTTGGTTACACCGAAATGCGCTTGTTGGTATACGTGTTTATGCTCTGGCTGTCCCCTTTGCTGCTCTGGTTTGTGGTCACGCTGTGGCGGCGACCTGACCGGTTTGCGGCGGGGGCATTGGTGGCGGCACTTGGTTTTCTGGTGACGCTCAATTTGCTCAACCCCGATGCCTTTATTGCCCGGCAAAATCTGGCGCGTTATGTCGTGTCGGGTGATCTGGACGCGGTTTATCTGGCCAGCCTGTCGGAGGATGCCACACCTTACCTGTTGGCTGCTTTGCTTCTAACAGCCGGGGATACCGCAGAACAGATGATGCCGTCCTGTTATGACCCATTTTCACGGGCGGGGCGGATAGATTGTTATGCTGTGCCTTATGAGATAGTGCGGGATGAGTTGCACGGCCGTGTCCAATCCATGACCGAAAATGGTGAGTGGCGGCGGTGGCAATCATTCCATCTGGCGCGTTGGCAAGCGTTTGGGTTGTTAAGCGAGATCGGAGATGTAGAAGGCTGACCATCTCCAATCTCTGATCTCCCGGAGGTATGATTTATGTTCCCAACCAGACAATTTATATTACTCTTTCTGGTTTTGGTTTTTGCTTCAATTGTGTCTACGTCGTTGGTTGTTGTGCGTGGCTTTTATACCGGGTATGTGCTGTTTGCCTTTCTGGTGTGGAATCTGATCCTGGCCTGGCTGCCGTTCCTGTTTGCTACAGTTGTCATAATGTTCCCCGTGAAACATTATGTAACTATTTTCTTCGGTGTTTTGTGGCTTTTATTCTTTCCTAATGCCCTTTACATTGTCACTGATTTTCTCCACTTGGGGTCGCGTGGCGATGTGCCCTTGTGGTATGACCTGATTATGATTGCCTCGTTTGCCCTGACCGGTTTGTGCCTGGGTTTTGCGTCCCTGGCGATGATGCAGAGGTGGGTATCCACCCATTGGGGTCGAGTGGTCGGCTGGTTTTTTGTGCTGGCGGCGTTGGGTTTGAGTTGTTTTGGGGTGTATATCGGCCGTTTCCTGCGTTGGAATAGTTGGGACGTGTTTTCTAACCCTCTTTCGCTGCTCGTTGACCTGCAATTGCACCTGACCACGCCACCGCTGCTGGCAAAAACGGCCGTTGTCACACTCGGCTTAATGGCGGTGTTTACCTTCACGTATGTCGTTTTTACTGTTTTACCGCATATGTCGGTGCATGAGAGATTGAGAGATTAAGTGATGGGGAGATTGAGTCTCCCAATCTCTCAATCACAATTCTTGGAGGCTTTATGACCTACCCAACCTATGCTGAAGAAGAAGTGAACCGGGATTTCCCGGCATTGGGGATTGTATCTGCCTGGTTTGGGGTGATCATGGTGGTGCTGACGGCCGTTGGTGCCAGCCTCAGCAGCCCTCTGCAACCATCCAAAACAGAGCCGCTGGTGGATATGCTGCAATTCATCCTGGTTGCTCTTATCCTGGCTTCGGTGGCCTACGTTTTTGTACGGGCGGGTGAGGGGATGAAGGTCACGGCCGTGCCCCTGGTCATCAACATCGGCACGCTGGTCATCTTGCAGTTGGTGCCCTTTGCCGCCATTTGGGAAGAAGCTCGCTACCGTTATCACGCCCCCAACTACCAGGCTGTTGTGCAAAAAGTGGAAAGTGGTGAATGGCAGCCTGACAGCAACGGCATGTTGACACTGCCAGGGCAGTACCAACATCTCTCGGCGGACAACGGCCGTGTCTGGGTGCAACGGGATGGTACGGCCGTGACCATCTTGTTTATGACGGAACAATTAGGGTTCAATCAATTTGTCGGGTATGTGTATCGTTCCGACGGCCGTGCCCCTCAGAGCAGTATACTTTGGGGGCAGTGGCACACTATCATTCCCAAGCAAGCAAATTGGTTTTATTGCATTTCTGATAGGTGAGGCTTTTTCTCTGGTAGCCGGGCATTATCGCCTGAAATTTGTTATGAGTAGCTCATAAAAATATAATGATGGTTCGCCCTTGCGGAAACGGCCGTTGCTATTGCCTTGCCGGAACGGATGTTCTATAATTTGGACATGGACGCGTTTGTTAAGTTGCAAGATATTGCCGTACACATGGGGTTGGAACCGGCTGAAGAAATCCCCAATCAGCCAGGATTATTGACTAATCCCAAAATTGCTCCATGTGGCGAACCCCTGACTTCACGTGGCCTCCCCCTCAAAAAGGATTCTCTAGGCATTCACGAAGCGGTACGGCCGGATGGCAAGCCGATGCGGCTGCTGAAAACGATGCTTACCTCGGCTTGCGAACGCAATTGTTTTTACTGCCCCTTCCGTGCCGGGCGCAATTACCGGCGGCAAACATTTAAGCCGGAGGAGATGGCTAAAACCTTCATGGATATGCACCGGGCCGGGGTGGTAGATGGCCTGTTCTTGAGTTCGGGCATTATCAAAGGCGGGATGAGCACCCAGGATAAGCTGCTGGACGCAGCCGCCATTTTACGCCAGAAATACCATTTTCGCGGCTACCTGCACCTGAAAATAATGCCCGGTGCAGAGAAGGAGCAGGTGCGGCAGGCGATGGCG
Organism: uncultured Ardenticatenaceae bacterium; assembly: GCA_964581605.1. Classification (GTDB taxonomy): domain Bacteria; phylum Chloroflexota; class Anaerolineae; order Promineifilales; family Promineifilaceae; genus CAADGU01. The sequence goes on from CAZOPF010000039.1 coordinate 34,635, forward strand.
TTGGCCGACCGGCTCTCGGTCAATTTGGAAGCGCCCAATGACCGGCGGTTGCTCGATTTAGCACCGAAGAAGGAGTTTGTGCAGGAGTTGTTACGGCCGTTGCAGTGGGCCGATGAGATTCGCCGGGAAGAACCGGAGCGGTTGGGTTGGCACGGCCGTTGGCCCAGCACCGTCACCCAATTTGTCGTCGGCGCGGTGGGCGAAAGCGACCTGGAACTGCTAACCACCACCGCATATCTGCACAAACAACTGCGGCTACGGCGGGTTTACTTTTCTGCCTTCAGCCCGGTGGTGGACACACCGTTGGAAAATCTACCGGCAGAAAATCCACTCCGGCAGCACCGGCTGTACCAGACTTCGTTCCTCTTCCGGGATTATGGCTTTGACCTGGAAGAATTGCCGTTTAACCAGCAAGGCAACCTGCCACTGGAAATTGATCCTAAGCTGGCCTGGGCGCAGGCCAATTTACGCGAAAATCCGGTGGAAGTGAATCGGGCTGCGCCGGAAGAACTAATGCGAGTGCCGGGCATTGGCCCTAAAAGTGCCCAGACCATCGTCACTGCCAGGCAGCAAGGCAAGCTGCGGGAAGAGAAAGATTTGCAGAAGCTGGGTGTTTCCACCAAACGGATGAAACCATTTGTGCTGCTGGATGGGCAACGGCCGTCTTACCAACTCCCCCTGTTTGACGATACAATGGAGGCATGAGCCGTGTTCTGGCCCTGATAGTTGTTTTCATACTTGCCGGTTGTTCGGGATCAGCTACGGCCGTCTCAAGCCAGGTAAGGGAGGGTACGGCCGTTGTGCCTGTCCCCATGATCCTCCCTACCCCCAATTCTTCGGGTTACTTTTACGCCATTGAGCTAAACAATGGGCAGCAAGCCCTGGTAAAAATAGATCGGGCTACGGCCGTCAGACAAACCATCTTTCAGGTGCCAATGAATGGCTGGCTGGCCTCTTTTGACATATTACCAGCACCAGGCAACGACGGACAGTTTGTGCTGGCCTATGCTCCACCCCCACCTGAAGGAGAAATCAATTTCGGTTTTACGGACCTGTATTTGATGCCGCAGGATGAGGCAGTGATGAAGCCGTTGTTAACATCGCAGGTGGATGGTGAACTGTTCTTTAATCCGACCTGGGCGCCTGATGGGCAGAGCGTTTATTTTTCCCATGTTAAGCCACTGGATGCTGAGAGCTACACGTTTGCCACTACGTTGGAGAGGTTGCACCTGGTAAGCAGGCAAATTGACCTGATTGCGGAAGATGCTATCTGGCCGCAGATGTCCCCTGATGGCACGATGCTGGCTTATGTGCGGATTGAGTCGGGGACATTGGGAAATGCGTTGGTAGTGGCGGATCCGGATGGATCAAACGCACGGGAAGTGGTGAGGGTGGAGCGGTTCACGGCCGTAGATGCCCCCATTTTTTCCCCTGATAACCAACTGCTTTATTTCAGTGCGGCCGAACCGGCCGTGGCCCGTTCCTGGTGGGAGTTGTTGGCAGGTGTGCAAGTGGCAGCGGCCCACAGCTTGCCTTCTGACTGGTATCGCATTCCAGTAGCGGGTGGTGAACCAGAACGGCTGACGGAGATGAATGCGGTGGGTTTGTACGGCCGTTTTGCTCCATCTGGCCCCCCGTTTTTTGCCTTTGTCAGCCAGACTGGCATCTATGAAATGGCAGCAAATGGTACAAATTTGACTCTTTGGTTGGAGGGTACATTTACCGATTCACTGGCCTGGACGCCGTGAGGCAGATTGGGGATTGAGAGATTCAATTTTCAATTTGCCAATCTATAACCGCTATGGACGAACAAACCCGCTTTATTGGTGAACCGATTGAGGTGGAATTTGATAAACCGCCCCTGTATAGCAAAATGCCGCCGTGCCCTGACCGGTTTGTATGGCAGGAAGCGAGTTATACTATTGTTGAAGTGGTGCAGGAGTGGCGGGATTACGGCCGTCGTGGGCGGATGAGCATGAATATGCGGCCGGCCAATCTGGCAAAAGCAGCCAAACGAGGCTCATGGGGTGTGGGGCGATTTTACTTTCGGGTGCGGGTGGCCGACGCTTTGGGGGACGGCCGTGTTTTTGACATTTACTATGACCGTGCCCCCAAAGGGCAGCAGCAAAAAGAGGGTTCCTGGCATTTGTACCGGGAACTGTTGTGATCAGGAATTCACCCAATGGGACATTTGCTGCCAGCTTTCCCGGCGGTCAGCTGTCGGTACAGGGGTTTGCAAATCCGCCAACATGTCTAGCACATAACCCTGGTGGCGCATTCCCACCAGAACGCAGGTGACGCCGGTGGTGGAGCGAAGAGCACGCACGGCCGTCTGGCTGAGTGTTCGCGCTCCCCAGGCAGAATCAGCCGCATGGGCCGCCTCCTGAATATGTTTGGCGCGTCTGGCTGCCTGTTCTTGATAATAGGCAGTTATGGCCGAGAATGTGTTATTGGCTACATCAACGTACTCATTCAGCCAATCTAAGGCGTCTGTGGGCAAATTTTCCAGGTTTGAGAGGGTTTCTACGGCCGTTTGGGTGCGTGGCAGCAGAAATTGGGCCCGTAAATCCAGCCAGTTCTGGTATGTGCCAAAGCCTGCCCAACGGCCGTCTAGCATCAACCCCAGGGCCAGATGATCCCGCAAATATGATTTTGTGTCATCGTCGGCAGGCAGTGTGGGCAGTAGTTGCTGCTGAAATTGCCGCTCTAATTGCTGCAAAGTGTCAACCCCGGTTGACACCTCTTCCGGCGGTGCGGGAAAGTCAGGCATGTGTACGGGGGCCAGGCGGGTCAGGGCATCCTGGTGAAAGGCGTTGAGGGGCCGGTTGATCAATACCGCCAGTTGGTGTTGATGGGCGAATTGTAACGTTGTCTGTTGTCCAGGCTGATTGGGTTCGCAAACCAGCCCGGTTTCAAACAGGTTCATGGGTGCCTGTATGACCCGAAAGTGGTGTTCTGGACTGATCTCGTTGGCTATTTGCCACAGGCGGGCCAGGGAAGTGAAGGTGTAATGCCCTTCCGGTTCGGGGAAGGTATTGGAACTGACACCGTAGAATTGGATACGGCCGTACACTACTTCTGCCTCCAGATGGACAAACGCTTGCTGAATACGCCGGTAATACTCTTCACGTGCCCGTTCGCGGGTAAGGTGGGCTAAACGTGCCCACATCAAGTAATACTCTGGGTTGTGCAGCAGGTAAACGTCCACTGTCTCCAGGTTGAGCCGTTCCAGGCTGCGTGTAAGCTGGTCGGCCAGGAATTCGGGGTGGATGCAGTGGTCTAACCCTTCAGCGTATTTGATGAGATTGGGAAACGGCCGTCCCTCTCGTTTACGCTGTTCGGCCAGTGCATAATTAAAACCTTGCAAGTAGCCAGCTTTGGAGACAATGACCACCTCATCACGGCTTACTTCCTGGCGTTCCAGCAATTCCACCAACACCCGGCCAATCAACCGTTCGGAGTTGCCATCGGTGTAATTGCTGCTGGTATCAATCAGGTTAATCCCTTTTTGCAGGGCCAGGCGGAGGGCCTGCTCGTGGTAGCTATTGTCTTTATCCACCCGGTAGCCGCCAAACCCGGCCTGACTGACACGCCAATCGGTCATACCAAACGGCATATACGTGAGTGTGCCAAATCGCTCTGCATAGTGCTGTGTGCCTGCTTCGGTTGCTTTGCCTGTGATTGCCATGGTGCGTACCTTTATTCCAGACATCCGATTTCTCTAATAAACCGGATGTCTACTCCCAATTCTATGATGGGTGCCAAAAGAGACAATGGGCAGAACGTGGGAGATTCACACGGCCGTCGTAGTTGATCCGTTTCCCTGCTTTTCCCATACTGATGAAAGTAAAAGTTACCCGCCTGAGGAGGGATTATGAACAGACAAACCCGTTTTTTCCCATTAGTCGTTTTTGTCGCAATGACATTCTTATCCAGCCTGGCTTGCCGATTGAGTGAGGTGGGCACGGCCGTACCCACCATCGCTCCCCCTACCCTACCGCCCTTTGTCACGTACACACCTATGCCCGCTCCTGTGGAAATCTCACTGAATCTTCCCACCACAGAACCCATAGGCAGCGCAACGGCCGTCACTTCCCCGGTAATGACCGCCAGAGTAGACCTGAATGTGCGCCGTGGGCCGGGTACCCAATACCCTATTCTCACTGCATTTCATGCCGGTGATGAGGCGGTTATTGTGGGGCGCAGCCCGGATGGATATTGGTGGAAAATTGTCTGCCCCAGCCCTTATGGCGGTGAGTGCTGGTCATCGGCGCGAGGGGAATATAGCACGGCCGTGAATACCCAAACGATACCAGTAGCTCCTGTGCCTCCATTGCCAACAGATACACCCACTGCAACTGCCACAACAACCCCCACCTTTACACCCTCCCCGACCTGGACAAACACACCAACTGCCACATCTACCTGGACTGCCACTCCCATATCACAGACCGCACCGCATCCATGAAATACCTGATGCTTGATAGGAGCAGTAGCCTATAGCATTTCCTTGCCAACTTATATAATGGCTCGTATAGTATCGGCAACCATAGACGGTAATAAAGCGCTTTCTGGTTTGAGTAATCACAAAAAGGCCAATATTAACCTGTGCAAACAGCCTGCAAGTGACACAAGGAGATAGTGGATGTCAGGCCCACAGAAAATTTTAGTTATTGATGACAGCCCAGACATGTTAAAGGTATTAACCTTGCTGCTGACCGAAAATGGTTATGAGGTTTTTACAGCCCTAAACGGGCAAATTGGTTTGCACCTGATCATGGAACACCACCCTGACCTGGTCATCCTAGACCTGAGCATGCCCGGCGTGGATGGGTGGGAAGTGTGTCGCCAGATTCGTAAAACGATGACCGTACCCATCATCATTCTTACGGCCGCTCACGTCACCGACGAAGATACAGTGCGCGGGTTGGAATTGGGAGCCAATGACTATATTGTTAAGCCATTCAAGAATAATGTGTTGCTGGCACGTATTCGCAATGCCCTGCGCTGGTCAGCCTCCTCCCCCAATGGTATAGCCTATGATGATGGCAAATTAGTTGTCAATCTCGACTTACGGCAGGTGACATACAATGGTGAACTGGTCAATCTGTCTCCCAAAGAGTATGAGATGTTGACTGTATTAGTGCAGGCTTCGCCACGAGTTGTGACGCATCGTGAATTGTTTGACAAAGTGTGGCCTGACTCCTTCCACCAGTTTGATATGAATTATGTTCGTATTTTTATCGGGCATTTGCGCAAGAAATTGGAAATCAACACGGCCGACCCCATCTACATCCACAATGAACGAGGTGTAGGTTACAGATTTCAAAAACAGGTGGGTTGATTCACCTAATCGGCACTTAAAGCCTTAATCAGGCTCCGCACATCTTGCTCAACCAACTGCAACAAACGCAATACTTCCTGACGCTCGGATGAGTGTAACCCTTCGCGCTGGATACGTGCCAGGTGTTGGCGAATATAGCTTAGTCTGGTGACATTGGTCACACGAGTAGTGCCCGGAGCCAGATTGGCCGTTATCGCCTCTGGCATAGATAAGGTTTCAGGCTGTGCCAAATCCCCTTTGTCGGCTAAAGCAATAAGTTCTGTCCACTCTGTTTCGGCAAAAGGCTCTGGCACGGGAGTTCTCAAATCGCGGATGGTCTGGTAAACGGTGCGGTCGGGGTTTTCTTTCAGGATGCGGGCCACGTTTTTGGCCTCTTCGACTGTGATGTCGCCAGCCAAACGTGCTTTGTGCAGGGCACGCTGCTGTGACGGCTTGAGTCCCTGGTAAATGCGGGTGTCGCGTTCGCTGATACGGCCGTCGCGCACATCCTCCTTGATCTCATCCGGCAAATTCAACAGTTGGATTAACTGGTGAATCCGCTGGCGTGAGTAGCCTAACCGCTGCCCCACCTTCGCCCAGGTAATCTTGTTCCCCCAGGGCTGCTCATCGGAAACACCTTCCTCTTGAGCCTTTTCCAGCTCATCTTGCATCAAATCCCGCAGATGCAGTAGCCCCCCGGCCCGGTCTACATCGTTTAAGTCTTCACGTTGGATATTCTCCACCAACTGGCGCACAAAGCGAGTGGTTTCATCGTAGTCCCGTCGCCGCACCACTGCCGGGATCGTCTCCAGCCCAGCCATTTTCGCCGCCCGCCAGCGCCGCTCCCCATGCACAATCAAATAGTGATTGGGCCGGATTTCGGTCACCTCTATCGGCTGGATGACCCCATCTTGTTGAATGCTCTGACTCAGTTCTTCCAGGCTCTCAGTGGGAAATGAGCGCCGGGGTTGGGCTGGATCAGGTTGAATGGCATCCAACCGAATCGCCAGTAATTGCATACCGGCGGATTGTTCTACGTCTTCTACGGCCGTGAACAGCTTTTGCAGGTCGCCTGACTGGGGTTTGATCGGTTGGGAGAGGGTAACTTTGGGCCGTTTGCGGGTCATCTTATTTCTTATTTCTGCCACTCGCTTTTTTCGTGATTTCTCTGGCCACCTGCCGGTACGCTTCCGCCCCCTGCCCACGTGGCTCATAAGCCAGAATACTTTGCCCGGCCACAGCACTCTCGGCAAATCGCACCGATCGTTTGATCACCGGCTCAAAAATGTGAACCCCATCGCCATATTGCTGCCCGACCGCCTCTTGAATGTCACGGGTGAGTGTGGTACGCGGGTCCGCCATTGTCAGCAGGATACCCTCAATTGCCAGTTTGGCATTGAGCTTTTTACGCCGTACTGTTTCAATGGTAGACAATATCATCAGTGCTCCCCGCGCCGCCAGATATTCGGTCTGAATCGGGATGATGACGCTGTGTGCGGCCGTGAGCGCATTGATCACCAGCAAACCCAATGACGGGTTACAATCAATCAGAATGTAATCATACGCCCTCTCAACGGGTTTCAGCACAGTACTCAAAACTTGTTCCCGGCTCAACGTATTCATCAAGGCAATCTCAATCAGACTCAGTTCCGGTTGGGCGGGCATGAGGTGAAAAGCCTCATTTGTCTCATAGATGGAACTGCTTGCATCACTTTCAAACCCATCAACCTCTGCCTTTAGGGCATCGTAGATGGTGGGTGAAATTTCGTCGGGATTAAAACCGGCATGTTGGGTTAAATTGCTTTGCGGATCTAGATCTACGGCCAACACGCGATAACCTGCTTCACCTAAAGCGGCCGCCAGGTTAATGGTGGTGGTGGTTTTGCCGACCCCGCCTTTTTGCATAGCAATAGCTATGATTTTGCCCATAAAGCCTCCTGCAATGAATCATTCGCTGCAACGATAACACGGATGAGACAAATTTCCAATTGGTAAAATATAACGCATCGTGTTATAAATGACGCACTGTGTTATTGGCGTAGTTGTTTGTTTACAAATGGATAAATGTCATGAGCAAATCCCCTATTTCCCCGGATGATTGTTTTGATTTTGTGATTATTGGCTCTGGCTTTGGTGGCAGTGTGTCTGCCATGCGGCTCTCTGAGAAAGGCTATCGCGTCCTGGTCTTGGAGCGCGGCAAACGTTACTCCGCTTCTGATTTTCCCAAAACCAACTGGAATGTATTCAAATATCTCTGGCTGCCGGCCGCACGTTGTTTTGGCATCATGGGTATCAACTTTCTGAATGATATTGTGATCCTCAATGGCAGCGGTGTGGGCGGTGGCAGCCTGGTGTATGCCAGCACCCATATCCAGCCGCCAGACCGGTTTTTTGAGGCGGAAGAGTGGCGCGATCTGGCCGATTGGAAGACAGAGTTGATGCCATTTTATGCTACAGCAAACCGCATGTTGGGCACGGCCGAAAACCCCAAGTTATGGCCGGCCGACTATCGGCTGTATGAAATTGCGAAAGAGCTAAAACGGGAGCATACGTTTACACCCACGCCGGTTGGCATTTTCTTTGGCGAACCGGGCAAAGTGGTAGCCGACCCTTATTTTGATGGCGAAGGGCCAGACCGGGCCGGCTGCATTCACTGTGGTGGTTGCATGGTGGGCTGCAAACACAATGCCAAGAACACACTGGACAAGAACTACCTCTATCTGGCAGAAAAATGGGGGGCACAGGTGCGGGCTGAGGCGAATGTGTTGGATATACGGCCGTTCTACGACCCTCAGACCGATGATGCCCGCTACGAAATCATCTATGAACGCACTACCGACTGGCTCTACAAGCGCAAGAGTAGCATCCGTGCCCGGAATGTGGTGGTATCGGCCGGCGTTTTGGGTACCGTCAACTTGTTGCTACGCTGCCGCGATGAAACACAAAGTTTGCCGCTGCTCTCCAGGCGGCTTGGTGTGCATGTGCGCAGCAACAGCGAAGCCTTTTCTGGTGCTACGGCCCGAACCGGCAAAGTAGATTATTCACAAGGAGTGGCTATCACTTCCCATTTCTGGATCAATGATGTTACCAGTGTAGAACCGGTGCGTTATCCACGTGGTTCCTCGTTCATTCGCAATTTGACCGTGCCACTGGTGGATTTGAGCGGCTCAGCCTGGCAGCGTATGGGGCGCTTTATTATCTATGGCCTTAGAAATCCGTATGACTTCTTGAAAGCACGCATTTTGCCCGATTGGTCGAGAGATACTACCATTTTGATGATTATGCAGACGGTGGAGAACCGATTGAATTTGAAGCACGGCCGTAACCTGTTCACCTTGGGACGCAAAGGATTGGTAACAGAACAGGACAGCCACCTGCCAATTCCCACGATTATTGATGCGGGGCAGTATGTGGTAAAACGCTTTACGGAACTGTCTGATGGGGCGGCAATGGGCAGCATTCAGGAGTTGTTGCTGGATATTCCCACGACAGCTCATATTCTGGGGGGGTGCAACATTGGGGCTGATGCCGATTCGGGGGTCGTGAACACCAAACAAGAGGTGTTCAATTATCCCGGCCTGTATGTGGTGGATGGTTCGGTAATTCCGGCCAATCTGGGTGTGAATCCCAGTTTGACCATTACGGCTTTGGCGGAGCGGGCGATGAGTCTGATTCCGAACAAGGAGGAAGCGGAGGAGGTACGGCCGTTGACCCGCCCCACTTCCCTGCCCCAACCCGCTGCCCGGGCCAACCAGGTGAAAAAGGTGCTGGCTTTTGGTACAGTTGGTATTCTGGCAACTGCGGTTGCCTTTAGCCTCTTAAAACGCAAGCTGTAGTGGCTGGTGGTTGGTGGTCTATACGAGCCGCCAGCCACCAGCAACGAGGAGATCAATCATGGGTGTAACGACTGTAAAGGGCCGGACGCTGAACGGCCGTGTGGAAACCCTCCCTTTTATCAACCCCGCCACCAGTGAGCAATTTGGCGAAGTGACCACTGCTACACAGGCCGATGTCACGGCCGCCCGGCAGGAGATGGCCGCTGCTGCCAAAGTGTGGGCCGCCAAACCGCTCAAAGAGCGCATCCGCATCTTGCGCAAACTGCAAACCTTGTTGATTGAGGAACTGGATGAGATGACGGCCGTGATGAACCAGGACAACGGCAAGAGTCGGCAGGATGCCCTGATTGAAGTTTTTGTCACCGTTGATCTCATGTCACAATACTTAAAACAGGCACCCCATTGGCTGCGCCGCCGCCGTATTTCGCCCGGCTTGCAAATTTTCAAGCAGTGTTATGTGGAACATAAACCACATGGGGTTGTAGCCGTTATTGGCCCCTGGAATTACCCGTTTGTGCTGCTTGTGCCACCGATTTTTTCCGCTTTGCTGGCCGGAAATGCCGTGATAGCCAAACCTTCAGAGGTTACGGCCGCCACCGGTGTACTGATTGAAAGTCTCTTTAAGCGGATTCCTGAGTTAGCTCCTTTTGTGCGGTTTTTGCATGGTGACGGCCGTGTGGGAGCCGCCCTGGTGCAATCCAAACCAGACCTGATTTACCTGACAGGTTCGGTGGCTACCGGCAAAAAGATCATGCAGGCCGCTGCTGAAAACCTGACGCCGGTCATCTTTGAATTGGGCAGTAAAGATCCCATGATTGTGCTGGAAGATGCAGACATTCCCCAGGCCGCTAAATGGGGCGTGTGGGGTGCTTTTTATAACACCGGGCAAACATGTGTCTCGGTAGAACGGGTGTATGTAGCAGCCCCTGTCTATGATCAGTTTGTGCAGGCTGTGTTAGACGAAGTCGGCCGTTTAGAAATTGGCTATTCGCCTGATGTCAAAAATTCGTTTCATCTGGGGCCGCTTACCTTCCAGCGGCAAATTGACATTATTGAAGACCATTTGCAAGATGCTCTGGCGAAAGGGGCCAAAATTATCGCCGGCGGTAAACGAGATGGCATGTTTATGCAGCCCACTGTAATAGTGAATGTAGACCACACGATGAAACTGATGCAGGATGAAACGTTTGGGCCTATCATGCCCATAATGAAAGTGGCCGATGAAACAGATGCCATCCACCTGGCCAATCATTCCTATATGGGACTGGGAGCATCAGTATGGAGCCGTGACCTGAAACGAGCTGAGCGAATTGCACACCAATTGGAAACTGGTTCAGTGAACATCAATGACACGATCACTCATTTTGCCATTCCCAATTTGCCTTTTGGTGGTGTAAAGCAGTCGGGCAACGGCCGTGCCCATGGCGAAGAAGATTTGCTGCAATTCACCTCCAGCCGGGCTTATATCGTCAGCCCTGGCCCCCACCCCCTGGACATTGCCACCATTCTCCGCCGCCCCAATACCTACAACCTGAACAAAGCCATTCTCAAAGTCGTTTTTGGTACTACGCCCCAACAAAAGCTAGAGCCATTGACAGAACTATTGCCCATAGAACCGGCAGATTTAAAACCAGCCACAAAATTTGCCCTGTTTGCCGGTATAGCCGTGACTGCATTGACAATTTTGGCAACACTCAGCCGTCGTAAAAGCTAATGTCGGAAAGTCGTTAAACAAAAAAGCGATCCTGATCTTGGTCAGGATCGCTTTTTTTATGACCTGCTCATAACTTTAGCTGCCAGACGGCCGTGCCTGCAATACCAACGGAATCGTCAACACCTGCCCATTGCGCAATACATCCAACTGCACAGTCTGGCCGACGGCCGTATACTGCACAATATAGCCCAACAAATCATCGAACGTTGTAATGGGCTTATTGTCAATCGCCACGATCACATCACCGCCCAGGCCATTGTTATTGGCAGCTTGCAAACCGGCCTGAGCCGCCGGGCCACCAGAAACAACACTGCTCACCAAAATCCCACGCTGTTCACTGCCAAAGCCCAATTCACCGGCATTACTGGCCGTCAGTTCCAGCCCGGAAATACCCATCCAGGGGTGTTGGGCGGCGCCATTAGCAATCAATTGCGGTACCACCGCCTTCACAATGTTGGCCGGGATGGCATAACCAATGCCTGTTGACCCACGAATGGGTGATTCAATGCGCGAATTGACACCAATGACACGGCCGTGCAAATCCAGCAATGGCCCACCGGAATTACCCGGATTGATGGCGGCATCCGTCTGAATAATGTCCGGCACCTGGAATGTGCCCTCCGGGAAACTCCGGTTCAGTGCAGAAATGATGCCCGTCGTCATACTACTTTCCAGCCCAAAGGGACTACCAATAGCGACTACAATTTGCCCGACTTTTAGCGCGTCGGAATCAGTCAACTCAACGGCCGTCAAAGCCAGCCCCGCCGGGTCCACCTGAATCACGGCCAGGTCTGATGAGGGGTCTGTGCCCACAATGGTTGCAGGAACGGCACGGCCGTCCGTAAACCGCACCTCTAATATTTGTGCCCCTTCGACGACATGATTATTGGTCACAATATGCCCGGTCAGGTCATATACAAATCCGGAGCCTTGCCCATTGCCCACATTGATATGGACTACGGCCGGGCTAACCTGTTCATACAACTCAATAAATGCCTGTTCCTGCGCCAGCACATCGGCCGGTACAGCAATTGGTTCAGCCAATGACGCCGATGTATCGCCCAACTCGGCAGTGACCGGCGGGGCAATTTCGACTGTGTTTGGGGCGGTTAGGGGAGGGAGGGTTACGGCCGTGTCAGCCACTGTTTCCATTTGTGGAGACTCTTCGGTAAAGCTGCTGCATCCAGAAATTAACAAGGTAATCAACAAAACAACAACGGGGACGGATTTAATGGACAAACTGTTCATGTGTTCTCCTTATGAGGCACTCATCCAAACAGATAGGATGCACCCGGCCAGAGGCGGCGAACGCGCCCATAATCTGCTATCATGGTTGCCATCACATAAATATGGGACTCAATAGAATCAACGAAACCCATTGTGGGTGTAGCTGGTAAAAAATTTGTAAAGCCAGCCTGAGACGAATGTGATAAAACGTGATGCGTGAAATTTTCTGGTTACATATCACGCTACAGGTAGACAACTATGAATTGGCAGCGATGGGAACCAAAGTTTGAACAATTTGTCCAGGCACAAATGACAACTGATCCAGCTCACGATATGGCTCATATTCGCCGAGTGGTTCGCAATGCCCGTCGTTTTGCCCAGGCAGAAGGGGCATTATTGGAAGTTGTGTTACCGGCGGCCTGGCTGCATGATTGTGTGGTGGTGCCAAAAAATTCCCCCCAACGACCGTATGCCAGTCAATTAGCAGCAGACACGGCCGTTACCTTCCTGCACCAGCAAGAGTACCCACACCAATACCTGGACGGAATCGCCCACGCCATTGCCGCCCACAGCTTTTCCGCCAAAATCATTCCCACCACCCTCGAAGCGAAAGTGGTGCAAGACGCCGACCGGGTAGATGCTATCGGTGCCATTGGTATCGCTCGTTGTTTTGCGTTGGGGGGGATGTTGGCACGGCCGTTATATGCTGAGACTGATCCATTCTGTGAACATCGCACACCAGATGATGGCAAAGCTAGCCTGGATCACTTCTATACCAAACTACTGACGTTGGCTGATACCATGCAAACAGAAACAGGGCGGCGAGAGGCTCACGGCCGTAGGCACTTCATTCAAAACTACCTGGCACAGCTCAGACAAGAAATAGATTCTAAATAAAAAATAAGTTACCTGCTCCTTCCTTGCCCCCTTCAACTTCCTGGTTAAATGAACCACATCGGTGAGTAATTACGAAGAGACAACGGCTTTGCAGCAGTAAAAAAATAGCCACTATCGAATCCAAAACTACAACTTTCGCTGAAAAGCCAGCAAATCCCTTGACACGCCCCACCAAGAAAGTTATAATCCCCGACTGTCACTGCAATAGAGGATGTCGCCCAACTAAAAAGCACATCAATAAAAAGAAATAACGAGAAAATAAAGAAAGTCGACTCTTTCGAGTCGCTTTTTTGTCTCCGTTATATTTGCAGAACCAGAACCTTGACAACTGAAAAGTGGTAAGAACAAAAATAAACCTTAATCAATTGTTTGAACAGTAGTCCGTTTGAGTACGGATATAACTCTTTTTTATGGAGAGTTTGATCCTGGCTCAGGATGAACGCTAGCGGTGTGCCTAATGCATGCAAGTCGAACGGGATCCTTGGATTCGTCTGAGGTGAGAGTGGCGAACGGGTGAGTAACACGTAGGTGACCT
>CAZOPF010000040.1:0-8832 GCA_964581605.1 uncultured Ardenticatenaceae bacterium
GTATGGTCACCTTCTGGAGAGCAGCATACTCCCAGATCTTTGGTATCAAAATAATGTCTGGGGAAGAGAGCTAGGAAGAGTGCCTGGTACAAATTGTGGTTGTAACTGCTACAATGGGTTTCACGTTCATTTACAACGCAGATGGGGCCAATCTCAAAATTTTGGAACTTGCCAGGCACAGATATGGGCTGGGCAAATTCCAATCTATACCTTCAATTATTGACAATGCAAAATATATTATTTGACCTGCAAGTTCGGCTACGGATGGTCCGTATCGTTAGTAGCCTTTCTCTTCTTATCGCCATATCCGCCGTAGGTTGTATGGAACACAAAGTAGAGACCAGGGCAGATTCACATAACCCGGTCAGCAGTACGGCCGTACTGCCCACACCTACTACCCTGTCCTCCTTAAGTCCCACCCCATCAGCCTCCCCGGAGTCGGTAGCGACCGCCTCATCATCTGTTGTGGCCACACCATCAGCAATAATGGAACCAACCTGTCCCCAACACACCATATCAGGCAATGTTCCTGTAGAGATTGTTGAATCACCTTTTTGCATCCTATGGCAGAGCAAATTCAATGACCAACAGGGTTTCCGCATTCGTTTGTATTACCCTGGTAGTAATGAACAATTCATCTATGACGTTGGCGCAAGCGCTACCACATTTTTAATACCTACAAACGACGCTCCCTATCAGGGCGACTTTTCCGCGAGATGTCTCCCGCGAAAGCGGGTTGAGATTGTGGTGACGGCACTACGCGACTTAGACGAGTGGCCGGTAGGTAGCCTGTCGGCTACGGTTGAATGCCCACTTACCGAAATATCGAGCATACCCCTGCGAGACATAACCAATGAGCCTGTTTTCACAGGCAGCAACGTGCGTCTGATGGGCTGGTCACCTGATAGCCGTTACCTGACCTACTTTGAATATACTGAAGAACAAGTTGCTCAAAGCAGTTATCCAGATGTGCCGGGAACTGCCCCTGGTACATTCACTATCTACGACACAGCTACCAATGAAAAATGTCAGCGATATCGGTTGGATGGCACTTTTGGCCCTGAAGGGCCGGGCCATGGGCAACGACACACCTGGCTATCAAATGGCGATCTGCTCATCATTACAGCAGATGGGCAGGTATGGCAAGCCGATACACCTTGCGGCCTTGAACAAAACCTGACCGGCGCTTTTGCCGAACCAATCCGCTATATTGTCAATTTCAGTCCAGACGGTGACTATGCACTGTTCGCCGGACAAACAGCCTATTGGCTCTATCACCTTGAAAGCGGCGCTGCTCACCCAATCAAGGAGATAGCGCCAGATTTCTTTAACAACCTTGTCTGGTCACCAGATAACCAGATTCTTGCTGTAACCCTGGCTGGCAATTATACCGGCGACCGTTCGCCTGTTGGCGGTACCCGACTGGTAGAGGTGAGTAATGGTGAGATTATTGATGGCTATGATTGGGAACCGGCGAATGCCTTAGACGGGACCTTTGGTGGCCCAGTTTGGTTAAGTGAAACCGAGATGGTAATAAGCGTCAGTTACGATCAAGGGCCATTTTTTCTGGATATACAGGGCCAGGCACGGCCGTTGCTGCCTCTTTTCGGGGTTAGCTATGTACGGGGACAAAACTTACCCCGCGCTGATGTTTATGTGGAAGCAGCAAACGGCAATTATCATATCCTTCTCTCCGATATGGGTGGAGACGGGCCACACCTTCAGCCACAGATTTATCATTCAGCCAACAACAGTATTGAAACATTACCGATTGGTTCCAACAACCATGTTTCTTTGCGTCCAGATGGTATGATTGTCGCTTACGCGGATGGTCAGGCTAGAGTGCGAAACATAACGGCCGTAAACCAGCCTCTACAACCCGTCTCCTCTTGTGACCCGGTGTGGAGTATTCCCCAGGCACCGTATGTTGTCCAAAGTACAGACGATAACCATGTTGTCACTGTTTACACCTGGCCAGAATGCCAGGTATATGCCCGATTGCGATTGGCTGAATATGGTGACGCTATTCTGGATGCCGAATTATCACCTGATGGGCAATGGCTGACTGTTATACCCCGCGACCAACAATGGTGGGGAGAGGCGCTTTTCCTTAGTTCGCTAAATTAGCTCACCTATCTTTTGCCATACCCAACCTTGCCAACCCTCCCGCCTCGCTATTGCCTATAAATAGGGAAGTGGAGGCTACGGCCGTACCCCATCACTATTCACTGTTCACCACTCACAACCGTGGTCCCGCCGCCTTAATCTCCTCCGTCACACCCGCCTCAAACTGCTTAAAGTTCTCAATAAACATGCCCACCAGTTTGCGCGCCTGGGCGTCGTAGGCGTCCTTGTCGGCCCAGGTGTTACGCGGGTTCAGCGCCTCTTCGGGCACACCGGGCACGTGCGTGGGGATTTGCAGGCCAAAATGGGGTTCGGCCGTAAAGGCCACATCATCGAGCTGGTTTTCGACAACGGCCGTGACCATCGCCCGTGTATAGGCCAGTTTCATCCGGCTGCCCACACCATATGGCCCACCCGTCCAGCCCGTGTTCACCAGCCACACCTTCACCCCATGCTGCGCAATCTTCTCGCCCAGCAGCTTGCCATACACCCCCGGATGCAGCGGCATAAAGGGCGCGCCAAAACAGGTGCTAAAGTTCGGCTGCGGCTCCGTCACGCCCCGCTCCGTGCCCGCCACCTTCGCCGTATAGCCGCTGAGGAAATGGTACATCGCCTGCGCTTCCGTCAGCCGGGAGATGGGGGGCAGCACGCCAAAGGCATCGGCCGTCAGGAACAGGATATTTTTCGGATGCCCCCCCACCCCACGCGGGTCGGCGCGGGGAATGTGCGTGATGGGGTAACTGGAACGGGTATTCTCCGTGCGTGAATCATCATTCAGGTCAATCTGGTGCGTGGTCGAATCATAAATCACATTTTCCAACACCGTGCCAAACATGCGCGTCGTCTGGTAAATCTCCGGCTCACCCTGCGGGTCCAGCCGGATCACCTTGGCATAACAGCCACCTTCAAAATTAAAGACGCCATCATCGCTCCAACCATGTTCATCATCCCCAATCAATGTGCGCTTGGGATCGCTGCTCAAGGTCGTTTTGCCCGTCCCGCTCAGACCAAAAAACAGAGCCACGTCGTCCAAATCCGCCCCATAATTCGCACTGCAATGCATACTCATTACGCCGCGTTTGGGCAGGTAATAATTCATGGCCGAAAAGATGCTTTTCTTGATTTCGCCGCCATACTCCGTGCCGCCGATAATCACCAACCGCTTGCCAAAATCCACCAGGATGAAGGTCTGGCTGCGGGTGCCGTCAAACTCCGGCTCGGCATGGAAACGAGGCATGTCAATCACCGTAAATTCGGGCACGTGATTCGCCAGCTTCTCCGGGTTGCGCTCGCGGATAAACATGTTGCGCGAGAACAAATTGTGCCAGGCATACTCGGTAATGATGCGCACAGGCATCTGGTAACGCGGGTCTGCCCCCACGTAACCATCAAAGACAAAAATATCCCGATTTTGAATATAGGCAATGATCCGCCGGTACAGATTGTCAAACTTTTCCTGGGAAATGGGCCGGTTCACCTTGCCCCACCAGATGTCCTTCTCGCTGGTGGGTTCTTCAACAATAAACTTATCATTGGGGGAGCGGCCGGTATGGTCGCCGGTGGAAACCACCAGCGGCCCCAGATGGGCAATTACCCCTTCGTGGCGGTGGATGACTTCTTCGTAAAGTAACGGGGTGGGTAAGTTCCAATAAACGACACCGGCATTGCGAATGCCGTGATTTTCAACACCATATTTGCTGACATTTGCGCCAAAGTTTTGCATAGCTCACCTATCCTTGAGTACCCTGAAAACCGCGAAGAATGCCAGGAGCGCAAAGGTTTTCTTTAACAACACTCTGCATGTCGGCACCTTTTCATTGCCTTTCAAGAGACTCTTGCTTTTGTAAAAATTCAGTGGGAAATGGGCTAGATTGGTTCAATCTTGTAGATTAAATCAATCTGGCCTAAGTGTAATACAATGTGACGGTTTTCACAAAGGGTTTGTAAAAATTCTATGACCTGTTGCGATCAAAGGTCAGGTATGGGGAATAAGAAAACACGCCTAAATGTTCCCAACCTGCCAATCTGATGAGATACCCCACCTCCTTCATTAGTAACCGTGCAGTAATTATGTAATTGAGTAATTTGGTGATTAGCCGCTTCAATTACTTAATTACCCAATCGCTAACTTATTGGCAAAGGATCGCTTAGTATCCTGACGCGGCCAAAGTAAGCAGCAAGAGTTGCCCCAAACCGTTGGGCAGGTGTTGGGGGTCGAGGTATTCATCCAGGCGGTGGGCGTTGTGGGATTCGGCCAGGCCAATGCACACGGCCGTATACCCCTCACTCAGTGGCACATTAGCGTCGGTGCTGCTGGCAATCAGGCGCGGCTGGGTGCAGCCAACCGCTTGCAAGGCTGTCTGTGCCCATTGCACCAAGGGGGCGTCGGCCGCCAACTGCCCGGCCGGCCGGTTGCCAATCAGTTCCATGCGCACCTGCACCTCCTTGCGCTTGTTGGCTTGCTCAATGATCTGGCTCACGGCCGTGACCAACCTCTCCAACTCTACAGGCGACTCCGAACGTAAATCCAGCAGCCCGCTGGCCGACTGGGCTATGGAGTTGATGGAAGTCCCGCCTTCAATCACGCCGACGTTATAGGTGGTTTTAGGCGTTTTCGGCACAGTTAGCCGGTCAATAGCCACGATAATTCGCGCCAATTCATGCACCGCGCTGCGCACGCCAAAGTTACCCCACGAATGGCCGCCCGGCGTCTGCACCGTCAGCCTGAACCGCCGCACGCCAATGCCCTGGTGCGAAATCTGCCCATACAGACCGCCTTCCACCACAACATAGGTGGCTTCGGCGCCAAAGCGTGCCACGGCCGCCCGCATCCCACGCAAATCACCCAATCCCTCTTCACCTACGTTGGCTACAAACCAGAGATCAGCAGGCAAATCCAGATTAGCTTCAGTCAGCACGCGCGCCAGTGTGAGGATGCCCGCCACCCCGGTCGAGTTATCGGCAATCCCAGGGCCATAAACGAGACGGCCGTCGCGCCGCACCGTCAGGTCTATTTCCAGGGGAAATACGGTGTCCATGTGCGCGGAAATGATAACGGGGGGATGGGTAGGATTAGCGGCAGGCAAACGGCCGTACACATTATGCAATTCATCTTGAGCCACATCGTGCAGGGGTACGGCCGTGAACTGCTCTTCTATAAAAGCTGCCCGTGTCGCTTCCGCAAACGTCGGCGCCGGAATTTGCTGCACGGCAATCGCCAGGTCAACCACCTGTTCACTTAGCTGGTGAAGAGCCGCCAACATTGCTTTTACCGGGGGGTACAACGTTAAGGTGGAAATAGAATTCATAAGTGATCGTTTGCAAATAAGTTAGCGATTGGATAATTGGGTAATTAAGTAATTGAAGCGGCTCATTACCAAATTACTCAATTACATAATGACTGCGCGGTTGCCAAGACCAGGCGGTTGGCAGATCAGAAATGGCGCGAGACAGTTTGGCAGCTGCTATCCCAGAGGGCGAATCATCAGAATCCCAATCAAACTGAGAATTAAACCGATGTGTAAAAACAAATTGCTTTCTACAATCCAATAGCCCTGGAAAAATTGCAACAGCAGGTTCAAAATAATCAACACCAGGCCAATAAGCGGTAGCAAGCCCGGATATTTCGCCATAAATTCGCTCAATGTGTCCAGTAGTTTGTTCATTACCACCCCTTGGGGAATGTAATTGGGTAATGGGGTAATTACACAATTACTCATTTACACAGTTACTCAATGACCATCCTCATGTTCGATACGGTTCAAAATATGGTATCAGGCGATGGGGCAAACGTCCATAAACTCGTACCCCATCTGGCCCATGCTCCTCACTGTCCACCTGACCACGTTCATACATCAAGGAAAGCAAGTCGCCCCGTTTGTATGGCAGCCGCACCGAAATGGGCGTTAACAGTCCTACCATCACCGCTTCAATAGCCAGCAGCAATGTTTCTATACCCTCGCCCGTCAGGGCTGAGACGCGCACAGTGGGCACGGTTAAATCCAGGATCGTCTCAATGTCGCGGCCGGCCGGAAGCTGGTCAATTTTGTTCAGCGCCACCACCATTGGCAGATGATCCACTTCCAGTTCGGCCAGGGTATCTTCAACGGATTCAACCTGGGCGACGACGTGGGGATGGGTAACATCCACCACATGCAGCAGCAAATCAGCATCCCGAATTTCTTCCAGGGTGGCGCGGAAAGCGGCCACAATTTGCGTGGGCAACTTTTGGATGAACCCAACGGTGTCGGTAAAGAGGAGTTCACGGCCGTTCGGCATGATCACCTTGCGCGTTGTCGGGTCGAGCGTGGCAAAAAGCATATCGGCCGAGAGCACGTCCGCATTACTGAGTTTGTTCAGCAGGGTGGATTTACCAGCATTGGTGTAGCCCACAATAGCCACGACGGCCAGTTCAGTTTGCTGCCGTTTCGTTCGGGCGGCATCACGCCGGGCACGCACCATTTCCAAATCCTCTTTAATGGCACTGATGCGGCGGCGAATCTCGCGGCGGTCCACTTCCAACTGCGTTTCACCGGGGCCGCGCACGCCCACGCCGCCGCTCATGCCACCGCCGGCCCGCCCGCCCGCCTGCCGCGCCAGATGCGTCCACATGCGCGTCAGCCGGGGCACACGGTACTCAAGCTGCGCCAGTTCCACTTGCAGCTTACCTTCGCGGGTGTGGGCGTGTTGGGCAAAGATGTCCAGGATGAGGGCAGTACGGTCAATGATCTTGACTTCCTCGCCAAAAATCTCTTCCAGTTCCCGCTGGTGGCGCGGCTCCAGTTCATCATCAAAAATGATGACATTGGCATCGAGTTCGCCAACCAATATCTTGACTTCTTCCACTTTGCCGGGGCCAATGTAGGTAGCAGAGTTTGGCTGATCTAGCTGCTGGGTGGTCTGTCCGACCACATCAATTCCGGCGGTATCGGCCAGGCGGGCCAGCTCTTGCAGGCTGTCTTGCACAGACAGCAACGGCCGTCCACGCTTAAACTCCACGCCGACTAAAAAAGCCCGCTCACGCGGCTCGTTGGTTGGGTATGTTTTGTGGGTAATAGTCTCCTCCGTTTCGGTAAAAAGTGAACAGGGAACAGGGAACAGTGAACAGTATCCTCTACTGTTTACTTCTTACTGTTCACTGTTCACTCATTCTTGTAAACCCGTTATCCGCAATGCCGGGGGGTGTTCGATGACAAATTCGTAGGCAACGGTTTGTTTGGCCCCGGCTGGTAAGGGCAGATGCCATTCCAGCAGGTTCAAATCAGACTGTTCGGTGGGGGCGGGGCGGGGGTTTTCCAGCCGGACTTTGATTTGCTCATTGCGAGAAACGGGGATGTGGTCGTGCAGTTCCACAGTTACGGCCGTGCCCAACAAATTTTGCAGTTCCAGCTCATAACCAAAACGGGTGCGGCGCACATCACGCAGCATCTTTTTGTCCACCTCCCGTTTGCTCAATTCCCGCTCCACGGTGATGCGTTCTTCCACGCCCAGCAGCAGTTCCAATTCGCCGCCGGTTGGGGTGTACTCCAGATGGGTACGGCCGATAAACTCATCTTCCACAAACAGACTGGCGGCGCCGGCCAGCAGCGGCCCGCTGCCACTGTTGGTAATGGTCGCCCGGCGATACACCGCATCGGTATGCTTGGGAGCGCACAGATAATCCAGTTTGGGGGCAAGCTGTAGCTGCTGCAAGGTCGTTTTATGCGGCGAACCATCACTGGGAATGTCGGCGGGGTTGGGCACGTGGAAGGTGACGGCCGTGCCCTCACTACTGGCAGCGGCGGTGACAATCTCGGCATCGAGCAACGCTAAATCGGCCTGGAACGCCATCTCTTCAGCCGCTGCCGGAGCCGCTGTCGCCGCCATAGGAGCGGCCGCAGCCATACGGGCGCGGGTTTGCGGCGCGGGCATGGGGGGCGGGGGCACATACACGTCC
The DNA here is from genome assembly GCA_964581605.1 of uncultured Ardenticatenaceae bacterium. Lineage (GTDB taxonomy): Bacteria > Chloroflexota > Anaerolineae > Promineifilales > Promineifilaceae > CAADGU01. The sequence continues at coordinate 8,060 of CAZOPF010000040.1, forward strand.
AGATACCAGGGATGCAGTTCCGGCAGCCGTTGGTTGAGGGCTGGCCGGGCGGTGGAGACACTGAGTTGTACGGCCGTCCAATCCTGCCCCGTCTGCTGCGTAATCTGGGCCATGTAGCTCAGTTCTACCGTTTGCCCCGCGTCCGTTTGCCGCAACCGGGCATCATACAACGGCTGCCAGCCCGCGCTGTATACCACATAGGTCACTTCGGGGCGGAATGTGCCTGCCGCCAAGACTTCAACTTCCACCATCGCCCGGTACCGTTCACGCGGGCGCGCCGAACGTTGTTGGTTCAGTTCGTTTTGTAACTTTTGCAGGCGGCGTTTCAAGTCACGTTCTTGCTTTTTCAGGTCGCGCACGGCCGTGCGCATCTGCACATCCTGGTCACGCAAAAAGTCCAGCAAGTTGGCCTGGTCTGTCACCGTTGTCCGCCCACGCGACAGCCCCCTGGCAAACTCGGCCGTGGCCGCCCGCAGCCCATCCAGATATTTGCCATGCTCCTGCCAGCGCGTCATCTCGTCGGCCAACACCTGCATTTCATCCTGTGTCTGCTCAATTTGCAGTTCCAGGTCACGCGCCTGGGCGGCTGGCGTCTCGGTGTAAAAGTGGCGGTTCACATCCACACTCTGGATGCGCACCTGCGCCGTCCCCTGCCCGGCCACCCGCACCGATTCCGGCTCTAGCACCAATGGCAGTTCGTCCACCAGCAGCCGGTGTATGCCCATTTGCAGGTCGCAGTCGGCTACGGCCGTGACCCGCGCCCGGTCTGGATA
>CAZOPF010000040.1:8932-41304 GCA_964581605.1 uncultured Ardenticatenaceae bacterium
GGCAGCGGGATTTCCCGTTTGCCGCCGCCCAACTGGTAGAGCCATACGGCCGTGCCCGGCTCACTCATTGCCACCGGAACCAATGCCTGCCCTAACAGATACCCTTCACTGTCCAACGAACAGCTTGTCACCATGCCTACTACCTTGCCCCGCGCATCCAGCACCGGGTCGCCGCCATCCGGCCGGCGCACCCCCTTCTCATTCATGCGGAAGCGCACCACCTCATGCTGCCGCGTTTGCTCATGGGCAATAAAGGCGGCCCGCCCCACAAAAAATGGTTTCCACAGCTTCACATAGCTGCCGAACCCGGCATCGGCCGGGTTCAACCCCATCTCGCCCGCCAGTTCATGGCCGTAAAGCGGCAGCCCCGCCTCCGTGCGCAGGCTGTCCCGCGCTGCCAGGCCACATGGCTTCACGCCCATCGGCCCACCCACCTGCAAAACAGCGTCCCACAACTGCGGCGCTTTGTTCGGGTGTACAAACAATTCATACGCCACCCGCTCGCCGGTATAGCCAGTGCGGGAAATGATGACATTCATGCCCGCCAGGTTGCCCTGGGTCAGACGTGCCCAGCCTAACCCCTTGATGCGCTTTTTCACGTCGGCGTCGTCCGCCAGGGCCAGCAGCACGTCCAGCGATTGGGGGCCTTGCAGGGGCACATCCACACGCTGCTCGTCGCCCCACTGCGGGTCACGCAGGTTACGCAGGGTAACGGGGTGCTGGATGCGGGCATACGGCCGTGCGGCATCCATCATCACCCGCCCCTCATTCACGGCCGTCAGCCACGCCCAATTCTTGTCATTATTCGAGGCATTCACCACCAACATAAAATGCTCTGCGCCCAGCCGATAGACCAGCAAATCATCAATCACCGCACCATCCGGCAGCAGCAGGTAGGTGTAATGGGATTCGCCCACTTCCAAAGTACTGACGTCATTTGTCGTCACCGTATTCAAAAATTCAATGACGTGTGGCCCGGCGGCATCAAACACGCCCATGTGGGTGGCATCAAAAAGACCGGCGGCGGTACGCACGGCCGTATGCTCCTCCCCCACCGACGTTTCATAGCGCACCGGCATCTCATACCCGGCAAAGGGCACGATACGGCCGCCCAGTTTCAGATGCGTCTCGTACAGGGTGGTGCGTTTCAAGGGGGGATCGGCCGGTTCTTCCCAGGTAAAGGCAGGCAAGGGTTCCCCGCCAGAACGATGTTGCATCCCCACAAAAAACGGTTTGCTGTCCGCATAGGGGGCCACGCCCTCTACACGGCGGCTGTGATGGGCTTTGGCAACGGGTTCACGCAATTCATCTTCCGGCGCAAACGGCAGCCGGAACACGGCTACCGGCCCGTCCAGCTTGGCATACAAATCGCCAAAGTCCACATACCCATCAGACAGCCCCGCCAGCCAATCCCAGGCCAGAATCGCCACCGCCTCGTCATCCAGTTGCAGGTGGTAAGTATCCTCAGTCAGGCGATACAACACGCCATCATAATCCAGGCCAGGGCCAAAAATGTGCGTCGGCTGTGATGCGCCCACGACCAGCCCGGCCACATCGCTGGTGAGCGCATGGTTGAGGAGTTGGGGCGCGGCTGAACCGCGAATTTCAACGACGGCGCCGATTAACGGCCGTTTTTCCACACCCCTCAATTCCTGCACTATCGCCCGCCCCTTTTGCAGCGCCGCAAAATCCACCTTCGCCCGTAACTGTGTCTTGCCACCCATCGCCAGGTAGCTGAACGGTTTACATCCTTTCAGCACGGTGGCAATCGCCTCCGCCAGCCGGTCAACCTCCGCCTCGCCAAACCCGAGCTGGCTGATCCACACCGTGCCAATGCGCAAACCCGTCGGGTTCAATGCCCCCACATCACCCGGAATCGTATTCCGGTTCAACACAATCCCGGCCAAATCCAAAATGCGGGCCGCCATATCGGCCGAAAGATGGACGCCATTGTGTGTCACGCTTTTTGTGTCCACCAACAACAAATGGGTCTGCGAACCACCGCCGACAATGCGGAAGCCATGTTCGGCCAGTTTTTGCGCCAGCCGCTGCGCGTTGTCCACAATGCGCCGCTGCAAAGCGCGGAATTGATCGGTTTGCGCCAGCTTCAAGGCTACCCCCAACGCGGCTATGCTATTCAGGTGCGGCCCGCCTTGCTCACCGGGGAAAACGGCGCGGTCAATTTTGGGAGCCAGCTCTTTGCGGTGCGTCAAGATCATTGCCCCACGTGGCCCGCACAGGCTCTTGTGCGTGGTAGTCATCACCACGTCTGCAATGCCAATGGGCGAGGGGTGTACGCCCGCTGCTACCAGCCCGGAAATGTGCGAAATGTCAGCCAACAGATACGCACCCACCTTGTCGCAAATGGCCCGGAATCGCGCCCAATCCACAATCATCGGGTAAGCGGAAAAACCGGCGACGATGATTTGCGGCTTCGCGTCCAGGGCGCGACGTTCGATGTCATCGTAGTCCAGCAGTTCAGTTTGGGGGTCTACAAAGTATTGCACGCCGTTGTAATGTTTGCCGGAGCGGTTGATTTTGGTGCCATGTGAGAGGTGGCCGCCGTCGTTCAAGTTCAGCCCCATGATGGTGTCGCCGGGCTGCAAGAGGGCGGTGTAAACGGCGCTGTTGGCGGGCGCGCCGCTGAGGGGCTGCACATTGACGTAGAGGTTGTCGGCCGTTATGCCATTGGCGGCAAACAGTTCGGCAGCGCGGCGGCGGGTGAGCGCCTCCAGCAAATCGGCATATTCGACGCCTTTGTAATAGCGCGGGTCGCTATAACGGCGGTAATGGGCCAGTTCCAGAGGCACATCCATAATGTCGGTTTCGCGCTGGCGGCGGCTCTCTTCGCGGGGGTAGCCTTCGGCGTAGATGTTGGCAAAGGTGCTGCTCACGGCCGTGCGTACCGCATCCGGCGCGGCGCTCTCACTGGCAATCAGGATGATGCTGCTCTCCTGCCGCCGGTCTTCTGCTTCTAAGATGTGGTTCAGTTCTGGGTCTAGCTCTTCGAGGTCGCCTCGAAAGATGAAATCCTGGGGCATATGATTTTCTCCGTTGGTTAATATAACGCAAAGGCGCGGAGACGCAGAGAGACAAAGATATAATCAATCCGCACCAAAAGCTGCCTGATTTTAACAGGAATCAACCTGATCGCTAATAACCAGACAGAACACAAATTCATGTTATACTTTGCGCGTGCATAAGCCACCATTCCAAAACAAATAGAATCTGACAAGAAACAGATATAAGTTGTTCGGGCAGCATCTGGCACAGGGCAACCCTTATTTTGTCAAATAATGCCTTATACCAATTGCTATCCAGCCGCAAAAGGAGAAAATTATGTGTTGTTTGGTGACGGTTCTCGTGTTTCTGGGCCCCCGCTTTACCATTATTGTCTGGTATCTAAAGGAGCCAGCCCGTTTTAATATGGCCATCAGTTCCTTTTGGTTTTCGTGCCTGGGGTTTCTTTTCTTGCCCTGGACAATGCTGGCTTATCTGGCAGCCTGGACGCCGGCCGGAGTAGAAGGGTTTGGTTGGGTGATCGTCGGATTTGGCTTTCTAATAGACATCATGGCTTACTCTGGCAGCGGTTATGGCAACCGTGAGCAGGTTCGTCGTTACTATTAGCTGTGATGAGAGGCTGGAGATTGACTGCCTATCTCTCATCTTTTCATTTATACCGCTGCAAAATGCGGCGGGCCACGGACCATTTGTGTACTTCGTCTGGCCCGTCATAGATGCGGGCCGCACGTTCGTGGCGGTACCACCAGGCGATGGGGGTATCGTCCGTCATGCCCAGGCCGCCATGGACCTGTAAGGCACGGTCTAGCACCTGGTGTAGCACACCGGCTACATGAAATTTAATCAGCGAAATGTCGTCGCGCACGGCATATTGACCGTGTTTGTCAATTTTGAGTGCGGTATCCATGACTATCAGTGTGGCGGCATTAAGCGCGGCGCGGCTTTCAGCAATCCAGCTCTGGATGGTGCCCAGGTCGGCCAGTGTACGGCCGGGGGCGATCTGGCGGCGAAGTGAATAGGCACACATCAGGTCAAAGGCACGTTCGGCAATGCCCAACCAGCGCATACAATGATGAATGCGCCCCGGCCCCAGCCGCTCCTGGGCGATGGCAAAACCGGCCCCTTCTGCGCCCAACAGGTTGCTGAGGGGCACGCGCACTTCGTGATAGCGCACTTCGGCATGGCTGGCCCAGCCGCTGCCCGCCTCCCCCATGATGGAGATGTTGCGCACCAGTTCAAAGCCGGGAGTGTCCAATGGCACGATGATCTGGCTGGCGCGCAGGTGTTTGTTTTCGGCATGGGAGTTGGTGATGGCCATGACGATGGCAAACGCCGCGCCATCGGCCGAGGAGGTGAACCATTTGTGGCCGTCTATGATGTAGCTATCCCCTTCGCGCACGGCCGTTGTGCCCATCATCACCGGGTTGGAACCGGCAAACTCTGGCTCCGTCATGGAAAAGCAACTGCGGATTTCGCCGCGCAGCAGGGGCATCAGGAAGCGTTTTTTTTGTTCGGCCGTGCCGTGTTCGATCAGGATTTCCATGTTTCCGGCATCGGGCGCCTGGCAGTTGAAGGTGTAATGGCCGATGGGGGTACGCCCCAGTTCCCGACTCACTAGCCCATGCTCAAACAACGTCAGCCCCATGCCGCCATATTCCTTCGGAATTTGGGGCAGCCAGAGGCCCAGCTTTTTTACCTGCGCCCGCTTTTCTTGCAGAACCGGTTCTAACGCCGTGAACTCCTTTGCTAAAAATTCTGACTCCAATGGAATTAATTCCTCATCCACAAAGTTGCGGATGGTGACCAGTGTTTTTTGCATTTCAGGGGGAACTTCAAACATGGGGCCTCCAGGAGAGAGAGGGGGAGATGGAGAGATTGTCCAATCCCCTGATCTCCTAATCTCTGATCTCAATTTTCTTCAATTCATCACGCAGCAAATCTACTTGATGCGGCTTATCGGCATCCATACCGGCTTCGGCATGGGGGTTGAGCAATACTTTGACCGGGAAGCCGGTGAGGCGCTGCGCGGTGTTTTCAATATCGGCCAGCGTCACCTGGCGGAAAAGCAATTTCAGCAGCATCCGCAGGCCAACAATGCGGGCGATTTTCCAGGCGTGTTTGCGGGCGCTGGCTAACATTTCCAGCAGTTCTTGTTCTTTGCCCAGTTGGGTAGTCAGGATGGCGATGTCGCCGCCGGCCACTTCCAGCTTTTTGAGTTTGACATAGGTGCGGGTGGAGTGGGGAAAGCGTTTTTCCATTGTCTCTCTGGTGATAAAGTTGTAATAAACGCCATAGTCAAAGGGGCGGCAGGTTTCGATGAGGTCGTCAATGATGGCTCCCGTGAGCAGAGGGACATCGCCAGATGCGCCAAAGACATGAGTGGTTTGTGGTTTGTTTTGGATGATCCAGTCCAGCCCGGCGGTGCCATTTTTAACCAGGCTGCCGTGGTCGGGCAGATGGATAACGGGGCGCTTAAAGTTCATGCCCCTGTCGCTGCCCAGGCCAACGACGATGACGTCTTCAATGTATTTGGAGTCTTGGACGGCGTCTACTACGCGCTCGAGGAGGGTGCGGCCGTGCATATCCAACAGTGCTTTCGGTTTCCCCTGGGTATACACGTAGATGGGGTCTTCTGGCCCTGGCAGCCCGCCAGCAATGATTACGCAATCCATATTTCCTCGTGGTGTTTTTGTGTTTTCGTGATTTTGTGTTCTGGTACATACAAAACACCAACACACAAAATCACGAGATCACGCTAGCGGATGAATCGTCGGTTTCATATCCAGTTGGGCGATCATCTCGCTCAGTTCGGCGCGGGTGAGGGGGCGGCCTTTGGCGGCAACGGCCGTCAGCGCGGCCTCCATCATATTAGTGCCAAAGGAACGGCCGTCCAGCATGGGCGTCGAGGTGAGTACATGCGTCACCCCCCGCTGCCGGAACAGTTCCATATCTTTGCTGGTGGTTGTGTTGGTGACAATCACCTTGCCCGGCAAACTATCTGGCATATGCCGCCGGATGTAGTGGCAGTCCCCGGCAATTACGTCCGCCCATTGATACCATTTGGTGAACTTGGGCACAATCTGGTCTTGTTTTTCGCCAGTGGGATAAAGAACGCTGATCGGCAGTTTGGTGATGAGGGGGGCTAACAGGCGGCCTAACCGGTTCAGCGATTTCAGGCTATGCACGGCAATGGGGATGCCCACCGAAAACATCAGGTCGCCGTAGGTGGCCTGGTAGCCGTGGTCGGCAAAACTGAGCGTCATGCCATACCGGTCTACGCCCATGGTGATGAACACCTTACCCTGGCGGTACTTTTCGCCCAGCCCGGCAATGAGTACATCCACCACCTGCCGTTCCAATGTGTTTTTCAGGCCGCTGCCATCCACCACTGGTGTTTTTTTGACGTTTTGGACGAGTTTGTGGGCGGCGGAGATGTTGTAACGGCGTTCACCCATATCCACCCACAGGTCAATGCCGCCTACACCCAGGCAGTCCACCTGCCCATCCAGTTCGGTGAAGAGGGCCGTGGCGCGGCTGATGTCGCCATCGGTGCCGCGCCGTTCAATGCTCACTTTTTCGCCCAGGAGTTCCACTTCCACCGCTTTGTCGCGGTCAGATGCGCCCAGACTGATGCTAACTGCTCGTTTCATCATAGGTTAAGAGACCTGACAGGTTTTGAAAACCTGTCAGGTCTTCTGATTAGGGGTTCATAATGATCGGTATGTATAGTTTGAACGGTATGCCGACGAAGGTGATGACGGGAGGGCCGATGACGGTTGTTGTGACCTCATGGCTGCGTACCCCATAATGTTCGTTGCTCACTACATAGACGGTGTTGCTGACGGCCGTGTTCACCACCAACTGCACCTGCCATATTTCACCAGCCGCCATGATGGGGGCGTGCCAGTAGATCATATCTCCATCCTGTGTAAAGGGCATAGTGGCGGTAATCAATGTGGTGTGGGCGGGCAGCACGTCGGTGAGAACGACATTGGTGGTGGGCAAACCGGGGTGCTCGTGAGTGACGGTAAGGGTGTAGGTAAGCGCGTCACCGGCGTCTATTTCGCTGGCAGAAGCGGCTTTATGCAAGGCCAGGGCATGTGCCCATGGGGTGATGGTGGTTTGTACCGTGGGGCCGAACACGGCCGTGACCTCATCACTGCGTGCGCTATAGGTTGCGTTTTCCACCAGATTGGCCGTTGTTGTTAGCGGCGCGGCTACCACCAGTGTCACCGTCCAGGTGGCATTGGCGGCCAATTCAGGATTTTCCCATTGCACCATTGTGCCATCAAAGGAGTGGGGCAAGGTGGCAGTGACAAACTCGGTGTTGGCCGGGACGACATCGGTGAGGACGACGTTGTGCGTGGCGGCCGCTGTGCTGAGATTCTGCACGGCAATGGTATAGGTCAGCCAGTCGCCGGGCATGATCGCGGTAGCCGAGGCAGTCTTGGTAATGGCCAGGGCAAAGGGGATGATGTTGGTTTGCACGGGCAGGCCAGCGACAAAGGCAACTTCATCGCTGCGGCCGCCATATTGATTGTTTTCAATGACGGATGCAGTGGTGGTAAGTTCGGTACCGACGACCAGGGTGACGGTTAACGTTTCACCAGCAGCCAGGGTGGCCGCCTCCCATTGGACAGTCGTTCCATCAAAGGTATGTGGTTGGGTAGCGGTGACAAAAGTGGTGTTGGCCGGCACTACATCGGTGAGAACGACATTGTTTGTGACGCTGATGGGATGGATGTTCTGCAAAGTCAGGGTGTAGGTTATCAGATCGCCGGGAACGGCCGTTGCCGGGCCGCTTTTGCCTATCTCCAGAGCAGATGGTGTATAGGCCGGAATGTTGTTATAGGCGTTGAGGGCATCTATACGGCCGTAGCCATACACATTGTTAGGCGACTCACCTGAACCAATACCGCCGCAACCTTGAGAGCTAAAAAGGGGCAGGGCTGTATTATTAATCAGGTTTTCAATGTTTTCCACATGGCCCGCCAACAATGGTTGCGCCGAGATGAGTAACCCAACCAGGCCAGCTACGTGTGGGGCGGCCATACTGGTACCGGAAGATACGCCATAATTGCCACCCGGTGTTGTGGAGCGAACGCTGACGCCCGGTGCAGTAATGTCTGGCTTGAGTCCATTATCAAACGTAGATGGGCCGCGGCTGCTAAACCCGGCAATGGCATCGGCATTGTTGGTAGCGCCCACACTGTAGGATTCATCATAAAAACCGGCAGGCGTCTGCACTGTGTTGCAGCCTGACCCTTCATTTCCGGCAGAATGGACAGTGATAATGCCGGCCGCTACTACATTTTGCACCACTGCCAGCAATTCGTCTCCCTGAGTACAGCCTTCGCTCGCCGGGCAACCCCAGGAGTTATTGATGACATGGGGGGCTTTGGTGGGGTCACCATCCGTTTGCGGGTCGCCGCCAATAGGGTAGGGGGCGATGAACCATTCATAACATTCCGCATAAGTGGCCGGCGTGCCATTACCTACATCCATATTGCGACAGCCAATCCATTTTGCGCCAGGTGCCATGCCTACGGCGTTGGTGGCTCCGGCTGGCCAGTTTGGATTGCTGGGGGACATATCGTTGCCAACCATGGTGCCCATGGTATGTGTGCCATGCCCGTAATCGTCACATGGTTGAGGTGAATTGGCCCCACAAACACCGCCGCCGCTGTGGATGGAATCATGCCAGTTGTAATCATGATCGGCCGTGCTGCCATCCCAGCCGCGATATTGGTTAATAAGGCCAGGGTGATCCCAGTCGTAACCGGTATCTTGCCCACCAATGACTGCGCCGGCGCCGGTAATGCCCAGGGCCCACACATCAGGGGCATTAACATGAACGATGTTCGGTTCAATCGTCTCCACTTCTTCCAAAGCACGCTGCATTTGTTCAGGTGTGGTGGGGATGAGTTGCAAGGGCACGGTGGGGTTGGCAATCAGGCGAGCAACGTCAGGGCGTTCAGCCATTTGCTGCACGATGTTTATATCGCCACGTACCCAGATCATGTTGACGATCCAGAATTTCTGGTAGGGCACGCCTAAGGCATCCAGGTGGGCCACGATGGCTGGTTGGGTGCGTTTGGCAACGGCCGTCAATGTTTCATACACATATGCCCCTTTTTGTTCTTTGGTGGGCAAGGCAGCAGCGGCGCTCACATCGCCTTGTTCGGCCAGGTAGACCAGGAATTCAGTCTGGGGCAATGTGCCATCTGGTCCGGCCAGGGCGGGATCGGCCGTTTGCAGCACCCAGGGGTCTACTTTGGCCTGCCATCCTGGGCCATCGGGGGGAATTTGGGCCTGAGCGGCCGTATATATGACGGCCGATAACAAGGCCAATAAACCTAGAAGTAAGGATAATTTGCGTAACATCTGACCTTCCTTTTTTGGGGTAATAGCTTATCTGTGCAAAATCTATTATACCTGATGTGTGACCAGGGCGTTAAATTTTCAAGGGGTCTGATGGGGGATATGGTGAATGAAAATGAGTATGATACACTTTGTCCAGAACAAATTGAGGTGATTGCGCCGTTGAAGTAAGCAACCAATTGCCCATTTACCCAATTACTCAATTACTTCTACTCCTATGAACCACACCTCTCTCTCTCAACTGATGACCCAGGCTCACGAAGCCCGCCGTGCTTATGACACAGCCGGGGCGATTCAACTGTATACGGCCGTACTCGAAGAAACCGACCCCAAAACTGACAACCCGGCCATGGTAGAGATGCGTTTGCTGGCATTGCGCCAACGGGGGTTGCTGCAACGGCGGCTGGGCAAACAGGAAGCGGCCATGAGCAGCTACCAGCAGCTTCGCCAGGAAGCGCGCACCAGTCAGCAAAAAGTGTTGGGCGCAGAACTGGTGGGGCAGCAGTTCAGCAGCATGGGGCAGCATGACAAGGCGATGGAACTGCACCGCGAAGCGCTGCAACTGGCGGAAACGCTAAATTACACCTACGGCCGTGCCCTTACCCTGCAAGGTCTGGCCGCCACGCATTTTTATCTGGGCCGGTATGAAGAAGCGTTGTCTCACATCGAAAAATCGCTCTCTCTTTTCCGGCAGTTAGATGATGCCGAAGAAAAGATGCGCACCTGGAACTGGATGGGCATGATTCGCCAGCGGCAGGGGCAGCTTGACAAAAGTATCACGGCTTTCAAGGCTGCTTTGGAGGATGGGCGGCAGGTGGGGGAGATGGAAACGGCCGTCATCCTCACCAACCTCGGCGAAAGTTACCAGCTCCTCTATGACATGCAGCAGGCCCTTATTTACCACCGGGAAGCGCTCACCCTGGCCGAAAAGATTGACCTGCCCTCCATGGAAGTGGACATGAAGCGCAATATGGGTGTTGAGCAATCTTATTTGGGGCAAATTGATGAAGGCATTGAAAACCTGCGCCAATCCTTGCGTCTGAGCGAAGTGGTTGGTCAGCCGTTTCTTACCTACCAGGTCATTTACTCACTGGCGCTGGCTGAACATGCGCGGGGTAATCACGCCAAAGCCGCTGAATATGGGCAGCGCCTATACGATCTGGCCGAACAAAACAATGCCCGCGACTTCCGCGCCCAGGCCATGCACATCTTAGGGTTGTCTGCCCAGGCAGATGGCGACCCGGTCCGTGCCGAACAGCACTGGCAGCAAGCCCTCTTTCTGGCACATGAGACCGGCCAGCAAACACTTCTCTGGCAACTCCACGCCGCCCTGGCCGAAATCGCCCCCAATCCCGCCCTGGCCAACACTCATTACCGCATTGCGGCCGAAGTGCTGGAACAAATCATCTACCCCATTGAAGATGAAAGCCTGCGCCAGACCTTCCTGTCCGCCCCGCCCGTCAAAGCGGTGTTTGAACATCTAAACCAGAGCTGACAGGTTTCAGAAACCTGTCAGCTCTTTTACCTCCATGAATCACAAAATCTATCTGCCAGGTGTAAAGAAGATCATTGTGGTTGCCAGCGGCAAGGGGGGCGTGGGCAAAACGACGGTGACGGTCAATCTGGCGCTGGCCATGCAGCGCACGGGGGCCAAAGTGGGCATCTTCGACGCCGATATTTATGGCCCGAACGTGCCCCTGATGTTAGGCGTCCATCGCCGCAAAGCCAGCCAGGGATATATGGCTATGGCCCGCCGCAAAGAGGCGCTACCCTATATCCAACCATTGTCCCGCTTTAGGCTGAAGGTGATGTCTATTGGCCTGCTGGTAGGCGAAGATGAGGTGATAGACCCCGCCCGCAGCCCGGACGCGGTGGGGCAGTTGGTGGTGCAAACGTTGAAGGATGTGGTCTGGGGGGAACTGGATTACCTGTTCATTGATTTGCCCCCGTCGGCCGGGCAGCCGCAAGCGTCATTGGTGGCGCATGTGCCCATTGATGGTGTGATAATCGTCACCACACCGCAGGATTTGAGCCTGCTGGACGCCGGCCGTTCGCTGCGTTTGTTTCAGCAGGGTGACATCCCGATTTTGGGGATTGTGGAGAATATGAGTTATTTCGTCTGCCCGGATTGTGGCCAGCGGCACGAGATTTTTCAACGCTCCGACAAATGGCGGCCGCCAAATCTGGAAGAAACCCCAATTTTGGGCCGCATCCCGTTGACGCCGGTCATCTCGAAGGGGATTAACAAGGCCGACCCACTGATGCACGATCACCCCGATGATCCGGTGGCGGCGCCTGTGGCGATGGCGTTTTGGGAGGTTACGGCCGTGATAAAAGGGAGACTGGCAGATTAGTGGTGGTTGTCTTCTACGAACGCATTAACTGACCAAGACGTTCGAGCAGGGCACGGCCGTCGCCCACCTCGGCCGCTTCAATCCGCCCCCCTTCCGGCCCATAACTAAAAACAACCGGGCCCTTGTCCTCTATCACCGTTTCCAGGTGAACCGGCCGGTTCCAGATTGTGTACAAATTAGCCAGCGTCGCCTCCAAATACGGCCGATCCAGGTCAATGCCCTCATAATGGTGGCGCAAATACAACTCGCCCCGGTTCTCATAATTGGCATCCACCACATCCACAATCGGCTGCCCAAAATTCGTGAGCTGGAACAGCAACTTCTGTTTCACCGCCTGAAAATCGCGGCTGGAAATCTCATACTCATTGATTTGCTCGTTATACTCAAACACAAACAACTTATGCTTGCGGGCAAATTCCTCAGTGAGAAAAGCATCAATAAACCCCACATCATTGTAAATACGCCGCACCTCAAAAACTTTCTCCAGCCCTTTACCCAATTTCCTGTCCCATTGGCTGCGTGCCACCCGGTCGGTGCAGTTGTCATACTCCGGGCCAAACGCGCCCCGATTCCAGCGATCTTCAATATCCAGAAACAGTTCATACCCCAGCCGATAGGGATTCAAACGGCCAGAATGTGCTGCCACTGTGCCCGAATGATGTTCGGCATAATCAATCAGTTCGCTCGATTGCAGCATATGGTTGGTCATAATGCGCGTGTGCCAGAAAACGGCCCACCCCTCATTCATAATTTTCGTCTGGCGCTGTGGCGCAAAGTAATATGCTTCTTCACGCACAATGCCCAACACGTCCCGCTGCCAGTTTGCCAATGGCGCATTTTCCAGCAAAAAGAGCAGCACGTCCCGCTCCGGTTCAGCCGGAAATCGTTTCATCTGCTCCCGTTCGGCCGTGAGCCGCCGCTGCTGTTCGGCCAAAAATTCCGGTGGATTGATGTAGCTATCCATATAATCTTTAGCCTTCATCTTTTTGACGGTTTGGGGCGAATCATCTTCTTCAATGACTGTGTGACGCTGCACGCCAGGGGCATGAATGTCAATCAGGTTATCCAACGACAGGCAGGCGTCCATAAAGTTTTCTACTGTTTCCTGACCGTACCGGTCCATATAGTTACGCACGCGGGCGGCATGGTTGGCTACTTCGTCCAACATCTTTCGGTTGGTATGAGCAAACCACAGGTTATTGGTGAAAAAGTCGGCGTGACCACACACATGGGCCATCACCAGCTTCTGGTCAACCATCAGGTTGCTTTGCAGCAGGTAGGCATAAATTGGCTCGGTGTTGATCACCATTTCGTAGATGCGGTGCAGGCCGTAGGCATAACTTTTGGAGAGTCGTTCATACTCCATGCCAAAGCGCCAGTGCGGGTAGCGAATGGGGAAGCCATCATAAGCGGCCAACAAGTTGACGGTTTTATAATCCACCATCTCGTAACGGACTTCAGGAAAGGTCAGCCCATAGCTCCGTGCAATCTCTTCAATCTCTTGTTGCAGTCTGGCTAGTTCGCCGGTGATTAACATGTTTGTGCAAACCTCAATGAAAGAGATTAGGAGAGTAAGAGATTAGGAGGTTTAATCTAATCTCCCAGTCTCGCAGTCTCACAATCCTTTCCCCAAAAACTCTTTAATGGCATCAAAAATGGCGTCGCGGTCGCTGATTTTGACGCCGACCAGTTTTTCGTCCTCAATTTGGGCGATGGTTTCCATGAACATACGGCCGTAGCCCCCCGGCACCTGTCCATAGCCAAACAAATTCATCACCGGCAGCAGCCGCTCCGCCAGCAGTTCCGCACACAACTTGTCATCCTGGCCGCCAAAATTCTCACCATCCGAAAAATGGAAGGCATACATATTCCACTCTGCCGGGTCATACTCCTCAGCAATCAGGCGGCCGCACAGCTGGTAAGCAGAAGAAATTTTCGTGCCACCACTTTCCCGCAAATGGTAAAAGGTGTGTTGATCTACTTCTTTAGCGGCCGCGTCATGCACAATATAGCGCACTGTCAGGCTCTTGTAATTGTGGCGCAGCCAGGTATCAATCCAAAACGCCGTCAGCCGCACCAACTCCTTCTTTTGCCGGGTCATGCTGCCAGACACATCCATCATGTAAAAGATGACGGCACTATTCTGCGGCTGCGGGTACACATTCCACGAGCGGTAGCGCACATCGTCCCGAATGGGAATGACCACCGGCCGGTCTGGATTGTACAAACCGGCCGACATTTGCCGCTTGAGGGCGGCGCGGTAGGTGCGCCGGAAGGAGCGCAGGCTTTCCGGCCCCACCCGACGAATGCCGGTGTAGCGCACCTTGCCCCCTTCCACATTTTTCTTGCCTTTGGGTTCAATGCGTGGCAGCGCCAGTTCCTCGCCTAAAATCTCGGCCAGTTCTTCCAGGCTCATCTCCACTTCCAGGATATGTGCGCCTGGTTGGTCGCCTGCTCCCTGGCCGCCGTCCTGGTCGCCCGGCCCCAACGGCGTGCCCACATCCCCATCCCCCTGCCCCACGCCGCCCATTTGCTTGCCGCCAAAACGAATACGCGGCAGGTCAATTTGCGGCACAGGTATGCTCACCAGGTCTTTCCCCTGGCGGCCGATCAATTCGCCATTGGAGACATATTTGCGTAAATTCTGGCGCACATGCCCCTGCACAATCTGGCGAAACCGTTTGGCATCCTGGTCAATGCGGTGTGCGGTGGCGTAGTTCATGCTTACCCTCTTGTATAAAAAGTGAGCAGTAAGCGGTAAGCAGTAAGCAGTGGAGTGGTAACTGCTCACTGCTTACTGCTGACTAACTTCGCTGCTGTGTATCGCCTCGTGCAAAGATGCTGGCAACGTAGTTCAGCACGTCGGTGGCGCAGATTTCGCAGTAGCCCATGTTCTTGATCATCCGGCTTTTGACCACTTCAATTTTTTCCTGGGTTTCCTGGTCAATAACGTTGGAGACCAGGCTGGTGAGCTTGATGGAATCTTTCTGGTCTTCAAATAGCTTCAGTTCCAGGGCGCGGCGCAGCCGTTCATTGGAGTCCCAGGTGAACTGCTTGCCATCAATGGCCAGCGCGCCGATGTAGTTCATGATCTCGCGGCGGAAGTCGTCCTTGCGGCTCTCGGGGATTTCGATCTTTTCTTCAATGGCCCGCATCAACCGTTCGTCCGGTGGTTCGTCCTGGCCGGTGTAAGGATTGCGCACCTTTTGTTTTTGAGTGTACGCCTTGACGTTATCAATATAGTTGGCGGAGAGGCGTTTGATCGCTTCTTCGTCGGCCGTAATCGCCCGCTGCACCTCATTTTTGACGATCTCGTCATACTCGGCGCGAACAACGGAAAGCAGATCGCGGAAATGTTTGCGCTGCTCTTTGCTGGTGATGAGGGAGTGATGGCGCAGGCCGCTTTCCAGTTCGCGCATGATCATGAAGGGATTGAGGCAGCTACGGCTGCTATCGCCAACGAGGGCGTTGGAGATTTTGTCCTGGATGTAGCGCGGCGAAATGCCAAACATGCCTTCGTGGGCAGACTCTTCTTGTAGTTCGATGACGGTGTCTTCGGTGAAGCCAGGCAGGGAACGGCCGTCGTACAATCGCAGCTTTTGTACCAGCGAAATACCGGCCCGTTTTGGCTCTTCCAACCGCGTCAGAATAGCCCAAAAAGAGGCCAGTTGCAGGGTGTGGGGGGCGATGTGTTTGCCAATCACCTTCTCCTGGCTGAAGTCGCGCTGGTAAATTTTCACTTCGTCCTGAAAGCGGATATTGTAGGGGATGTCAATTTTGATGGTGCGGTCGCGCAAGGCTTCCATGTATTCGTTGTTGAGCAAACGCCGATATTCGGCTTCATTGGTATGACCAAGAATCACCTCGTCAATGTCGGTATGGGCAAATTTCTTGGGTTTGATTTTGTGCTCTTGAGAGGCGGTGAGTAGATCGTAAAGAAAGGCTACGTCCAGCTTGAGGATTTCGATGAACTCCACCAGCCCGCGGTTGGCGATGTTGAGTTCTCCGTCAAAATTAAAAGCACGCGGGTCAGAATCGGAGCCATATTCGGCGATTTTGCGGTAGTTGATGTCGCCGGTCAATTCGGTAGAGTCCTGATTCTTTTCGTCTTTGGGTTGGAAGGTGCCGATGCCAATGCGGTCTTTTTCGGAGAGCAGGATGCGTTTGACTTTTACCTGATTGATCACGGCCGTCCAATCCCCATCCGCTTTCTCCAATAATTCGTTAAAAATAAAGCGGCAGGCGGGGCAAAGATCGCCTTCGATATTGATACGCTCCATCCCGGCACGGCTGTCGTTCAACTCATCCAACACCACACCACGGAATTGTGGTGGGATCAGGTGCAGCGGCTCCTCATGCATGGGGCAGTCCATCGGTTCACCAGTGGTTGGTTCCCAGCGAAAACTGTAGAGACGGCCGTCATCCAGCCGCGTATAATGCTCCAACCCCTTCTTCAGCAAGCGGACAATGGTGCTTTTAGCCGTGCCCACCGGCCCATGTAGCAAAATCACCCGTCGTTCCGTGCCATATCGGTGTGCCGCCGAACGGAAAATCTGCACCAGATCCATGAGCTGTTTATCAATCCCAAAAACCGCATCCTTGCCATTTTCAAACGGATCATCAAAAAAATGGTAATGAATCAGTTTTTCCCGGTTGCGGCTATACTCCTCGGAACCATAGGAAATAATCATGTCATAGAGCCGCTGATACGCCGTCCGGGCCACTCTTGGATCCGTCCGCACAATTTCCAGATACTCTGCAAAGGAACCTTCCCAATGCAGATTGCGAAAATTGGTCAGGTCTTGCATACTGGCAATACGGGCCATGATGTCATTTTTCTTCATTTCAGGCACCTCCGCCTAAACACAAAGAGGGTCAATCCAGATCAAACAGACCTGGCGACCCTCTTCCTTCCAAACACCATCAAAATAAACTGTATATGTTCAAATAGCCCACAGTGTGTAACTGCAAACCACAACCGATGAAGCACACGGTAAACCGTGTTCCCTGTACTCCGGCTTCATCTCCTGACAGTTTCGGCGTTGTGGGTGGTTTTTGCCCACAACTGTCGGGAAGCAAGGCCGCTTTATAACAATTTGTAGATAAGATGAAAAAAAGGGAGATTTCTTACCAGGCTGGCGGTGTTACTTTTGACCTAATTTTGGCCAATGGGCTTGTGTAGTTGTTTAATCGCCAATAGGGACAGGAGTGCCTGCGGCCGTATCGGATGACCAGCTTTCACCCAACTCGACCTTTACCACGAACGAGAGTCCCTGGTAAATTTCCTGGCAATCCGGGCATTGATGGAGGTGAGCAAGCAGTACGGCCGTATGTGCCAGACGCTCCCCATTTGCCTCAGCCTCTACAAAGGCCGGCAAATAATTTTGAAACTGCTTGCAATCAATCTCGTGTTCTTGTGTTTCAAAAGTTGTTTCAATCCAGCGGGTAAAAGCTTTCTGTTCCAAGTTTTCCTTCCCAGACACCAGTTTTGCATAGATAAGATGTAAAAAAATCGTATATTCTTACCACATAGTGTCAAATAAGCCCAATATATCGCCAGCGCTATAATGTTGATCCAGTAATCTGGCCTTTATTTTCTTGCGCGCGTCGTGCATCATCTTATACAGGTTGTTCGGCGTTGTTTCTAAAAGTTCGGCCATCTCCTGCATCGAACGACCCTGAAAATGCACACCAAATAGTGCCGCACGTTGTCGTTCATTCAAATCTGTTTCTAGAATATGCAACAAAAGGTGGAGCAACTCTTCGCGTTCAGCCCTCACGTCTGGGATATCAGCCAAACCTGGAGACAGTAACGCGGAAAATACGGCCGTTTCCTGTGCGGCCACATCTTCCCAGGAAAAATCCCGGTACTGTCGTCGTCGCAAATCCGCTGCGGCCTCATTGATCACAAATCGGTAAGCCCAGGTCGTAAATTGGGCATCACCCCGAAACTTATCCAGATTGTCCTGAATAGTCACCAACGCACTTTGGGCATAATCTTCGGCCATCTCATACAGGGAATCAGTAGAAAGCAGGAGCAAATCGGAACGGCCGTCGCGCAAATAAACAAACGCCGTTCGCACCAGATACTCGCGCAAATCCAGTAGAGCCTCCTGTTGACTCTCCCCCGCCCCCTGGAGCGCGTCCAACCACTCCTCATTGCTTCGTTTTGCCATGCACAGAGTATGGCACAAATAACTTAAAATGACATTAAGGAACTGAATAAAGAGAT
The DNA here is from genome assembly GCA_964581605.1 of uncultured Ardenticatenaceae bacterium. Taxonomy (GTDB): domain Bacteria; phylum Chloroflexota; class Anaerolineae; order Promineifilales; family Promineifilaceae; genus CAADGU01. The sequence goes on from CAZOPF010000040.1 coordinate 26,921, forward strand.
TGGGAGATTAGGAGGTTAGTGATCGTTTACAAATAAGTTAGCGATTGGGTAATTAAGTAATTGAAGCGGCTAATTACCAAATTACTCAATTACATAATTACGGCACGGGTACTTAGGAGATTGGCCGTTCCGCCCACCAATTTTTTAACTTGCGCATACCGGCCACATCTAATTTATGCCCGGTATCATACTCGCGGTATTCCAAAAACGCGCCCATCGCCCGCACGACCGTTGCGCTATGCTGGGCCACCGCCAGCGGCACTCGTTCATCTTGCGTACCTGCTGCCATAAAGACGGGCATATCGCGCAACGCAGCCCGGCTGATCGCCTCGTCCACATCCAGAGGCACAAAGCCGACTAGACTGGCAATTCCCTTCACCAGGCCAGGATTTAGCAGCGCCACCGCAAAAGCCACGGCCGCACCCTGGCTAAAACCCATCAAATACACCTGGTTGAGATCAACCGGATACAAATTGGGCAAGGTGTGGATATAGTGGGTCACGGCCGTAGCTGCCTCATCAAACTGGGTCAACGTCGGCCATTCATTTTCCACTCGTGGCAACCAGGTAAAACTCTTTTCGGAAACGGGGATAGTCGCTCTAGGCGCGACGATGACACAGCTATCTGGAAGTGTCTGGGCAAAAATCCACATCACATCTTCATTACCCAGGTGACCATGCAGCATAACCACGAGCGGATGTGGCCCGGCCGTGTCTGGCCGCCAAAGACGATACGCGAGGCTGCCTGTTTCTAAAGGGGAATTATTGTCTACCAGTTGTGGTGTTTTGTTCATATGGCATCAAATAGGCAAAAAAATGAGGTGGCAGACTAACGGGCGCTAGTCCGACCACCTCTGGGGGGGGAGCCAATTAAAGTATATCACCCATTGGTACTAGCGTCAACAAATTGCCCCACGAATTTTGAAAACTCGTCAAAATTTGGGGTGTTCCTGATAATATTGTCCTCGGTTGCTCTTCAAGCAACCCGTCAATGAGGTATTTACAATTTATACACACGAGATTTATTGTTTTTGCAAGAAGATACACGCATAATTTAATCATGAACGGTTTAACTCTGGGTAACGCAAATGAGCACGGGAGTAGAGTGTGCCTTATCCGCACGGTATTGTTAGTTGGCTCAAAAACGTGATAGCTCATAATAGAAGCGACCTATTTTTCTTACTGAGTCTGAAATATTATCCAACCAAAGGATAGGAGAAGATGGAAGCAAAGTTTTGCCCATTTTGCCAAAGGAAAAACAAATCTGAGGCTATCCGCTGTGCACATTGTGGTGTCCTGCTGATTGCTCATCAGCCCGGTGCTTTTACAACCATAGGTATGAGTGCAGGTGTATCCACAACTACCTTTAGCAGCGAACAGAGCAGTTGTGCCGATAGAATTGGGCCTATCCCACCTGATTCATTTGTTTTGTATCTGCTCGATTTCTCCGAACCGCTCATTCTTAAGAATCAACTACAATTAATGGTTGGCCGAGAAAATCAGGAACTTGAAAAAACGGCCGTATTAGATTTGTCTCGTTATGGTGATATGGCACAGGGCATTTCGCGTCATCATGCCATGCTTCGTTATGAAAAGGGGGATTATTCTATTGAAGACCTGGGCAGCACCAACGGCACCTGGCTCAATCGGAGCCGTTTGACTCCCGGAAAACTATATCCTTTGCGAAGTAATGATCAGATCTGGCTAGGCCCACTCAAGCTGCTATTTTGTTCGGCATCTAGCGACCAAGAAAATCGTGTGGATTTTACTTTGAAAATGCCCACAGTCGCGTCTGTGCCTGTACGTCATATGGCTCCAGGTTTCTTATTGACCACGGTAATGCCGTATTTACTGGCTTTGGAACAGTTAGAGCATGCACGCGCCACCTGTCTGAATGAAACCCCCAAGCCTATCTATGTTATTTCGATTACCGAAACGGCCGTACACATTCAGGTGCAAATGGAAGGGGCACAGCGGGTAGTCCCCCTGATGGATAAATGGGTGTCTCGCTGGCGTGATGACCATTTGGAGATGGTGGGGGCGCCTGGCATTGAGGATAAAGCGTGGCAGGAACAGCTACGGCCGTTAGCCTTCCGCATGGTTGAATTTCTGCAACCCACCCTTCCCACAACCGAAACCACCTCCCTGACCGACGCCTTCCTTTCCCCACTCGCTCGGTTAGTGACCAGCCCCTTTGAATTCGCCTTAACCACATAAAAAAGTAGGGCGATTTTCCATTCAATCGCCCTACTTCCTTCTTTATCTACTGTCCCTTAATCGCCGTCCACATCTCATCCCAGGTAAATACCCCGTCTCCCAGTTCCGTCAGCCATTGTAATTTGGCCTGCACATCGGCCGGCGGGTAAATACCCTCATCGGCCAGAATATCCGGGTTAATGAACTCTTTGGCCGCCTCATTGGGGCTGGCGTAATAGGTGAAATTGGTAATGGCCGCCCCGTTTTCAGCATCCAGCAGGAAGTTGATGAAGTGTACGGCCGTTTCCAACTTCTCACTGGAAGCCGTCACACACAAATTATCCATCCACTTCACCGCTCCCTCTTTAGGAATGGCATAATACCAGTTACCATCTTCCGTTTCATCGCTGTAAGTTGACCAATACGCATTGGCCGCATCCCCACTCCACGATTGCGACAACACCACCTCATCCGCAATCAACAGCGAATCATCATAATCCTCGCTGTTAAACGTTTTCCAGTATGGCTTGGCTGCCAGAATAAGGTCACGCGCCTCTTCTAATTCGGCACGGTCAGTAGAATTGGGTGAATGACCCAAATAAAACAGCGCCGCCGCAATCAACTCTCGCTGATCATTCAGGACATTGATGCCACCGTCCGCATATTGCTCAAGCATCGCCGGCTCAAACAGATAAGCCCAGCTATTCGGCGGCGAATCGGTAAAATGGGGATTCCCGGCCCGATACGCAATACCCGTTGTGCCCCATTGATAAGGCACACAATGTTCATTATTGGGATCAAAGGGCGCGTTTTTGAAGTCATCACTAATGTTGGCAAAATTGGGAATATCATTCACATCAATTTCGGCCAACAAACCCAATTCGATCATCTGCGAAACCATATAATCTGACGGCACAATCACATCGTAACCAGTTGCCCCGGCTTGCATTTTTGCCAGCAGGTCTTCGTTAGAGGCAAAAGTATCGTAGATGATCTCCACACCATACTCTTCCTCATACTTGGTCAGCAGTTCTTCGTCAATATAGTCAGCCCAGTTATAGACACTGAGTTGGTCGGCCAGTTGGGGGGTGTCTCCGGCGCCACTTTCGGCATCACCCTCCGCCTCTGGCCCCCCACCAGGGCCACCACCGCAGGCTGCTAATAAAAACAGCCCCAGCACCAATAAAAACCATATCTTCTTACTCATTTTCTCCTCCAAAAATTGAGATGGGAGATCGATCAATCTCCGGGCCTCTCAATCTCCCCATCTCGATTATCACGATCTGCGCTGCAATATCAGCGACAAGACCACTAATAACGTTGATCCCAACAGCATGAGCGTGGAGATGGCGTTAACCTCCGGCGTCACGCCAAATTTAATCATGGAATACACCCGCACCGGCAACGTCGTAGACCCCGGCCCAGACACAAAAAAGGTGATCACAAAATCATCCAACGACAGCGTAAAAGCCAACAACGCCCCGGAAACGATGGCCGGCATCAGCAACGGCAGCGTCACCCGGCGAAAAGTTGTCCACTCACTGGCACCTAAATCGGCCGCTGCCTCTTCCAAATTACGATCCATGTCTGCCAGCCGCGCCCGCACAATAACGGCGACAAAGGCGACATTAAAGGCCACATGAGAGATGAGAATGGTATACCGGCTGAGCGGCACAGCCACAATGACAAAAAAGAGCAATGCCGAAAGCGCCATGACAATATCGGGAATGATGATAGGCAGATACATAACCGCATCGAAAGGCAACTTACCCCGGTAACGATACCGCTCTAGTGAAATGGCTGCCAGTGTGCCCAGAATGGTGCTGATCAGGGTAGACCAGGTAGCAACCCACATGCTCACCTTGAAGGCGCTGATCATGGCCTGATTATTGAAGAGCACCCGGTACCAGTCGAGAGTGAAGCCAGTCCATACACCTACTACCCTGTTGGCATTAAAGGAGTAAATCACCAGGATGAGGATGGGCAGGTAGAGGAAGAGAAAAATGCTATAGGCAAACCAGGTGAGCAGGCGAGCACGCACGGCCGTGCCCCGTTCCCGTCTGTGGCGCGGCCTTGCCAGATTGGCTGGTTGGGGGGGAGAAGTGGTAATTGTACTCATTGTGCGATGTCCCATGCCCGAGGTCTGGCTTCAGACTTCAGACGACGGAGAGGGATTACGTCATTTGCTGATTTTTCGCCAGCGTACGGAAATAAACCAGCGTCGCCGCCAGCATAATAGCCATCATAATAAAACCAATAGCTGACCCAAACGGCCAGTTGCGCACCGTCATAAATTGCTGTTGGAGCAGATTGCCTAATAAGGAAACTCTGGCCCCGCCCATTAAATCTGGCGTCACATAGGCGCCTAGCGAAGGGATGAACACAATCACCGAACCGGCCACAATGCCCGGCATCGAGAGTGGCAGCAAAATACGCATGAAACTTTGCCGGGCATTGGCCCCCAAATCAGCGGCCGCCTCCAACAAATTCCAGTCCAACTGTTCCAGATTGCTGTAGAGAGGTAAGATCATAAATGGCAAAAAGCCATAAAACAGCCCCATCATCACCGATGGTTGGTTAAAAAGAAGAGGCAACTTATGAGATGTTGCTTCCGCCAGCCAGGTAAACAGAGTTGACCGTTCGGCGAGCATCACCGCCTGCTCATGCAGCGTAATACTCCAGAAATTGTTGATGGGGCCGGAATCACGCAAAATCAATATCCAGGCATAAGTGCGCACCAGGAAATTAGTCCAGAAGGGAATCATGACCAGGAAAATGAGCATCCCGCGATATTGTCGCGGTTGCCGTGCAATCCAATAGGCAAAGGGATACCCCACTACCAGACAAATGAGAGTGTTTAACACGGCAATCCATAACGACCGGACAAAAATACGCAAGTAGATAAATTCGCCGCTGACCCGGCTGAAAAAGCGGACATAGTCGTTAAAATAAATGCCGATATTGTTTAGTTCAAATGGCGGGTATGTGACAGTACCTAAACGGGTGCGTTCACCTAAACTAACAACAAAAACAATAATTATAGGGGTGATAAAAAAAACGCCTAACCAAAATGCGGCCGGATATGCGAGCGCCCATCCGGTCTGTCGGCTCAACAGCAGCAACCTGAACAGGGAAAAGGCCAGCAAGATGGTTCCAAACCAAAATTCCCAAGGAAAATCGTCTTTAACTAAAGGAAGAATGAAGTAAACCAGAGCGAGGAGGATGCCGATCACGGCCGTGACCAACCCCACTACCCGCGCCTGTTTCACCCCTCGTAACAGGCCCACACCCACTAACAAGTCCATCACCAGCAAGCCGCCATACAGCAGGTAAGGTGCCAGTGGCGGCCATGTCGCCAGCGCCAGTTCCACACCCAACGGCGTCCAGGCAAACGAACTGAACGTCATCCAGCGAAACAACAAAAACGCCCACAGGGCGGCCCCGCCCAACGACACATAGGCGGCCATTTTCCACATCGGGTCTATGCCCGCTTTCATCATCACCCGCGGCACAGCGGCCTGATCTTCTGTGGTAGAGAGTGTCATGATCCCTCTGTTTCGGCAATTGGTAAACAGCAATCGGTAAACGGTTGACCGATAACCGATAACCAATTACTCCGTTAGAACCTGCGCATTTTCCGCTGCCCAATGGACGTAAACGGTGCTGCCCATGTCAAAAAACTGGTCATAGCGGGAGCCAAAGTTTTGCACGCGCACAAAGATGCTGGCGTTATTGTCCAGCGCCACACGGTACCGGGTGTCAGTACCAATGTAGATTGCTTCCTGGATACGGCCGTCCACCACCACATTATTCTTCTCCGTCGCCAGCCACTTGCGCATGTCCACCTTACCCTCCGGTAACTGGCTGCCAAAAAGCTGTTCCAACTCATCCGCATCTACACCCGCCTTCATAATATCCACTTCCCCCTGCGGGTACAGATTGATCTTCTCCGGGCGGATAGCCAGGGTGATCTCATCACCGATAGACACATCACGGCCGTCAGCATTGCCCAACACCGCCAATCCCCCCAAATCAATGGACGCAAATTCACCCAATGCCGCTATTTTGCCAGTTACAAAATTCGTCTCACCAATAAAGTCAGCCACAAACCGATTTTGTGGATATTCATAAATCTCCCGCGGCTCTCCCACCTGTTGCACCAGCCCCGCATCCATCACCGCAATCCGGTCTGACATGGTGAGCGCCTCCTCCTGATCATGCGTCACATAAATAAAGGTAATACCCACTTCCGCCTGGATTTGCTTCAGTTCCAGCTGCATCGCCTTGCGCAGCTTCAAGTCCAGCGCCCCCAATGGCTCATCCAGCAGCAGCACTTCTGGCCGGTTCACCAGCGCCCGCGCCAGGGCAATGCGCTGCTGCTGCCCACCCGAAAGCTGTTTGGGGCGGCGGTCTCGCAAATGAGGCAGCCGCACCAATTCCAAAGCCTCACCCACGCGCCGCTCAATTTCCGCTTTCGGCGTCTTTTTCATTTCCAGGCCAAAAGCCACATTTTGGGCGACTGTCATATGGGGGAAAAGCGCGTAATTCTGGAAAACGGTGTTCACTGGCCGTTTGTAAGCCGGAATCCCCGCTACCGGCTGGCCGTGAATAAAAATCTCTCCCTCCGAAGGCTGTTCAAAACCGGCGATCATGCGCAGCGTTGTTGTCTTGCCACAGCCGCTCGGCCCCAGCATAGAGAAAAACTCCCCGTCCCGTATATCTAATGAGATGTTATCTACGGCCGTAAACTCTCCAAACCGCTTCGTGACATCAACTACCCCCACTGCCACCACGCCTGATTGCCCTCTCGTTGTGCCCAATCCCTCTCCTCCGTTTCAGTGAGCAGTTATCAGTAATCCGTGAACAGTATTTTCCCCACTGTTTACTATTCACTGTTCACTCTTCACTAACACAGGCCGCGCCCCGTGCGCCATCTTATAGGTATGCAAAATAAAAAAGGTCTGAGTGCGCTGAACGCCCACTACATTTTGCAAGTTGTCGCGCAAGAATGATGCCAGATGTTCCCGATTTCTGCAAAGAACTTCTACGATCAAATCATACTCCCCAGAAACCATAATGAGATAGCTAACTTCCGGCAGCGCGGCAATGGTGACGGCCGCCTGTTCCAGATAGGGCGCCTGCACCGTCACTCCAATCCAGGCCGGTGCGTCATACCCAATTTGGTGCGGATCAATGACCCCCACAATCTGCAACGCCTGGCTTTCCACCAACCGCCCCACCCGGTTACGCACGGTCCCTTCCGTAATGTTTAACTCTTTAGCAATTTCGGTGAACGGCTTACGGCCGTCCCGCTGCAACTGTTCAATAATCGCAATATCCAGACTATCCATTCCGCCTCTTGCCCAATTTACGAAAATCCGGTATCATCTCGCTAATTCTTACGATATTCGCATTGTTTTACCATATTATTACGATATTCGTAATCGCGCAAACTGTTAACTGTTTACTGCTCACTGTGCACTATTGACAGTTCACCGATTACGGATTACCGATTACGGAGAGACCTCATGCCTTACCAAGGCCCCAAATCCCACGAATTTTTTGAACGCGCCAAAAAGGTATTACCTTATGGCGTCAACTCCAACTTTCGCTACCACGATGAGTACAATACGCCCGTGGTGGCTGACGCGCAAGATCAATATGTGTTTGATTTTGACGGCCGTCGCTACATAGATTACCGCCTCGGTTTCGGCCCCATCATCTTGGGCCACACCGACCCCTTTGTGAATGCGCGTGTCAAAGCCGCCATTGACCACGGCATCAGCTTCGCCTCCACCCATGAACTGGAAGTCAAAGTCGCCGAACGCATCATAGACATGGTCCCCGGCGTAGAAATGGTGCGCCTCACCAACACCGGCTCCGAATGTACCATGCACGCCCTCCGCCTGGCGCGAGGTCACACCGGGCGCGACCTCGTCGTCAAATTTGAAGGCTGCTATCACGGTGCGCATGATTATGTACTCTGGTCTACGGCCGGCGGCAACCCGGAAAAAGTGGGCAATCGCCAGCGCCCCACCGCCCACAAAATGAGTTGGGGCATCCCCGAATCCATGCGCGACCTCGTCCAGGTGCTCCCCTTCAACGACGTAGAAATCCTGGGCGACTTCCTGCAAGAAAAAGGAAATGAAGTCGCCACCATCATCATCGAACCAATGATGGGCAACGGCAACGCCATCATGCCCCGTCCCGGCTTTCTGCAATTTGTCCGCGAACAATGCGACCAATACGGCATCGTCCTCATTTTTGACGAAGTGAAAACCGGTTTCCGCATCGCCCCCGGCGGCGCACGGGAAGCATTTGGCGTCATCCCGGACATCTCCACCTATGCCAAAGCCCTCGGCAACGGCTACCCCATCGCCGCCATCGGTGGCAAACGGGAAATTATGATGAACATCGCCCCCGGCAAAGTATTTCAGGGTGGCACCTACACCGGTAACACCGTCTCCACGGCCGCAGCCGACGCCGTGCTAGAATACATGCAAACCGGAAAAGTATTCCCTAAAATTGAGAAGGTGGGTGGCATATTGATGGAGGGCATCCACGAAATTCTCACCCGGCACAACGTACCGCACGTCATCAATGGCCTGCCTGCCATGTTCGGTTACGCCCTGATGACCGATGAGCCGATGTATGACTGGCGCGACCTGCACAAAGCGGATTGGGATATGTATGAAGAAATTACCCGCTACATGATCGATCAAGGCGTATTGCCTGATGCCGACGGTCTGGAACCTTACTTCCTCTGCTCCGACCACACCGAAGAGAACGCCGCCACCACATTGCAGGTGTTTGAAGATGGGCTGAAGCATGTGTTAGGGAAGTAGCAAGTTGCAGGCAGCAGGTGGCAGGTAATGGCTTGCCACTTGCCACCTGCCATTTGCCACCTGCAACCCCATGAAAACCACCCCCTTCTGGACCGACCAATTCCCCCGCCCGGCCGATTTGCCGGTGGCGCAGCACATTCCCAATGAAGTGGATGTGGCTATTGTTGGCAGTGGTTACACCGGGCTGAATGCGGCGCGGGTACTGGCAAAATCAGGGGCAACGGTGGCGGTGTTGGAACGGCACACCATTGGTTGGGGGGCCAGTTCACGCAATGGAGGGATGGCCACGCCGGGGATTAAACGGCCGCTCAAACAAATTTATCAGGCTTACGGCCGTGACTACGCCCATCAATTCTGGCAAGCCTCCCTGGACGCCATTGACCTGATTGACCAGTTGGTGCGCGAAGAAGGAATAGATTGCGACTGGAAACGGAACGGCCACATCGCCCTGGCCGCCAAAGCCAGCCATTTTGAGAGCCAGAAACAATCCAGCCAATGGCTCAAAGAAGAATTCGGCCACGAAACCAGCCTTGTCACCCCTGGCGATTTACACAGCGAAATCGGTTCAAACGTCTACTTTGGCGGATTGGCTGATAATTACAGTGGCGGCCTGCAACCGGCGAAGTATGTCTTTGGCCTGGCGCAGGTAGCGGCCAGATACGGCGTCCACCTCTGCGAAAACGCCAACGTGCAGCGCATTGAACGGCTGCCCACCCGCTTCCTCGTCCACACCGGCAATGGCAGTATGAACGCCAAAGAAGTATTGGTCGCCACCAACGGCTACACTGACCGGCTCGTGCCCGCTCTCAAGCCCAAAATCTTCCCCGTCGGCAGCTATATCATCGTCACCGAGCCGCTGCCACCCGACCTGCAACAAAAACTTAGTCCCAAGGGGCGCATGTTTTACACCACGCGCAACTTTTTGCACTATTTTCGGCTGACGCCGGACGGCCGACTACTCTGGGGCGGCCGTAACAACCTTAGCATAGACCTTGACCCGCAAGAAAGCGCCCGGCGGTTGCGCACCAGCATGGCGCATGCCTTCCCTGAACTGGCCGACATTCCCCTCACCCACACCTGGACAGGACAATTGGGCCTCACCTTTGACTTGATGCCGCACATCGGCCGGGTGGATGGCGTGCATTACGCCTTTGGCTACGGCGGGCATGGCCTTTCGATTGCTACTTATGTCGGTACAGAGGTAGGGAAATTATTGAGTGGGCAAATCAGCCGCAGCCCGTTTCAGGAAATTCCCGAAGACACCCGCTTCTTCTACCGCAACCGCCCCTGGTTCCTCCCCTTCGCCGCCCAATACTACCGTTTCAAAGACCTTGTTTCGTAAGGTTGAACTGATTACATGAACCTTTGAACCCCTTGCACAGGCGGCAAGCAAAGCATAGGTTGGCAAACACAGTCTCTCCGCCCGAAGTTGATGAGCTTGATCTATCTGTGTGCCAATGCGCTGATAATCGTCAACTTTTAACCAGAAGGGAATAGAGGCTCAAATCACCCTCACGGCCGTCGCTCTGAAACTGCTGCACGATGGTTAAGCCAGCTGCGGCTGCCAGGCTGGTTACCTCCCTGGCATCTATATGGCAGGCATATCGGTAAGCCAATTCGCCCCGCTGCCAGGTGAGCAAATAGTCGCCTGGCTCCACATCCTCTGGCGAAAGCCCCACTTCTGACCAGGGGCGGATTTTGCGCTGCTGCCGGGGGTTAGTGGCAAACTGCCAGGTGGAGATAAAAAGACGGCCGTCCCGCTCCAACCGCTCGCCCATCGCCGCCAACAACTGCCGTCGGTTATCCAGGCCCGGAATATGGTGCAGCACGGCCAGGCAGACAATGGCTTGAAACAGCCCCAGATCATTCAGGCAGCCGGGTTGGGTCAGGTCACGGCCGTAAAACAATCCTTTCACTTGCGTCTGAGCCTCCGCCAACAACCCGCCACTGAAATCAACCCCCACATACCCGACGGTCGCCTGATGCTGCTGAATGTATTGACCAAAACGGCCGTTGCCGCACCCCACATCTAGCAAACGTGCGCACGGCTGCGGCAACATTGCCAACACCCTGGCAAAACCAGGGTTGATCGCCCGCCGCGATTGCGAAAAGTCAGCAGCATGGGTTCTATAAAACGTGCGGTTGATTTCCAATAATCTGGTAACAATCTCTTGGTGCATGCCGTTTATCGAGAATCCATTCTATGCCGTCGTTCAAAATAACCCAAATTGCATGATCCCCTAGTGGCCAGTGGCCAGAAACCCACCACCCGCTACTTGCCGCTAGCCGCCCGTATCCGCTGCCGATTGGTGACAAACCAGGCACGGCCGTCGGCCGTTTGCACCCACACCGCCGGGTTTTCATGGCGGATGACCACGCCAGGAAGCCATACGCCATCCAGCAAAATCTCTACGGCCGTACCCACCCCATACATCACCATCAACCGTTCCACCAATCTCCCATCTCCTGATTTCCGGCAAAGCGCGGCTTTATTTTTTACAACTCCCCGCATGACCTTCAATGCTGCTCAATGGTAACAAGTTGTCGCATGACAAACGATCCGATCAGTCAGAGGCTTTCCGCAAACAATCCCACTTAACCCGGAACTATTTTTTTAACTATCCCATTATTGGTATATCACAACTATCGTTTTATGCGAAGATTATTTAGCCCGCGCCAAATTGTGACCCTCTATCTGGTAGATTTTTACGTCACTATCGTAAATTTTGATCTAATGAACGGGTTGCCAGCCCGCCCGTTTCCTCATAAGATCATGCGCACTGTCCACGCACTACCTTCTGCACAATACGGAGAAAAACCATGTCAGAGTACAAATCAATTGGTACCCCCACCCCCGTCCTCGACGGCCGTGACAAAATCACCGGCCGCATTCAATACGCCACCAACATTCACATACCCGGCATGTTACACGGCCGTTTCGTCACCAGCCCCCACGCCCATGCCACCATCACCAGCATAGAGACCAGCGCCGCCCTGGCCCTGCCCGGCGTCGTGCGCGTCCTCACCGCCGCTGACCTGCCAGACATCCCGCCCAAATCACGCAACAAGCTCTTTCTGGCCCGCGGGCGCGCCCTCTTTGCCGGGCAGCCGGTGGCCCTGGTGCTGGCCGAAACACCCGCCGCCGCCCAGGATGGCGCGGAACAGGTATGGGTGGACTATGAACCACTGACGGCCGTCACCACCATCAGCGAAGCGTTGGCCCCCGGCGCCCCCCTCGTCTGGCCCGGCGGCAAACCGGGCGCATCTGGCGAAGCGGGCGCACACGGCGCCGATGTCAGCGATGAAGAAGAGGGCGAAGACAGCATCTCCGGCCCCAACATCGCCAACGGTTTTGTGATGAAGCGGGGCGACCTGGCCGCCGGTTTTGCTGAGGCCGATGTCATCGTCGAGCGCACCTTCACCACCGCCATGGTGCATCAAAGCTACCTGGAACCCATGACCCACGTGGCCGTGCCCGACGCCTGGGGAGACGGCATGACCGTGTATGCCAGCACCCAGGCCCCCTTCTACGCCCGCCAACAGGTGGCCGATGTGTTGGGTGTGCCGGAAACGGCCGTGCGCATCATCCCCACCCTGCCCGGCGGCGCATTTGGCGGTAAATTTTTCCTCTACGAATCCTTTGTGGCCCTGGCGGCGCGGGTCGTCGGCCGCCCTGTCAGCCTCTCCCTCACCCGCAGCGAAGAAATGCTGGCGACCAATCCCGCCCCCGCCGCCGAAATGCGCGTCAAACTGGGCGCTAAACGGGACGGCACATTCGTCGCCCTGCAAGGGGACATCAAAGTAGACACCGGCTGCTTCCCCAGCTATCACGGCGTGGCCGCCTGGCTGCTGGGCAGCTATTACCAGACCCCCAACCTGGAATCCCGCTACACCGAAGTGTTCACCCACAAAGTTTCCCCCGCCGCCTACCGTGCCCCCGGCGCACCCCAGGCCACCTTTGCTTTGGAATCGGCCGTAGACGAAATGGCGCAGCAGTTGGGCATTGACCCGGTGGAACTACGCCTCAAGAACGCCAGCAAACCGGGCGACCCCCTGGCTGACGGCAAACCGTGGCCCGCCATGGGTATGACCGAAGTGCTGCAAGCGACCCTGGCGCACCCTCTCTACCACAACCGGGCACAGGCGCAGGCCAATGGGCGCGGTGTGGGCGTCGCCATTGGCGGCTGGCCCGGCGGCACCGAACCCACCTCCGCCCAGGCCCAACTGCACCGCGATGGCACCCTGCACGTCCACATCGGCTCGGTAGATTTGACGGGCACCCCCACCGGTTTCACCCTCATCGCCGCCGAGACGTTTGGCGTCTCGCCCGATAAGGTGCGCATCGTCTACGGCGATACGGCCAACATGCCTTACGCCGGGGCCACGGGCGGCAGCAAAATTACCTACATGGTCGGCCCGTCCATCATCAAAGCGTGTGAAGACGCCCGGCAGCAGGTCTTGACGATTGCCGCCGAGGAGATGGAGGCAGACCCGGCGGATATGGAGATTGTAGACGGCCGTGTCCAGGTGAAAGGTGTGCCCGACAAAGCGTTAGACTTAGGCGCACTGGCCAAAAAGACGATGGATTTTGGGGCCAAATATGCGCCGGTGGTGGGCAACGGCCGTCATGCCAACACCGAAGGTGCGCCTGGCTTCTGTGCCCAAATCGCCGAAGTGGAAGTAGACCGGGAAACCGGCGAAGTCATCGTGCATCGTCTCGTTGCTATTCAAGACGTAGGCCGCGTCATCAACCCACTGACGCTGGAAGGGCAGATGCAGGGCGGCGTGATGCAGGGCCTGGGCTGGGCGCTGTATGAAGGCATGGCCTTTGACGAATACGGTACCCCGCTCACCGGCTCCTGGGTAGATTACACCGTGCCCCACTTCATCCACGCCGTGCCCGACTTTGAAATGGTCTTTGTGGAAGTACCCGCGCCCCATGGCCCGTTTGGGGCTAAAGGCGTCGGCGAACCACCTATCATCGCCACCGCTGCGGCCGTTGCTAACGCGATTGCGGCGGCGACGAACGGCCGTGTCACCCAACTACCCATGACCGCTCCCCGTGTACTGGCAGCATTAAGGAATTAAATCATCAAAGATTTCGCAGATTTTATAGATTGTTTTCCCATCTGCGTAATCTGCGAAATCTTTGATAAAAATCTACGCAAAAGGTCTGGCATTTGAACACATTGGCCCAAACCGTTACCCAGAATTTTCACGGCCGTTATGGTGAATCACCTGCTTTTGTGGTGCGTGCGCCGGGGCGGGTGAATCTCATCGGTGAACATACCGATTACAACGATGGGTTTGTGCTGCCGCTGGCCATTGACCGCGCCATCTGGAT
>CAZOPF010000040.1:41404-47162 GCA_964581605.1 uncultured Ardenticatenaceae bacterium
GCCCGGCACGTGGTCACGGAAAACATCCGCGTCCTCAACGCCGTCACCGCCATGCTCAATAACGACGCCGCCATGCTGGGCACGCTGATGAATCAGAGCCACCAGAGCTTGCGTGATGATTTTGAAGTCTCCAGCTATGAGTTAAATGTGATGGTGGATCTGGCGCAGGCGCAGCCCGGCTGCTTCGGGGCGCGCATGACGGGGGCCGGTTTTGGCGGCTGCGCGGTGGCGTTGGTGATGGCAGACACGGCCGTCTCTTTCGCCCAATCCATCTCTGCCTCTTATCAACAAACCACCGGCCTCACGCCTGCTATTTACGTTTGCCAGCCGTCCGCCGGTGCATCGGTAATCGGTAATCGGTAATCGGACTTCAGGTTATGGGCAATTGGGCGATTTTGACAAAATGGGGTAGCAATTTCCGGGTAAATTGGCAATAGAAACGGCCGTCTATTTTCCCTATACTCTCAGTGACTTGTGCTGAAATGCGCGGTTCAGTGGGAAATAGTGGGAAGAAAAAGACGGCCAAACGGCCGTCTTTTTCGTTTGTCACTATTCACTGCAAAGGGCGCGAAGAGTGCGAAAATAGAGAAAAGCCTTTGCGTACTTTGCGGTTAATTCTCCCCAGGGTCGCTAAAAAGTGTTCGGCGAATGGCTTCAACGATGATGCGGTGTTCGGCCGTGTGCATCCGCATTTCAAACTGTTCCAGCGTATCGTGGGGGTAAATGGGAACTTCGGCCTGGGCAACGACCGGCCCGGCGTCTATTTCGGGGATGGTCAGGTGAACCATGCACCCGCTGTGGGTGATCTCGCCACGCTGGTAGGCCTCAAAAGCCCGTTCAATAGCATGAGTTCCGGCAAACTGGCCGGGTAAAGCCGGGTGCAAATTGATGACCTGATTGGGGAATTGGTTGAGGAAATCTGCACCGAACACGTGCATCCAACCGGCTAAGACGAGGAGATGGGGGTGCAACGGCCGTAACCGTTCCGCCAGATCCGCCTCATACGCATCCCGGCTTTTCCCCGCATCCCGATACGGCTTGAAAGGGTGGTACAGGGTTGGAATCCCATTCTCCTGCGCCCGCACCAGCCCATACGCATCCTTGCGGTTGGAAACAACCAGGGCAATGTTGACATCCAGTTCACCTGCTTGAACAGCATCCATAATCGCCTGCAAATTGCTGCCGGAGCCGGAGATGAAGATGATGATGTTTGGTCTTGACACAAACCTGTCCTGATCGTGATGCGTGAGGCGTCATGCGTGAGCAGCGAAACTTTCACGAATCACGGGTTACGAAATTCAACACCCTCTACTCCAGCGACCATCTCACCCACGCGATACACCTGGGACGCGCCGAGGGTGGTTTGTGCCTGGGTGGCATCTCTGGCGGGGATGATGACCAACATTCCTAGCCCCATGTTGAAAACGTGGAGCATTTCGGTGGGGGAGACACGGCCGTATTCCTGAATCAGTTCAAAAATGGGCGGTACAGGCCAGGAACCAGGCCGCAAAACCGCGCCCAACCCATCGGGGAAGATGCGCGGCGGGTTATCAATCAGCCCACCACCGGTAATATGCGCCAGGCCACGAATGTCCACACCCGCTTTCATCAACTTCTGCACCTCATCCAGGTAGCTACGATGGGGAGTGAGCAGCACCTCGCCGATAGACGCGCCCAATGTTTCATGGGGTGCCTGCCACTCCAGGTCAGCCAGCGCCTGGCGGGCCAGGGTGTAGCCATTGGTATGCAGCCCACTGGAAGGCAAACCCAAAATCACATCGCCAGGCTGGATATGACGGCCGTCAATAATCCGTTCTCTCTCCACCACGCCCACCACCGTGCCCACCAGATCAATCTCGCCGGGGGTATAGACGCCGGGCATCTCAGCCGTTTCGCCGCCGAGCAGGGCACAACCCGCCGCGCTACACGCCAGGGCAATGCCACCGACAATGGTGGCAATTTGCTCCGGGTCGAGTTTGGAGGAAGCCACATAATCGAGGAAGAACAACGGCCGTGCCCCCTGCACCAAAATATCGTTCACACAGTGGTTGACAATATCATGGCCGATGGTGTCCCAGCGGTTAAGCGCCGCTGCCACTTTCGTCTTGGTACCCACGCCGTCAGTGGAGGCCACCAAGACCGGCTGCTTTATCTTTTGCAACGCCGTTATGTCAAATAAACCGCCAAACGAGCCGACCCCAGACAACACTTCCGGGCCGTAGGTCGCCTGCACGGCCGCTTTCATCAACTGCGTCGCCCGTGTACCGGCGGCAATGTCCACACCTGCTTGAGCATAAGCGTTTTTGGTGGTCATGGTGTCAATGGTGGAGATTGGAGATTAGAGATTGGACAATCTCCAATCTCTAATCTCCAATCACATTCTTTCGGGTATCTCAATCCCCAACAAATGCAACACCAATTCCAGTGCCCGGCGGACAAGGTGGGTGAGCGCCAGCCAGGATGCCTGCATCTCGGCATTTTCTTCGCGCAGGATGTGGCAGGTGTTGTAGAAACGGTTGAACTCGTTGGCCAGGGCATACACATAATCGGCCAGATGGTTGGGCATCCGGGTGTTATACGCCTGCTGCAAAGCGTCTGGCAGCCCGGTGAGCAGCAGCATCACGGTGCGTTCGGCGTCGGCAATCGGTGGCAGGAAGGGGCCAGGAGCCAACCCTTGGGCTGTTGCTTTTTGCAGGATGGATTGGGCGCGCACGGCCGTGTACAGCAAATACGGCCCCGTCCGCCCTTCAAACGAGGAGAAGCGCTCCAGGTCAAAGATATAATCCTTGGTGCGCTGGTTCATCAAGTCCGCATATTTCAGCGCCGCCAGCCCCACCCGGCGGGCGATCTCCTGCCGCTCGGCCTCGTCATACCCTTCGGCCACATGGCTTTCGGCCATGCGCGCCAGCGCCGCCTCAATCACCAGGGCGATCAAATCCTTCAGCTTCATCGTGCCGCCTTCGCGTGTCTTGAACGGCTTGCCATCCTTACCATTCATGGTGCCGAAGTAGTTGTGTTCCAGCCCCACCGTCGCCGGGGCGATGCCACTTTTATACGCTGCCCGAAAGACCTGCTCAAAATGCTGCCGCTGCCGATGATCCACCACATACAAAATTAACTCGGAGCCAAATTCCTGCACCCGCATTTCAATGGTGGCCAGGTCGGTGGTGCCATACAACACCGCTCCATCCGACTTGCGCAAGATGAGCGGCGGCATCGGCTTTTTGTCATCTGGCTCGGTAATCTCCATGATGAGTGCGCCATCACTTTCACTGGTCAACCCCTGCGCTTGCAGCCGGGCAATCATCTCGTCCAGCCGGTCTTGCACATCACTTTCTCCCAACCACAGGTCAAAGTGAATATCCAGGCGGTCATAATCTTCTTTCAGGCCGGCCACGGAAACGTCGTGAAAATGCTGCCAGAGGGCGCGGTATCCAGCACGGCCGTTTTGCAATTCCGCCGTCGCCAACCGGGCCGCCTCGGCATAGACCGGGTCGGCTTTAGCCTGGGCACTGGCGGCGGGGTAAATCTCTTCCAGGTCGGCCAGGGTGATGGGGGATTCGGCCGGGTAAGGGCCGGTGTAACTCGCGTCAAAGTAGGGCAAATCGGGCATTCGCCGTTCCAACTCAACAATGACCTGCCCCATTTGTGTACCCCAATCACCCAGATGCACATCGCCGGTTACGTTATCGCCCATGAAGTGGAACAATCTTTTGATGCTTTCGCCGATAATGCCCGCCCGCAAATGGCCGACGTGCATGGGTTTGGCCACATTCGCGCCGCCATAATCCACCAGAACACGGCGGGGTTGGGCTACGGCCGTCACGCCCAATCGCTCATCATCCGCCATCTGCTGCACAAAATCGGCCAGAAACTCATCCGTCAACGTCAGGTTAATGAAGCCCGGCCCGGCAATGGTGATCTCTTTGAAGAGGGGCTGCGTCTGGAGTTGATCGGCAATTTGTTGGGCAATATCGCGGGGGTTACGGCCGTATGCCTTCGCTGCTGGTAACGCCCCATTGCACTGAAACTGCCCCAGGTCGGGCCGATTGGAGACAGTGACTTCTCCGTAACGGCCGTCGTATCCACCCCGCACAAAAGCCTTACTGGTCAGAGCAGTCAGTTGTTCAGTTAATGCTTGCATGGTTGCTTCTACCTTCCATTATCCGAACTCCAAATTCCGATTATCGTTCACCGATTACCGATAACCGAAACGGGTTGCAAAAGCATAACTTACCGTTACACTGTAAGCAAATTGTGGCACGGAGGTTGAAGATGGCATCTCCCTTCCCTGGAATGGACCCTTTTTTAGAAGATAGTGATGTCTGGGCTGGTTTCCACCATACATTGGCGAACGCTATCAAAGCAAATTTAAACAGTCAAATCGGCCCGAAGTATTACGCCGATGTAGAAATTGGCACCGTGATGCAAGGGGTCGGCATATCGGCCTGGCAGACAATGTATCCTGACGCGGGCATTTTGCATGTACGACGGCCGTCCCCCTCCCCCGCTCCTACTCTGACCTTACCTACCCCAACCATCACCGCTCCCCATGCTCCTCTCGCACGCAAAACTCAAATCGTCACCCAAGAAAAGTTACGGGCCGTGCGCATTTACGTCACGGAAACCTCAGAGCTGGTCACTACCATTGAGATTCTCTCCCCATTCAATAAACAAAAGGGAGACGGTGTAGACACATACCGGCTGAAACGGCAGCGGATATTGGAAACGGCCGTACACCTGGTGGAACTCGATTTATTGCGTGGCGGGCAACGCCCCGGCCTGGAAGTGGGCTACCCGCCGATAGACAGCGACTACATCTGCCTGGTCAACCGCGCCGACGAACTCGGCGAGCGCATCTCCGAAATCTGGCCGGTAGCTCTGAACGAACCCTTGCCACTCCTGCCCATCCCCCTGCTGGCCCCCGACCCGGACATCCCGCTAGACATGACCACCATCTTGCAAACCGTCTACCAACAAGGCGGCTACGACTGGCGCATTGACTACACCTTGCCTGCCCCCCCGCCGGATTATGTTTTTTTTGGCTGAAACTCTTGGGCAACTAATGGAAGGGTAGAGTATGCTACTAAAAATTGACCCTGAAAAACAAACAGCAGAGCGTATTTCCGGAGAGCGACTACAAACTTTCAATCTTACAGAAAGGGATTTACAAAACATTCTTTTCCATACTTTGGACCGCCTTCTGTATGATGAAGAATTGCTTCTACTTATGCAATCTCGCAACTGGCAAGAAGAACCTGACCTTATGGCTCTTGATAAAGATGGACGGCTCTACATTTTTGAACTAAAAGCCTGGGAGTCACGTTCAGCGAATATACTGCAAGTTCTTCGCTATGGGCAAATGTACGGAAATTCCAAATATGACGAGTTGAATCAATATTTTACAAAGATTGATGGCACAGGCCGGAGCTTAAAAGAAGCCCATAGAGACAACTTTGGGTCTAGTATCAGCGAAGACCAGTTTAATACCGATCAAGTTTTCATAGTGATGACAAACGGCTTAGATTATAAAACTCGAGAAGCCATACAATATTGGCGGAATCGTAATCTTGACGTCAGGCCCTGGGTTTATCGTGTTTACCAAACGAATAGAAATGAAATGCTCCTTGAAATATCACCTTTTGCAGTCGGGGATAATCCTTTTGAGGACATAACAGGCCAAGGTTATTATATCCTGAATACTGACTTCCGAAGTAATCCAAAAAACCATGAGGATATGATGGCAAAAAGAAAAGCA
>CAZOPF010000041.1:0-5028 GCA_964581605.1 uncultured Ardenticatenaceae bacterium
CCCCCCCCCCCCCCCCCCCCCCCCCCCCCCCCCCCCCCCCCCCCCCCCCGGCGGCCAAACGCACGGCCGTGACCAGTGTGGTTATCGTGTCGCAAATTGTTGGCGGCCTGTTCCTGGCATCGTTAGCGTTGTTGTTTCGGGAGGCGCTGCCTTCACCAACCTCGTTGTTGATGGGGGTGTTGGCGGGCATTGGTGGTGTGATCGGGTTGTTGGCGTTGTATGGGGGGCTGGCTAACGGCCGTATGGGCGTGGTGGCTCCTCTGGCGGCCGTCATTTCCGCTGCCCTGCCCGTTCTCCTCAGCCTGTTCACTGAAGGTTTACCAAAACCGACCCAACTTGCTGGTTTCGTATTGGCGCTGCTGGCGGTGTGGCTGCTCTCGGGCATGGGCTGGCGCTGGCAAACGGCCGTGCCCCGGCAAGAATTGGCCTATGCGGCCGTTGCGGGCGCAGGTTTTGCCCTTTTTTTTATCTTTATTGACCGGGTGGAGGCGGGTTCGCTCTTTTGGCCGTTAACGGCCGCCCGAGCCGCGTCTGTGAGTCTGTTGATCATCTGGGTAGCGGTTCGGAGGGAATGGGTACGGCCGTCGCCCAACCAACTGCCGATCATAGCCCTGGCCGGGGTGTTGGATGCGTTGGGCAACGCCTTTTTTGCCCTGGCTGCTCGCCTGGGGCGGCTGGATATTGCTGCGGTGTTGGCCTCATTGTATCCCGGCTCCACCGTTTTGTTGGCACGGTTGATATTGAAAGAAAAGTTAACACGCTGGCAATGGCTGGGTGTTTTGCTGGCGCTGGCGGCTTTGGTGTTGATTACGCTTTGAAAATCAAAACATTACTGATTCTTTATGGACGACTTTGTGAAAATATGGACAATACGGCTGGTCGTGGCGCGGTTGGAAAGCATCCTTTTGGGGCTGAGAGACGGCCACAGCCAATAGAACATGGATTTGCGGAGTAAAACATTGCAGACGGTCCAATTACCAACCGCACAATGGCAAAACTACCACGATGTGTATTATGAACGGCATCGCCACACCGTGGTCGGTAACTTGAAAATAGCCAGAGATATTTACAGCCCTCAACTCGCCAATCGGCGCGACATTTTGGTTTATCTCCCCCCCTCATACGACAGTTCCCCCACCCGCTACCCGGTGCTGTACATGCATGATGGCTACAATCTCTTTGATGAAGCGACCAGCTATGTGGGTGACTGGCAGGTGGACGAGACGATGGAGCAGTTAAGCGCCAATGAGGGTCTAGAAGCGATCATCGTGGGCATCCCCAACATGGGCGCAGCACGAATGGATGAATACAGCCCGTTCCGCGACCATCATTATGGCGGCGGAAAGGGCAAGGCATATGTGGAATTTATCGCCCATACGCTTAAACCAATGATTGATAATGTGTTTCGCACGTTGCCGGATAAACGGAATACCGGTTTGATGGGGTCTTCGATGGGCGGGTTGATCAGCCTCTATGGGTTTTTTGAATTCCCGGCAACATTTGGCTTTGCCGGGGTGATGAGCCCATCGGTGTGGTTTGCGCATGGGGCCATCTTTCCATACATTGAAAATGCCCCGTTTCAGCAAGGAAAGATTTATCTGGATGTAGGGACGCGCGAGATGGGTGGGTTCTGGCCAGATCAGCATGTGCTGATTTCGCGGTCGCGGCAGTATTACGGCCGTGTCCGCCACCTGAAACGCCTGCTCGTCAAAAAGGGGTACCGCCCCACCCGCCATTTGCTGCATATTGAAGCCAAAGGACATGCCCATGATGAAGCCGCCTGGGGCCGGCGGCTGCCCAATGCCATTCGCTTCTTCCTGGGTGTGCCCATAAAAAGAGAATAGGTAATTGGGTAATTGATGAGAATTACCCAATTATCCAATTACTCAATTACTCATTTCCCTCCCATTTCCCCCGTCAATTAGTTGCCTTGTCATTGCTCTATCTGTACGATTGCAGATATTAGCAACCCGACCCCCATCGTTGCACGCAATCCAGCATTGTCAACGGCCGTCAAGTAAGGACAAGAAAGGTATGGCACAAAGTAATGAGAACGAATACCAAATAAAAACCAGCCCGCTGGCAAGCTTGTCTGTGGAACGATTATGGAGTGAGCGGAATGACCTGGCGCGGAAGTATCGCAAACCATTCCTCACTATTGTTGTTCTTATCTTGTTAGGCATCCTGCTCTGGCAGTTTCAAAAGCAGGTGTTGGCCGCCTTTTCCATTTTGCAAGATCAGAAAGCGGTGAGCGCCTACATCCAGAGTTTTGGCATTTTGGGGCCGCTGGTTTTGGGCATCAGCCATTATTTACAAGTGATCATCGCTTTTATTCCGGGGCACGTTTTTGTGTTGGCGGGGGGATATTTGTATGGTTTCTTGCCAGGGCTGGTGCTGAACATGCTGTTCGTGGTGACGGCCAGCCAGTTTGCTTTTTTCCTGGCCAAGAAGGCCGGACGGCCGTTAGTCGGCAAGTTCGTAGACGCTCCCACCCTGGACAAATGGCAAGCTATCGCCGACAAACGAGGCGTTACCTTTTTCACCATCGCCTTCATCCTGCCTGTTTTTCCCTCCGATGCCATGAATTTTGTGGCCGGATTGGCCGGTATGGACGGCCGTAAATTCCTCATTGCCAACTTTTTTGGCCGCCTGCCCAGTGTGACGCTGATGAGTTTTATCGGCGCGTATGGGCTGGAATTTTCCAATACGGTGCGCGGGCTGCTGGTAGTAGTGGTGGTGCTGGTGTATGTGGTGGGGCGCTATGTCATCCTGCAAATTGAACGACAACACAGTGGCGCGGTTTATACACGGCCGTTACCCCAGGAGCAGGGTTTGGGAGATTAACTACGGCTGAGAGGCCCGGTAAACAGCTACAACCTGGAAACGGTCGCGTAAATCTTTTGCCTTGTAAACTGTTGACGCTATAATCTTCAGCAACCTTTGACAATTTAGCACAGGGAGCTGGGTATGCCCGGCTGAGAGGGTGGTCATCAACCACCGACCTGCGAACCTGATCCGGGTAATGCCGGCGGAGGAATTGCAAAACAGCTTTGCTTATCCATAGGCCACCCCGGAAGGGTGGCTTTTTTGTTGCAAGTTGCAGGTGGCAAGTAGCAAGTTATCTGCCACTTGCAACCT
Organism: uncultured Ardenticatenaceae bacterium; assembly: GCA_964581605.1. Taxonomy (GTDB): domain Bacteria; phylum Chloroflexota; class Anaerolineae; order Promineifilales; family Promineifilaceae; genus CAADGU01. The sequence goes on from CAZOPF010000041.1 coordinate 3,139, forward strand.
GCAACCTGCAACCCATGACGATCTTAATTTTTGCCAACGGTGACATCAATGACGTGGAATGGATACGGCCGTATCTGGAAACCGCGACGGCCGTCATTGCCGCCGACGGCGGCACACGCCACCTGTTCCGGCTGAACCACCCGCCAGACATCGTGATGGGGGATATGGATTCGCTGCCGGACGACGTGCGCCCCTGGCTGGCGGCGGCCCACACGCGCCTGCTGGCCTATCCCCCGGCTAAAGACGAGACCGACCTGGAACTGGCGCTGCTTTACGCGATTGAAAACTATGCTGACCCGCTGCTCATCTTTGGCGCACTCGGCGGGCGGCTAGACCAGACCATTGCCAACATTTTGCTACTGGCCCATCCGAGGCTGCACGGCCGTGCCGTCCACCTGGTTACACCCCACGAACGCGCCTGGCTGGTGCGCGGCAATACCGAAATTCATGGGCAGGCGGGCGACCTGGTCTCCCTCATCCCCCTCGGCGGCGATGCGCACGTCGCCGCTACCACCGGCCTGCAATGGCCGCTGCAAGATGACGTGTTGGTCTTTGGCCTGGCGCGGGGGGTGAGTAATGTGCTCACGCCGGCACTGAGCGCAGCCGAAGCGGCCACGCCCGCCACCGTCACCCTCCATTCCGGCCTGCTTCTCTGTATCTATACAAAAAGTTCCAGTTCGTAGCAGGCGATTCATCGCCACCAAACGGCGATAAATCGCCTGCTACGAACGAAAAACAGGAGACAAATATGAAAAAACAACTCAACCTTTTATTACTACTGACCATCTTACTGGCCGCCTGTTCTGGCTCAGAAAGTGCGGCGGAAGTTACGGCCACTTCGGTTGCGCCCAGCACAGATGCGCCCCCTACATCCACCACTGCCCGCCCCCTCACCCTGATGAGCCATGACAGCTTCGCCATCAGCGAAACCATCATCCAGGCGTTTGAGGCCGAACATAACGCCATTATTGAACTGCTGCCCGCCGGGGATACCGGTGCGGCCCTCAACCAGGCCATCCTCACCAAAGATGACCCCCTGGCCGATCTCTTTTTTGGCATAGACAACACCTTCATGGGGCGTGCCCTGGCTGCCGACATCTTCGAACCATACCAATCCCCACTGCTGGCCGAAATCCGGGACGAACTGAAACTGGACGATACCTACCACCTGCTACCCGTAGATTACGGTGATGTCTGCCTCAACTACGACAAAGCCTGGTTCAGTGAACAGGGTCTGGAACCGCCACAAACATTGGCTGACCTCACCGATCCTGCTTACAAAGGGCTGCTGGTAGCCGAAAATCCGGCCACTTCCAGCCCTGGCCTGGCCTTTTTGCTGGCGACCATTGCCCAATTCGGCGAGACAGGCGACTACACCTATCTCGACTACTGGGCCGATCTACGTGCCAATGAGGTACTCATCACCAACGGCTGGGAAGACGCTTACTATGGTTACTTCACCCGCTCTGGCGGCGAACGGCCGTTGGTCGTTTCTTACGCCAGCAGCCCCCCGGCCGAATTCATCTACGCCGACCCACCCGTCAGCGAAGCGCCCACTGCCAGCGTGGTGGGGGAGGGGGCTTGCTTCCGCCAGATTGAATTTGTGGGCATTCTTCAGGGCACACAGAACCGTGAACTGGCCGAAGCGTTTGTGGATTACATGCTCAGTCACTCTTTTCAGGAAGACATCCCCCTTAATATGTTTGTCTTTCCGGCCAACGAAAACGCCGCCCTGCCGCCCGCCTTTGTGGAATGGGCACAAGTTCCCGAACAACCCGCCCGCCTGCCCCCAACCGACATTGACGCCCACCGCGACGCCTGGATTGAGGCGTGGACGGAGGTGGTGCTGCGGTGAGCAGTGAGCGGTGAGCAGTGAGCAGTGAGCGGTGA
>CAZOPF010000041.1:5128-12927 GCA_964581605.1 uncultured Ardenticatenaceae bacterium
GTGAGCGGTGAACTGTAGAATTTTATGAGCAACTAAATCTGGCTATTTACTGCTCACCGCTCACTGATATACTTTGCTAACGCCGGTGGCGGAAAAGGTTCTTGCCTGAGAACTGAATACCCGGCTAAACAAAACCGCGGCACAAACAGGCCATACCGCGATACGCGAACAATTGAGAACTGAGACCCGGAGAGATGTTTCAAACCGGGTGGCATGTTGCAAGGTGCAAGTGGCAGGTCTTTACCTGCAACCTGCCACTTGCCACTTGCCACTTGCTACCAGCAAGGAGAGTGATAGTGGAATACGACTTTACCAAATTGGGCCGGCCGATGAACGAGCCGAGTAAGGAGCTAGACCGTTTTCCGGCGCCGGCGAACGTGACGCTGGTGCGTTTTACATCGGACGAGCTGACCAGCTTTTGCCCGGTGACGGGCCAACCAGACTTTAATACGGTGGAGATTGAGTACACGCCTGATCAATGGTGCGTGGAGAGCAAAAGCCTGAAGCTGTATCTGTGGACGTTCCGCGATGAGCCGATTTTTGGTGAATCACTGGCGGCCACCATTGCCCAAGATTTGTTTGACCAGTTGCAGCCGCACTTTTGCCGGGTGACACTGCATCAAAATATCCGGGGTGGGTTGCAGATGACGGCCGTAGCCGAAGTCGGTAATCGGTAATCGGTTAACCGTTATCGGCATGGAGATGAACAACATGGTAGATTCAGTGGTGATCGTCAGCGGCGGTATGGATAGTGTGACGCTGCTGCATTATCTGGTGAAACAGAAACGGCGAAACCCGGCCGTCATTACCTTTATATATGGGCAGAAGCACCAGAAGGAGGTGGCGTTGGCTCAGGTGCAGGCCAGGCTGGCGGGTTGTGAGCAGCATCTGGTGTTGGATTTGGCGTTGTTACGGCCGTTGTTCGCCCATTCCGCGCTGGTAGATGTGGCTACGGCCGTGCCCCTGATGCAAGACGTACAGGGCGACCCGCAGCCCGCCACCTACGTGCCCAACCGCAACATGATTTTCCTGGCGTTAGCTGCCGCCTACGCCGAGACGAACGGCGTGGGTGATATTTTCTACGGGGCGCAGCGGCATGACATGTATGGCTATTGGGATACCACGCCCCAATTTCTGGCGGCGCTAAATGAGGTGTATGGCCTGAACCGCAAGACGGCCGTTCACATCCATGCCCCCTTTGTACAGCACAGCAAGGCAGAAATTTTGCGCCTCGGTTTTGAACTGGGCGTGGATTATGCCCAGACCTGGTCTTGTTACGAAGGCCAGGAATTAGCCTGCGGCCGCTGCCCCACCTGCGCCGAACGGTTACAGGCGTTTGCGGAGGTGGGGGTGATAGATCCGCTGCCCTATGCCAGCTAAAAGCCGTGAGGCGTGAGGCGTGACTAATCTCACGCCTCACGCCACGAACCGCATGTATACCATTAGCAAACAATTTCACTTTTCCGCCAGCCACCAGTTGGATGGCCTGCCCCCGGAGCATCAATGTGCCCGGCTGCACGGCCATAACTATGAGGTCGAACTGATATTGCAATCAGAGACACTGGATGCGTATGGCTTTGTGGTGGATTATCTGGCGCTCAAACCGTTCAAACGATACCTGGACGAGACGCTGGATCATCGCCATTTGAACGATGTGCTGCCCTTTCCAACCACCGCCGAAAACCTGGCGCGCCATTTATACGAATGGGCGAAGGAGCAGTGGCCGCAGGTTACGGCCGTGCGTATCAGCGAAACGCCCCGTACCTGGGCAGAGTACCGGCCATGAGCCACCCCCTGTATCCGGTGAATGACCTGTACACCTGCGTTCAGGGCGAAGGGGTGCAAACAGGGGTGGCCATGGTGTTGCTGCGGCTGCATGGCTGCGCGGTGGGCTGCCCCTGGTGTGACACCAAAGAGACGTGGGAATTTGCGCCTGAGAACCAGGTGGACACCTTAGCGGCGGCGTTGGGGGCCAATCCGCGCTATGTCTACCTGTCGGCGGCGGCCATTGCCGAACATATCCGGGCCAATCATCCTGGCCCCAAATGGGTGTTGGTGACAGGGGGGGAACCGGCGCAGGTTGGGTTACGGCCGTTAGTTGCCGCCATTCACGCTATCGGTCTGAAAGCAGCCATTGAAACCAGTGGTACCGAAATGGGGCATGTGGGTGCGGACTTCGATTGGGTGTGCGTCTCGCCCAAGCTGAATATGCCCGGCGGTAAGGCCATCCAACCGGCGGCATTGGCGGTAGCCGACGAAATCAAACATGTGGTCGGCCGTCAGCAAGATATTGAGGCGTTGGATGGGTTGCTGACGGATATCCCGCTCAAACCAGATGTCCACATTTGCCTGCAACCCGTCAGCGTCAGCCCCAAAGCCACCGCCCTTTGCCTGGAGGTGGTGCAGCAGCGCGGCTGGCGGCTGAGTGTGCAGATGCACAAGTATATTGGGGTGAAGTAGGTGGGTGTTCAGGTGCGACGCACTTTTGAAGTGCGTCGCATCTGCCGCGTGATATGAACCATCAAGAAATTTTAGTTATCGGCTGCGGCGTGTCCGGGTTGTCGTGTGGTATCCGGTTATGGCAGCGCGGATTTCGGGTGCGGATTGTGGCGCGGGCGCTGCCGCCGGAGACGACCTCGGATGTGGCGGCAGCTATCTGGTATCCGTACCGGGCGTACCCGGCAGGGCGGGTGTTGGCCTGGAGCGCCGCTTCCTTTCAGGAGTTTTTGCGGCTCACGGCCGTGCCCGCCGCCGCTATCTCCCTGATCACGCTGATTGAACCGTACCAATGGCCGGTGGCTGACCCCTGGTGGTGTGCGGCCGTGCCCCATTTCCGCCGCGCCGCCGCTGCCGCATTACCACCCGGTTTTGTAGATGGATATGTGGCCGAAGTCCCTCTCATTGAAACGCCCCTTTACATGAATTACCTGATGACTCGTTTTCAGGAGTTGGGTGGTGTGATTGAACAGCGTGAGGTGGCTGACCTGACGGCCGTGTCCGACCAATACCCCCTCATCATCAACTGTGCCGGGTTGGGGGCGCGGGAATTGGTAGACGATGCCACACTCTACCCCGTTCGTGGGCAGATTATGCGGGTCACGGCCGTGCCTGGCCTGCACGCCTGGATTGACGAACACAGTGACCGGGGGCTGACCTACATCATTCCCCGGCAGGATGGCGTCATTTTGGGCGGCACGGCGCAGGAGGGAGATTGGAATGTACAGGTGGATAGGGACACGGCCGACCACATTCGCCAGAACTGCTTGCAACTGGAACCCCGCCTGCAAGAGACTCGCATTTTGGAACAGCGCGTGGGGCTGCGCCCCGGCCGGCCGGAAGTACGCCTGGAAGCAGAAATGCTCACCCCCACCTGTACCGTCATCCACAACTATGGGCATGGCGGTGCCGGTTTTACCCTCTCCTGGGGCTGTGCCGATGAAGTAGCGGCGTTAGCAGAGGCGGTTATCCGTAATCGCTTAATGGCTGTCTGATCTCTTCGCCCATTCACCTGAAACCACGTACAATTGGCGCATGTCCCGGCGATTAGCTTTGTTAATTGGTAATGTGCATTATCAGGACGGCCGCCTTCATGCCCCCGTCTCTGGAAAGACGTTCACCACGCTGGCGGATGCGCTGGAATCGCCCACCATCGGTGGTTTTGATGAGGTCTTCGTCTCCGTCAACAAGCCGGCGGTGGAAGCCCAGTTAGCCATTGCTGAATTTTTGGAATTTAGCCACGCTCCAGATGATGTGCTGCTGCTCTATTTTGCCGGGCACGCCCTCTACCATCAGTCACGGCCGTACCTGGCCTGCGCCGACACCTTCACCGCCGGTTATCTGGATGCGACGACGATTCAGGCTGATTATGTGCGGCGACGATTCTCCTTACACCCCTCTCGCCACAAACTCCTTATTCTGGATTGCAGCGCCTCGGCCATGCTCGCCGGGGATACGCTGCCAACGGATGAGGGCTGGCTGGGGCAGGCATTTCAGGCGGTGGGTGTGCAAGTGGTGGCGGCCGCCCATCCCTATCTTCCTGCCTCTCCCTATTCATCCCCCCTCACGCCCGGTTTTGTGGAGGCTCTCCGCACAGGCCAGGCGCGTTTGAACGCCCCTGGCTTGGCCGGAACGGCTGCCTTGCTCCATGAAATTGCCATACCATCCATCTCTGCGCTAACGGCAATGGCAACACCGGTAGTTGAAGCTGAGGAGCTGCTAACGGAAACGGCCGCCCCCGAAGGTGAACCGCTTTTTGCTGAAGCGGTCACAGACACGCCCACCGCCACCGATGTTCCCACCGAGATCAAGGCGGCCCCACCCGCCGCAACGGCCGATACGTTGCCAGGCCCGGCACCTCTTTCTGAGGAAAGCGAGGTAGTTGAACCGGCCGTTATGGTGCGCGTGGATGAAAAAGCAGCAGCGGCCGCGTCTGCCCCGCCAGAGCAGCGAAATTTCCGGCGTTACGCGCTGGTCGCGTTGGTGCTATTGCTGTTGTTGTTAGCGGCTGGTGGTTTGGCTGGCCGCCATGTTGGATGGCTGACGGCCGTTGCCCCCGCCGATACCCCTACCACCGCCGCTGTTGCCCATTTGCCCACCGACGAACCAACACCATCACCTACCCGCACGGCCGCACCCACCATTGCGCCTACCAGCACTGCCCATTCAAACCCAACAGCGACAAATACGGCCGTGCCCGCAACTCCTTCCCCGGCCCCATCCCCCTCGCCGACGCGGTTGATCACCCCTTCGCCAACACCTGTAGAGGTTCAGATTGAACGCCAGCTTGTTTTTATGCGCAGTGGCCCGGCTATCAATTTCCGCATTGTGGCCTATCTGACACAAGGCACAGCCGTGACCGTGCTGGGCCGTACCGAAAGTGGAGATTGGTATAACGTGCAGTTGGCCGACGGCCGTACCGGATGGATTTATAGCCAAATGGCGGCCGCTTTAGCTGGCAGTAACCTGGCAGAAATACCCCTGGTAAGCACCCTTCCCACGCCCGCCAATGAATTTTATGACTTTGTGGTGCAGCCTGTAGATGATGGCCTGACGATGAGTGTGGGGCATGTGTATGTGGGCACGGCCGGCGCGGAGGGCACCTTCCAGGCCACACTGCTGCCAGAAACAGAGATCATCCAGCCCACCTATGAAAATGGGCAGGCGTTGGGATTGGGGGATTTTGTGGTGCATTGGGCACGTGTGGCAGAGGGGGAATATTCAAGTACGGCCGTGCAACTGTGTATGCTTTCATCTGGCGGCGAGCCATTTTTCTGCCAGACCTTCCCCTTGCGGCGCACCTGGGCAGAATAAACTCAAGGCGCAAACTGCTCTGGGGCGATGGGCTGCCGGTTGGGGGGTAGAGGAGCCGGAAAATAGTTTTGCAGCGCATACACCATCACCGGGTAAATGAGTTGTTGTGCTTTGTTGGCAATGTTGGCAAAACCACTGCCCAGATACCAGATAGCCGCCCCTTTCACTTCCGGGTACGGCGCATATAGCCGCGAAGCCCAGGCCACATCAGCCATGGCCTGCTCTGGCGATGGCACATTTTCGTAAGTCCAGCCCCACTCCGTAATCAGAACGGTAGGGCGGGGGATGCCGTTGGCGTCAGCAATACGGAATAACTCCTGAAAACGCCCCACCTTGTAGGGATAGGCGTCGCCAATATCATCCACCAGATAACTGTATTCGTGCAGGGCAATGGCCAGCCGATCCGGGTTTTGCCCCGCCAACCGCAGGAATTGCAGCATGGAGGGGGTCTGCCAGTGTGCCGGTTCTGGTTCACCGGAAGCCCAACCAAACGCCGCCCAATTAAAGCCGTCTTGCAAGGCCAGTTCGGCCGTTTTCAGGGCAAACTGCCCCAGCCATTCTGCCTGGTTTTTGTCTATCTCGTTGATCGTTTCAATCCAGACCAGCGACGGGTCCAGTTCGGGTGGGAAGGCGTCGCGGTGCATTTGCCAGTGGATGGCCGCCGCCTGGTCGGGCGGCAGGGCATAGTTGGGCACATCCCAATCGTAATCGCCGCCGGAGGTTTTGCGGTAGACCAGCACGTGGGGCACACCGCTGGCCCGTTTGAGTTCCTGGGCAAAGAGGATGGGCTGGGCGTTGTCTACGCTCTTGAGGAAAAAGGGCACACCCGCCTCGTCCAGGCGGCGCATCCATTCATCCAGCCCGGCCGCGTTGCCACCCACACTGACATGAAAGCCAATTTTGACGGTGGACATCTCCTGACCTTGAGCGTGCAGTTCGTGGCGAATGGCGGCGAAGTCCAGGGTGGGGATGGGGGTGGGGGATGGTGTGGGGGTGATGAGGGGAGCGGGTGGTGGGGTGATGGTGGGTTGCGCGGGGTCGGTGATGATGGGCAGGTAGATCTGACCGGGATAGGCGGCGGGTGGGGATGATGGGGTGATGAAAGGTAGGGGTGAGGGGGTGATGGTGGATTCTGGGGACACGGCCGTACTCGTGGCCACGCTGTATGGTTCAGGTGTTGGTGTGACGGCGGGTGGGTATGGCGAAGGCACGGCCGTTTCCAAGACCTGCGAAATGGCGGTGGGCGGCGGCGGCAGAGGGGTCGGTGTGGGGGTAGGGCGACAGGCGGCGACGGCCGTTGTGATCAATAAGAAAAGGAGCAGAGGAGCGGAGGAGCAGGGGGGAACCGATCCCCTCCGCTCCTCTGCTTCTCTGCCCCTCTGCTTCCTTTCACGGTCAGCCAACGGTGATCAACTCGCGGGTGAAGGAGGTCAGGCAGCGGTAGCCCGTTTCGGTGATGAAGATATTGTCTTCAATGCGCACGCCGCCCTTGCCAGGGATATAAATGCCCGGTTCTACCGTGAACAGGTTGCCGGGGCGTAGAGGGTCGGTATTGCCCTGCATCAGCGAAGGCGGTTCATGTCCCTCAATGCCCAGCCCATGCCCTGTGCGATGGATGAAAAATTCGCCATAGCCAGCGTCATCAATCACATCGCGTGCGGCCGTGTCCACTTCTTCACACAATACATCGGGGCCGCTGGCTTCCACCCCTTGCTGGTTGGCCAGCTTCACCGCCTCATAAATACGCCGGGACTCCGCATCAATCTCACCCACCGCAAACGTGCGGGTGATGTCGGAGGAGTAGCCGTCTACGGTGCAGCCCCAATCAATTACCAATAGATCGCCTGCTTGCAGCCGCCGGTCGGTGGGCACGGCGTGGGGCGAGGCCCCATTTGGCCCGGTGGAGACAATGGGGCCAAAGGCGATGCCATCCGCGCCGCCATCCAACTGGTACTGGCGCAGCCGGGCCGCTACCTGTTTTTCTGTCATACCAATTTTGATTTCGGGGATGAGCCGTTCAATGGCGCGTTCGGCAATGGCGATGGCTTTTTCCACGGCGGCAATCTCGTCGGCATCCTTCACGCCGCGCAGCGCCATCAGGATCGGTTCGGCGTGGGTGGTTTGCAGGCCAGGGGCGTATCGTTTCAGGGCTTCGTATTCCAGCACCCGCATGTGCAGCGATTCCACCGCCAGCAGGTAATCGGCCAGTTCCAGGTGAGCGCAAGCACGTTGGAAGGCGCCCGTGTACCCCTCCTCGTCCGTCCAATCGAAGATGCGGTCGGGGCGGATGCCCGCCTCTCTGGCTTTCATCGCTTCCAGCACGGGGATGATAATGGCCGGGTCGTCGTCGGCGGGGAAAAAGAGGACAACGGGGCGCTCGCTGAGGTGGGAATGGATGCCGCTGAGGTATTCCATGTTGGGGCCAGGTACCACAGCCAGCCCATCCACCCCGTGTGAAAGCATCTCTTTGGTCAATTTTTGCAGGCGGT
>CAZOPF010000041.1:13027-47037 GCA_964581605.1 uncultured Ardenticatenaceae bacterium
GCCAGCCCATCCACCCCGTGTGAAAGCATCTCTTTGGTCAATTTTTGCAGGCGGTTTGTTCTCATAGCTTGTCTCCTGAGGGGGTATTTTAACGCAGAGGCGCGGGGGCGCAGAGAAAAACTTTCGCGTTTATTCGCGTTCTTCGCGGATGTTAATGGCTTGATGGCCTGATGGGTCTAGTTCGATGAGTTGCACGCCGGCCGGAACAGATTCGCCCTGGGTGCAATGCACGGCCGTGACCACCCCCCCATACGGCGCTTGAATGGGGATGACCATTTTCATGGATTCCAGCAAAATAAGCCGGTCGCCTTCGGCTACGGTGTCCCCCACGTTGACCAGGATTTCGGTGACAACGGCGGGGATGGCGGCGGCGAGGGAGGCGTTTTCCTGGCGGCTGTGCCCGCGCTCGCGGATGCGTTCGGCGGTGAAGGCACGGCCGTTGACCCATAGCTGCCGTTTGTCCCCCTCCTTGTACCCGGCCAGGCGGATGCGCTGCCGTGACCCGTCTGGCTGCGCCCATTCCAGCAGGGCGGTGTGGCTGTCGTGGTAGAGGAGGTGGCAGACGGCCGTGAATCCATCAGCCATCAGGTGTATCTCATCCCCCTGACGGGTGGCCTCAAATTCCCGTTCCTGTCCGTCAATCGCCAGCTTGAACTTTGCCATGCCCTGGTTGTAGCAGAAAAACGCACCGTCTGCCAGTAACGCTAATCGGCTGATCGGCTAACCGGCAATCGTTCGGCGTAGGGCATCGCTGCCACCAAACGTTTCCACCAGAGCCGCCAGCCCCTCCATAAACTTTTCCGCTTCGGACGGCGGGGCAATATCCCGCCGGTTCAATTCAGTCATCATATGGTAGATAGTGATACCGCCATAGTCAGCCGCCGCACTCAGATCCACTTCGCCCCGTTCATATGCCTTAATAGCCTGCTCCAGACGGTATGCGGTCATTCCCTGGCGCACAAATTTCTTCAGCAGCGCCGCTTCCGATATACCTTCTTGTTGGCTGATTTGTTGCAGAATTTCATTTTCTTCGTCGTTGATACGAATTGATTTGGTAATGTGTGTGGTCATTTTAATCTCCCTTGATCCGTCTTAATGTTTCCAGGGTGGTATGTGCCAACCGTTTTTGCTTTTTGCTGGCATGGGTGTGTTGGATGGCAGACACGGCCGTTTCATATGAAATACGTTCATGATCGTATAAGAAAATTGCCAGGTCATTCGATCCTACTATTTTTAATCCGGCCGCCTTCGCCTGGTGATATGGGTTGGCATCATCCATCAATAAAAAATATCCATGCTCCATAGCCAGAGCAATAGCCGCATTTTCACCTTCTTGGAACCAGGCCACAGTTTGTGTGGGATCCTGCAAGGTAATTTTTTCAGCCTGTACCCAGTTATTGAACAAAATGGACGTTTGGGCGGCCATGCCGAGGATATCCAGGGGGTAGCGAATTTCAGCTGCAACGGTTGTGTTAGCAAACAGCTTGAAGTATTCACCAACAAACTGCACAATATCAGCAGCGCACACGTTGATCCAAAATGATGCGTCCATTGAAGCATTTTGCTTCGTTATCATGGGTGAAGTATAGGTTATCGCTACTGGCTTGTCGAGGGTTTGAGGATTTTGACGCTCAATCGTCAATCGCCAGTTTAAATTTTGCCCCGTTCGGGCTGGAGCAGAAAAACGCGTCGCTTGCCAATCTGGAATTTGCCCCACCGCACGTAGCCGTCGTGTTTACACATCTGGCTCTTATCGGCGGCAATCGCCACCAGGGTATGGGGCGACAAAATAGCCAGGAGTGAATCGAGCAGTTGCCAGAGTGGGTCGGCCGTATCCGTTGTTGTCCCTTGCCAATGGGCGCGACGGCCGTAGGGCACATCCGCCACGATTACATCAATGGACTGCCCCGCCAGTTCCCGCCGCAACTCGTCTGGTTGCAAGGCATTGGCCGGGAACAGGCGCATTTCAATGGGGTGCTGCGCCAGATTAAGCGCCAGTTGCTGTTGCAGGCGGGCCGCACTTTGCAAAGCCTCTGCATGAGACGCTTTGCCGAATTGATGTTGCAGCGATTCAAGTTCGGTGATGCGGGTGTGCAGGCCAACGGCCGTGAGCAGCCCCAGATTACGGGCAGCAAAGGATAGCGACTCGGCATCCACATCTGAACCAATGAGGGCGCGGATGTGTGGCCAATGTAGCCAGGCGCACACCGCCAGATGATACGCGCTGCCACAGCAGGGATCGTAGATCGTGACAGGTTCGGTTAACCCCTGTTTTTGGCGAATGTCCAGGCATCGCTAACATATTTGCAAACAGTCACTCAATCACTCAATCACTCAATCACTTTTGTTGATTGCCGCGTGCAGGTCGGCCAGGAATTGCTCTTTGGGCAGGTTGTAGATGTTGGCGACGGCCGTGACCTCACAAAACGGGGCCACCGCACAACCCAGACAGGCCAGACCATATTGCCGAAAAATCACGGCCGTGTCCGGCCAACGCCGCAGCACGTCATCTACGGTCATCTTGTCCAGTTCTATAACTGCTGCGGCCATAAGTCACCCATCAAAGACCCCAAAAGAGTTATTGAGACATCCGATTTCTCATGCAATCAGTGGCTGCCAAAATCGGATGTCTGACAGTTTCCATTCTCTATTCTTGAATCGAGCGCACAAAGGCAATAATATCCATCAATTTGGCATCATCCAGAGAGGGATTACCACCTTTGGGGGGCATATCTACCCCCGTTGTGTTCAGCGGGTCGCTGGCGGGGCGGCCTGTTTTTAAGAACTCCAACATCTCCGCATCGCTTCGTTCACTGACGAAGGTACTGGTGGTCAAATCCTTGCCCAGCCCGGTAACGCCCAATCCTTCGGGCCCATGGCAGGCGGAGCAAGTGCCAGCGAAAAGTTCCTGTCCGGCGGCTGCATCACCGGCCGAAGTCGCCGTGGCGCGGGGCGCGGCTGAGGCTGTGTCCTCGCCACCACCGCCACAGCCTACCAGTCCGCAGGCTGCCAATAAGATAAATACCAGTATTACAAGTTGTTTTTTCATTTGTCATTCTCCACTTTTGTTTGATTTTGTGAATGTGCGGAGTCCGCATCCTCCGATGCGGGCGGGCATCTGAGGATCCCCCACTCCTCTAAGTGATCGTTTGCAAATAAGCTAGCGATTGGGTAATTGGGTAATTAAGTAATTGAGGTGGCTAATTACCAAATCACTCAATTACCTAATTACTGCACGGTTACTAATGGGACATGGAATGTTCATGCCCGCCCAACATGCCGGCTTTGGCTAAGGTGAGGAGCTGATCGAGGGTCACGGCCGTGCCGCCCCCTTCCGCGATCAGCCCATCCGCCCCGGCCTCATTGGCTGCCGCCACCACCCCCGCACCCATCGGCGTAACGATAGTTTCGCTCAATACATAAACGGCCTCATCTCCTCTCACCCACTGCTCTGTCTCATAATCATGTACCCAAAACAGATGCACATCCTCTTGATGTTCAATGTGATACATCGCCATATCCTCAATGCTCTCAAATAGGCGTACATCCCCCGTTTTGGTGGTGTAGGAAGCAGCAAATTGGGGTTCGCTGATGATCATGCCGCACTGCACGCACACGTCCTGCCCATAAGCGATTTCCGGCGGTGCGTCCAGGTTGTTGCCGGTGCAAGCTGTTAGAGTAAGTGAACAGTAAACAGTGAGCAGTAAGCAGTAAGTAGTGAAGCGAATGACCAGGCTCTTTCCCAAACCTTCGCGCCCTTCGCGTTCTTCGCGGATACTCTTCATAAATCACCTCGTTTACTAAAAATGGCAAAGGCCACGCCAAAGGTCAGGATAATCCACAACATTAACAGGCCAACTAGCAGCAGCGGCAGGTTTTCGCCAAACTTGTAAACGGCGTATTGGCCCACCGGCCCCAATGTATCCAGCGTGGCCCGCAGGCTAAAAATGGCTCCCAGTTTGAACACCTGCAATGGGTTCAAAATGAGCGCACTCCACAAGACGGCCGGGCTGGGCCGGGTGCTGATGGCAAAACCAATCAATCCCAAATCGCCTAAAAAGACGAGCGCCAGCCAAAGGATGAGGGCGGCGCCAGAGGCGGCGGCCGCTTTGCGCGTCAGGCTGCTGATGATAAAACCAAGCCCCAGTGCCGCCAGCGCCAGCAGCAGCGAAAACCCGGCCAGTTGCAGATAGATGAAGGTGTTGCCGCCGCCGCCCACACTCAAACCCAAACCGGCCAGGCCAAAACCGAGCGCCAGCGCGGCCAGCACAGCCAGCGCCGCGCCCAGCGCCTTGCCAAAAAAGAGTTCGCCCCGGCTGATGGGCTGCGCCAACAGGTAGAGCAACGTACCCCGTTCCCGGTCGGCGGCTATCGCGCCTGCGCCTACGCTGAGGCCGATGAGGGGCACAAAGAGCAGTAAGGCGTTAATCAGGCTGGCGGCCGTACGGCCGAAGCCGCCCAACCCGCTGTACCCGGCCGAAGCCAGCCCGGCCCGCGATAGCGCCAGGGCCAACCCGGCAAAACCCAGGCCGTACAACCATAACCATTTATTCCGCAGTGCTTCCCGCAGTTCACGTTGGGCAATGGCCCAAAGCAGTGTGAGTTCCATCGTGTTATCCGTGTGTAGGGCGATTTTCAAAATCGTCTTACAAGTTATTGTTCAATCTCAAAATCCATTACCTGGATGCCGTTATCGTTGAGCGTCTGGAGCAGGTTCATTTTTTGCCCATTTTGCACGCGGGTGACGATGCTGCCCCGGCCGTTCAAATGGGCGTTCAGGCCGATTTGTTGCAGGTGTGCCAGGGCAAACGGCCGTACCCCTTCCGCCACCCACACCGCCATCTCCACTTCTGGGGCAAGACGGCCGCGCAGTTCATTCGCCGCCAGCGTTTCCACCAGCCGCCCCTGTTCCAGCAGCAGCACCTGGCTGGCTAACGCTTCCACCTCTTCCAGCCGATGCGAAGCAAAGACGATAGTTTTGCCGGCCTGCCGCAGACCAATGAGCAACTTGAGGTAATCGCGCCGCGCCTGGGCGTCCAGGCTGGCGGTGGGTTCGTCCAGCAGCAATACGGGTGGCTCATCCAGCCGGGCGATGGCTAAGGCCAATCGCTGCTTCAGGCCACCGGAGAGGGCAGGCACCGGCTTCTGGCTGTGTTCGGCCAGGCCAAGCTGTTCCAGCAAGAGGGGGATGCGCGCCGGGTCGGCTTTTTTGAGCCGGGCGTAAAAGTGCATGGTGGCCGTTACATCCCAATCGTAAAAGACCGCTTCCTGGGGCACATAGCCGATGTTGCGCCGGGCATTTTTACCATCACGGTGGGCGTCACGGCCGTTCACCGCAATCTGCCCCTCAAAGGTAATCAGCCCTAAAATGGCTTTGAGCAGGGTGGTCTTGCCGGCCCCGTTGGCCCCCCACAGGGCGATGGCTTCACCTGTTTGGGCAGTGAAGGAGATGTCTTGTAAGGCGTGAACTTTGCCGTATCGTTTGCTGACGTGGGCCACTTGCAGCGGCGTTTCTGTTAAGGGTGCGGAAGGATTGTGCATAACATTCACCTGAGAGGGTGGGGTTGTCGGTTTTTCAGGGTGGCGGGGCAGCGCAAAATAAGCCAGGCCGCCACAAAAAGCGCCCAGCAGGATGAGGGCCACGGCCGTGCCCGCCAACGGCCAGACAGACGGCAGGGGCGGTGCGGCAAAAGCGGGAATCTCACCCGGCTGCACCAGGGGCGTGGGGTCGCTCAATTTGGGCTGTGGCCGGATGATGGGAAAGGATTGCCCGGCAAATTCGATGGCTTGCGCTGCCGGGCTGTAGGCCAGCAGCCGCAGCCGGGGTTCCTGATCGGTCAGGTTTTCAAAGAAGCGTTCAGAGGTGTAAGCGGTATCACCCAGCCCATCGCCGTCGGCGTCAAAGCCGGTGTAATCGCTCCAAAAATTGCCCTGCCAGTGATTCACGCCAGGTGTGCCGCCGCCTTGCAGGGTCATCTGCGAGACGTTTTCCCAGAAGGTGTTGCCGGTAAAATCGTTGCCTTTGGCGGCCGGTTGCAGCGTCACGCCTACGTCGTTAAAGGCGATGATGTTGTTTTCAAAACGGGCATAGCTCTGTGCATCGAACGGTGTGCCATCCAGAAAAATACCGCCACCGTTGTCTACGAGTACATTGTTCTGCACCAGCACATTGCTGGCGTCTTTGAAACCGAGGGCATAGCCGCTGGGGCCGCGCTGCCCGGTGATCAGGTTATCGCTGATGATCACGTCGTCCGAATACATGGCGTATGCGCCCACCGAGTTATCCCGCAGTTCGTTGCCGATAATGTGGATATTGTCCGTGTACATGAGGTGGATACCGTAACGGCCGTTGCGAATCACATTGTCCCGAATGACCACCTCCGGCGAATACCAGACCACCACATCGCGGGTTTCATGGATGATGTTTTGTTCCACGATCACGCCGGAGCTGTACCAGAGGCGGATGCCGTCCCCTTTACGGCCGATGTCATATTCTTCTTTGCCGGTGATGTCGTTGCCCCGCACCACCGTATCCGTGCCCTCGGCGACGTAGATGCCAAACAAGACATCTTCCAGCCGGTTGTTGGTAATCAGGGCGCGGGGAGCGGCGACAGTAATACCGGCATGGTTACGGTCGGGTTCACTGCCGCTGCCCCGTACCAGGAAACCGTCAAACTGCACATCCGGTGCGGTAATCATCACCACTGCCCCTTCGCCCTGCCCGTCAATCACCGGCCACGCTACGCCACGCAGGTTGACGGTTTTGTCCACCACCAGCGCGGGATAGACGCCACCGTGTACTTCGATAGCGTCGCCGGGTTGGGCATCCGCCAGGGCAGCGGTGATGGTGGTGTAAGGGCCATCGGGGGAGACGATGAGTGGGGTGGATTGGGCGATGGCCGTTTGGGCCGCAACGGCCGTACTACCCGCCAGCCACCAGATGCTGGCCATGACCATGCCAATTGCCAATTGCCAACTGACAATTGACAATTGACAATTGATACCCCATTGTAATTTCATTCGTTGACCAGGCCGGGAAGTATTCATGATGAGGGGGTGGGCACGGCCGTTTTCATCCGTTTTCGCGCATCTTGCACCGGCTTATAAGCCCGCCGGTGAAACCAGAGACCAAGTAATACGACGGCGACGGCCGTGAGCGCCAGGTAAAAACCAATTTCAAACTGCCCCACCGTAGCAAACTGCGCCACCACCCCCCGCCCCACAATCGGCGGCGTAAACGGCTCTATCGCCCCACCGAGAGCAGAGTTCGGGTCAATGCTGTGGCCGTATTGATACAAAATCCACCACAAATCAGCCACAAACACCAGCGGAAACAGGATAGCAGGCAGGGCAAGCACGGCCGCCCAGCGATTATGCACAAACACCCCCGCCAGTAGCAGCAGCCCCAGCGTCACAATGGAAATCACCGAAATCGAGCGTTCGAGACGGCCGCCTTCATCCAGCACCGGCATCCCCAGGTAATGGTTCAGCGCATCCACCTCCCGCATATCCCCCTCCAGCCGGTTCACATACACATCCACATGCAGCCCATTCGGGTACTGTGGCGCTTCCATCGTCATGCTCCAATAAGGCAGGAACATGGAAACCACCAGCAACAGCGCCCCCATCATCAGCAATGCGCTGGGCAACAGATAATCTTCCAATCGTCGGGTACTACCATCCGGCAGCACCACCTTCACGTCTGACTCAAACATGACACACCAAAGGGGAAATTAGGAATTATGAATTAGGAATTAGGAAGGGGTGCTGCGTTCATAATTCATAATTCCTAATTCATAATTACTCGTTCGGTTCTACCAGGAAGTAGCCGAGCATTTCCAGATGCAACGCCGAGCAGAACTCGGTGCAATAGTAGGTAAACGTACCGGATTGGGTGGCGTCAAACTCAACCGTTTGTGTCTCACCCGGTTCCAGGCTCAGGTTAATGTTGTAGCCAGAGAGAGCAAAACCATGCGTGGCGTCGCGGGTCGTTTCCAGATTGGTGAAGTGCCAGATAACATGGTCGCCTTCTTTAATTTCCACTCGTTCCGGGGTGAAGTGAGAGCGAACAACAGCCATCCAGATTTCCACCGTGTCTCCATTGCGCTCTACCCGCGCCTGCTCCGGGGAGGTAATGGCAGTGGGATCCACGCTCATCGTCTCCGGGTTCCAGCCAATTTCCGGGTACACTTCAAAGGGTTCCAGCTTGTCCGCACTGATGATTTGGGCGTAGTGCGGCTCGGCCATGCCAATGGGCATGTCATAGAGCAGTTTCATCTGGTCGCCAGTGCGGGAAGTGTCTACCAATTGGAAGTTTTGTGGCAGTAGCGGCCCCACGTTGGCGAAGCGGTCAATGCTCCACTTGTTCAGGGCAACCACGTAATTGCCGTCCGGGCTGGCCGTGTCCCCTTCGGCGGCGGCAATGTGACCGATGTTGTAATGGACGGGTAACTTTTGCACCAACGTCCAGCCCTCTTCCGGGTTTAACTCATCATACGGGCCGCCCAACGTCCACCGGGCAACGGCCGAATCCAGAAACAACGAGGTATACGCATAACCCTTATCATCATAGACAGTGTGCAACGGGCCAAGCCCCAGCTCCACCTGCGCTTCCATGCTGGCGTCCAGCGGAATGACGGGCACGCCATACACGTCAGTATCCAGGCCACCGGCTTCAATGGCTTTCATAATTTTGTCGAAGGAGTAAATGGTGACATGCGGGTCGAGCTTGCCGCCAACGACCACATATTCACCGCCAGGGGTCACGTCTGCACCGTGGGGGCTTTTGGGTTCGGGGGTAAAGTAGAGCAACCCTTCATCAATCGCTGTTTGCATACTGATCAAAGCGATGCCGTTTACCATTTCGTAGCCACCGGCATTAAACACTTCTTCGGCCTTTTTCCAGTTGATGATGTGCAGATAGTCAGTGTCGTTTTGGGTGGTGCCGGCTTCAAACGGGGGGTTGCCCAACTCCACGCCGCCGGTTGCCAGTTCCGTGTTGAAGGAGTTGCAGAAAATCCAGCCATCGCTCGGCCCTTTACCAGCGTCGCACAGGTCTTGCCAGTAGGGGGGCAGTTCAATTTGGAAGGATTTGCTTTCGTCTACGCGGCCGGCCGCGGCATCAAATTTCCAGAAAGTGATGATGCCGCGATATTGCTCTTCATAGTCATCCAATGAGGCATATTCCCAACCGATGGGGGCGGCATATTGTGGCCCTTCAATCACGTATTCGGTGTTGGGCGTCACAAATGCACCGCCATGATCGTTGATGGCGTTGGGGTTTTTGATGAGTTGTTTGGTTTCAAAATCGCGCAGGTCAATGACGGCTAAACGAGCGTTCGCTTTGTCGTTGATGAAGAGGAAATCGCCGTTGTATTCGCCGTTGGTTTCCGAGAGGGAGGGGTGATGGGTGTCGCCCCAGAAAAGAGGATTCTCTTCATCCACAAAGCCGCCAGCCAGCACTTCGTTGCTGGAGCCGCCGTAGCCGTAACCCTGCCAGGGTTCGGGGGTGAAGACGCCGATGACCTTGAGGATGCGCATGGAGGGCACACCGATGACCAGCACTTGCCCGCCTTGCCCGCCGGAAGAGAACATGATGTAGGGGTCTAGCTGGCCGGTGGGCATATAGGTTTTGAGGGCGGCATAAACGTCGTCGGGCGTAAGCCCGCGTTCCTGGGCCAGGGCGGCAGCATCGGATGATAACCCGGTGTCTTGGGCTTCGGTGGCTCCGCCTTCTTCGGAGCGGTCGCAGCTTGCCAGCAGTCCGATGACCAGGATGACCACCAGCAAACCAAACAGTCCTAGCTTGTGTTGATAAAACCATTCTTTTGTCATTGTTCTTCTCCTGTCGTGGGGAAATCGGTAAACGGTAATCGGTAATCGGTTTGCCGCACGGCCGTTGCCAAATTCCTCTGAATTGTGTGATTAGTAAGGGGGGATGGTGATTGGAAGTTACAAACAATCGATCCCTATTTTGCAGAACATTACAGGAGAAAATGGGGGGCGTCTTTGCAAAAGTGCAAATTATCACAAACTGACAATTGACAATTGATAATTACCAATTGTCAATTGTCAACGACGGATCACCGGCTCCAGGTCTTCGGCAATGACGACCAGGTCGTGAGGTTTGCAAAGGGTGACGCGCTTGCGGCTGGATTTGACGATGCCGTCTTGTTCCCATTTGCTGAGGATGCGGCTGACATTGTAGAGGTTGGTGCCCGTCATTTCGGCCAGGTCTTGGCGGGTGAGGGGCATATTGATACGCACACCTTCGGGCGATTTCTGGCCAAACTGGCGTACCAGGTGCAGGATGGTGCGGGCGATGCGCTGCTCCACGCGCTGCGTGATGAGTTGGTGATACCGCTCTTGCAGACTGGCAAAATGGTGG
Source organism: uncultured Ardenticatenaceae bacterium (assembly GCA_964581605.1). Lineage (GTDB taxonomy): Bacteria > Chloroflexota > Anaerolineae > Promineifilales > Promineifilaceae > CAADGU01. The sequence goes on from CAZOPF010000041.1 coordinate 23,415, forward strand.
GCGATGAGTTCCATGCCGTTGATCGCCAGTTGGGGGTAACGCTGCATCAGTTGGCGAGTGGTGAGATTGTCCCAGGCCAGGGCGTGGCACTCTTCCACCGCTTCGGCGGCGATGGGATAATCCATATTGCTGAGGACGACGATGATACCCAGGCCATCACCGGGGCCGATGTAGTTGACGATGACCTGATGGCCTTCGGGGTTGATCTGGGTGAGTTTGGCCCGACCTGCCACGAGGATATAGAAGGTGGTGGCTGGTTCGCCCTGGTGGAAGAAAAATTCACCCTGGCGGATGTGACACGGCCGTGCCTGTTCCACTACCACCTGACATTCATCGGGCGATAGTCCCTTGAGAAAAGAGCAGCGGCTCACAATGGAAAGTGTGGGTTCGAGCGGGTTCATGTGGAGTAAATGTAATGGGGTAATTGAGTAATTGGGTAATTTGCCGCCAGTTACCCAATTATCCATCAAAACAGCCGCCCCTGTACCAACGGCCGTATCTCTTGCACGGGCAGCCCCACGATTTGTTTGAAGCGGTTGCAGGTGGCGGGGGAGAAGCCAGCGTAGTCGTTGTTGATAAAGACGTAAACATCATTCACGTTGGGTAGATGGGTTTGGATTTGGGCAGCCCACCGTTGCAATTCGGCCGTTTTGTCTGCCAGTTCCCGGTCTTTTGTGCCAAACTGCCCATGTGGGCCGATGCAGCGCAGATACAAAAAATCGGTGGTACGGTGGATGGTGTGCGGCATGTAGAGGTAATCGGCGGCGGCCAGGCAGATGTGGTGTTCTTCCAGCAGCACGGCCGTGCCCGGCGTATCCCAGGAGCGATGGCGAAATTCAACGGCGAACCGTTTATCGGTGGGCAGCGCCTGCAAAAAGTGGCGCAGGTTGTTAAAGTGGTGATAGCTGAATTCTGGCCCAAACTGGATGAGGATAACGCCCAGCTTATTGCCAAACTGGTTCATCACTTTGAGGAATTGTTGCATAAGGGGGATGCCTTCCAGCAGCGGTGCGTCATGGGTGATGGCGCGGGGGGTTTTGGGGCAAAAGGTGAAGTGGGGTGGGGTGACGGCCGTCCAGCGTTGTACCTGTTCTGGTTTGGGAATGCCGTAAAAGGTAGAGTCTACTTCCAGTGCATCAAACTGTTGGCTGTAATGGCTGAGGAAGTGGCGCGAGGACAGCCCGGCCGGATAAAAAGAGCCAACCCAACCTTCATAAGCAAAACCCATGGTGCCAATATGCCAGTTCATCTCTCCTCATATGCAGCGCAGCCACAGCCAAGAATCCAGGCCCGGCCGTCGCGTTGCAGCAACTCCTCCGCTTCGGCCGGCCCCCAGCTTCCAGGCAGATATTGGGCCATGGCTGGTGCCTGGGGTGCCTGCTCCCAACCGTGAATAATGGGGTCTACCAGTTGCCACGCCGCTTCAATGCTGTCGCTTCGCGTAAAAAGGGAGGCATCCCCGCGCAGCGCGTCCCACAACAGCCGTTCATACGCATCCGGCAGTGAATTCCCCTTGAAGGCGGACTTGTAATGAAATTCCATATCTACCGAGTTGGTGCGGTTAGAGTCTGGTGCTTTGGCTTCAAAACGCAAATGAATCCCCTCATCTGGCTGAATACAAATGGAGAGGACGTTGGAAGAAAAGTCCTCATCTACTATGTCATTAAACATGAGGTGCGGCGGTTTTTGAAAGACGATCACAATTTCCGAATCTTTGCGGGTGAGTGCTTTGCCGGAACGCAAATAAAAGGGAACACCGTGCCAGCGCCAGTTATCTACATACAGTTTCAAGGCGGCATAGGTGGGGGTTTGTGAACCGGGTTTCACGCCTTCGGCCTGGCGGTAACCCTGGTATTGGGCGCGGACGGTGTCGGTGAGGGGCAACGGCCGTATGGCCTGCAACAACTTGGCTTTCTCATTGCGCACAGCGTCGGCCGCAAAAGAAGTGGGTGGCTCCATGGCCACCAGCGACAACAATTGCAGCAGGTGATTTTGGAACATATCGCGCACCACGCCGGCCTGGTCATAATATCCGGCGCGCCGCCCCACATCCACCGTTTCCGTCACCGTAATTTGCACATTGTCCACATAATTACGATTCCAGACCGGCTCAAAAATGGTGTTGGCAAAACGGAAATAAAGAATGTTTTGGGCTGTTTCTTTGCCCAGGTAATGGTCAATCCGGTACACCTGCTGCTCGGCAAAAACGGCATGGATAGCCTGGTTTAGTTCTTGCGCGGTTTGTAGATCATGCCCAAATGGTTTTTCTACCACCAGCCGCCGCCAGCCTTCAACCTCGTTGGCCATCTCGTTTGCGCCCAGATTTTGCACAATGGGCACAAAAAATTCTGGGGCCGTGGCCAGGTAATAGAGGCGGTTGGCGGGGCCGTTTTCTAATTGGGCCAGATAGGCGGGTAGCGGCTGATAGTCATCTGGGGTGTCTAGATTGCCCTGAAAATAGGTAATACGCGGGGCAAATGCAGCCCATTTTTCGGCCGTAAAAGCCTGGGGATCAAATTCCAGCAGCCCTTCTCGCAGCAGGTCGCGGAACTGGTCATTGTTCCACGGCCGTCGCGCCATGCCGACGATATGAAAGGTTTGGGGAAGCCGCCCTTTGCGGTAGGAATTGAACAGCGCCGGGATCAATTTGCGCCGCGTCAGATCACCCGATGCGCCAAAAATAAGAATCGTGGTGGAGCTTGTATCCATCAGTGCCTCAAAAGTGGAGGGAATTGAGAGATTAGGAGATTTCGTGATCACCTCATCACCTCATCACCTCATCAATCGTTCCAGGTTGGCGGCTACGGCCGTGCCCAGATGAAAACGAATAAAGCGGCGGCTCTCGGCCAGCAGGGCGTTCCCATCACCCAGTGCCTGCGCCTTGATCAACACACCAAACGTCATATTTGAAGCTGACTGGCCGGCTTCATCCGGGATGGCTACGTCTCGCACCGGATCGGCCGTGAATTGGATGAAGAGGCCGTTGCCCCGGTCGCCTTTGTGCAGTTGGCCGGTGGAGTGCAGGAAGCGGGGGCCGTAGCCAACGGTAGTTGCCAGCCGGTAGCGGTCGCGGATAGTGCGGCGCAAGGTTTGCAGGGCGGCATCGGTAGCGGCCGTTGGCGGCACAAAGGCTTGCAGCGCCACATAATCGCCGGGCTGGGCCTGGGCCAGAAAAGTGTGCAACACCGCTGGCTCTAACGAAGCCACCTCCCCGGCCGGTAGCTGCCCGGTTTGATGGTAGGCAGCCACCATCTGGCGGGCCAGAATTTTGGCGGATTCGACATTGGGCTGGTCGAAGGGTTGGATGTTGAGGATGTGGCCGGCAACGGCCGTGGCCACCTCCCACCACATAAACTGCGCCCCCAGGTCATACACGTCCCGCAGGCCAATACCAACGGCCGGATGCCCATTGCGTTCCAGGGCGGCCAATTGGGCAGAGGCGGCCGTGCTGCGCGGCAGATGTAAATAGACAAACAGGCGATCTGCCCCATAAACAACGGCGTCGTTCAACGGCTCGCCCACCACCGGCAAGATGCCCTGCCCCTCTTTGCCGGTGCTTTCCGCGACCAATTGCTCCACCCAATCACCAAAGCTGGCTAATTCAGGCGAGGTGATGAGGGTGAGTTTGTCACGGCCGTGCTGCGCCAATGTGCCCATGATCGCGCCCAGCCGGATGGCTTCCGGGGCGTGGGCAGCGGCGGCCGCACGAGCCAGCAGGTGGGCGATGTCTATACCCACCAGCGCGGCCGGTACCAGCCCAAAATGGGAGAGTGCGGAGTAACGGCCGCCAATGTTGGGATCATTCAAAAAGGTGGCGCGGAAGTTGTGCTGTGCGGCCAGCTTTTCCAGGCTGCTGCCAGGGTCGGTAATCGCCACGAAGTGATGGCCGGGTTCACCCGTTGCCGCATCGGCGAGCAGGTTGTAGAAGTATTTGAAAGCGGACAGCGTTTCTACTGTGCCGCCAGACTTGGTAGCCACGATGAAAAGCGTTTTTGTTAGCGGTATGGATCGTGCCAAAGACAGGATGGCGTCGGGATCGGTGGTGTCTATCATGATCAGTGGCAGACCGCCGCCACCAAATGTTTTGGCGAACAGTTCTGGGGCCAGGCTGGAGCCGCCCATGCCCAGGAGCAGGACGTGAGTAAACCCGGCCTGATGCACCTCAGCGGCAAAGGTGTTGATCCGCTCAATTTCAGGCTGCATGGTTTGGGGCAAGTGCAGCCACCCCAGGCGATTGCTAATTTCGGTGGGGGCGGGCCGCCAGATGGTGTGGTCATGCTGCCAGAGGCGGGAGATGATTTGCTCTTGTTCCAGCCGGGCGAGGGTCTGGCTGACGGCCGTTTCATAAGCGTTTAATTCGGTTACAAACTGTATCTTTTCCATTTTTTGTTGTCCTTCTTTGTTCAACTGCAGGACAGTGGGGAATGTGGATGCAAGTATACCTGAAAGTGTTTAGGTGTTTGGGTGTTTAGGTGTTTAGGTGTTTAGGTGTTTAGGTGTTTGGGTGTTTGGGTGTTTGGGTGTTTGGGTGCTCAAGTAGTTTGGGCACTAAATCACTAAATCACTAAATCACCAGATCGCTAAAACACTCAAACACCAAATCACCAGATCACTTGATCACCTCATCACCCACAGGTTGGTGGAGGGGCAGGGTAATGGTGAAGGTGGCGCCCTGCCCGGGGGTGCTGGTGGCCTGGATACGGCCGTGATGCCGTTCCGCTACCTTGCGACAGATTGCCAGCCCCATGCCGGTGCCTTCGTATTCGTTACGGCCGTGCAGCCGCTGGAAGACCCGGAAAATACGGCCGGCGTGGCGTTCATCGAAGCCGATGCCGTTGTCTTGCACCGTTATCTGACAGCTATTGGTTTCGGGCAGCCGATGGCCGGAAATATGAATAACAGGTGGGCGGTCTGGCTGCCGAAATTTGAGGGCATTGCCAATGAGATGGCGGAATAACAGGTGAATTTGGGAAAGCTCCGCTTCGATCGTGGGCAGGGTCGTCACGGTAATTTCTGCCTGTGCCTCCTGGATCGCAGGCTCAAAGTCATGCAAAACGGCCTGGACGACGGCCGTGAGGTCAGTGGCCGTACAGACCTGAGGCATGGCGGACACGCGGGAGAAAGCGAGGTAGTCGGTGATGAATAGCTGAGTATGGGCGGCCGCCTGCCGCAAACGGTTCAAGTAATCATGTGCCCGCTCATCCATATCTGCTCCGAACAATAGTTGCAAACGATCACTCAATGCCTGAATTTTGCGCAGCGGTTCCTGTAAATCGTGGGAGGCGATAAAAGCAAACTCTTGCAACTCCCGGTTGTTAATTTCTAGCTCGGCCAGGGACATTTTTAGCTGATTTTCCGCATGTTGGCGGCGGGCATCCACGCGGCGGTATTCCATTGCAATAGCAATCTGGCCGCACAAACCGGCCAGTAGAATCTGGTCTTCAGGGGTCAGGCCGCCAACGATATCATGCTGCACATCTAACACGCCCAGTATTTCGTGGCGCAGTTGGATGGGCACGGCCAGTTCGCAGCGGGTATCTGGCAGCCAGATATTGGGCAACCATTTGGGCTCTTGAAAGACATCAGGAACGAGGACGGGTACGGCCGTTTGTGCCGCCTGGGCAATTATGCTCAACGGGCTGACTGCCATGATTTTGTGTCCCGCTTCTTTCAGCCGCCGCCCGACTTCACCGCTGCCTGCTTGCAGACGTAGTTCTTCATTTTCCAGCGTGTAAACCTGCACGTAGTAGTAGCCAAACCTGGTCTGCACCAGGTCTACGACCCGCCAAAAAAGTTCATCCAGCGCCGGAGCAGCAGCAATTTCTTGAGCAACTTCTGTACTGACCTGCACCTGACGGCCGCGTCGTTCCCAGGAAGCCTGAATAGTTTGTTCCAATTTTCTGCGTTCCGTAATATCTTCGGAGATGCCGAGGATAAATTTCACATTTCCGTCGCTACCAGCGATGGGCACCTTCCGGGTGTGGATGAGGCGAATATCACCATCGGTTCTCTGGATGTGCTGTTCTGGAATTTCTACCATCTGCCTGGTAGCCAACAGTTCATGGTCTTTGGTGGCAAAAAAACGGGCTTCTTCAGGCGGAAACAGTTCATAATCAGTTTTGCCGATCAAGTCATCTGATCTACGGCCGGTCAGGATTTCATTGGCTTTGTTGGCGCGAACCATGCGCAGTTCGGCCGCCTCTTTGACAAAGATGGCGGTGGGGATATTTTCAAAGATGGAATCCAGAAATTGCCGTGATTCTTCTAGCCGGGCGCTGAATTTTTGCAGCTCTTCAAAGCGCCGGGCGTTTTCCAGGGCTATGCCCAGTTGGGCGGCCAAAATTCCCAAAACCCGGACTTCATCGGGGCCAAAGTGATCGGGTTCCTCAGACTGAACGTCTAATAAACCCAATAACCGGTCACCTACAATGATTGGAGTGACCAGTTCGGAGCGTGTGGAAGTAAGAAGGGGGTGTGCCCAATAGTCGGGGTGGTTGAGGACGTCATTGGCTACGATGCTCTGGCGTGTGCGGGCAGCCAGGGCTACCAGGGAGGGATGATGCTCAATGGTGATGGTGAGGCCGGCGGCCATCAGTTGGCGGCCCAACGGACCGGCGCCGGCGCCGATGTATAGGGTACGGCCGTCGGCTGCCACCAATCCAACGGTTACTACCCGCATCTTAAATCGTTCTTGCGTCAAATCCACCACAGTTTGCAGCAGCTCGGCACTATCCAGGATGGTGGTAGCGGCCAGCCCCACTTGGGCGACCACTTCCAGTTCGGCGGCGCGCCGTGCCAGAGCTTCTAAGGCTGATTTATCATCATCAGGGCGGGGTAGTGGAGGGATGGGGGTGGTTCTTGATGGTGTCATTAGTTATTCCTGGCCCAGGGGCAGGGTAATAATAAAAGTGGCTCCTTCATTGGGTATGCCTTGAGCCAAAATTTGACCATTATGCCTTTCGACGATGCGTTTGCATATAGCCAGGCCAATGCCGGAACCGTCGTACTTGTCACGGCCGTGCAGCCGTTGAAACATGCCAAAAATGCGGTCAGCATATTGCGGCTCAAAGCCAATGCCATTATCTCGGACATAAAGCCGACACATAGAGCGGTTTGTCACATCATCTATGAACGGCTCGCAATGGATGGTGATAAGTGGGGATTCTTGCGGCCGATGGAATTTAAGCGCATTGCTCAGGAGGTTTTGAAAAAGCTGGCGCATTTGGGTTGAATCGGCATGCACCACCGGGAGTACACCCAGCTGAAAACCGGCATTGACTTCGGTGATATATGTTTCCATGTCAGACATTACCCCATTAATTATCTCTGTCAGATCCACAGCAGTAAAGGGTGCGCCGCGTGTTTGTACTCTTGAAAGGGTCAGCAAATCCTGGATGAGCTGCTGCATTCGTGCAGTGGCGTCTTGCATTCTGTGGAGGTAGTCCAGACCACGTTCATCTAGTTTATTGGCATAATTAACGGCCAATCTATCACCAAAAGCCAATACTTTTCGCAGGGGTTCCTGGAGGTCATGGGAAGCAGCGTAAGCAAATAGTTCAAGTTCTTTATTACTTCTTTCCAGTTCAAGGGCATAGGTGCGCAAGGTTTCTTCGCGGCGTTTGAGTGTTACCAGATGCCCCAGCACCCCGCCGTATAAGGTCAATACCTCTAATTGGAAGGAGGTGGCAGCTTCTCTCTTGATGAAATTATCTGCCGACAACCAGCCGATGCCCCTGGTCCCGTTCCATAAGACAGACATGGCGTTCCAACCCCGGCCGATAGCCTGCCCATCATCTATGATGTCGGTATTTTCCCAAAATCCCAGGCGCTTTTGACTTTGCAGAATTTCCAAAATGTGTGGCGCTTCTATTTTTTGTTTGAAATAACGTTCGTCACGCAGGCGGCCGTACTCGTCTGTGCCAAATGTACCCAACATCAGGTTAGCTTCTTCATCATAGAGGAGTAACCCTAGCCGATCAAACCCCAAACGCTGGCGTCCCAGTTCAATGGATTGACGATAAAGGGTTTCCAATGAATCGGTGCCCGCCAATGCAATGCTCACTTCGTGTAAAGCGTGCAATCTTTCCTGGAAGTGACGCGCTTCTGCTTCATTTGCCCGTAACGCTTCCTCTGTTTGGATGCGGGTGATGAGGTGGCCTAAAGTCGCAGCGTATAAAGTGAGTATTTCTGGCTGAAAAGGGGACAGCGGCCGCCGGGTTAATAGATTGTCGGCCGATAACCAACCAACACTTTGGTTGCCATCCCATAAAACGGTTAGCACATTCCAACCATGCCCTACCTGCTGACCGGCAAAATATAAAGGAGCGTCTTCTCGTATAACGATGGGGGATTTATTAGCCAGGACTTCAAGCATAAAGGGTAAGGGGTGGCCATGGAAAAACGATTCATCCACGATACGGCCGTCTGCATCAACACCAAAGGTGCCCACAATTTCCTCGTTCCTGGCGTCATACAGTAATATCCCCAGGCGGTCAAAGCCCAACTCGGTTTGTCCCAGTTCCACCGCTTGTTGATATAGCGCGGGCAATGATTTTGTGCGTGATAGTTCCAAACTAATCTGATACAACGCTTGCAACTTTTGTAAAAATACCTGAGACTCATTTTCGCGCTGCTGGCTGGCTCTTTTTTGCTGGGCTAACTCCTGATTTGCAGCCATAAGTGCCTGTTCATTTTTGTTGGCACGAGTCAGGCTATCTTGTAGATAGTTAGCCGTCTGGCGGGTGAAGGCGGCCGTAACCACCAGGATAATGCTTACGGCCGTAAAATCATACAACGAAACTTCTGCACTAAATGGGGTGGTAATGAGGCCATTCATCTCGGCAAATGTCAGAAAACCGGCCGCCAAAACAGCCAGTCCCGTGTTCAGAATGAAGAATCGCCGCTCTAAGATAAAACTGCTGATGACGATGACAATACTGAATGTTAATATGGCATGGGAATGAATGCCTTCCGCGTTATAGGCAACCAGAGTCATTGAAAACAGCAACATGAGTGTGATTATCATAGCCGCCAGGTTGATATGCCCCCACCGTGTTATGCTCATGCCCAACAGGTTTATAAGCAAACAGGCTATCGAGGCGGCCGCCATGGAAAACCGCGCAAAAAATATCCCCGCGATAATGCCCATCAAACATGCGGCCAGCAATACCAGTTCAATGGTATATAACAGGCCGGCCGCCCGCGTTTTTTCCTGATTAACAAACCGAGGTGGTGTAAGAAATCTTTTCAGGCTTACAGGTATCATGTTCCGCACTCGATTCATTTTCCAGGGCCGCTGATGAAAGCATAAATAAACATCCACAATGATACACAACTTCTGCCTGCGGCCGTACTGATCATCACGGCCGCAACCAAAATCCGACCACCTGCGTAAACAACGTATGTACATATAAAACGGCAGAAGTTGAACTTCTCATTTACCAGGAGTAGTGGCTATGAGTGATGATATTGATTCGTTGAAAGAAGTAGAAAAGGAAAAATTGGCGTTCGCTGATTCGGATTTTCTTGCAGATGAGCAAAATAACAGGTCAGAAAATCACAATCATGTGGCCAGCGGCCTTATTCTGGTTACAGTGGGCGTTATTTTCCTGTTGATAACTGTTTTTGGCCTTGCATTGCAAAATTGGTGGGCGATATTTATTTTCATTCCCGGTCTTTCTAAATTGGTGCATGCCGGGCAACAGTATCAGCGGGACGGCCGTTTTTCTCATTGCGCCCGCAGCAATTTTACCTGGGGCCTCGTTCTTATCCTGGTTGCCTGCGCCTTTTTCTTTAGCTGGAATTGGGGGGGTATCTGGCCCATTTTTCTGATCATCTTTGGCATAGGCGCTCTTCTCAATGGCCTGTTAGGCTAATACCAAAAGTTTTACCTGTGGAAAACCCGTTGTAGCATACGGCGTGTGCGTTACGTAGGCCAGAGCATCTATGTGCTGCCTGCTCGCTTCCACAGTTTATACCCTACTGCCAGTCCGCCTATCATAAAGATCAACTCGAACCACCTATCAATGGACGGCCATATACAGACCGTGCCGCCTACATAGGCTCCCATTGCCCCAAATGGTAACACTATCAGGCAAAACATGATGGCCCCACCCAGGGGGCCCATCAGCGAAAAATGGATTTCTGCCCGGCGTATGCGTTCTAGCAGCCACCAGATTGCTGCTAATGCACTGGCAAGAAGGGCTGTCCAAAGGAACACGCCTCCAACACCTTCGGTTGCCTGCATCAATTGGTCGAAACTGCCCAAAATGCCCTCTGGTTGAATAAATGATGAGATTCCTTGACACAATTGTGTGGTGGTACTAAAGTCCCAACCAGCCAGCATTTTACCAGAAGCAGGTGCAAACGCATATGAGTAGTGAAAAACTAAATAAATCCTTTTTTGCTGTCAACCACGTTTTGTTGGAGGGGGCTTACAATGTGCGTGATGTTGGGGGATATATGACGAATGACAGCCGTGTTCTCCGCCACCGCACACTCTTTCGGGCCGATAGCCTTCATGCTCTTACCGAAACTGACCGGCACACGCTGCTTGATTTAGGGATTCGTACCATTATTGATTTGCGTCACCCCCAAGAAACCACGCGCTATCCCAACGTCTTTGCTGGTTCCGGGCAGGTTACCTATTTGAACATCCCATTTTACCAGGGCTGGCGTTCATTGTTTCCAGAGGGCACAATGCCCACTAACCTGACTCATCTGTATACGGCCGTATTAGACAATTGCCATCACTCAATAAACCAGGTTCTTACGGCCGTCAGCAACCCCCATTATTACCCACTCCTTGTTCATTGCCAGATTGGCAAAGACCGCACGGGGATGCTCGTTGCTTTGCTGCTGGGGCTATTGGGCGTTCCGTTCAAAGCTATTGCTGCTGACTATGCTGTCAGCTACGATTATTTGCAACCAATACTGGATTATTATCGGCAGCAGGCACAGAGTGACGGCCGTAACCCGTTTCAATTTGAGCAGATCCTCCAGTCAAAACCTGAATCCATCATTGATACCCTCTGCCATCTGCAATACACTTATGGTAGCTTTGCCGCCTATTTCCAGGCCGTTGGCCTATCGTCCGACCAACTGGATACTATCCGCCACATCCTTACCATTTAATCGGGTGCTTACGCAGGCGGCGGCGTACTACAACCGCCTCTGGCTCTCGTGAAGGAATAAATGAAAATAGAAGCAGATGAGCCTGATTTTATCTGTCTTTGTCGGCGTTCGGCCGCGCCCTGACGACGAAGGTGATTATGCACACACCCACACCACCTTTCTCCTTTTTGCCATCGCCACGCCGTAATCGGTGGATGAAAATAGCAATTGTTATGGCGTTGGGCATGACGCTCTTTTTCAACTTAACTGGCAGCACGCTCAAGACAACGGCCGCCCCGGCCGGTATCATCTCCTATGAATTTGCCGGTACGGTGGCAAACGCGCAGGCTATCATCGCGTCATGGGGGGAACACGGCCGTCTGGTGGCTGCGCTCGGGTTGGGGGTGGATTTTCTTTATCCGTTGGTTTATGCATCGGCGATTTCTTTAGCCTGTGTGTGGGCGGCCGAACGAGTGCAATCTGCAACGATGTCTGATTCGCCCTCGTTGGCTGCGGCAACAGGCGTGTGGCTGGCCTGGGGGGTGTGGCTGGCCGCCGCGTTGGATTATCTAGAGAATGTGGCATTGGCGTTGCTGCTGTTGGGGTCTACGGCCGTCATCTGGCCGCCGCTCGCCTTTATCTGTGCCACAATCAAATTCATTTTAGTTCTGGCGGGGATTTTCTATGTCCTGGCCGCCTGGCTGCTCTTCCGCCCAGCCCGCTGATCCCCAACATCCCAACCAAACAGACTGGCAAACATTTGTGAAATTACGCATGTCTCGGCAATAACGGCCGTGATAGAATACGGCCGTTTGGTTGCTAATCCTGTATACCAACTGAGTCTGGCTTACGGATTACGCATCACGGATTACGAATCATGACCCAACCCGCTTTACTTGCTCTCGAAGACGGCACCACCTGGCCCGGCCTGGCTTTTGGCGCAACCGGCACCACCACCGGCGAAATCGTCTTCAACACCAGCCTCACCGGCTACCAGGAAATCCTCACCGACCCCTCCTATCACGGCCAGATCATCACCATGACCCAACCGCACATCGGCAACTATGGCTGCAACCCGGAAGATGACGAAAGCGGCCGGGTCTGGGCCGCCGGTTTTGTGGTGCGCAGCCTCAGCCCGGTGGTGAGCAACTGGCGCGCCACCCAATCCCTGCCCGACTATCTGGCGGAACGGGGCATTGTGGGTGCAACGGAAGTGGACACCCGCGCCCTGGTGCGCCACATTCGCACCTATGGCGCCATGCGCGCCGCCCTTTCCAGCGAGATCACGGATGCGGCCGAACTGGTGGCCGTCGCCCGCGCCGCCCGCGACATGAACGGCCTCGATCTCGTCTGCGAAGTGACCTGCGCCGAGCCGTATCATTGGGCAGAGGGGGGGGATTGGTGGCAGCCGGGGGGAGCAGAGGAGCGGAGGAGCGGGGGAGCAGAGGAGCGGAGGAGCGGGGGAGCAGAGGAGCAGAGGAGCGGGGGAGCAGGGGAGCGGAGGAGCGGGGGAGCAGAGGAGCAGAGGAGCGGAGGGGCAGAGGAGCGGTTGTATCATGTGGTGGCGTATGATTTTGGTATTAAGCGGAATATGTTGCGGCTGCTGGCGGGGAAGGGGTGCCAGATAACGGTGGTGCCGGCCATTACCCCGGCGGCCGATGTGCTGGCCATGAACCCGGATGGGATTTTCCTCTCCAACGGGCCGGGCGACCCGGCGGCGTGTACGTATGCGGTGGAAGCGGTGCGCGAACTACTCGGCCAGAAACCGATTTTTGGTATTTGCCTGGGACATCAAATTTTGGGGCTGGCATTGGGGGCGAACACGTACAAGTTGAAGTTTGGGCATCGCGGCGGGAATCAGCCGGTGCAGGTGGTGGCGCACGGCCGTGTGCAAATCTCCAGCCACAATCACGGTTTTGCCGTAGACGCCCTGACCCTGCCGGACGGTGCGCTCAATTCGCACATCAACCTGAACGACAACTGCTGCGAAGGCATAGACGCGCCCAACTACCGCGCCTTTTCCGTGCAATACCACCCGGAAAGCTCCCCCGGCCCACATGACTCGGATGAACTGTTTGATAAGTTTGTAGAGTTAATGAGATGGGAGATTGGAGAATGAGAGATTGTGCCTGCCGTAGATATCAGATTTCGGCAACGAAAGGTTGCTGGAGAAATCGAATGCCTACGGGCTAAACCAGCTCCGGCAAACGTTCGATCCGGACTGGTAACAATTGATCCAGATTGAGATGAAAAGACGCATCCAAAATTTCAATGCCAATGATTTTGTTTTCTTCGCCAATGTCCAGAACAATATCGTCATTCAGGCGTTGGTTGATAACACCCTGTTGGCGAGCATCGAGACGAATGTATAACACATCTGTTTTTGTGTTGTATGTTATCTGCATGGCGTCACTCTCATTTACCATAAAAAGCATCGGCTGTGATGGTTACGGCCGTCGAAATGATAACATACGTGTCAGCTTACTGAAAAACCTGGTAGTTTTTATAGCCGACTCGCCTTTAAGGGAGAACCTGTGCCCAAACGAACTGACATCCACTCTATCCTGATTATTGGCTCTGGCCCCATTGTCATTGGCCAGGCGTGTGAATTTGACTACTCCGGCGTGCAGGCGTGCAAAGTGCTGCGCCGTGAAGGGTATCGTGTCGTCCTGGTTAACTCCAACCCGGCCACCATTATGACCGACCCGGACGTGGCCGATGCCACCTACATCGAACCGCTCACGCCTGATCTGGTGGAGAAAATCATCGAAATCGAAAAGCCGGACGCCCTGTTACCAACGGTGGGTGGGCAAACCGGCCTCAACCTTTCGGTGCAGTTGGCCGAGTCCGGCATCCTGGCAAAATATGGTGTGCAATTGATTGGCGCGGATTTGACGGCTATCCGGCTGGCCGAAGACCGCTCCAAATTTAAGCAGGCGATGATTGAAGCCGGTGTGCCCGTGCCCGTCAGCCACTTCGTATATTCAGTAGAGGAGGCGTGGACGGCCGTCGCCGACATTGGTTTCCCCGCCCTCATCCGCGCCAGCTTCACGTTGGGCGGAACGGGCGGCGGCATAGCTGAAACGTCGGACGAATTTGAGGCCATCGTGGCTCACGGCCTGCGTTCCAGCCCGGTGGGGGAGGTGCTGATCGAACGCTCCCTGCTCGGCTGGAAAGAGTACGAACTGGAAGTGATGCGCGACCGCGCCGACAACTTTGTGGTCGTTTGCTCCATTGAGAATGTAGACCCCATGGGGGTGCATACCGGTGACAGCATCACCGTCGCCCCGGCCTACACGCTGACGGACAAGGAGTACCAACACCTGCGCGACCTGGCCAAGCGGGTGATACAGGCGGTGGGGGTGGAGACGGGCGGCAGCAATGTGCAGTTTGCCGTTAATCCGGCCAACGGCGAGGTGATCGTCATTGAGATGAATCCGCGTGTCTCTCGCTCCTCGGCGCTGGCCAGCAAGGCGACCGGTTTCCCCATCGCCAAGATTGCCGCGCTGCTGGCGGTGGGCTACACGCTGGACGAGATTCCCAACGATATTACACAGGTGACACCCGCCAGCTTTGAGCCGAGCATTGATTACTGTGTGGTCAAGATTCCGCGCTGGAATTTTGAGAAGTTCCCCGGTGTGGATGCCCGCCTGGGGCCGCAGATGAAAAGCGTGGGCGAGGTAATGGCTATCGGCCGCACCTTCCCGGAGGCGTTGAACAAGGCGATTCGTGGCCTGGAAATTGGCGCACCTGGTTTTAGCCGTTTGTTGGCGGCCAAAGCGACGCCAGAATCAATGCGCGTGCCCACGGCGCAGCGGTTGTGGAATGTGGCAGTGGGGTTGGGTGACGGCCGTACTCCCACTGAAATCGCCGCCGAAACAGGGTTCGACCCCTGGTTTGTGGCCCAACTGCAAGAGATTTTGAAGCTGGAAGAAACATTGCAGACCTGTCAGGTCTCAGAAGACCTGACAGGTCTATTGCGCGACGCCAAACGCATGGGTTTTTCCGATGCTGTTATTGCCCATGCACTGAACGTTAGCGAAACGGCCGTGCGGCAGCGGCGGAAGGAATTGGGTATTACCCCCGTCTATTACCGCGTAGACACCTGCGCCGCTGAGTTTGAGGCGCACACCCCGTACCTCTATTCCACCTATGAAAGCGACTGCGAAGCCAACCCATCTGACCGACCAAAGGTGATGATTTTGGGTGGTGGGCCAAACCGGATCGGGCAGGGCATTGAGTTTGATTACTGCTGTGTGCAGGCGTGTTGGGCGCTGGGCGAATTGGGCTACGAGACGATCATGGTCAACTGCAACCCGGAGACGGTGAGTACCGATTATGACACGGCCGACCGCCTCTATTTTGAGCCGCTGACGTTGGAAGATGTGCTGAACATCGTGGATTTGGAAAAGCCAGATGGCGTGATCGTGCAGTTTGGCGGGCAGACGCCGATTAACCTGACGGCCGGGCTGGCGGCAGCCGATGTGCCCATCTGGGGCACGCCGCCGGACAGCATTCACCTGGCTGAGGATCGCGGCCGTTTTGGTGACCTGCTGCGCGAATTGGAGATTGACCATCCGCAGTGGGGGCTGGCCCATTCACAGGAAGAAGCGTTGGCGATAGTGCAAAGGGTGGGCTATCCGGTGCTGGTACGGCCGTCGTTCGTTCTGGGTGGGCGGGCGATGGCCATTGCCTACGACGACGCCTCGCTGCTCAACTTCCTGGCCGAAGCCGCCCGCGTCTCTCCCGGCAACCCGGTGCTGATTGACCAGTTTATCGAAGATGCCTTTGAGGTGGATGTGGACGCCGTGTCTGATGGCGAAGATGTGGTTATCGCCGGGGTAATGCAGCATATCGAAGAAGCGGGTATCCATTCTGGCGACAGCGCCTGTGTGCTGCCACCCTATAAAATCAGCCTCTACCACCTGAGCATCATCCGCGACTACACCGAAAAGCTCGGCCGTGCTTTGCAGGTGAAGGGGTTGATGAACGTGCAGTTTGCCATCAAAGATGATGTGGTGTACGTGATTGAAGTCAATCCGCGCGCCAGCCGCACCGTGCCTTTTGTGAGCAAGGCGACGGGCGTGCCCATCGCCAAAATTGCGGCGCAGGTGCAGGCGGGCAAGACGCTGGCGGAACTCAATTTCCGGGGAACGCCGGAAGTGGACGGCTTTTTTGTGAAGGAGGCGGTGCTGCCTTTCAACAAGCTACCGGGCGCCGACCCGCGCCTCAGCCCGGAGATGCGCAGTACGGGCGAGGTGATGGGCCACGCCAGCCGTTTTGGTCATGCGTTTGCCAAGTCCCAATTGGCGGCGGGAACCAGCCTGCCCACGGAAGGCAGCGTCTTGATCACGGTGAACGATTACGACAAGGGGGCGGCGATGAAGATTGCGCGGGATTTGCACCGGATGGGATTTACACTGGTTGCGACGGCGGGCACGGCCGTAGCCCTGGAACGCGCTGGCCTGCCGGTGGAAGTGGTGCAAAAAGCGGGCCAGCCGGGCAAAACAACGGTGGATGTCATTAAAAATGGGGAGATTCAACTGCTGATCAACACACCGTTGGGGCAGCAGGCCCATGCGGATCAATCGGCGATGTATGCGGCCGCCATCCGCCATAATGTCCCGCTCATCACTACCCTGTCGGCAGCGCAGGCGGCCGTGAACGGCATTCGTGCCCTGCGTGAGAAGGATTTTCAAGTACGCAGTTTGCAGGCGCATCACGGATGAGGGGAGGGGACGGCCGTTTGGCACAATAAAAACGGCCGTTTTTGTAACATGCTTAAGCAGGAACTTTGTTGCCACGATCATGGTTTGCCAGCAGTGTGCGAACGGCCGGAACAAGTTCAATCGGTATTTCCATAACCGTTTCTGTCACTTCCTCATACATGGCCTCGTCCTCGGCAACAGCTTCCTCTTCCGTTTGTGCTTCGTAATGATTCAACACGTCTCGAACTCGTTTTTCATTCCAGCCCTGGGGGAATTTGTTTTGTTTTTTCATTTTTTATTTACGTTTACGCCGCCTCCGGCGATAAGCTATTAAAGGCTTCCCATTTAGCTCATAGGATGTAATAACAAAAATGCTATCTGGTTCTGGATCAGGAATATAGATGACTCGAAGATAGCGTCCCGCTACTGTTTGCCCAATGGCGATGCGTGAACCTTCACGACCTGGGCGATCTTCACCTGGATTCGTCAGCACCTCTGCTACTTCATCTTCATCCACGTCATGATTGTAGATATGCGGTTCATCTGTTTCTGGGTCAATGTAAAATCGAATAATCATATGTACACCGCATCATGACAGGTACACTCTAGCATTTTTCAAACGCTGTGCCAAGTAACAGGTGGTGCGAACGGCCGTGAATGGGACTGAGACGCTGCGGCAGAAGTAGCGTCAAGTACACAGCTTGCAGGCGCATCATGCCGGTAATCGGTTATTAGTAATCGGTGTGGCCTGTTGGTCGAATGGAGATTGCCAGAATAGAACATAGGTGCTACTATTTCGCCTGCATAATAAGCAAAACGACAAAATTAGAACGCGGATGAACGCGGATTAAATCTGTGCTATCTGTGTAATCTGTGGATTATTTTCAAAGGAGCGTTGGTTATGGTGACATTTCAGGCAGGTGAACGAGAGGCGATGGGTTATCTGGCACGGCCGTCAACCGCGTCTGGCAAGGGTGTGCTGGTATTACATCCCTGGTGGGGGTTGACGGCATTCATCAAGGAGTTGTGTGATCGGCTGGCTGGCGAGGGGTTTGTGGTTTTTGCGCCGGATTTGTACGACGGCCGTACCGCCATCACCATTGAACAGGCCGAACAACTGAGCAGCAGCCTGGATTTTGAGGCCACCATTCCGGTGGTGTTGGGGGCGGTGGATTATTTGCGCGGGCAGACGGCCGTGCCAGACTCAAAAATCGCCGTTATCGGTCTTTCCATGGGGGCCGCCTGGACCTTGTGGCTGGCCGCCGAATCTCGCCCTGATGACATGACGGCCGTTGTTCTCTTTTACGGCAACTGGCCCGGTTTTAGCCGGGAACAGTTTGCCAAAACAACAGCCGCCTTTCTGGGGCACTTTGCCGAAAACGATCCGTATGAAGAGCCAGAGGGGATTGAAGAAACCCGCCGCGAGATAGCCGCCGCCGGGCGGGAAGTCACCTTCCACACCTATCCCGACACAGGTCACTGGTTTTTTGAGAACAATCAGCCGGATGCTTACAATCAGGCTGCGGCCGTGCTGGCCTGGGAACGAACAGTCACTTTCCTGAAAGAACGCTTAAACCGCTGAGGGATAACGAATATCAAAGATTGCGCAGATTTTCTAATCAGTGAAATCTGCGTAATCTTTAATCACTTTCAGGCCGGAACCGGCTCTTCGTCCTCGCTCCATTCGTGCAGCACCACCATGCTGAAGATGTCGGATTCGGTGATGATCCCGGCCAGTTTGCCCGCACTGTCTACCACCGGCAGGCCACTGACGCGATTTTCCAGCATGATGCGGGCCGCTTCGCCAATGGTGGCATTTTCATCAACAGTAATCGGTTCAGGGGTCATGATTTTTTCTACTTTCAGTTGCGAAAGCAGGTAGTTGAGTTCCCAAATGCTGAGGGAGGTAGCGGGGGATGGCTGCGCGCCGCGCACATCACCACGGGTGATGATGCCTAATAGACGGCCGTCTTTGTCTACCACTGGCAGCCGCCGAATTTCCTCATTCATCATAATCTGGTGTGCTTCTGGTAAAGCCGTCTCCGGCGTGACGGTAATGATCTCTCGCGTCATCCAGTCGCGTACTAATTCTCGTTTCATGGCTATTCATTCTCCTTGTGCCAATGCCTGGAAATGTGTTGATTTTGATATTAGTCTAGTAGCAGGCGGAGGGATTCGCAATTACGAAAGTCATCCAAACAACATGATGAATTAACGAGTTGAGGGGGACCCATATAAAGGGGAAGACGCCGCCCGGAGGGGGGTGGGCGGCGTCTTGGAGCAGAATAAGCTTTGTGTAAAGCGTGAAGAAGTTAGCTGCTTTATAGATGGGCAAACTTACAACGTATCTGACACAACGCAGCTTGCTTCAGCTTCTTGCACCCCCGCCGCCATCGTCTATAATTCCTCTGCTCCTTTGGAGAAGCCGCACTTGTGGAGAGGTCGCATAGCTGGCTTAGTGCGCACGCTTGGAAAGCGTGTATGGGGTTATACCTCATCGCGGGTTCGAATCCCGCCCTCTCCGCCAGAGATGGATAGACCCTAAGGGTTTCAAAAAACCCTTAGGGTCTTTGTTTTGCCGGGGGTGGTTACGGCCGTTACAATAGGCACTATCTTCAAGGGAGGTAATCCGTAAACGGATCACGAACTTCGGATCACGGATTACGCATTTATGACCGTATACGCAGATAACCAGTTTATCCCTCTCATCGGTGCAGCCTTATACACCTTGCTGCTCATCACCCCGCTTTCCCGCCGGGGGCAAAATCCAGGGCAGCGTCGCTGGTTGGTGTTGCTGTTAGTCACTTCGGTGGTGTGGGAGTTTTCGTTGTTTGCGGCGCCTCTGGTCACTTATCCCAATCTGCCGATCAAGTTGTTATTGTTGAATACCATCATCATGGTGGGGTTGACAGCTTCATTCCTGGAATGGAAAGTGCCCCGGCTGTTGTTGCTGGTGGGGGGCGTGGCGGTGGCGATGGCCATTGTGGTGGATTTGCTGCCAGCTACCAATCAGTCGGCTTTAATTGACCTGAACTTATCGAATGGCACGTTGTTGAGCTATCTGGTGTGGTTTGCCATTAGTGGGCTGTTGTTGGGTAAAACATGGCGGGAGTATAAAGCGACCCCATTTCCCTGGCACGCCAACCGGCTGTTGTATTGGTTTGTGGTGCTGACGGCCGTCTTCCTCGGCGAACTCCTACAATTTTTTGACAATATCATCCTGGTGCTGGCGGGCCAATTCTTGCGCTTTTTGGGGGTCATTGGCATGGCCTATGGTGTGGCCACGTTCCGCATTTTTGATGTGCGCACACGAGCGATGCGGGGTATTGCTTTTCTGATTGTTAACACCATTTCGGCGCTGCCTCTCATTATCATTATTTTGGCGGCGGTGCAGGTGAGCGGGGATTTGGGATTGGATGAGGTGGTGACGGCCGTGATTCTGGCTGTGCTGCTCTCCTTAGGCTTTTTCCTGTATGAACCCTATCGCCAATTTGTAGAGCGGTTGACATTTCGGTATTTACGCGGCGAAGGGCTGAACACGAATCAGGTGATGCGCAATTACAGCCAGGCTATCTCGCGCACGTTGGACGTGCAGCAATTGGCACTGCTCATTGCCGGGACGTTGAGCGAACTATTGGAAACGAACCGGTGCGGGCTGATGTTGCTGACGCGGCTGGCGGACGGCGAACCCGGAGCGGCTTCGGGCCGTGTGGAATTGTCGCCCATCACCGGCATGGGGCAAATTGCCCGCCAAAAGGTCACCTTACCAGCGAACAGCCTCTTTTTCATGACGCTGACCCGCCAAAACCAGCCTTTGTTACAATATGACCTCGATTTTAGCCCTGATTACAAAGGGTTGAGTAATGACGAACGCGCCTGGCTTAAAGAACAGCAAATGGAGGTGTATGTGCCGGTGGGCAGTGGCGATGAGTTGGAAAGTGTGATTGCGGTGGGGCCAAAGATGTCGGCCGTGCCTTACCAACCTGGTGAATTGGAGTTGATGCAGATTTTGGCCGACCAGACGGTGGTGGCGCTGCAAAATGCCCGGCTTTATAGCGAATTGAATATCCAAAATGAGCAAATTCGCCATTTGAACACCGATCTGACGGAGCAGAATGAACGGCTGGAAATTATGGATCGGGTGAAGTCTGACTTTATCACCATTGCCTCCCATGAACTGCGTACACCCTTGACCCAGGTGAAGGGATATTCGGATATTCTGGCGGCGATGAATGATGAAAACGCGCTGACGCGGGAACAAACCCGCGAAATCATCGGGCACATTAACCGGGCCACGCTGCAATTGGAAAGCCTGATTACGGCCATGTTGGATGCCAGCCAGCTGGATGTGGATGGGATGCAGTTGACGTTTGTGAAGACGCGGGTGGATACGATTTTGCGGCTGGCGGGTGAACCACTGGCGCAGGCTGTCCGGGAGCGGCGGATTCAATTGGTTGTGGAGGGGGTGAATGATTTGCCGCCGATTTATGCGGACTTTAAGCGGCTGGTGCAGGCGTTTACCAATTTGTTGGGTAATGCGGTGAAATATACGCCGGACAACGGCCGTATCCACATCACCGCCGCTCTCATCCCCAGTGTCAGCGCCGACGAGTTCCTGGAAATTGTGATCAGCGACAGTGGTATTGGCATTGATCCCAAATACCATGACCTGATTTTTGAAAAGTTCTTTCGCGTGGGCGATCCCCAGCTTCATTCCACCGGCAGCACCAAATTCAAAGGGGCCGGCCCAGGGTTGGGCTTGCCCATTGCTAAAGGGGTGATTGAAGCGCACGGCGGCCGTATCTGGGTGGAGTCAGAAGGTGAAGACGAAGCCCGCCTGCCTGGCAGCCGTTTCCATATCATTCTGCCGGTCAAGCCGCCGGGCATTGAGATTCGAGAAGCGATGGAAACGGCCGTGCGCCCGGCGTATATGGTTGGCTAATTGGGATTCGGAGTAGGCAATTTATTGCCCTCTTCATAACGGCGATAAATCGTCTTCTACAAAACGAAGAAGGGAAATCCAAATGGCAGAAAAAGCGCGAAAAAAGGCATTGGTTTTATCTGGTGGGGGTGGGCGCGGGGCGTATCATGTGGGCGTTTTGAAGTTCCTGGAGGAACATGAATGGTATCCTGATATTGTAGCCGGGACCTCCATTGGGGCGGTCAACGGTGCGGCCATTGCCTCCGGGCATAATGCCAACTCGCTGTGGGCATTGTGGCGGCGGCTGCAAACGGATGATGTGCAAAAGGCGGGCCTGGGGGCGATCACGGGCAATTACCTCCTGGACACGGCCCCTTTGCGGAAGACGTTGCAGGAGCAGGGTTGGGTCAACTTTACGCGGCTCAATTCAGACGAAGCGGCCGTACACCTGCGCGTCACGGCCACCGAAATCAGCAGCGGTCAACTGCACGTCTTTGGCAACAGCGCCGATGTGTATCCCAGCAAAATGCAACAAGAACCCATTGGCCTGGATCACATCATTGCCAGTTGCTCCATTCCCATTGTCTACCCGGCCACACAGCTAAATGACAACCTCTATTGGGACGGGGCGACGGTGGCCAATACACCCCTTGGCCCGGCGATTGACGCCGGTGCGGAAGAGATTGTAGTGGTGATCATGACCCCCTGGGAAACGGTCGAGGAGCGAAAATTGGAAAAGCCATCCAACATTTTGCAGGCGGCCAGCACCATGCTGGAATGGGCCTTGTTGGCCTCGTTTCAGTCAGATTTGAAGATGTTCCATCGGATCAATGAATTGGTGCGGCTACAGGTGGAGAACGGCCGTCTGCGTGCCCAAAACGCCCTCCTCCTCAGCCAGGTGCGCGGCGAAAAACTGGATCTGAAAGATGAGGACGCCAACGGCATCCCCGATATTTTTGAAAACCAATTCCACGAATTGCCCGAACCTATCATTGTCGCGCCACAAGAAGCCATTTCCGTGGATCGCATTTTGCGTTACACCTCCGAGGGGCACGAAAAGCTATATCGCCTGGGCTACGAAGATGCCAAACGTGCCTGGAAAACAGCCGGCAAAACTGTGGAAGGAGAAGCGTAGTCCGTGATCGGTAATTCGTAATCGGTGATTGGTGATTGGTGGTGAAATGAGCAGGATTCGTGGGGTATATCGCCTGGCGATAGGTGCATTTTTGTTAATGATGGCCACATTGTATGTTTTGCTGGCCGCGTTGTTGCCATTTCATGTGGGGGGGTATCGGCCATCATTTTTAGTGCTGCGCTGGTTTGTGCGCAGGTTGCTGCGTGTATTGCGCGTGGAGGTGGTTTGCCCGGAGGCGGAGCGGTTGGCAACTTTTCATGGTTTTGTTTTTCCTAACCACGTCTCTTATCTGGATATTTTGGTGCTGTTGTCGGTTACGCCGGTTAGCTTTTTGGCGAAGGATGAAGTACGACGTATGCCTTTGATTGGTTGGATTGCCAAAGCGATAGGCTGCGTGTTTGTGGAACGCACGGATAAAGCGTCACGGGAGGCAGCGCGGCACACGTTGTCGCGCATCTCCTACCACCCACCGATTGTGTTGTATCCGGAGGGGCAGCGTGGGCCGGGAACAGAACTGCTGCCGTTCCGCTATGGGGCGTTTGAAATTGTAACGGATGTGGGGGCTGCTTTTTTGCCGTGCGCTATCACCTACAGCCATATGGAGACAGCTATCTGGCAGCGGGATGAGGGGATTGGCCGGGCGCTGAAACGGTTGGCCTCGTTTAAGGGGCCATTGGTGACCAAGATAACATTGCTGGAGCCGGTGCTGCCCACGCCGGGTGCTTCGCCGGTGGAGCTTTCAGAGAT
>CAZOPF010000042.1:0-23952 GCA_964581605.1 uncultured Ardenticatenaceae bacterium
TCTCTGCGTTCTCCGCGCCCTCTGCGGTTGAAAATGAAATTTGTCAGTCAACCAGATGCTTCAGTAATGCACCAATGTGGTTGGCTGGCGAAGGGGCAGGGTGATGATGAAGGTTGCGCCAGCATGGGGAGCGCTGGTGGCGGTGATGGTGCCGCTATGCCGTTTGACGATTTTTTGGCAAATTGCCAGCCCAACACCTGTGCCACTGTATTCCTGACGGCCGTGCAGCCGTTGAAATACGCCAAAGATGCGATCCAGGTATTTTTCCTCAAAGCCGATGCCATTATCGCCGACGGTAATGGTGCAGGTTGTGCGGGTGATGGCGCTGGTTTGGATATGGATGACGGGAGGGATTCCGGCGGTGGTGAATTTTAGTGCGTTACTCAGCAGGTTGAGAAAGAGTTGTTCCATTTGAGTTTCATCGGCCTCAATGGTGGGCAAGGTGTCCACCTGAACGGCCGCGCCTGTCTCTTCTATGCGCATGTCCAGGTCATTCAAAACGGCCGTCAATACATGATTCAAGTTGACTGTTGTAAACGGCCGTGCCTGAGTTGTTACCCGTGAATAAGCCAACAAATCTACGATGAGTGTTTGCATTCGCGTTGCCGCCTGCTGCATCCGCCGCAAATAATCCATTCCACGTTCGTCCAGCTGACCGGCATAACGCGCCTGCAACTGGTCGCTAAATGTTTGAATTTTGCGCAGGGGTTCTTGCAGATCGTGAGAAGCCGCAAAAGCAAAATCTTGCAAATCTTGATTGCTGCGAGCTAATTCCTGTGAATGACGCTGGATATTCTCGTGCAGGCGGGCGTTTTCCAGAGTAATGGCGGCCTGAGCCGCCAGCAAAGTTAACAACTCGGCATCGGCGTCTGTAAAAAACCCGGGTCTGTTTTTGGCAATACTGATAGCGCCCTGCACTTCGTTTCTCCAGAACACTGGTACTCCCAAAATAGAGGTATTTCGTAGAGTGCCCTCAAATTCAGGTGTACGGCCGGGATATTCTGAATAATCAGCGACTACCATGGGTGCGCCACTTTGCCACACAGCCCCAATAACATCTTGACCACGCGCCAGTGTGGTGCCCACAGCTAAGGTACCGTTGTAACCGGCGACCAGTTGCAGAACGTCCTGAGCTGGTTGGTATAGCCATAAAGCCCCCCGGTCGCCATCCACAATTTCCACTGAGTGGGCAATGATGGATTGCAGTAACGTGTTCAAATCTAGTTGGGCGGTAATTTCTAGCTCTACCTGGCGCAAAGCTTCCAACTGGGTTTTTTGCTGCCGCAACAGGCTTTCTGTGCGTTTCTGATGGGTGATGTCGGTGGAAATACCGGCCAACGCATAGGGGCGACCGGCGTCACCAAACAATGGGAATTTAGTCGAAAGATACGTGACCCCGTTGGGGTCGGCCGTTGGGCTTTCTTCAAACTGCAAAGGGGCGCCAGTGTGCAGAACGGCCAGATCGTTTTTTCGTATTTTGGCGGCGATGGTGGCGGAAAAGAGTTCATAATCAGTATGGCCCAGAATGTCTGTGCGTGGCAGTTGGATGGCCTTTTCAAAGGGGGCATTAACCATAAGGTAACGGCCGTCTAAATCTTTTACAAATATGAGCGCGGAGCTATTTTCAATTAGCCCTTGTAATAATTGCTGGTTTTCATGTCGTTCTTCTTCCGCTTTTTTGCGGTCGGTTATATCTACAATTTGCCCAATCAGATGGACCGGTTGCCCGGCCGCATCCCGTTCCAGCACCACTTGTAGCAAAGTATAAACGGTGTGCCCCGCTTTATGGAGGTACCGTTTTTCCATGAAGAAGCTGCTAATTTCGCCGGCGAGCAGTTGGCGGCCCAGGGCAAGGTTGGCTTCGTGGTCATCAGGGTGTGTGATTTGTAGGAAACTTAGCCCTTGTAATTCGGCGGCCGTATACCCAAGTGTATTGCAATAGGCCTGATTCACATGGAGTAAACGGCCGTCTGGCCCGGATATAGACATGCCAATGGGCGCCTGTTCAAAAAGCAGCCGAAACTGTCTTTCGCTGGCTTGTAGTTCCGCATACAACTGTTGTTCTCTATGCCGTTGCTCCTTTTCTATGGAGAGGGTGTACCGGCGAAAGCCTGACAACAAGGCGGACATCACTGCCAAAAGTGTAAACGGCCGTAGAAAAACATCGACAAAGGAAATTTCTGGCAGTAACCAGTTAAAGGATAAGATGGCGATGAGGATCACAAACACCAGCCCCACAGCCTGGCGAAAAGGCAGCAGCACATGACTGACCAGAATGGCGACCAATACCCAGACGAGCGTGTTGTATACCGGCAATGGAGAGTATTCAGCACGGCCGAACAGGATAAAAAATGGGAACGATGCCAGGGCAAATACAATTCCTGCGGCCGCCCACCCTGAATAGCAGGTGCGGCTCAGGTAAAACAACGCCCCCATACAAATGGGTAACAACAAATCGGCCAGTAAAGCCAACAGGGAATCATTATCTGACCCCATAGTTATTTGTGAGGCTGTGTGTAGGAGGACAAAGGGCAAAATGATAAGGATGATGGAACTGGTGAGCTGGGCCTGCCGCCGGGCTTCCGGGGAAGCAAGAGTGGGCGACGGCCGTGTCCAATCTTGCCACCGTTTTCTAAAACGATTCCGCCATGTTGCCTGGTTTAAGCCTTCGCGTATAAACATGATCACTCGCATCATTCAAGAGGTTGACAGCCAGTGATGCGTGATACGTGACCAGAGATAATTCGCGCATCACCCGCCACACATCACCCTGGCCCTACCAAATCTTGAAAAACCAACATATCTCTGGCCTACCCATATGACCAGTACACAATCTGCCTTGTTTAGGCCATACTTCTGCACACGGCAAGCTGGCAAAGCCAACTACCGTATTCTAAATCCATAGCTCAATTGTATTGTAACGGAGGCAATATGGCTTTTCACGGCGCAGGCTGGTGGGCCTACATTTCACATGACGAAAAAAGCGAACGCCCGGCTATTTCTAAAGCGTTGTTATACCGGGTATGGAGTTTTGCACGGCCGTACCGCCTCAAGATCATCGCCCTCATTTTCACCATCTTACTCATCACTGCCTTTACCTTGCTCTCGCCCCTGCTGTTACGCCAGTTGATAGATGTTGCCATTCCCCAAAAAGACGTGGCTCGCCTGACTTTATTAGCATTTGGCATGGTTGCCATCCCTCTGGTGAACGGCTTGATTGGCATCTGGCAGCGCAAACTCAATTCTGAAATTGGTGAAGGTGTTATTTATGATTTGCGGCGCAGCCTATATGCCCATATGCAGCGCATGTCCTTGCGGTTCTTCACGGAAACGCGCACCGGCGAACTGATGTCTCGCCTGAATAATGATGTCATTGGGGCACAACGAGCCGTCAGCGAAACGATTGTCACCATTATCACCAATACTATTTTTCTTATCGGCAGCCTGGCGATAATGTTTGCTCTGGAATGGCGGCTGACTCTTTTGGGGCTGGCTGTGCTGCCTCTGTTTGTGTTGCCAGCACGGCGAATTGGGCGGCGGCTGCGGGCGTTGCACCGGCAATCATTGGAATATAACGCCGAAATGAATGCCGCAATGAATGAGACGCTCAACGTCAGTGGGGCCATGCTCGTTAAGTTATTTGGCCGGGAACAACAGGAACTGACACGCTTTAGCCAGGATGCGGCGATGGTGCGGGATATTGGGGTGCGTTCGGCCGTTGTCAGCCGTACCTTTTTTATGATGCTCGGTGTGGTGGGGGCAGTGGGCACGGCCGTTGTTTATTGGGTTGGTGGTTATATGGCTATTGCTGACGCTCTCACAGTGGGCACCATTGTGGCTCTGGGCGCATACCTCATGCAGGTGTATGCCCCCCTGATGGCGCTCACCAATGCCCCGGTTGAGTTTGCCCAAAGTATGGTTAGTTTTGAACGGGTGTTTGAGGTGCTGGACATCCCCGTAGAAATCCAGGAAAAACCAGATGCACCAGCACTCAAAGTGGCCGACGGCCGTATCGAATTCCAAAATGTCTCCTTTAGTTACCAAAACAGAGGGCAGCGCAGCGGCCTGGCGGAAGTTGCCCGCATGGGGTGGGGCGGTGACAGTGAGGCATACTTAAAACGTGGCAAAAAGCGCCAGCTGGCTAACGGCCAACAGGAGCAATCCGCTAACGGCCAGACAGCTGTGCCAGAACTGGAAGCGTTAGACCCGGCCAGCTTAACCGAAGAAAAACGATACGCCTTACAAGATATTTCTTTCACTATCGAACCCGGCCAACTGGTGGCGCTCGTTGGCCCCAGCGGAGCGGGCAAAACCACCATTACCTACCTGCTGCCCCGGTTATATGATCCCACAGACGGCCGTATTCTCATTGACGGCCGTCCGCTTCCCGATGTCTCCCTCGCTTCCCTGGCCGATAACATCGGCATGGTGACACAAGAAAGTTACCTCTTTTACGATACCATCCGCGCCAATTTGCTCTATGCCCGCCCCCACGCCACCGAAACAGATATGGTAGCGGCCGCCAAAGCTGCCAATATCCACGACTTCATAATCTCCCTGCCCGACCGTTACGATACTGTGGTAGGCGAACGCGGCTACCGCCTGAGCGGCGGCGAACGTCAACGTATTGCTATTGCCCGGGTGGTTCTAAAAAATCCACGTATCCTCATATTGGATGAAGCCACCTCGCATCTCGATTCCGTGTCTGAGGCACTCATTCAAGAGGCTTTGCAGCGTATTATGCAAAATCGCAGCAGCCTGGTGATTGCCCATCGCCTCTCTACCATCCTGGCGGCCGATAAAATCCTGGTGATGGACAAAGGTCGCCTGGCCGAACAAGGCAAACATGCTGAATTATTAGCACTCGGCGGTTTATATGCCACCCTTTATGAAACCCAATTTAAGCCTACCGAACTGATTTAGCCTGAAAAACAAACGCCCGGCTCAAGACCGGGCGTTTATTTTTATTTCTGCTGCCGTCGCTGCTGTATGGCCGGAATGGTGGCGGCGGCTATCACCAGCAAAAAAGCCAATCCCATTACAATCAGTCCAATGGGGTCCATCTACCAAAACCTCCTTCAACAAACATTTGCAAAAATGACATCATCAATTGTAGGCAGCGGATTGCTGATGGGCAACCGGCGAAAGCCGGATGATCTCACCACTGATTTAGGGTGAGATGCCATCTTGTTTAGCCTGGAGCTGAAAATAATCGGCCGCTGCTTCTGGAGTTGAGAATTGTTTGTTCCAATGAGCGTAAATTTCCAGGTATTTCTTGCTGGTAAAAATAATAGCCGGAATCCACCCATGACGGGGAAGGGGAGGATGAACCGCGCCGCACAGCCCGCCATTTTGGGGGCGCGGGAACTGCCAGATTACCCAGGTATACAGCTCTTCATACGACAACCGGGTAGGTTTTTCATTACTCAAAGCAATACCAGCAACCACTTGTTGTACGGGGGTCTGGGACATTTCATTTCCTGTTCTGTTTAGATAATTTGCCAGCGTTTATAGTTAAGCCAGCAAAACTTCCAAGACCATTTGCCTGTCTGCCAGGTTATCGAAGAGATAATCAGGCTGGTATTTGGCTAATGTTGCGGCGGAGTGCCAACCACTGGCTACGGCTACGGCCGTTACTTTTCCGGCCCGGGCACATAATATGTCCGCAGGGGTATCACCAATAATGACCGTATTGTAACCACTGAATTCATGTCCGGTCAACTGATTTGCTCGCTCAATGGCCAGGGCGGGTAATAAATTGCGATCCAATGCATCTGAGCCGTAAACGCCTACTTTGAACTGCGCCGGGTCAATCCCGGCCGCGCTTAATTTCATCGGCGCGGTGAGGTGAGCATTGCCGGTTAATAAGCCTAATACCACACCGTCATGTGCTTGCAAAGCAGCTAATAGTTCTGGCACGCCGGGGCAGGGGTGCATCTCCCGGTGCGGGAAAATCTCTTGCCCTTTGGCAGCCATCAGTTCGTACACTTGCGGTAATTTGGCGGTAATTTCTTCAGAGGAAAAGCCAACGGCCGTCATCAAATCCAGCACAATGCGCGGGTCTGTTTTGCCGCTCATATGGTACTCTGCCAGCGGCCCGGCCGTGCCAAAGACTTGCTCCAGGGCGTAAGCCAGCGTTTCCCGTCCTGCACCCTGGCTGCGGATGAGTGTGCCGTCAATATCGAAAAGGAGGAGTTTCATGGAGGTTGGGGATATTGAGCTATTGTGCCAATATCTCTTTCATCTCTGGCCAGATAGGTTTTTCTGGCATAGCACGCGGCGGCACGGCCGTACCCACATCAATACCCCGCTCCGTTAAAATCTGTTTGATGCCGCCAATGCGTGCCCCCGCGGGCAGGCAGGGCAGCAATCGGTTAATCAGCCGGTGTTGGCGCTGCGCTTCGGCCATATCTCTGGCGGCAAAAGCGCGGGTGAGGGCCACAAAGGGTTCGGGCACGGCCGTACACAGCCCACTGATGATCCCATCTGCCCCCATGGCCAGCGAACCCAACGCAATGGCCTCATTTCCCACCAGCACCATGGCCCGTTCCGGCGCGACGATGATATGGCGGCGGATAACTTGGGCGTCAGGTCGGCTGCATTTGATACCGGCCAGCGAGGGGATCGCCTTTCCCAGCCGGGCAAACAGTTCCGGGGAAACACCGTTAGTTGCCATTTGGGGAATGTCATACAGCAGCAGAGGCATGCCCGGCACGGCCGTGGCTACCGCTTCAAAATAGGCAGCCAACCCGTCATCATCCATGCCGTAAAAATAGGGCGTAACGACGGCAATGCCGTCTGCACCAATTTCAGCGGCGTGGCGGGCCAGGGTCACGGCCGTGTCCAGCCGGTTGGTGCCAACATGCACGATGACGGGCACACGGCCGTTGGCTGCTGCCAGCGAGGCTTCATGCAGCCGCATCCGTTCCGTTTCCGTCAGCAGCACCCCTTCGCCGGTAGTGCCACCCACAAACAAGCCGCGCACGCCGGCCTGAATGAGAAAGTCGGCCAGAGTGGGGATGACGGCCGTGTTCACCGTATAACCATCCACCAGCACGGGTGTAGCCATCGCTGGCGTTACACCACCGGCCAGCTTTCGTTTCAATTGTGCCATTCGCTCGCTCACCTGATCACCTTTGGAATTATGAATTAGGAATTAGGAATTATGAATTATGAATTATGAAGAGAGATAACCTCACCTCATCACCTCAACACTTGATCACAAGTATCGCGCCTCTGCTTCGGTTACGGCCGTTTCCAAAATGTGCAGCCCTTCTTCTACCAGATTGCGTTCGATATTGAGAGGGGGAATAAAACGGATGGTGTTGGTGCCACAAGGCAGCAGCAACAGCCCCTTTTGGAATGCGCTGTGAATTACGTGATTGCGCAATTCCACCGCCCGTTCCTTTGTTTCCCGACTCTTAACAAACTCTGCGCCAATCATCAGGCCGCGACCGCGCACCTCGCCAATGCTGGGGTGGCGGCTTTCCATTTCCACCAGGGCATCCTGGATAAATTGGCCGGTCTGGGCGGCCTGGTTGAGCAGCCCTTCCTGCTCAATGGTGGTCAGAGTGGCGACGGCCGCCGCCACCGCAATCGGATTCCCGCCAAACGTACTACCATGCGCCCCCGGTTTCCAATCCATCACCTCTTTGCGGGCAATAATGCCGCCCAGGGGCAGGCCGCTGGCAATACCTTTGGCAAAACAGACGATGTCTGGCTCCACCTCTTCATGTTCCACCGCCCACCATTTGCCGGTGCGGCCGACGCCGCTCTGCACCTCATCCACAATGAGCAATATGCCGTAGCGGTCACACAATTCGCGCAGGCGGGGCATGAAGTGGGGGGCGGGCACAATGTAGCCCCCTTCCCCCTGAATGGGTTCGATCATCACGGCAGCCACATCATTTGGGGCAATGGTGGTGCGGAAAAGCTGCTCTTCCAGGAAGTTGATGACGGCGTCGCCATACAATTCGCCGGGCTGCTGCACGATGATGGGGCGGTAGGGGTTGGGGTAGGGCACGTGATACACCTTCACGCCGGAGAGGTAGTTGGCGCGCTGCACCGCTTTGCTGGCGGTGAAGGAGAGGGCGCCCAGGGTACGGCCGTGAAACCCGCCCAGAAAACCAACAAACCGGGTACGCCCTGTTTTATACATCGCCAGTTTGATAGCTGCTTCCACGGCCTCGGTGCCAGAATTGCTGAAAAAGACGCGCGTCTCATCGGATATAGGCGCAGTGGCTTGCAGCTTTTCGGCCAGTTCCACCGCATTGGGATAATAGAAGTCGCTCAGACAAATATGCCAGAATTTGTCAATTTGCTCTTTCACCGCCTCCACCACGCGGGGATGGCGGTGGCCCACATTGAGAACGCCAATACCGGCCATGAAGTCAATGTAACGACGGCCGTCTACATCCCATACCTCAGACCCTTCCGCCCGTTCTACCACCAACCCATACTCACGGGTATACGATGGCGACAACGCCTCTAAATCTCGCTCGATAATGGCCCGGCCATTCGGCCCGGCCTGTTTCATGTGCAATTCCATAAGTCAATAAACTCCTGTGCTAAAGATATGTGGGCGATGGGGGCGAGGCAGTTGGGGTTAGATTAGTCTGGCAAGACAAGGTTATACCCAACTGCCTCGTCCCTACTCCGGTTCAATGGTAAAACGGAGGGGATACCCCTCTAATTGGGCGGCAAAGTGGGCTTTGCCGACGCGCGATTTGGCCTCACTCAGCGGCAGGGTACAGACGTAAGCCATGCCGGTGTAATGGGCGACAAACATCACGTGCTCTGCCTGCAAGGGTAACAGTTCAAAGATGCGCTGCAAAATCATCACCACAAATTCCATGGGCGTCACGTCATCATTGTGGATGATGACCCGCCACATACTTTCTTCTTCTGTCTCTTCTGCTTGATCTAGATGTGTGTCTAATTCCCACTCCACATCCGGTTGGGCGGTCAGCGCCAGTGGCTCAGTTGAGGCTGTATTCAATACCTGTCGGTTCATAGGTAACATCTGTTTGTGTCACCGAATGGAATTCGGCGGTTTGAAAAGCCCGACGAATAAATTCGCGGCTACACAGAGCGAAGATTGCCTGTGCGGGCCTGGGAGCAAGTTGGCGAAGACGGACTTTGCCTTTTGTAGCGGTGGTTTCAACTGTTTTAGCCTTCAGCCTACGCCTGATGTTTCATTCCCAGGTAATCTTGCACTTTCCATCAGTTTACCAATCAATTCTATCGCATCACCCGATCTGGAACATCTCTGGCTTTTTGGGGTGTTAACGGGAAAGATGGACTATCATCTCTTTGTCACCTGGGGCTTGTGACATCTGTCATTAGTTAAGTGGATATTGAACAACTATACTTCGACAAAGTTGGTGTGCATCACGATGAACGGTTATCGCCCTGATAACCGTTATCTGGGAGGAAGATTGGTATGAAGCAGAAGCACTGGCTGGTATTGTTGGTACTGTTGGTCACGGCCGTTACCCTTTTTCTGACTGCTTGCCAACCACAAGAAGGGGCACAAGGCCCCCCCGGCCCAGAAGGCCCCCAAGGCCCACCCGGCCCCCAGGGTCGCCCCGGCGAACAGGGGCTGCCCGGCCCCGCCGGTGTGGACGGTCTCAGTTTTACGCCGCCGACGTTTGTGGGCAGCGAAGCGTGTGCCAATTGTCACCAGGAAACGTATGATGTATTTGTCAAAAGTGGCCATCCTTACAAATTGATGCCTGTGGTGGATGGACAACCGCCGACGTACCCTTTTAGTGAATTGCCCAGCCCACCAGAAGGTTATACCTGGGAGGACATCAGTTATGTGATTGGGGGGTACAACTGGAAGGCTCGTTTTATTGATCAAGACGGTTTTATCATCACCGGCGATGCCGACTCCACCACACAATACAACCTATATAACGAAGAACTAGACCTCGGTGATGATTGGGTTCCTTATCATGCAGGCGAGGAAACGCCGTATGATTGCGGCGAATGCCATACTACCGGGTATAGCACGATTGGCAATCAGGACGGCCGTCCCGGTCTCATCGGTACCTGGGCGTTTAATGGTATTCAATGTGAAGAATGCCATGGCCCCGGCAGCTTACACGCCAATGATCCCATTGTTTGGGAGATGAAAGTGGATCGAGATGCGGAAGCCTGTGGCGCTTGCCACAGTCGAGGCGAAATAGAATCGGTCAATGCCGGCGGTGGCTTCATTCAGCATCACGAACAATATGAAGAATTGTTTCAAGGTAAACATGTGACGATTGATTGTGTGGTTTGCCACGACCCCCATACAGGGGTGGTGCAGTTGCGGCAGGCTGAAGTGCAGACCACCCGCACCACCTGTGAAAATTGTCACTTTGACATTGCCAATAATCGTCCGAATGAAATTCATAGCAACGCCCAATGTATAAATTGCCACATGCCCCGCGTGACCAAAAGTGCGGTTGGCGACCCGGAACAGTTTACGGGTGATGTGCGTACCCACCTGATGGCGATTAACCCAACATTGACCAGCCAGTTTAATGAGGATGGCACAGTGGCTGCCTCGGAATTGGCTTTGGATTTTGCCTGCCGTAGCTGTCACAACAGTTCTTCAAACGCTTTTGCCTCTGACAAGACAGACGAGGAATTGGTGAATGCGGCTACCGGCTACCACAACCCACCGACGCCGGAACCAACGGCCGTACCTGCGGAGAGCAATGAATAGGCTGTGTCTGACCAGAGCGGCCGCCCTGGTGGGGCTGTGTTTTGGGATAGGTGGTCTGTTTACGGCCGTACCTGCCTTGTTTGCTCGTGGCGCGTATGTTGAACGGGTGACGGCCGTGCCAGCTTATTTCCCTTTAGCCGACACTGCCCCCCCAGACAGCCATCCGCCGTTTAGCAGCGATGCCTGTTTGTTATGCCACACCGATACCGACGCAATCATCATGTTCCCATTTGGTGAAGAGTTGAGCGTGCAGGTGGATGCGGCCGAATTAGCCGCTTCTGTGCATGGCAGTTTGGCCGACTCCCCGCTGGCCTGCCAGGATTGCCACCAGCCGCCAAACGATTACCAATATCCACACCCCCCGGTGACCGAAGAGAGTTTAAGAGATTGGGAAATTGGGCGCTCAACGACCTGTGAACGTTGTCATGTGCAACCCCATCTCACCAGTCACCCTGGCCCTGAAAATGGCGAAAATCAGGTGGTCTGTACCGACTGCCACGGCGGCCACGAGGTGCAACCGGCGTCAAGCTGGCATGAAGGGGCCAATGTGGAAAACTGTACAGCTTGCCATGAGCAGCAGGGGGTGGATGTGACGGCAGAGGGGGCAACGGCCGTGATCGAAGCCGGCCTTTTCGCCGCCCAACAAACGGACAATGCTTACTGTCTGAGCTGCCACAGCCAGCCTGACCAGACCATGACCTTTGCCAATGGCGAGGTGGTTTCTATCACCATTGACGAAGCCGCGCTGCATGATTCCGTGCATGGAGCCAGCAATGAGTGGGACGAATTGCAATGTACCGATTGCCATCAGGATTACAAATTCCCCCATGAGCCGGTCAGCGAAGTCAGCGCCCGTCAATACAGCCTGAACCAGAATAACCTATGCCAACGCTGCCACGAAGACCAGTTTGCCAAAGCGCTCAACAGTGTTCACAGCGAGGCGTTGTTAGAAGGGAATCTGGAGTCGGCTCTTTGTACAGACTGTCACAGCCCGCACGATATGCCCGTACCGGATGAGCCACGTTCGCGCATCAGCGAGACCTGCCGCCAATGCCACAGCAGCATCTTCGACGAATATGCCCACAGTGTGCATGGCGAGGCGCTTATTGAGGAGGCCAACCCGGATGTGCCGTCTTGTGTGAATTGTCATGGCGTGCATGACATTCAAGACCCAACCACGCCGGAATTTCGGATCAATTCACCAAATCTGTGCGCCGATTGCCACGCCGATGAAGAGTTGATGGCGCAATACGAAATTTCAACGGACGTTTTTGAGACGTATGTGGCTGATTTTCATGGTACGACGGCGCTGCTTTTTGCCCATGAGGGGTTGGAAGGAGCGCAGCTTAACGCCGCCGTTTGTTATGACTGCCACGGCATTCATAACATCAAATCGCCCGATGATCCCGAATCCGGGATCAAAGCCAATTTGCTGGAAACGTGCCAGCAATGTCACCCCAACGCGACGGAGAATTTCCCAGACAGTTGGACCAGCCACTACAAGCCATCGCTGCAAAATAATACGCTGCTTTACCTGGTGGAACTGTTTTACAGCATCGTCATCCCGGTTACTGTAGGGTTTTTTGGTTTCCTGGTGGTGGTGGATGTATACGGCCGTGTGCGGCGAAGAAAACGCAAATAAGCGACTGGGAGATTAAGAGACTGGGAGGTTTAATCTCTCAATATCTCAGTCTCCTAATCTCCTATAAAAAGTTATGACGGCTAAAGATAAACAACCACAATACGAACGTTTCCGCATTGGCGCACGCATTGAGCATATCATTTTGCTCCTCAGTTTTACCGTGCTGGCCATCACCGGGCTGCCGCAGCGGTACGCTCAATACGAACTGGCGCAAAACATGATCAATGCTATGGGCGGCATTGAAACGGTACGCCTGATTCACCGCTATGCGGCCTTTTTGCTGGTGCTTGGTTCGGTGTATCACCTGTTCACCAGTGCGTATCGGTTGTATGTGCGCCGCGAAAAGAACCGCATGACGCCTGACCTGAAAGACGCTACCGACATGGTGGAATATGTGAAATACAATGTGGGGCTGCAAGAAGAGCCGCCTAAGATGCGCAAATTTAACTTTGGCGAAAAGCTGGAATTTTGGGCGGTGGTGTGGGGCACGGCCGTGATGGTCCTCACCGGCTTCATGTTGTGGAATCCCATTGCCACCACCAATCTCTTGCCCGGCGCCGTCATTCCGGCGGCCAAAGCGGCGCACAGCTATGAAGCGTTGCTGGCGGTGGTCTCCATCGTCATCTGGCATTTTTATAACGTCATGATCAAACATTGGAACCCCAGCATGTGGACGGGCAAGCTGCCTCATCACCAGATGGAAGAAGAACATGCGCTGGAACTGGAACGGCTGGAAAGTGGCGAAACAGCCTGGCCGGAAGTACCGGCCCCTATCCTGCGGCGGCGGCGCATTATTTTCACTGTGGTTAGCGTTATTCTGGGCAGCATTATCCTGGTGGTGTTGGTGTGGGCGTTTACGTTTGAAGAGACGGCGCTCATCACAGTCGTGCCCACCAGAGAAGTATTTGTGCCATTGGCAACGGCCGTGCCGTAACTCCTATCTCGTAGTGCATATCTGCCAACAGATACGCATTACGAAGTACGAATTACGTACAGGTTTACTCACTTTTTGGCATGTTTACCGGGCGCACACACCAGTGGCGTGCCAGAAAAATTCCTAAAAAAGGAGGAATTTCTTATGACAAACCCGAAATTCAGACGTATCTGTCTTATCGTCGGGTCTTTGCTGATGTTCTCCATCGGCATTGTCGCCTGCTCTCAAGAGCCGGAAACAGTAGAAGTGACACGCATTGTCGAAATACCTGTGGAGGTGCAGGTTCCCGCGGAAACAGTGGAAGTGGAAGTGCCGGTAGAGGTGACTCGTGTGGTCGAGGTGATGGTGGAGCCAGAAGTGCCTGTATCGGCCGTGTCCACCATCCCCTTTGAAGAACAATGGGCCAGTTCACCCCATGCCGATGCTGAAGCCGAAGCCTTTGTCCATTGGAACGAAGATGACCCGGCCGAAATCCCCGTTGCATGTGCCAAATGCCACAGCACCACTGGTTTCATGGATTACGTGGGCGCCGACGGTAGTGCATTTGGCTCTGTGGAAGCGGCCGCCCCCATCGGGCAAGTGGTTGAATGTCAGGCCTGCCACAACGACGCCACGCAAAACCTGAGTACGGTGATGTTCCCCTCCGGGGTGGAAGTAGCCGGTTTGGGCACAGAAGCACGTTGTATGACCTGCCATCAAGGGCGCGCCTCCACCGTCAGCGTCAACCAGGGTTTTGTGGACGCCGGCCTTGATCCGGTGGCCGATCTGGACACCGTGAGCGAGGACGTGGGCTTTACCAATATCCATTACTACCCGGCGGCCGCCACCCAATATGGCACCGTTGTCATGGGTGGTTATGAATATGAGGGCAAAGCCTACGACGCCAAGTTTGACCACGTGGAAGGTATGGATGCCTGCGTAGATTGCCATAATTCACACACGTTGGAAGTAAAATTTGAAGAATGTACCACCTGTCATGAGGGCCTGGCGGGGCCTGAAGACCTGGCGAACATTCGCATGTTCGGCTCACTGGTGGACTACAACGGCAATGGCGACATCGAAGAAGGTATCCAGGCCGAGATTGCCGGTCTGCAAGAGGCGTTGTACCAGGCGATACAGGCTTATGCCCGCGAAGTAAGCGGGACACCCATTGTTTACGACAGCCACAGCTATCCCTATTTCTTCATTGATACGGATGGCGATGGTCAGGTAACAGAGGGAGAAGCGGCATTCCCCAATGCCTTTAATGCCTGGACGCCCCGTCTGGCCAAAGCAGCCTACAACTACCAGATGTCCCAAAAAGACCCTGGTGAGTTTGCGCACGGCGGTAAATACACCATTCAACTGTTGTATGACTCCCTCGAAGACCTGAACCTGGCTATCTCCACGCCTATTGACATGAGCGCCATGCACCGCATTGACCATGGTCACTTTGCTGGCTCTGAAGAAGCGTTCCGTCATTGGGACGAGGAAGGTGGTGTGGTGCCGGGCACATGCAGCAAATGTCATTCGGCCGCCGGGCTGCCGCTCTTTGTGGAACAGGGCGTGAGCATCAACCAGCCGGCCAGCAACGGCCTCAACTGTGCTACCTGCCACAACGACCTGACCACGTTCACCCGTTACACGGTGGAAGAAGTGGAGTTCCCCAGTGGAGCGGTGTTGACGATGGCTACGGCCGAAGATGACGCCGAAGGGCTGGAGAGCAATCTCTGTATCAACTGCCATCAGGGCCGTTCGTCTACGGTCAGCGTGGATCGCGCCTTAACCGATCTGCCGGGTGATGCGGTGGTGGAAGGGTTGCGTTTCCAGAACATCCACTATTTTGCAGCCGGGGCCACCTTGTTTGGCAACGATGCCCAGGGCGCTTACCAGTTTGCGGATAAGGAGTATCTGGGGCGGAACGAACATGTGAGCCGGTTTGACTCTTGCGTGGAGTGCCATGACACCCATGCGTTGGAAGTGGTGGTGACTGAGTGTGCTGACTGCCACGAAAACGTAAGTACGCAAGCCGATCTGGTGAACATCCGTGACGAGGACAATACCACTGATTGGGATGGTGATGGGGATGTAGATGAAGGAATGGCTGGTGAAATTGCCACCATGGCCGAGTTGTTGTATGCCGCCATGCAGGCGTATACGGCCAACACGCCAGGCGCGCTGCCCATTCTCTATGACTCGCACCGTTACCCCTATTTCTTTGGTGACGCCGATGGTGATGGTACGGTCAGTGAAGGAGACGCCGGGTATAGCACCTGGACGCCTAATCTGCTGCGAGCGGCTTACAATTACCAATATGCACAGAAAGACCCTGGCGCGTTTGCGCACAATGGGCAGTATGTGTTGCAGGTATTGGTTGACTCGATTGGAGCAGTGGGTGGCGATACGACTGGTTTGACACGGCCGTAACCCTATCAATTAGAAGTTCAACTTTTTCCCAAAAGCCGAACTTCTGATAACCCGGAAAATTAACCTTTATAGAGACATCCGATTCCTGCACGGAATCGGATGTCTTTTTGGTTGTAAGTTTGCCCAAATGGGAGACAATAAAGTGTATATAAACTTTTCTTGGAGGTTGAAAATATGAGCAACTTGTTCGTTTTTGCTTTTGATAATGAAACCGATGCTTTCCGTATGCGGGATGCGTTGGCCGGGATGCAGAAACAGCACATTATTGAGTTGGAAGATGCGGCCGTGGTCGTGCGCCGTCAGGATGGCAAGGCCAAAGTCAGCCAGGCTACCAGCCTGGTGGGCGCGGGCGCCTTAGGCGGCGCTTTTTGGGGCATGTTGATTGGCCTGCTGTTCTTTGCTCCCTGGCTGGGTATGATCGCTGGCGCGATTGGCGGCGCGATTGGCGGTTCTCTCACCGATGTGGGTGTGGATGACAAATTCATCAAAGAAGTAGGCAATACCATTCAGCCAGGGCAATCGGCGTTGTTCCTGTTGGTGCGCAGCGCCACAGCGGACAAAGTGCTGGAAGGGTTGCAGGGTTTCAAACCTACCATCCTCCAGACTTCTCTGTCGGCCGAAGACGAAGCCAAACTGCGCGATCACTTTGCTGCCCCGGAAGAACCGGCAGCGTAAGACAATACCGATTACACTTCTGTTTGTAAAACCTGCTGGAATCTTTGAATTTCGGCAGGTTTTTTTATTGGGTACGGCCGTTTCCCCTTGCTGTATAACCCGGCGAATGATTGGTTTATAATCCTCCAAAAAGTGAAAGGCAAGGCAATGGTCGCTTTACAAAAATGGATGCAGATAAACGGGCGTTGGGTTCTCTGGACGTGTATCAGTTTACTGGTTTATGCTCTGGTATTCCAACTGTTATATGCTCAGTCCGGGCCTCCAGGGGCTTTGTTAGCTATTCCAGTCTTTTTTATTGCCTGGCGCTGGGGGAGTGTTGCCGGACTTGTTTGCGCCATTAGTTTCAGTTTAATTAATATCTTGCAGATAGTTGCCGTTGGTTTGAATCCTTTTCAAATCAATGGGCAGATTGTGGGCACTCTGTCGCTTATTATCATTGGTGGCGTGGTGGGGTGGATCAGCGACCTTTATAACGAATTGAAGGTGTTGCGCGACCACCTGAAAGCCGAAGTCACCCGGCAAGCGGTCGCCTTGAATATGAGCGAGCAGCTTTTTGCTGCTTTTATGGAACAGGTGCCGGCGCTGGCATTTATTAAGGATGAACACGGCCGTTTGCAATATGCCAATTCTGCCATGCAACAAACCTTTCTCACTACGGACTGGCAGGGCAAAGTGGCGGTTGAGTATCTACCAACGGCATTTGGCGAACTGGTGATGGCCAACGATCAGGCTGCATTACGCCAGGGTGTCCTCATTGAGGAACGCCAATTGCCGGCGCCAGATGGAAATCTCCACACATACCGCACCCACAAATTTGTCATTCGCCATGGCAGTGAGCCGCCTTTGTTAGGTGGCCTGGCTATAGACATTACCGAACGGAAACAGATGGAAGATGCACTGTCTGCATCCGAAGAGAAATTCCGCAAAGCATTTGATGCCACCCCTACGGCGATGGGTATTCAACGTGTAGATAATGGGCATTTTCTGGTGGTCAATGACGCCTTTGTTAACCTGACGGGCTACGGCCGTGAAGAGATGTTGGGGCGTAATGCGTTGGATTTGAACCTTTGGCTGGATGCAGATGAACGGATGGTTGCCGTGACCACGCTGCGCCAGCAAGGTGTTCTTCAGAATTATGAATTTAGTTTTCGGCGCAAATCAGGCGAGGCTGGTGTGGGCATTCTTGCGGCCGAAAAGATTTTTATAGGCGACCTGGCCTGTTATCTGGTCTCTGTGCAAGATATAACCCAACGCAAACAGGCTGAATTGTTATTAGAAACATACAACCGGGAATTAGAACGCAGCAATAACGAACTACAAAATTTTGCCTATGTCGCCTCACATGACCTGCAAGAACCGTTACGCAAAATTCAGACTTTTGGCAGCCGATTACAAACGAGATATGCTGACGTGCTGGACGATTCAGCCCAAGATTATCTGGCACGCATGATCCATGCGGCCGCCCGGATGCAAGCCCTCATTCAAGATTTACTGGCCTATTCGCGTGTCACTACCCGGGCTGAACCATTTAGCCAGGTGGACTTAAACGAAGTGATGGCAGGGGTATTGTCTGACCTGGAACTGCAAATTCAACAAAGCGGCGGACAACTACAGGTGAGCCATTTACCTGCTATTGAAGCTGACCTGATGCAAATGCGCCAATTGATGCAAAATCTACTGAGCAATGCTTTGAAATACCACCAGCCAGATCAGCCGCCGTTGGTACGGATATGGGCGGAAACAATCAATAAGGATGGGCGCGCGTATTGTCAGTTATGCGTGGCCGATCAAGGCATCGGTTTTGAAGATAAATATGCCGGGCAAATTTTTGGCATTTTTCAGCGGCTGCACGGCCGTGACCAATACGAGGGGAGTGGCGTGGGGCTGGCGATCTGCAAAAAGATCGTGGAGCGGCATGGCGGGATGATAACCGCTCACAGCCAGGTGGGGCAGGGCGCTACGTTTGTTGTCACCCTGCCCATCGGTAATCGGCAATCGGCTCACGCATCACGCATCACGGATGACGGTTCAGCCAGCGATTTTCCACATAACCCTCGCCTAACATCAAAAGCAGCGGCAAGCCAAACCGCAAAGCAAATAACAAAACAATCACCAGAATAACTGTCATTTCGTTCATCATCATATCCTCCGGGGAATCCGTAACCGGTAATCCGTAATCGGACTTCGGATTACGGATAATGGGTTACGGAACCGCCCTTTCGTTAGTGACAGCATACCCGGCCAAGTCACGGCCGTCTATCCGGCAGCATCCCATCTTTACCTGGGTCAACCCCCCATGCCGCATGGGGCAAACACGCCACAGGCAAATGGGGTGGCCCGCCAATTGTGCGTACCCCTCTGCAAACCTACACTTTCCTTGACGGATAGCACGCTGTAAGCCGCTTACGGTTTACGGATCAAGGGAGGACGTAATGCACACCATCAAACGACTTTTCATCGGCGTGGTTTGTGCGCTGTTGTGGGGAGCGGTCACGGCCGTGACCCTTCTGGCCCAAAGCAACGAACCACCCATCACCCCCATTGACCCGGAAGATTGCGGGAGCTGCCACGAAGAAATCACCACCATGTGGGAAAACGGCACCCACAGCCAGGCCTATGCCCAAACCAGCTTCATCAAAGCCTGGCAAGAACAAAGCAACTCCACCGAATGTCTGGCCTGCCACACCACCGGCTACGACCCGGCTACCGGCCAATACGAAAGCGAAGGCGTCGCCTGCCAGGTTTGCCACCCCTCTGCTCCCCATGAACACCCGCAGAAAATCATGTACACCGACACTTCATCCCGGCTGTGTGGGCAGTGCCATACCGATACCTTCAGCCAGTTAGGCGAAAGCCAACACGGGCAGGAAGGGATGGCCTGTATTCGTTGCCACAACCCACACGACAATGGCTTGCGGGCGGGCGGCGTGGAAGACACCTGTGCCGCCTGCCATCGGGAAGAGACCCATTTCTACAGCTTTACCAACCACGCCATGGAAGGGCTGCTTTGCACCGATTGCCACTTCCAGCTTGCTGATGGCGCGATGGGTGGCGGGCATGGCAGTCGCCAGCACAACTTCACGGTTGGCGAACAGAACTGCACCGAATGTCACGGCGGCGAGATGCACTATCCAATGACAGATCAGGAAACGCAAGAAGCGGCAAATCCGGCTCCTGGCCCCAGTCCCCAGGTCGTGCAGGCTGGCGTTGTTCCTTTGCTGGGTGATCATGACAGCCATGCGCTGGATGTTCAGCCGCAAGGTGGCGTGAACAGTTCGCTGAATTTCATTATTCTGGCGGCGCTGACCGGTATGTTATTTGGTCTGGTAGGCTCGCCCTGGGTGGAGAAACAGTTCCGCCGCCACGACAACGAAGAGGAAGGGAGGAACTAAGATGAACGAAAAAACATTTCCCCGC
Organism: uncultured Ardenticatenaceae bacterium; assembly: GCA_964581605.1. Taxonomy (GTDB): domain Bacteria; phylum Chloroflexota; class Anaerolineae; order Promineifilales; family Promineifilaceae; genus CAADGU01. The sequence goes on from CAZOPF010000042.1 coordinate 19,789, forward strand.
CGCGAATTTATGATGATGGCCGCCGCAGGCACGGCCGTAACCACCATCGCGCTCAGCACCAAAGGCCTGCCCAAAGTCGCCGAATCCACCCCACCGGAGAACGAAGTCAACGGGGAACACCAGTGGGCCATGGTCATAGACCTGAACCGCTGTGTGGGTTGTGGCGACTGCCAGCTGGCCTGCCAGGCCCACAACGACACCGCTCCCGGCGCTTCCTGGGTGCGCATGGTCGAATCCGGCGAAGTCAACGGCAAGCCCATCAATGTGCCCGTGCCCTGTATGCACTGCCAGGAAGCCCCCTGCGTCAGCGTCTGCCCGGTTAAAGCCACCTACAAACGGGCCGACGGCATTGTGGTCATGGATTATGACCGCTGTATCGGCTGCCGCTACTGCCAGTTAGCCTGCTCCTATGGGGCGCGCACCTTTAACTGGCAGGGATTCACCGGCGAAAATCCGGCCGTGCCCCAATGGGGTGAACCAGAAATCCCGCGCCGGCCGCGTGGTATAGTGGAAAAATGTTCGTTCTGTGTGCAGCGCATTGATCGTGGTCTGGCGGAAGGGTTGACACCTGGCGTAGACCCGCAGGCGACTCCGGCTTGTGTGGTGGCCTGCCCCCGTAAGGCGCGCTACTTCGGTGATCTAAACGACCCCAATTCGCCGGTGAGCCAGGTGTTGAAAAATCATCAGGCGGTGCAACTACGCCGCGATTTAGGCACTGACCCCCGCGTCTATTACCTGCCCGCCGTTAATCGCCCTGAACCGGCAGCGGATTGGACGTGTGGGTGAAGAAGTAATTGGGTAATTGGGTAATTGCGTAATTACCCCATTACCCCATTACGCAATCACCTCCCGGAGGAGACCATGAAAACAAAAATCAAACGCTACCTTTTCCCGTTCTGGATAATTACGCTGCTGCTGTTCATGGCCTGGGGGTTGGTGGGCGCTTATCAGGTGCTTACGCAAGGGCTGGCGCTTACCAACCTGTCTGACCTGACGCCCTGGGGTCTGTGGATTGGCATTGATTTGTCATCTATCGCCCTGGCCGCGGGTGCGTTTTCCCTTTCGGCGGCCGTCTATCTGCTGAAAAAGGATGAACTAAAACCGGTGGCGCGCACGGCCGTATACATCGGCTTACTCGGCTACACCATGGCCATGATGACGCTGCTGATGGACATTGGCCGCCCTGACCGCTTCTGGCACGCCCTGGTTTACTGGAATATCCATTCGCCGTTGTGGGAAGTGACGATGTGCGTCGTCCTTTACTTCACCGTGCTGACGCTGGAAGTCATTCCCATTTTAGGCCGGGCGGACATTGTCCAGCGCCGCTGGCCCCGGCTGGGGCAGGGCATGGAGTGGGTGCATGTGTTAGCGCCCATCCTGGCCGTGTGTGGGCTGCTGCTGTCGCTGATGCACCAATCCTCATTGGGGGCGACGTATGGGGTGTTGGCGGCACGGCCGTTTTGGTACAAATCCACCCTCGCCATCCTCTTCCTCGTCTCCGCCCTGGCTGCCGGCCCGGCCCTGACCGTGTTGGCCTCTAAAACGGCCGTCGCCCTTACCCCCCGCGCCTACGTAGACAACTGGCGGCTGGATAGAGTTTCCCACTTCATCGGCTGGGTGCTGGTGGCCCTGCTTTACCTGCGTATCTGGGACACATTAAGTATGGTCTACACCCACCAGCCCGGCCGTACCGAAGCCTTACACATGCTCACCAGCGGACAGTTTGCCTTTAACTTTTGGGTGTTGGAAATGTTGCTGGGCATCGTCATCCCCACGGTGATCTTGCTCAGCGCCCGGCTGCGAGATCGGCCGGCGCTGCACTGGTTAGCCCTGCTTTTTGTGGTCGTTGGCCTGGTTGCCTACCGGTGGGATACCAACATGATCGGCCAACTGGTGGTATTTAGCTACCTGCCAGAGCAAATTGTGCCGCTATTCACCAGTTACACGCCGGCGCTCATCGAGTGGCAGGTGGGCCTGGGTGTGATCGCTTTTGGCCTTTTCGGATTCACTGTCGGCGTCCGCTACCTGTATGTGGTGGATCACCGCCTGGTAGAAACGGCGCATGAACCGGCTGTGGAGCCAGTAGTGGCAGTCAGCCCCTAAGGGTTTTCTGAAACCCTTAGGGGCTCCTGGGAGGTTATGATGAACGAGTTTCAGGCTACAGGTGTTTTGATGATTTTCTTTGCTCTGCGCTGTCTGGTTCCGACTGTGTTGATAGTGGGCGTGGGTTATCTGATGAATCGGCTGGTTGACCGCTGGAATCGGGAAGACGCCGCCCGCGCCCAGGCGCAAGGGCAGTATTGCCCGGCTTATACCCGGTTTGGCGACTGCTGCTGGTCAAAACGGATGACGGCCGAAGGCGCTCTGCCTGCCGCTTGTGTGACCTGTCCCATTTACCGGCAGGCCATTCAACCTGCTTGAATGGGCGGTCGGTTTTCCGATCGCCTCTTCCTCCCTCCCTCGCGTCCGGGTGATCGCCCGATCACCCGGACGCTTTTTTGTGACCTTTTGCCTGTTAAATTGTGACAAATTTCACTAACAAAATTCGAGAGGCCGTGTTAGGCTGATTCCAATATTGTGCGTCCTAGCCTGCAATGTTCCCACAAATAGCTGAGTGGGGTGCAGCATGTTGGTCGTCAGACGCCATCTTACATTTAGGGGGCCGAATGTTAATGTGTACGGCCGTGTCAATGGCCTGACGGTTTTCCCTGTTTTTGTTGAAGTCAGCTCCACCCCACGTGGGGCTTTTTTGTTTTCCGAAATATCCGGTAAAGGATGAAATTCCTGATTCCTAATTCATCCTTCCTGATTTTATAAGGAGGCGCCCATTGTACACCCAACCATTTCCCACAGAGACCAAAACACCGGCCACCTTTCTGGAAAGGGTGATGGCCGCTACGCCGGGGGAGTCGCGTCTGGAGATGTGTATTCAGTGCGGCACCTGTGGTGGTTCCTGCCCATCTGGGGACGATATGGACAATACGCCGCGCCAGATTTTTGCCATGATTCGGGCGGATATGGAGAAAGAGGTGTTGTCCAGCAATACGCCCTGGTACTGTGTGTCTTGTTATTACTGCGCCATCCGCTGCCCGCAAGAGGTACACATCCCGGACATCATGTATACGCTCAAGAATATGGCAATTGCGCAGCAGCGTGTTGTAGATAGCACAGCCCCAGACTGGTCGCAATCATTTGTGGAGTATGTGGAGAATTACGGCCGTAGCTTTGAATTTGGTCTGGCTACCCGTCACTTTTTGCGCCACCGTCCTACGGGGCTGCGCGATACGGCCCAAATGGGGCTGGGCATGTTCACCAAAGGGCGCATGGATTTATCGCCGCACAAAATTGAGGCTATTGACCAGTTGCAGGCCATCCTGAACCGGGCCAAAGAATTGGAGGCAGTCACATGACCAAGTATCTCTTTTATCCGGGCTGTTCGATGCAGCGTAGCGCACGGCCGTATCTGGATTCCTTGCTGGCGATTCAACAAGACATCGGCTGGGAGCTGGAAGAAATTGCGGATTGGAACTGCTGTGGGGCCACGGAATACATTTCGGTGGCGCGGCTGCCAGCGTATGCCCTGAACGGCCGTAACCTGGCCCTGGCTGCCCAACAAGCCAACGGCTCCAACACCGTCCTGGCCGGATGCAGCGCCTGTTATTTGAACCTGGCAAAGACTGACCGGTACATGCAGAAAGACGGCCGTCTCCACACCCAGGTCAATGAAGCGTTGGCCGCCGGTGGGCTGCATTACGACCCCGGCACGCTGAAAATCCGCCATTTGCTGGATGTGATTGTGCATAAAGTGGGGTTGGATGCGGTTAAAAGGAAGGTGGTACGGCCGTTAACCGGCCTGCGCGTCGCCCCCTACTACGGCTGCATGGTGGTGCGCCCCGACCCGGAAAACCGCTTTGGCAGCCCCGAATATCCCATCATCCTGGATGAACTGATGAAAGCGTTGGGCGCGGAAGTGGTAGATTTCCCGGTGAAAACCCATTGCTGCGGCGGCCACATGACTCAGATCAGCGCCCCCGTCGCCTATGAACTCATTCGCCGCCTGCTGTATGCGGCCGACCAATACCAGGCCGACATCATGGTCACACTGTGCCCCATGTGCCAGCTTAATCTGGATGCTTACCAGGATGACGCCAACAAACATTTCCA
>CAZOPF010000042.1:24052-45278 GCA_964581605.1 uncultured Ardenticatenaceae bacterium
CGCGCCCGCCGTGATGATCCCAGCCTGCCCATGCCGCAGCCGTTACACAAGAAGTAGCAAGTGGCAAGTGGCAGGTGGCAAGTGATTGACCCACCTGCCACCTGCCACCTGCAACCTGCCACCAGGAGAAGCCTATGAACGACCAACCAAAAGCCAAAGAACGTATCGGCGTCTACGTCTGTCACTGTGGTAGCAACATCGCGGCCACCGTAGATGTAGCTGACGTAGCTGCCTGGGCCAAAGAGCGGCTGGGCGATGAGGGTGTAGTCATCACCCACGACTACAAATTTATGTGTTCCAGCCTGGGGCAAGAACTGATCGAACGAGACATCAAAGAGGAAGGGCTGACCCGCGTCGTTGTCGCCGCCTGTTCCCCCCATTTGCACGAAAAGACCTTCCGCACCGCCTGTGCCCGCGCCGGGCTGAACCCCTACCTGTGCGAACTGGTCTCCATCCGCGAGCAGGTTTCCTGGGTGCATACTGACAAACAAGCGGCTACTGAAAAAGCCAAAGCGGTAGTGGCCGGCGGCGTTGAGCGCGTTATTCACAACGAACCATTGGAGCCGCTGCATATTCCCATCCATCCGGCCACGCTGGTGGTAGGCGGCGGCATTGCCGGGATACAGGCGGCGCTGGAACTGGCCGACTCCGGTCATCATGTCTACCTGGTGGAGCGCGAACCCTCTATTGGCGGCCATATGGCCCAGTTTGACAAGACCTTCCCCACCATGGACTGCGCTGCCTGCATCCTGACGCCGAAGATGGTGGACGCAGGCGGGCATCCCCACATTGACCTGTTCACCTGGAGCGAAGTGGTGCGGGTGGATGGCTTTGTGGGCAACTTCACCGTCACCATTCGCAAGAAGCCGCGCTACATTGACACCAACCTGTGTACCGGCTGCGGCATTTGTTGGGAGAAGTGCCCGAAGCGGGTGATTGATGATCTGTTTGAGGCCGGATTGGGCTACCGCAAAGCGGTCTACACCCCCTTTGCCCAGGCGGTGCCCAAATACCCGGTGATTGACGCGGAGAATTGCACCTATTTCATCAACGGCAAGTGCCGCGCCTGCGAAAAGTTCTGCCCTACCGACGCTATCAAATTTGACCAGGAGGAGGAATTTATCACGGTACAGGTGGGCAACATTATCCTGGCAACAGGTTTTGATCTGTTTGACGCCCGGCGGGTGCCGCAATATGGCTACGGCCGTCTGGCCAATGTTTTCACCAGCCTGGAATTTGAACGCCTCTGTAACGCCGCCGGGCCAACCAACGGCCAGATTGTGCTGCGTGATGGCGTGACAAAGCCAGAATCGGTAGCCGTCATCCACTGCGTGGGCAGCCGCGACCGCAACTACAACAATTACTGTTCCGTCATCTGTTGCATGTCCAGCCTCAAATTTGCCCACCTGGTCAAAGAGCGTACCGGCGCTCGGGTCTATAACTTTTACATTGACATGCGCACCGCCTTCAAGGATTACGACGAGTTCTATCAGCGCGTATTGGAAGAGGGCACGGTGTTTGTACGCGGCCGGGTGGCCGAAGTGACCGACGCCGCTCGCCTGCCCAGCGAAGATGGCAAGCTGATCGTGCAGGTAGAAGACACCCTCGCCGGGCGGCAGCGCCGTATTCCGGTGGACATGGTTATCCTTTCCGCCGGGTTGGAACCGCGGCGCGATGCCAAAGAAGTGGCCTACCAGTTTGGTATCTCGTGCAGCGCCAACGGCTGGTTTATTGAGAGGCACCCCAAACTTGACCCTGTGGCTACCATGACCGAGGGTATTTTCATCGCCGGAACCGTGCAAGGGCCAAAGGATATTCCGGCCAGTGTGGCTCAGGGGGCGGCGGCGGCGGCCCGTGTATTGGGCCGGATCAACAAAGGCGAAATCGAGCTGGAGCCGGTGCGGGCCACCATAGACGCACGCCACTGCTCTGGTTGCCGCATTTGCAATGGCCTCTGTCCGTTTAACGCCATTTTGTTCCATGAAGATTCGATGGTGTCGGAGATCAATCATGCGCTGTGCCAGGGATGTGGCACCTGTGTGGCTGCCTGCCCGGCCGGCGCCATCAGCGGCAGCGGCTTTAGCAATGAGCAGATCATGTCGCAGATTGAGGGGTTGCTGTTATTTAGCCCCAAAGTTGCGACGCACCTTCAAGGTGTGGCGCAACTGTAGGAGAAACTCATGGACGAAACATTTGAACCTGTCATCATCGGCTTTACCTGTAACTGGTGCAGCTACCGGGCGGCTGACCTGGCCGGTACGGCCCGCATCAAATACCCACCCAACATTCGCCTGATCCGGCTGATGTGTTCCGGGCGCATGGACCCGACCTTTGTGCTGAAGGCGCTGGCGGAGGGGGCGGATGGGGTGATGATCACTGGCTGCCATCCGGGGGAGTGCCATTACCTGGAGCAGAATTACAAGGCGCTGCGGCGGGTGCTGCTGCTGCGGCGCACGTTGGCCCAGATGGGCATTGAGCCGCAGCGGGTGAAGCTGGTGTGGGCCAGCGCGGCCGAGGGGGTAAGGCTGGCGCAGGAGATTGAGCATTTTGTGGCGGAAATCCGGGCTATGGGGCCGCTGAATTGGCCGGGGCGGTTGGCGGCGGCGCATGTGAATGGGAATGGTTACGGCCGTGAACCCCACCCCATCCCCGTTGAAATAATGCCAGAGGAGGTGCCGGCATGAGCAAAAACGGACAGGTTCCCAAAGAAAAACCGAAGTTTGCCATGTATTGGGCGGCCGCTTGCGGCGGCTGCGAGATCGCCGTCTTGAACATTGGCGAGAAGATTCTGGATGTGGACGCTAACTTTGACGTGGTGTTTTGGCCGGTGGCCATGGACGCCAAGTATAAAGACGTGGAGGCGATGCCCGATAAATCTATCCTGCTGACGCTCTTTAACGGCGGCATTCGCAACGAAGAAAACGAACAAATGGCAAAGCTGCTGCGCCGCAAGTCGCAGATTTTGGTGGCGTTTGGCTCTTGCGCCAATGAGGGCTGCATCCCCGGATTGGCGAATCTGTCCTCCATGCAGCAGGTGTTTGACGCCGCCTATGGCAGTGTGAGTACCGAAAACTCGCAGGGCATACGGCCGCAGTTCAGCTACCAGGTTCCCGAAGGCATGTTGCACATCCCGGTGTTTTACCCGGTGCTGCGCACGCTGGATCAGGTGGTGGATGTGGATTACTTCATGCCGGGCTGCCCACCAGAGTCGCACCAGATTGCCGCTGTCATTGACCTGGTAATTGCTGTGTTGCATGGCGAAGCGGAACTACCGCCCAAGGGGACGGTCATTGGCGCAGGGAATTCGACGGTGTGCGAAGAGTGCCAGCGCGCCCGCAACATCAAGAAGATTACCAAGCTGGTGCGGATTCACGAGGTGGCCGAGGTAGACCCGGAATTGTGCCTGCTGGAGCAGGGGATTTTGTGCAACGGCCCGGCCACGCGCAGCGGCTGTGGGGCGCGCTGCCCCATGGCTGGCGCGGCCTGTATTGGCTGTTATGGCCCGGCGGCCGGGGTGGTGGATTATGGGGCGCGGCTGATGACGGCCGTAGCCTCCGTCATTGACAGTAACGAACCCGACGAAATCGAGGCCATCCTGGACGGCATCCCCGACCCGGCCGGCACCTTTTACCGCTTTAACCTGGCCCATTCGCTGCTGCACGCAGCGCGGCCGGCGTTGGCAGGAGATTAGAGATTAGTTGGTGTCATTCGTTTTTCGCCATGACTACAGCGGATAAAGAAATAAACGGATTCCTCTCTGGAAATTTATCTGCTTATTTCTCCATCTGTTGTAGCCTTAAGGGGGTGGCGAAAACTTTGTGACACTAACGAGAGTAGAGATTGGAGATTCTCTGGCAATCAATCACTAATCTCCAATCTCCGATCTCTTTAGGAGATAAACCCATGACACGAATCACCATAGACCCCATCACCCGCCTGGAAGGGCATGGCAAAATTGAGATTTTTCTGGATGAGGAAGGCGAGGTGGCCAACACCTATTTCCAGATACCAGAACTGCGCGGTTTTGAACGGTTTTGTGTGGGGCGGCCGGTGGAGGAGATGCCCCTGCTGACCAACCGTATTTGTGGCGTGTGCCCGGAGGCGCACCATATGGCCGCCGCCAAAGCGGCCGATGCGGTGTACGGTGTGGATCCCCCCTCAGCCGCCAAAAAGCTGCGCGAACTGCTGTACATGGGCTTTTATTTCACCGACCATACCACCCATTTTTATGCGCTGGGTGGGCCGGACTTTGTCATGGGGCCGGATGCGCCCGTAGCCGAACGCAATATCCTGGGCGTCATTCACAAGGTGGGGCTGGAGATTGGTGGCAAGGTGATTCAGGCGCGGAAAGTGGGGCATACGATTGTGGAGATGTTGGGCGGCCGTAAAGTCCATCCTTGCACTTCCATCCCCGGCGGCGTGACCAAAGGGCTGACGGAGGCGGAGCGGGTGGAGATTGAGCAGATGGGGCGGTGGGGCATTGAATTTGCCCAATTCAGTCTGCAACTGTTCAGCGACATGGTGCTGGGCAATCCGGCCTACCTGGATTTGATCCTGGGCGACATTTATACCCACCGTACCCATTATATTGGGTTGGTGGATGAGCAGAACCGGGTGAATTTTTATGACGGCCGTGTCAGTGTGGTAGACCCGGGCGGCCAACGGCTGGGCAAATATGGCCCCGATGAATACACGGAGTGGATCGCCGAACGGGTGGAGCCGTGGACATACCTCAAATTCCCCTACCTCAAAAAGGTGGGCTGGAAGGGGTTTGTGGATGGCAAGGATTCCGGCATTTACATGGCCACACCGCTCTCCCGGCTAAATGCGGCCGACGGCCTGGCCACGCCGCTGGCACAGGAACAGTATGAGAAATTCTACGAGACGTTGGGCGGCAAACCGGTGCATCAACGGCTGGCGACGCATTGGGCGCGGCTGATTGAACTGCTCTATGCGGCCGAGCGGCTGGTGGAACTGGCAACCGATGAGGAGATTACTTCGCCGCATATTCACACCATGCCCACGCAGACGCCGACGGAAGGGGTAGGCATCGTCGAAGCGCCACGCGGTACGCTGACGCACCATTACTGGACGGACGAACGGGGTATCCTGACCAAAGTGAATCTGATTGTGGGCACGACGAACAATTACGCGCCCATTTCCATGTCCATCAAAAAGGCGGCGCAAAGCCTGATTCACAAGGGCACGGTGGTGAACGAAGGGCTGCTGAACAGGGTCGAGATGGCCTTCCGCGCCTATGACCCCTGTTTCGGCTGCGCCACCCACAGCCTGCCAGGACAAATGCCACTGGAAGTGACTATTCGGGATGTTAACGGCGGAGTAGTAGAGCGATTGAGCCAATGTGTGGAGGCTGAATAGTTGATGGTTTGATACGTCTGGGGTGTGTGCCCGCCTCAGGCAACAACTGAATATGGGAGGTCAAAATGCGCGTGATTTATTGTTTGATCTGGCTGACAGCAGCTTTTTTCCTGGTTTCATGCACGGCGCTTGCGCCCGTTACCCCAATGCCAACCCCTGTTCCCGCTGCCACCCCCACGCCGAGTCTTGCTCCTACCACTGCCCCAGCCCAGGCCACAGAAGAATTGGTCAAGGAGTGGATGGTCGCAAGTGAGGCACTTGATCTGATGAAGACAGTTTCCTTTTATGCGGATGATGTTGTTTGGGAGGATCCTGCGTATGGGGATTATTTCACCAGCCAGGAGCAGGTAGAGGAAATGTACCGTTGGTTGTATTCCCTCCCCGATGTGGCGATTGATAACACGACCTTCTTTATTTCTGCAGACGGCCGTTGGGCGGCTGTTGAGTGGGAATGGTCGGGCACAAATGAAGGGGAGGGCTACTCTACGCACGGCGTCTCGATTCTGGAAATAGAGGGTGACAAGATCGTCCACGAAGTCATCTACTATGATCGGACATGGTAACTAACAAAACAATTGTCATTGGCCTGGGCAACCCGATTTTGGGGGATGATGGGGTGGGTTGGCGGGTGGCGGAAGAGGTACGAAGTTTACGGCCGTCCGTCGAAGTGGATTGCCTGGCATTAGGCGGCCTCAGCCTGATGGAGCGGCTGGTCGGCTATGATCGGGCGATTATTGTAGACGCCATACACACGGGACACGGCCGTATCGGAACCATCACCACTTTCCCCTTAAGCGATTTACCTGACCGGAGCGCGGGGCACACGACGGCCGTACACGACCTCTCCCTGACCACCGCCCTCACTTTAGGCCGGCAGATGGGCGCACAGTTGCCGGAAGACATCACCATTGTGGGCATTGAAGCGGAGCGGGTGTATGACTTTTCAGAGGAGTTGAGCACGGCCGTAACAGACGCAATTCCGGTGGCGGTGAAGGCCGTGTTGGCGGAGATTGAGAAATGGATACACGGATTGGACGGATAAGGCGGGTTTACGCGGATAAATCGCTAAAAAATCCGTGTAACTCCGTCTAATCCGTGTCATCCGTGTATCTATTAAGGAGGACAAAATGGTTTCCACAGAACTACTGCGACGGTATCCGTTTTTTGGCTTTTTGAACGCGGAGCAACTGCGCCAGGTGGCGATGATGACGGAAGAGCGGGAACTGCCCAAGAACACCATCCTGTTTACGATAGGGGAGAAGGCGGAGATGTTGTACTTTTTGGTCAACGGCCGTATTGACCTGCACTACATCGTCGAAGACAAACACCTGCCCGAACTGCGCAAGGATTTCCACATCGGCACGATTAACCCCGGCGAGGTGTTGGCGATTTCGGCGCTGGTGGAGCCATATGAGTTGACGAGCACGGCCGTGACCACCACCCCCTGCACGCTCCTGCAAATTCACGCCGCCAGCCTGCACCAGCTTTGTGAACAAGACCACGACCTGGCCTACGGCCTGCAAATACAGATTGCCAAAACGGCCATGGAACGGCTGCACGCCACCCGCATCCTCCTGGCGGCGGCGACGGCCGTGTGACGCACCTTTTGAAAAGTTTGATTAATCGCCCGGCGCAGAAAGGGATTTAATTTTCTCAAACAGCCACAAATTGACCAACGTCTCGGTGCTAACCCCGCGCGCTGCGGCTTCTTTCTCCAGGGTACTCAATAATCCGGCTTCAATTCGCACCGTGTCATGTATTTCAAATACGATGTCAGACCGTTCAGGATCGTCAAATTCGGTGAAGTCGTGGGTATCCCAAAATTCGCCAATCGCTTCGTAACTGTCCGCTTGTGAGATAGAACTTTTATTTTCGGCCATACTGTCTTTTCTCTTTTTTCGTCATATCCCGGCCACTGATGATAACGGCCGTATGGGTAGCCGGTTTGTAAACAAAGAAGATAATCAGGTATCTTCCACCAAAGGTCTGCCCGGTTGCCGCAAAAACATCCTCGCTGGACATATGTCCCTTTTCAGCAAAACGTATGCGCGGATTATTGAGCAGGGTCTCCCGCGCCTCATCCACCTGCACTTGATGCTTTCTTTCCAGCTTGTCCTGGATTGCTACGGGGATGACAATCTTATCTACTCGCATTGCTAGAGATTATAACATGTGTAAGGTGATAACCGTCATCACAAACGCATGACGAAAGGGAGGGGGAGCATCGGCCAGTGAGTGTTACACTGACACTATGCACGAATTGGCCGTGACCGGGCAGATTTTGCAGATAGCCGAACGCCACGCGGCGGCGGTCGGCGGCGGGCAGGTCACAGACCTCTACCTGGTCATTGGTGAGCTTTCCACTTTTATAGATGATTCCATTCAGTTTTATTGGGACATCATCAGCCGGGGCACGGTGTGTGAAGGGGCGCAACTGCACTTCACCCGCGTGCCCGCCCGTTTGCGCTGCCAGGATTGTGGTTGTGAATACGGGCTGGCGCAGGGTGAGTTGATGGTGTGCCCGGCATGTGGTCACGGCCGTGTCACCATTCTCACCGGCCAGGAATTCAGGTTGGATAGTCTGGAACTGGCCGAATGGCCCATGACGAGCAAACCATGACGAAAGTCACCATTGTCGAAGAGATTATGAGCGCCAACGACCGGTTGGCGCAGCAAAACCGGGCGCTGCTGGATGCAAACGACGTTTTTGCCATCAACGTCATGGCCTCGCCCGGCGCGGGCAAAACGAGCCTGATCTTGCGGACGATCACGGCCGTCGCCCCCCACCTCACTCCTGGCGTCATTGAAGGCGACACCGCCCCCGTCACCATTGACGCCGACAAAGTGTTGGCGGCCGGGATGCCGGCCGTACAAATTAACACTGGCGGCTCTTGCCACCTGGATGCGGCCATGCTGGCAAAGGCATTGCCCCAACTACCCCTGGCCGCCCTCAATCTGCTGGTGGTGGAAAATGTGGGCAATCTGGTCTGCCCGGCCGGGTTTAAGCTGGGCACACACGCCAACATCGTCGTCGCCAGCGTGCCGGAAGGAGACGACAAACCGTACAAATACCCCGGCATCTACCGGGGCATTGACGCCCTCATTTTGAACAAGACCGATCTGCTGCCCTACGTTGACTTCAACGTCGCCTACTTCCGGCAGGGTATCGAACTGCTCAACCCGGATGCCGCCTTTTTCCCGCTCTCTTGCAAGACGGGGGAGGGGATTGATGCATGGATTGAATGGCTGCGTACACAGGTGGATGATGGTTGAGCAGGTGGTGGATGTCGGCTGGGTAATTCATATCACCGGCGTGGTGCAGGGGGTGGGTTTTCGGCCGTTTGTGTATGGGTTGGCGCAGCAGCACGGGCTGACGGGCTGGGTGCGGAATACGTCGGCAGGGGTGGAGATGGTGGTGAACGGCCATCCGGCTGCCCTGCACACCTTCCTATATTCACTACAACATGACCTGCCACCGCTGGCCCGTATTGATACGTTGGTGGTCAACGAATGTCCGGTAGATGGCTTCACGGGATTTGCCATTGTGCCCTCTACGGCCGTGCCCGGCACCTTCCAACCCATCTCCCCGGACGTGGGCGTTTGCCCGGATTGCCTGCGGGAACTGTTTGACCCGGCCGACCGGCGTTCCCACTACCCCTTCATCAACTGTACCCACTGCGGCCCCCGTTTTACCATCATTCAAGACATCCCCTATGACCGGCCTAACACGACGATGGCCCCTTTTGTCATGTGCCCAGAGTGCCAGGCGGAATATGACAATCCCCTGGACAGGCGGTTTCATGCGCAGCCGGTGGCCTGCCCCGTTTGTGGGCCGCAGGTGTGGTTGCAAGTAGCAAGTGGCAGGTTGCAGGTGGCACATCCCATTGAAACAGCCCGGCAACTGCTGGCCGAGGGGCACATCCTGGCGGTGAAGGGGTTGGGCGGTTTTCATCTGGCGTGTGATGCGTTGAATGAAACGGCCGTAGCCACCCTGCGCCAGCGTAAATTGCGCGTAGACAAGCCGTTTGCGCTGATGATGCCGGACATGGCAACTGTTGAGCAGCATTGTTTGGTGAATGGGGCGGAACGGGAATTGCTACACGGCCGTGAACGCCCCATTGTCCTGCTCAAACGCCGACCGGATTCACCGCTCCCATCCCTGATCGCTCCCGGACAAAACAGCCTGGGCGTGATGCTCCCTTACACCCCATTACATTACCTGCTGCTCGCCCCATCATCGGTTTTAGTGATGACCAGTGGCAATATGAGCGAGGAGCCGATTGCCTATAGCAACGACGAGGCGCTGGAGCGATTGTCCGCTCTGGCCGATGCCTTTTTGCTGCACAACCGCGACATTCATGTGCGCTGTGATGATTCCGTTATGTGTGTTGTGGATTTAACCGCAAAGAGGGCAGAGGAGGCACAGCAGACAACAAAACCTTTGCGCTCTTCGCGCCCTTCGCGGTTTGTTTATCCTCTCCGTCGTTCGCGGGGGTATGCGCCGGGTGCTATCCAACTGGCTCATCCATTGCCGCCGCTGCTGGCCACGGGGGCGGAGTTGAAAAACACGTTTTGCCTGGCGCGGGAGCAATATGCTTTTATGAGCCAGCACATGGGCGACCTGGAAAATTATGAGACGCTGCGCTCCTTTGAAGAGGGGATTGTCCATTTTGAGCGGCTGTTTCGGGTGAAGCCGGAACTGATTGCCTATGATCTCCATCCCAACTATCTGGCGACGCGCTATGCGCTGGAACGGGCGGAGCGGGAGGGGATTCCGGCCGTTGGCGTGCAGCACCACCACGCGCATATTGTTTCTTGTATGGCCGAGCAGGGATTGGCCGACGGCCGTCCCGTTATTGGCGTGGCGTTAGATGGCACAGGTTATGGGGACGATGGCACGATGTGGGGCGGCGAGTTTTTGGTGGCGGATGCGGCGGGGTACACACGGCCGTATCACCTCATCCCCATCCCTTTGCCCGGCGGCGATACGGCCGTGCGCCAGCCCTGGCGGGTGGCGCTCAGTTGGCTGCATCGGGCGGGTATGGAGTGGGGGGAGGATTTGCCGCCGGTGCGGTGGGCGACCAACAGTGAGCAGTTAGCAGTGAGCAGGGGGCAGTTAGCAGTGAGCAGTCAGCAGTTGGCGGTGGTGCGGTGGCAGTTGCAGACGGGGGTGAATGCGCCACTAACGACCAGCATGGGGCGGCTGTTTGATGCGGTGGCTGCGCTGATTGGGGTGCGGCAGGTGGTGAATTATGAAGCGCAGGCAGCGATGGAACTGGAAGCGTTGGTGGATGAAATGGAAACGGCCGTGTACCCTTTCACCTTCATAAACGGCCGTATGGATCCAACGCCTGTGCTGCATGAGATCGTCAAGGATTTGAGGCGCGGGGTGGGTACGGCCGTGATGGCTGCTCGTTTTCATAACAGTGTGGCGGCCATGGTTACGGCCGTGTGCCAGCACATGCGCCAACAAACCGGCCTGTCTGACGTTGTCCTCAGCGGCGGCGTCTGGCAGAACATGACGTTGCTGCGGCAAACGATTCCCCAATTAGAAACGGGCGGATTTACGGTACACTGGCACCAAAAAGTGCCTGCCAACGATGGCGGGCTGGCTTTAGGTCAGGCCGTCATCGCTGCCCGGAGATATGCGATGGGAGAGTAGGAAAGGGAATCCACAGATGACACAGATTTCACAGATAAAAATAATCTGTATCATCTGTGAAATTTACGGGTCGTTTTCAATGGAGTACATTATGTGTTTAGGTGTTCCCGGAAAAATAATGGAGCGGTATGAAGCCAACGGCCTGCCGATGGGCAAGGTGGATTTTGGCGGTGTGGTGCGTGAGGCGTGTCTGGCTTATGTGCCGGAAGCTGAAGTGGGTGACTATACCGTCATCCATGTCGGTTTTGCCATCAGCCGCCTGAGTGAAGAGGAGGCCAACGCCACGTTGGAAACCTTGCGGGAAATGGTGGCGATAGAGGCAGAAATTGGGCCATAACAATTACCCAATTACCGAATTACCCAATTACATTGCCGTAATTGAGTAATTGGGTAATTGAGGGGAACGGTAGATGAAATACGTCGCAGAATACCGCGATGCGGAACTGGTGCAGGGCATCTTGCGTGAGGTGTGGCGGATGGTGACACGGCCGTGGACACTGATGGAAATATGTGGCGGCCAAACCCATGCCATTGTGCGGCATGGTCTTGACCAACTGCTGCCGCCAGAAATTGAATTGGTGCATGGCCCCGGCTGCCCCGTTTGCGTCACGCCGCTGGAACTGATTGACAAGGCGTTAGCCATTGCCGCCTACCCTGGCGTCATATTCACTTCGTATGGCGATATGCTGCGGGTGCCGGGCAGCGGCCGTGACCTGTTCTCGGTGCGGGCGAATGGCGGCGATGTGCGTGTGGTCTATTCACCGCTGGACGCCGTAAAAATTGCCCAGGCAAACCCGGATAAAGAGGTGGTCTTTTTTGCCATCGGCTTTGAGACGACGGCCCCGGCCAACGCCATGAGTGTGTTGCAGGCCAAAAATCTGGGGGTAACAAATTTCAGCGTGTTGGTTTCGCATGTGTGCGTGCCGCCGGCCATGCACGCCATTTTGGGATCGCCCCATAACCGGGTGCAGGCTTTTCTGGCGGCCGGGCATGTGTGCGCGGTGATGGGCTATTGGGAGTACCCGCCGATTGCCGCCCGCTACCAGACGCCGATAGTGGTGACGGGGTTTGAACCGTTGGATGTGGCCCAGGGGATTTTGACGGCCGTGCGCCTGCTGGAAGCGAACGACGTGACGGTGGCTAATGCCTATCAACGGGCGGTCACATTTGAAGGCAACCAACCGGCTCAGGCGGTCATCAACGAGGTATTTGAACAGCGTGACCGGAAGTGGCGGGGCATTGGCCAGATTCCGCAAAGCGGCTGGGGGCTGCGGCCAGAATTTGCCGCTTTTGACGCGGAAGTGCGTTTTGATGTGGGGGATATTCAGCCGGAGGAGTCGCCGTTGTGTATTGCCGGGCAGATTTTGCAGGGGCTGAAAAAGCCGCATGATTGCCCGGCGTTTGGCAGCCTGTGTACGCCGGAGTCGCCGTTGGGGGCGACGATGGTCTCGGCGGAAGGAGCGTGTGCGGCATATTATCGCTACGGCCGTCATCTGAACTTGACGCCGGTAATTGGTGAGCGGTGATCCATAATCCGTAACCCATGATCGGTAATCGGCCTTCGTTATCTTTGAGGACAATTTTATGGAGCGTGACAGCGAACTTTCAATAAACGGCCTGGTCTGCCCGCTGCCACTGCCCCATGAGGGGCAGATTGTGTTGGGGCATGGCTCTGGCGGCAAAATGTCCCATGATTTGATCAGCCGCCTCTTTCTGCCGCCGTTTGCCAACCCGGCGCTGGCGGCGGGGGATGATGCGGGGGTGGTCTCAGTGGGGGGACACGGCCGTATGGCCATCAGTACTGATTCCCATGTGGTGTGGCCCCTCTTTTTCCCTGGCGGGGATATTGGCCGATTGGCCGTCTGTGGCACGGTGAATGACCTGGCGATGATGGGCGCGGTTCCTCACTACCTGACCGCCGGGTTTATTTTGGAGGAGGGGTTGCCGATGGAAGTGCTGGCGCGGGTGGTAGATTCCATGCGGGCAGCGGCCGCCGAAGCGGGGGTGCAAATTGTGGCCGGGGATACGAAGGTGGTGCAAAGAGGCAAGGCGGATGGACTATATATCAACACGGCCGGAGTGGGCATGATCCCAGCGGGGGTGCAGATCAGCGGCGCCAATGCCCGGCCAGGAGATGTGATCATCCTTTCCGGGCCGATGGGGGATCATGGGATCGCGGTGCTGGCGGCACGGGGAGAGTTAGGCTTTGACGCGGAGGTGGTCAGCGATGCGGCCCCGTTAAATGGCCTGGTAGCCGCGATGCTGACTGCCAGCCGCCAGATTCATGTGCTGCGTGACCCTACACGGGGCGGCGTAGCCAGTACGTTAAATGAGATTGCCCGGCAATCGGGCGTGGCGGTGGTGCTGCAAGAGGGGGCGATTCCGGTACGGCCGTCGGTCAGCGCTGCTTGCGAGATGTTGGGTTTTGATCCGCTCTACATCGCCAATGAAGGGCGGCTGCTGGCTTTTGTGCCCCGCACCCAGGCGGATGCCGTGCTGGCCGCCATGCGCCAGCATCCCTATGGGCAAGGGGCCGTCATCATTGGCGAAGTGAAAGAGGCCCCGGCCGGCCGTGTATTGTTAAAGACGGTCATCGGCAGTTTGCGGGTGGTGGATAGGCTGGCGGGGGAGATGCTGCCCCGTATTTGTTGACACATAGTAACCGTGCAGTAATTATGTAATTGAGTAATTTGGTAATTAGCCCCTTCAATTACCCAATCACTAACTTATTTGCAAACGATCACTTAAAACGATTACCTACCATTTAGAACACACTGTGCCGCATGGTAACCGGGCGCGCCCGCGCCTCAGAGGTAGAGGTTGGCAATGGGGGTGCGGTATTGCCCCCAACCGGCCACCGGCCGCATCACCAGCAGTTGGTCCAGGCTCATCTGGCCGTGGAAGATGTTGCCTTCGGGCAGGCTGTAGGTGTGTTTGTAGTTGGCGGGGGTGAGGAGATGGGGAGCGGGGGGGCAGAGAGGCAGTCATACATGCCCGGTGTTTCCGTCAGCAGCCCCACGTGGCGGCGGATGTTCTGGCTCTCTTGGCCCACTTCGTGGCCCATGATGGTGGCGCGCCCCGGCATGGGGGCGATGAGGCAGGTGAGCATGCGCACGGTGGTGGTTTTGCCCGCGCCGTTGGGGCCGAGGAAGCCAAAGACACGGTTTACGGAATTCTACTCCTCTCCCGCTCGTCCTGCCAGCCAGCCGGGAAGCTGGCTGATGTGCGCCAGTTCGGTGTAGCGGCTGCGGTCGGCATGGGGCACAATTTCATGCGCCCAGGTGGTGGCGTGGGGGATGTGTACGGCCGTGCCGCCAATTTCCACCACCGGCAAAATATCGGAGCGCACCGAGTTGCCCACCATGAGAAATCGGCTGGGGGCGATGCCGTATTTGTGCAGCAGGGCGTCATACGTTTCAGCCTCTTTTTCGCTGACTACTTCGATATAAGTGAAACGGCCGGCGATGCCGGAGCGGGCGATTTTGGACTCTTGCTCAAACAGGTCACCTTTGGTGATGATCATGAGCCGGTAATGGGGGCGCAGTTCGTCCAGCACGGCCGTGACCCCCTCAAATACCTGCACCGGATGGTCACGCATCTCCTTGCTGAATTGCAGGATAGCCTGGATGGTGTCGCCGGAGACACGGCCGTTAGTCAGATGAACGGCCGTTTCCACCATAGACAGGGCAAAACTCTTGATGCCATAGCCGTAGTAATGCAGGTTAGCAATTTCCGTCTGGTCGAGGGTCTGGCCGATATGGCCGGGGTCGGCATACGGCCGTAACATCTCAATAAACTGATCCCGCTTCATAATGTAGAGATGTTCATTCGGCCACAGTGTGTCGTCAGCGTCAAAAGCGATTACGTCAAACATAACAATACCCCTTTCATTCATTTGAAAGGGGTATTGTAACGGGTACGGCCGTGTCCGGCACATGCTTTAAGACCCTAAGGGTTTCCAAAAACCCTTAGGGTCTTTACGACTGACGGTCTTTACGACTTACCGAACCACCACCGGCAAGAAGATGTTGTAAATGCCGTCTGGGTTTGGTCCCCAGATGGGGTTCACACCAACAGTGAGCATCACCGGCAACTCCAGCGTCTGTCCGTTGTCGCCGCTGATGGTCAACATCGTTTCCATGGGTACACCTTCAGGAACCAGGGTGGGATCGGCCGTTAGCGTCAGCGTGTTCGGTGTGCTGCCGCTAGTGGCGCTGAGCGTCAGCCAGTTTGCATTTTCGCTGGCCGTCCAGTTCAATGTGCCCGTGCCGATATTGCTGATGGTCAATATGGCTTGTTGGGGCAATACCGTACCTGCCGCCACCTGCCAACCGGTCTGATCCGGTCCCACGCCCAACAGCGGGCCGGGGTAATCAAGATCATCATTCACAATCACCGTCACACTCTTGATGCTCAACTGCCCCTGGCTGTTAGTGACGCGCAGGCTGACTACATTCTCACCCACCGGTAACAAATAGGCGGTGTAGAAGGGGCCAGTCATCAGCGTGGGTGAGCCGTTCACATACCAATCGAGGTTGGCGTCGGGCACGTGTCCTTGCAAATCTTCGACTTCCGCGACAAAGTTTACGGCCGTGCCATACGTCACCTCCAGCCCATCCTGCGGCGTCAATATGGTGATAGTCGGCGGCTTATTCGCCATCGTAAAGTTGGCGCTCTCCGCTTCCGCCAGGCGCGTGCCATCATTGGCCGTCACCCGGAAACGCGCCTGTGTGCTGCCGCCCATCTGGTTGGTGTCTAGCTGCACACTCGTGGTCGTCAGCGCCAGGGCATAGGCGGTGTATGTTGCCCCGTTGTCATCCGTGTAATACACATCAAACATCAGCGGGTCGCCGTCCGCGTCACTGGCCTGCCATTGCAGCGTGACCGTACCCGTCACCGGGTTGGTTGCCCCGACCAGTTGCACATTGCTGATAGTCGGCGCGTTGGCGCTGATCTGGTGTGTGCCCAGCACCAGCCCATCACTGATGCGCGACAACTCAACGCTGGTGGTGCTGAGCGGGAAGGGGACAACTACGGCAAAACCGAGGTTAGATGGATTGGCATCACTGGCATCGCCGTCAAAGTCATAACTTGCCAGTTGGTTACCACCACTACCCAACAGCCGCATCCGGTACGCGCCGCCAACCGGTGGTGTATACGGGCCAGGGCTGTCCCACAAGCCCACCACCTGGAAGTTGGCTACATCGGAATCATCATAGATTGTGCCAAACAGGGCGATAGTGTCTGTGCCGGCCCGGACGGGTTGCGGTTTAGCCGTTTCCGGCGCGAGTTGTTGCGTACTCAGGAAGTCATAGATACCTTCGTAGGTGTAATCGCTGATCCACTGCCGGTCGCAGTAGCTCATCATATCCCGCCATTGGCTGTTGGGGTATACACGCGGCGTTAGCACACTGTTCAGCCCAATGTCACCCACATCAAAGCCCCACATGCTGCCCGTGCCAATGGCGGCATTGGCATAGGGGTAGTTGGGGTCGCTGGCGCTGTGGCCGCAGGAGTTACCTTGTGACGGATGGGCGCGGCCAGCGTTATGCCCCACCTCATGCCCCATATACCAGTCGCCATAGCTGCCATCATTGTCCCATCCCCAGGTGCCTGTACCGGTTGGCCCGGCGGAGACGTTGCCGGTGGCAAAACCGCGCGGGAAGGGCAGTGACGGCTCTTCCCAGATCATGCTATAAATCATCTCTTCATTGGGAATGCCTTCGGTGGCCCGCAGCCATTGGGCGCAGTTGTTGGTGTAGGTGGCGGCGCAAAATTCGCGGTCTTCTTCGGGAATGTCCAGGCAGAAGTCAGAAGTGCGCAGGACATGGTCGCCCAGGTTAGGGTCATTGATGGTGCGCACTTTCAGGCGGAAGCCGGGATCGGGTGATTCATAACCGCCAGGTGTGCTGGCCAGGGGATAGACGCGGCGTATCCAGGAACGCGCCTGGTTCACATCCTGCCAGGTACCGGGCTGGTAATAGTCGCCATCTACGGTGTAACCCCAGACGAGCAGGTGGGTGCGTAAAGTGGGCGAGGTGCGCAGGGTGAAGGTGCTGGTATTCAAGTTGTTGTTGGTGAAGTTGGGTTCGGGGGGGATTTGGGTGTAATTGACCTGGGCGCGCAGGCGCAACGTGGTGTCGTCAACCCAGTCGTTGGGCAGTTCAAAATAGAAAGCGTGGTTGAAGTTGGCCCGGTCGGGAGTGTTGGGGACGGTGAGATGGTGCGTGCCGCTGCTGGGCGCGAGGGGGCCATCTATGATAAAACCGAGGCTGTTGATGCGGTAGAGACGGGCGCTAACGCCAGGTACGTTTTGCCCGGCGGCGTCTACGAAGACACGCACACCGGTGCGTTTATCACGTATGAGTTGGATAGTGTCGTTGAGGTCCTGGATGGATTGGGTGACTTCGATGTCGGTGATGGCGATGTCAATGCTGGGGATGGCGGCGGCATCGCGGGGCAGCCGTTTGAGCGCGCCCTGGTCGTGCCAGAAGAGGTAGTCGTTGTTGGGGCCGCCCAGGGTCAGGTCGAATGTGTTGCTGCCAAAGAGGTTGTCGCTAATGAAGTAGAGGAGGTCGGGCGTACCGAACACGGCCGTGCGGTTGATGCGATACAGCCCGTAGTTGTAGACACAGAAGGGGCTGCAACCGGCTTCCCGCTGCTCGTAAAAGTAAATGCGGCTGCTGTCTACCGTCATTTCGACGACGGATGCGCCGGTAACGGGGCTGTCGTAGATGACGGAGCCGAAAGTTTGGGTGTCTACGTTGTAGCGGCGGATTTGTTCACCCTGGGCAACAAAGACGTATTCGGTGCTGGGGCAGGGGCCGCCAGGTGGGCACAGGCTGTTTTCGGCGATGTAACCGGTGACGCCGGTGTCAATTCCATCCCCACCGCCGCCGCTGTTGTAGGCAATTTTGAGGAAACCGCCCTGGTTCCAGTAGACATACTCATCGGTGACTTGCAGATCACGAGAGGGGCCGCCAAGCTGCACGGCCGTGACAATGGTTGACGCTGTGCCGGTTGTTTTGTTCACCCGGATGATGCCGTAGGCGTTGTCCATCAGGTAGACATAGTCGCCGCGTTCTTCAATTTCATCGGCCAGGGCCTGTCCGCTATAAACCAGTTCAGGTGCATCACCGACGTTTGCTTCGACGGAGAGCCTGACCAGCCCATTTTCGGCATTGCTCATCCAGTACAGATAGTCGTCATCAGCAGCCACGTTAGACAGTAACTCTGGACTCCAATCGCCGCAGTAGGGGCTGGGTTCATCGTGGGCGAAAACGGTGCGGGTGATGCCACCGGTGGTGGCGATGCGGGCGATTTCTTCCAATCGCCAGCCGCCACCTTCGATGCTAGTGGGGGTGCAGCTCAGGGTGTACCACCACCAGACTTTGGCGTTTTGCACGGTGCTTGCGGCCGCGTTTTCAGGAACGAGGATGGTGGGTGTATCACCGCCGGCTGTGACTTGCTCCTGGGCGGTGGCGTTTGTCGAGAGATAGGCAGCCACCGGCAGCAGTAAAGCTAAAAATAGCAATAAGGGGAAATACTTTTTAACTTGTGTTTTCATGTTTACCTTCCTTTTTGTTAATAACGGCTTGGTTCAGAAATCCAAGAAATCAGCCTGGCACTTTGTAGGATGATTTGGCAAATCGTTCTCTGGACGATTTGTCAAATCGTTCCACAATTTGTAAAGGACAACTTCCGCTTTATGAACCATGCCTTAATAACTAACTCGCGCTCAGCCAGGATCATAAGCGACGGCCGTCCGCATTCCGTCCGAAAACTGTCTGTTGCATGATAATACGGCCGTGCAACCATTATTTGAGTGTAGTAAAAGGGGTAGGAACTGTTGCTTGCTCTTTTGGCGGGAGCGGGGAAGGTCAGGGCAGTAATTCTTTGACGGGGATATGGGCCAGGGTACGGCCGTCAATGACTACCGCTACCTCTTCTTCTGGCCCCAAAATCTGCTGCTCCCCGTAATCTGGTCTGACCGCTGGGCCAGAAGGCTGGCTGAACACCTCAAGCTGATTGTCTACCAGATTGATAATCCAATAAACAGGTATCCCCGCCGCCGCGTAAATCCGTTTTTTCAAGTTGCGATCCCGGCGCAAGGTAGAATCGGCCACTTCAACAACCAGGGCCGTATCTTGTGGGCCTGGCTTTTGCTTCAAATAATCGCGCCGGTTGCCCCGAATCACCGCCGCATCTGGCTCCGGCTCACTATCAGCCGTCGTAACCGGCCCTTGTATGTTCACGAACCACCCTGGCGGCAGGACTTCTCGCAGAATATCTTGCAAAACCTGAGATGAGAAAAGATGAGGCGCATCTTGAGGCATTTTCGTAACTAACCATCCCTCCAATAGTTCAATGGGGTCATCCTCTGTCAGAACGCCGCTTTGAATCATGGCATGATATTGTTCTACACTCAGGCGAAAAATGGGGTATTCGGGTACGGCCGTATCACTTGCCATTTCAACAGATGGGACTAAATTTGCCACAGCCATCATCGCACTCCTTTCTTGCCATACATTTCATGTTACCGTGCCGAGTATAACACGGTCTGCGCTGCGTTGTAACCGGGCGCGCCGGTGACGCCGCCGCCGGGGTGTGCGCCCGCGCCGCAGAGGTAGAGGTTGGCAATGGGGGTGCGGTATTGTCCCCAACCAGCTACCGGGCGCATCACCAGCAGTTGATCCAGGCTCATCTGGCCGTGGAAGATGCTGCCTTCGGGCAGGCTGTAGGTGTGTTCGTAGTCGGCGGGGGTGATGAGGAGCGGGGGGGCGGAGGAGCGGAGGGGCAGAGGGGAGGGGAGAAGGAGGGGGGTGAGGGTGTGGAGGACGGCCGTGACCAACCCCTCTCGTTCATTCTCCCAGTTGCTATCCGCCAGACAGTAAGGCGCGTAGCGAATGGTAACGGCGAGCAGATGTTTGCCGGGCGGGGCCAGTGTCGGGTCGGTGAGGGTGGGGATGCCCATATCCAGCACGGGGTGGGGGGAGTAACGGCCGTGTTTGGCCGCATCATACGCTTTTTCGATGTAGGCCAGGGAGGGGGCGTGGCGGATACGGCCGTGCAGCTGCCCCTCATCCGTCTGCCCCACAAACTGGGGTAATTCATCCAGCGCCAGCAGCAATTTGGCCGTGCTGCCCCGGTAAATGATGTTGCGTGCCGCCCGCATAAAACGGGGTTCTAGCTGCTGCGGCCCCACAAACTCAAAAAAGGTATGGCGCGGGCTGGCACTGGAAAGGATCACGTTGGCCGGAATCTGGTCGCCATTTTCCAGTAGCACAGCTATCGCCTGCCCGTTGTCTACCTGAATTCGAGCCACACCCGCCCCGGTGCGAATCTCGGCCCCGTTTTGGCGGGCCGCGCTGGCCAACGCTTCCGACAGTGCGCCCATGCCACCGGCCACTGCCCGCTGCGCCAGGAAGCCATTGCTGTGCTGGTACAAAAATTGCAGCGTGGTGCCCGCCGACCAGGGGCCTTGCATCGTGCCGGTGATGCCATCCACCGCCAGCGCCCCCTTCAGCGCGTCCGATTCAAACCATTCGTCCAGATATTCGCGCAGCGGCATGGGCAGCACGCGCATAAATTCCATCATCGCCGCGCCGCCCATGCGCCGCAGTTTCAAGCCCACGCCGCCCCACCCAACCAGTTCACCCAGGTGCGGCTCGCCCAGGTTGGGTGGGGTGTGCAGGAGCATGTCGCGCAGCACGGCCGTGAACCCATTCACCTGCGCCACAAAATCGGGATAACGCTCGGCGTCCCGCTGGCTAAAGGCGGCGATGGCCTGCTGGCTTTTGGCGATGTCGCGGTAGAGGGTCAAGGCTGGCCCATCCACCTGCGGCGCAAAAATCGCCACCTCCGATTGGCGGAATTCCAACCCGTGCATCTTCAAAAATAGCTCCTTGACAATGCTGTCCTGGAACATGCCGGCGTCTTCCGCGCCCGTGTTCGCGTGGAAGCCGGGCCAGATTTCCTCCGTCGCCGCCGCCCCGCCCAGCACCTCCCGCTTTTCCAGCACCAGCACCGATTTGCCCGCCTTGGCCAGATACGCGGCCGCCGTCAACCCATTATGCCCCCCGCCGATGATGATAATGTTGTATTGTTTTTTCATAGTAATTGGGGAATGGGTAATTGGGTAATTGGGTAATTGCGTAATTACCCAATTACCCAATTACTCAATTA